>NZ_CP022881.1:1219175-1828762 GCF_003491325.1 Staphylococcus sp. M0911
TAATGATTGGTATTATTGGTGCAATGGAAGAAGAAGTTTCCATTTTAAAAGATAAATTAGTGAATTTAAGTGAAATTACAGTTGCACATGTTAAATTTTATACAGGGCAACTTAATCATAAAGAGGTTGTTATTACTCAAAGCGGTATAGGTAAAGTCAATGCAGCAATATCAACTACATTACTCATCGAAAAATTTAATCCTAAATTCATTATCAATACAGGTTCTGCTGGTGCATTAGATGAAAGCCTAGAAATTGGAGATGTATTGATCAGTAATGATGTGACTTATCACGATGCTGATGCGACTGCATTTGGATATGCATTAGGACAAATTCCACAAATGCCTGAAAAATATGAAGCTAATCAACAATTATTAAAAGAAACTGTTGAAGTGGTACAACAACAACATTTAAATGCTAAAACAGGCTTGATAGTGAGTGGCGATAGCTTCATAGGTAGTGCAGAACAACGTAAATTAATAAAATCTCGTTTTGCAGACGCTATGGCTGTTGAAATGGAAGCAACAGCAATTGCACAAGTATGTTATCAATTTAAAGTTCCTTTTATAATCACAAGAGCGGTATCTGATTTAGCAAATGGTGAAGCGGATATGACTTTTGAGGAATTTTTAGGTAAGGCTGCAGTTTCTTCAAGTGAAATGGTAGAATTATTAGTAAAAAAATTATAATAAATGAGTAAAGGTGACAGACTAATGGGTATTATTAAACATTATTTTATGCCTAATGCATATGTTAAATCAGTTTTCGAAATTAATATCGATAAATTAGCAGATACAGGTGTAAAAGGTATTATTACAGATTTAGATAACACACTAGTAGGTTGGGATGTTGTTGCGCCTACTGAACAAATAAAACAGTGGTTCAAAGAAGCGAGAGAAAAAGGAATTCAAATTACGATCGTTTCAAATAATAATGAACAACGTGTTGGTGAATTTTCAAAAGATTTAAATGTAGATTTTATTTGTAAAGCAAGAAAACCAATGGGTAAAGCATTTAAAAAAGCAATTAAACAAATGAATATAAAGCCGAATGAAACTGTTGTCATTGGTGATCAAATGTTAACTGACGTTTTCGGTGGTAATCGTAATGGTTTATATACAATTATGGTAGTACCTGTTAAAAGAACAGATGGATTTATCACTAAATTTAATCGACTTATTGAAAGAAGATTGTTAAATCACTTTAGAAAAAAAGGTTATATCAAGTGGGAGGAAAATTGATTGAGTGAAGAATTAAAATGTATTGGTTGTGGAGCGCCTTTGCAATCTGAGGATAAGAATGCACCTGGTTATGTTCCAGAACACAATTTATTTAGAGAAGATGTTATCTGTAAACGATGTTTTCGTCTGAAAAATTATAATGAAGTTCAAGATGTGGGCATGGATAGTGAAGACTTCTTAAATTTACTAACAGGTTTGTCTGACAAAAGTGGCATAGTAGTAAATGTAGTTGATGTTTTTGATTTTGAGGGTTCATTTATCAATGCCATTAAACGAATTGTAGGTAATAAAAAAATCATCTTAGTTGCTAACAAAATGGATTTACTACCTAAACAGATTAATCACCGTCGCGTAAAAGAGTGGTTGAAACGCGCCGCTAAAAAATATGGACTTGAAGCGGAAGATGTAGTACTTATTTCTGCAGAAAAAGGGCAAGACATCGAAGACTTATTAGATTCAATCAATAAGTATCGTGATCAAGAAGATGTATATATTGTCGGTACAACTAATGTAGGTAAATCCACATTAATAAATAAACTTATAGAACTAAGTGTGGGTGAAAAAGATGTTGTTACAACATCAAGATTCCCAGGTACTACATTAGATATGATTGATATACCTTTAGATGAAAAATCCTTTATGTTTGATACGCCAGGAATAATACAGTCTCATCAAATGACTCATTTTGTAACTGAAAAAGAATTAAAATTAGTTATGCCTAAAAAAGAAATTAAACAACGTGTTTATCAATTAAATGAAGGCCAAACTCTGTTCTTTGGTGGTTTAGCACGAATCGATTATGTCTCAGGTGGTAAAAGACCTTTAGTATGTTTCTTCTCTAATGAACTAAATATACATCGAACTAAAACAGAAAAAGCAAATGAATTATGGAAGAATCATATAGGCGATTTATTAACACCACCGCATGATCCTAGCCAATTTAATATGAGTGAAATGAAAGCTGTTCGTTTAGAAACTGGTAAAGAGAAAAGAGATGTAATGATTTCTGGTTTAGGTTTTATAACGATTGATTCTGGTGCAAAAGTGATTGTTAGAGTCCCTAAAAATGTAGATGTCATCTTAAGAAATTCAATATTATAGGAGGGATAAACGTGAAATTTGCAGTAATTGGAGATCCAATTTCACATTCTTTATCACCGCTAATGCATAATAAAAATTTTGAGTCGTTAGATTTAAAATACACTTATGAAGCAGTTAACATTTCAATTGAAGATTTTGATCATATCAAAGAGATTATTGAAGGTAAAAGTTTAGATGGTTTTAATATCACTATTCCACATAAAGAACGTATTATACCTTATTTAGATGAAATTGATCATCAGTCATCATCTGTTGGTGCAGTAAATACTGTATTAATTCGTGACGGTAAATGGATAGGTTATAATACAGATGGGATAGGCTATGTTACGGGCTTAAGACAAGTATACAATGATTTAGAAAATGCTTATATTTTAATATTAGGTGCTGGTGGTGCTAGTAAAGGTATAGCAAATGAACTCAATAAGTTTGTTCAACCTAAACTAACTGTAGCCAATCGTACGATGAAACGTTTTGAGTCATGGGATCTAGATGTCAATCAAATTTCACTCGACCAAGCGGAATCACATTTGGATGAGTTTGATATTATTATCAATACTACTCCTGCAGGAATGGATAATAATCAAGATATACCCATTGATTTAAAATACTTAAACCCAGAAACTTTAGTGAGTGATATTGTATATATACCTTATAAAACGCCTATTTTAATAGCAGCAGAGAAAAAAGGTAATCCAATATATAATGGATTAGATATGTTTGTATATCAAGGGGCAGAAAGTTTTAAAATATGGACTGGATTACAAGCTGATATCAAGACAATGAAAAATTCAGTTTTAAACGAACTAAAAGGAGTTAAATAATGTTAACAGGAAAACAAAAGAGATATTTACGTAGTTTAGCACACAATACTGATCCCACTTTCCAAATTGGTAAAGGTGGTATTAATGAAAATATGGTAAATCAAATTGATGAAACACTTGAAAAACGTGAGCTAATTAAAATACATGTTTTACAAAATAATTTTGATGATAAAAATGAACTTGCGACTACATTAGGAGAAGCTACAAACAGTGAAGCTGTTCAAGTAATCGGGTCTATGATTGTTTTATATAGAGAATCACAGGAAAATAAAGAAATCACGCTACCATAATGTCAAAAAAAATAGTTTTGTATGGTGGACAATTCAACCCGATTCATACTGCTCACATGATGGTAGCAAGTGAAGTCTTTCATAAAATTAAACCTGATGAGTTTTATTTTTTACCTAGTTATATGGCGCCTTTGAAAGACCACAAAGATTTCTTGGAAGCTCCACAACGTCTTAATATGATTGAACTAGCCATTGATACACTGGGTTTTGGTAAAATTAGTTATGAAGAGTTAGAAAGAAAAGGACAAAGTTATACGTATGATACACTTTTATCTCTAACACATTCACAACCCGATTCAGAATTTTATTTCATAATAGGTACAGACCAATATAATCAATTGGATCGTTGGTATAACATTGATGAATTAAAACAATTGATTACGTTTATTGTTGTTAACAGAGAAAAAGAAGTACAACATGTTGAGGATGATATGATATCTATTACAATTCCACGTATGGATATTAGTTCATCAATGATACGAGAACGTATTAAATCAAAACAATCTATTCAAATATTAGTTCCTCAAAGTGTTGAGCATTATATTCGAGAGGAAGGGTTATATGAACATTGAAAATGCTAAGGAATTAGTTAAAGAAAAATTACCTGAAAAACGATATAAACATTCACTTAGAGTAGCCGAAACAGCTGTAAAACTAGCAGAAATATATGATGGAGATAAAGATAAAGCAGAGTTAGCCGGTGTCTTACATGACTACTGTAAATATGATGATTTGAGTACAATGTATCAAGTGGTTAGACAATATGAATTAGAAACTGATTTATTAAGCTATGGTGGCGAAATTCTCCATGGTCCTGTTTGTTCTGCAATAATGGAAAACGATTTTGATGTTAAAGATGAGGAAGTGCTGTTAGCAATCAAATATCACACTACTGGTCGTCAACAAATGACTAAAACAGAGAAATTAGTATTTATTGCTGATTATATTGAACCAGGGCGTAAAACCCCAGGAGTTGAAGAAATAAGAGATATGGCATACAATCAAGGTAGCTTAGATAAAACAATTTACGAAATTTCTAAGCGAACAGTGTTATTTTTAATTCAAAAAGATATTACGGTTTATGGCGCTACGATTGCTTGTTTAAATTATTATAATTATAGTGATGAAAGAATAAAGGATGATTAAATGAACTCAGACAAATTGTTAAACATTGCTGTAGATGCAGCAGAAAACAAAAAAGCAGAAGATATTATTTCTCTTAATATGCAAGGTATTAGTGATATGACAGATTACTTTGTGGTTTGTCATGGAAACAATGAACGCCAAGTTCAATCGATTGCAAAGGCTGTAAAAGAAGCAGTTCATGAACAAGATATTGATGTGAAACGTATGGAAGGCTATCAAGACGCAAGATGGATTCTTCTCGACTTAGCTAATGTAGTTGTACATATTTTCCATAAAGACGAGCGTCCTTATTATAATATTGAGAAATTATATCAAGATGCACCAATTGAATCATACGGTCAGGTTGTTCACTAATTATGTCTCAATATGAAGAAATGAGCCTAGTGTATGATCAACTAACTCAAGATCAACCTTATCATTTATGGTTCGATATAGTTCAATATTATGCACACAATCATCCCAATATACTAGATATAGGTTGTGGAACAGGCACACTTACATGCATGTTAAATGAATTAGGTCATATCAATGGTATGGATATTAGTGCTGATATGTTGGCAATCGCTTCTCAAAAGTCTAATCAAATAACTTGGATAGAGGGCGATATGACTCGCTTTAAATTAGACTACCAATTTGATATCATAACTATATTTTGTGACTCTTTAAACTATTTACCTACTATTGAAGATGTTGAAAATACTTTCATAAATGTTCATTCTCATTTGAACAAGGGAGGATTATTAATCTTTGATGTTCATACTGTAGAAAAAATGAACACGCTATTTAATAATCAAAGTTATATCGACGAAACTGAACATGTATATTTAGGTTGGGATGCAATTAAAGGTGATGAACCTTTAAGCGTATATCATCAAATGTCCTTCTTTATTGAACATGAGGATGGATTATATCAACGATTTGATGAAGAACATTACCAAAGAACATTTGAAAAAGATGTATATTTAAATTTATTGGAACAATGTGGTTTCAACGTAATTAAAACGTTTACTGATTTTGATATGAATAATGAAAGTGAACAAGCAGATCGCTTATTTTTTGTAGCTCAAAAACAATTTTAAATAAAGTAAAATCACTCTGGCATACGTTAATTAGTATGAAAGGGTGATTTTTTTGCATTCTAAATTCAATCAAGTTAAATCATATTTGAGTGATCACAAAATGTATTTTATCATGGGTGCACTCTTCATATTTTTGATGATATTTTATGTTATGAATTCAAATCAATCGGAAGATAAATCAGCTTATATAGAATCTACAACACACAATTATGCTGATAAAGACAATCAAAATGAGAAAAATGGAAATAAAACAACTCCGACTAGTCAAGAAGTAGGAAAAAAAGATAACCAAATTATATATGTAGATATCAAAGGTGCAGTGAAACATCCTAATGTATATAAAATGAATAGTTCAGATAGGATGATCGATATACTGAATAAAGCGCAATTATTAAAAACCGCCGACACAAAGCAACTCAATTTTTCAGAAAAACTCATAGACCAAAAGCTAATATACGTACCTGAAAAAGGGGAAAACAGTGTTCAGCAAGTACAAAGTCAATCTAATCAATTTAATGGTACTGGTAATGTAGATAAAGCACCTATAAATTTAAATTTAGCCACAGAAGAACAATTAATGAAAGTACCTGGCATTGGGCCATCTAAAGCAAAAGAAATCATCGAATATAAAACTCAAAAAGGTTCATTTAATAGCATTGATGATTTGAAAAATATCAAAGGTTTTGGTTCAAAAACATTTGAAAAACTTAAAGAATATTTTACCGTATAATGATAAATGCATTTGCAATATCATTTTAAAATGATTAAGCTATAATTACTATTTTAATTATGTACGATGGAGGCAAAGAACATCATGGAGAGAATTAAATGGGAAGAATACTTTATGGCACAAAGCCACTTGTTAGCCTTAAGATCAACTTGTCAAAGATTATCAGTTGGCGCAACTATTGTGAAAGATAATCGTATTATCGCGGGAGGCTACAATGGTTCAGTTGCTGGTGAAGTTCATTGTATAGATGAAGGTTGTTTAATTGAAGATGGACATTGTATTCGTACAATACATGCTGAAATGAATGCATTACTACAATGTGCAAAGCAAGGTGTTTCAACAGAAGGTGCAACAATTTATGTTACACATTTTCCGTGTTTAAATTGCACTAAATCAATTATTCAGGCTGGTATTAAAACTATCTACTATGCTGAAGATTACCATAATCATGAATATGCTATGAAGTTATTAGATCAATCGGGCATAGAGTATAAAAAAATACCATTTTCACCTGAATATGTAGCTCAGTATTTAACACAAGGCTAAATCATTGTTTTATATTGCACTATCTTGTTTAGTAGGGATTCTATGGTTATCTAACCGTATACTCTCTACTTTTATATTATGTTGTCTACTGTTTATACTCATGCGTAAAAATTTATTGAAACGATACGTGTTGAGTGTATTGATATTCTTTATACTAAGTATGGTTATATTAAACACATCAAATGATAAAAAAGACAAAGAAGAACGACATTTAAATAAAAATAGATACATCATTGATATGGTATCTATAATTAAGTTAAATAAAGGATTGGAATCATATAAGGGTATTCTTAACTGGAAAGGAAACGAATATAAGTTTTTATACAAAGTTAAAGATATTAATAAACCCATGAGTATTGAAAATCAAACATGTTTAATCAAAGGTGAATTCTCATTAAACAATACTTCTCAACCATACATATTTATTAGACAAATCGATTTGAGTAGTTGTCAATCCAACAAACGTTTTTCTTTTATGACGAATTATCAAAGTTATATTCGTGAGCAAATGCAAAACTCTCATAATATTTATTTTGATAGAATGTTAGCTTTGATATCTGGAGATACTAGTTCTTTAAATCCAATGTTTATAGAAGATGTAAAGGAAATTGGTATCTATCATTTACTTGCAGTAAGTGGTTCACACGTAGCAGCATTGATTTACTTGGTATATCAAATTTTTGTTAGATTCAATACACCCACTATTATCATTAAATTAGTACTTCTTATACTTTTACCGGTTTATGCTTTATATACCGATTTTGCTCCAAGTGCAGTTAGAGCTATTTTGGCTGCTATTATTTTACTTTTACTCCCCAAATCATTAAAAATAAATCCACTTGAATTATTGTCTATTGTTTTTATTTTAATGTTTTTTATTAATCCTCAAATAATCTACGATATTGGATTTCAATTTTCATTTCTCATTTCATTATTTCTAATTATTTCATCGCCGTTATTAAAACATTTAACTGGATTAAAGCTTATCGTTGCAGTTACATTTATTGCACAACTAGGTGCCTTACTCATAAGTATTTATCATTTTAATCAAATCCAATGGATTGGCTTAATTTCTAATTTAGTTTTTGTACCATTTTATAGTTTTTTAATATTTCCTTTAGCTATTCTTTTCTTTGTCTTATCACATTTTACAATTCATTTAGATATCTTAAATTCTGTTATTGCTGCTATTTTTAATTTCCATGATGATTTAGTATCTATATTTTTAAAGTTAAAGTATCTAAGAATTTTTGTGCCAGAACTTAGTTCAAATAGCTTGTTATTGATTTTGATATTCACATTTCTGTCTTTGTATTTATTTGTTAAAAAGCATTTTTTTAAAGCGACATTTGTTATCAGTATGGGTATTCTCATTATCATTCATTATACTAGTGATAACGAAGGGCAGTTAACAATGTTAGATGTTGGTCAAGGTGACAGCGTATTATTCCAAACTGGTAGTAAACAAAATATTATGATTGATACTGGAGGTAAACGAACAGAAAATCATAAGCAACTTAACTTTAATATTTCGAAATACAAAACGATACCAAGTTTAAAATCAAAAGGTGTTTCTAAAGTCGATTATCTTATAATATCTCATCCTCATCTCGATCACATGGGTGAATTGCCTTATTTAGCATCTCACATTAATATAAAGAACATTGTGTTATTAAAAGACAGTTTTTCTAAAGCAGAATTGTATAATATAGAAAAAATTTGTAAATCCAATCGTATTAATTTAATAGATGTTAATAATTTACATACACTTACTTTAAAAAAAGCAACCCTTCGTTTTATGGATACGTATATAAAAGATAGTGATGATAAAAATGAACAATCTATTGTTATCCTTATATCATATAAACATAAAAAAATATTGCTAACCGGTGACATGAGTATTAAAAATGAAGAATTGCTTTTACAACGTTATCAATTACCTAGGATAGATATATTAAAAGTGGCACACCATGGAAGTAAAACTAGTAGTTCACATAATTTAATTAAATTAATAAAACCAAAAATCAGTCTCATATCGAGTGGAAAAGGTAATAAATATAAACTACCTAATCAAGAAGTGATTCAACGATTACAAGGATTTGGGAGTAAAGTATTGGATACACAAGTGAATGGAGAAATAACAGTTAAATTGAATTCGAATTTAACGATTACTACGAATCAACCTAACTAAATGACTAGAGGTTCATTAATATATCATGATATAATTTCTTAATGTGAACTAATTTGAAAGGGTGTAATATATGTCTGATAATATCGTTACGGTATACGGAGAAGTGGCAGACCTAGTTGAGAAAAAAAGTTCGGAAATAATCAATAAATATTTACAGACAGAAAAAGATGACTTTAATTTCATAAAGTTTAATTTATACGAAACAGAAATTACACCAATCATTGAAGAAACTTTGACTATGCCGTTTTTTTCAGACAAAAAGGCAATTTTAGTTAAGAACGCTTACGTATTTACTGGAGAAAAAGTAACTAAAGAATTAAATCAAAATACTGACCAATTAATGGAGTTTCTCGAGAAATATGATGGTGATAATCTTATCATATTTGAAGTTTACCAAAATAAATTAGATGAACGAAAGAAACTGACTAAAACACTTAAAAAAAATGGTCAACTTAAAAAAGTTGAGCAGATGTCTGAAGAGGAAATAAAAAAATGGATACAATCTAAACTGAACGAGAATTTTAAAGATATTAAGCAAGATGCACTTAATATGTTTATTGAATTAACTGGTGTTAATTTTAATATCGTCTCTCAAGAATTAGATAAGCTAATGTTATTTTTAGGTGATAGACCTACAATTAATAAAGATGATGTTAACCAAATTATTAATCGTAGTTTAGAACAAAATGTATTTCTATTAACTGAATATATTCAAAAGCGCCAAAAAAACAAAGCGATTCAATTAGTTAAAGATTTAATAAACATGAAAGAAGAACCAATTAAATTACTAGCTCTTATTACAAGTAACTATAGATTGTATTATCAATGCAAAATTTTAAGTCAAAAAGGCTATAGTGGACAACAAATCGCAAAAACAGTAAATGTTCATCCATATAGGGTTAAGTTAGCATTAGGTCAGGTTCGTCACTATCAATTGGAAGATCTTTTGAATATCATTGATTCTTGTGCTGAAACAGATTATAAACTGAAATCTTCGTATATGGATAAACAACTTATATTAGAATTATTTATTTTATCGTTATAAATAGATGTATTAGTACTTAGATACAAAAATAAAAGCTAGTTCGACCAAACAGGCGAACTAGCTTTTATTTATTATTATTTGTTAGCGCTCATCAATTGTGATTTTACGCGATCAGCTTTGTTTGAGTGGATTAAGTTGCTTTGAGCAGCTTTATCTAATTGCTTAATTGCAAAGCTTACTAATTCATTTTTGTTATCGGCATTTGTCTCAATAGCTGATTTCGCACGTTTAACTGCTGTACGCATAGTATTTTTCTTAGAAATATTACGCTCTTCAGCTGTTTGAGTTGTTTTAACACGTTTAACTGCAGATTTAATGTTTGGCATTACTGTCACCTCCTAAAAGTGAACTAACTTATCAAATTAATTTTATTTGATTACAACAAGAAATATTTTATCAAATGTACTACCTTTGTGCAATCATTTATTTAATACGTATATTAATGAATGAATATCACATTATAGTATTGGAATTAAGTTCGTAACACTTTATAATAAAGTATGCATTAATAATACTTAAACCAATATAAGTATTAGTTTATCAAAGTAATTGATTTATTTAAACGTTTAATTAGAAGTTTGCATTTGCAATTTAAAAACGTTATCATATCAAAGATATACAAATACGGGTTACTAATATGAAAGTGAGAAGGATACAATGGATAAGCAAGAACGTTTTAATAGAAGAGAGAAAATTAGAAATTTCTCCATTATTGCTCATATAGACCACGGTAAATCTACTCTAGCAGATAGAATCCTTGAAAATACCAAATCAGTTGAAACAAGAGATATGCAAGATCAATTGTTAGACTCAATGGATTTAGAAAGAGAACGTGGTATTACAATCAAATTAAATGCTGTACGTTTAAAATACGAAGCTAAAGATGGAGAAACATATACATTCCACTTAATTGATACACCAGGACACGTCGATTTTACATATGAAGTATCTCGTTCATTAGCAGCATGTGAAGGAGCTATTTTAGTTGTAGATGCCGCACAAGGTATAGAAGCACAAACTTTAGCTAATGTTTATTTAGCTTTAGATAATAATTTAGAGCTATTACCTGTAGTTAATAAAATTGACTTGCCAGCTGCTGAACCTGACAGAGTTAAACAAGAGTTAGAAGATGTTATTGGTTTAGATCAAGACGATGTTGTGCTTGCTAGTGCCAAATCTAATATCGGTATTGAAGAAATTCTTGAAAAGATTGTTGAGGTTGTACCAGCACCAGACGGTGATCCAGATGCACCACTGAAAGCTTTAATTTTTGACTCTGAATATGATCCTTATAGAGGCGTTATTTCATCTATCCGAGTAATAGATGGGGTAGTAAAAGCTGGCGATAAGATTAAAATGATGGCTACCGGTAAAGAGTTTGATGTTACTGAGGTCGGAATTAATACTCCTAAGCAATTACCTGTTGATGAATTAACTGTTGGCGATGTTGGTTATATTATTGCTAGTATTAAAAACGTAGATGATTCACGTGTCGGTGATACAATTACACTTGCGAATCGACCTGCAGAACAACCATTACAAGGGTATAAAAAAATGAACCCAATGGTTTATTGTGGACTCTTCCCAATCGATAATAAAAATTATAATGATTTACGTGAAGCACTTGAAAAACTACAATTAAATGATGCTTCATTAGAATTCGAACCTGAGTCATCTCAAGCACTTGGATTTGGTTATAGAACTGGATTTTTAGGTATGTTACACATGGAAATAATTCAAGAAAGAATCGAAAGAGAATTTGGAATTGAATTGATTGCGACAGCACCATCAGTAATTTACCAATGTATCTTAAAAGATGGATCAGAAGTTACAGTAGATAACCCAGCGCAAATGCCTGAACGTGATAGAATCGAAAAAATATACGAACCGTACGTTCGTGCAACTATGATGGTGCCGAACGATTATGTTGGTGCCGTTATGGAGCTATGTCAACGTAAGCGTGGACAATTCGTTAATATGGACTATTTAGATGACATTCGAGTTAACATTGTCTATGAAATTCCACTATCTGAAGTAGTATTTGATTTCTTTGATCAACTTAAATCCAATACAAAAGGGTATGCTTCATTTGACTATGAATTCATTGAAAATAAAGAAAGTGACCTAGTTAAAATGGACATATTGCTTAATGGTGAAAAAGTAGATGCATTAAGCTTCATCGTGCATAAAGAATTTGCTTACGATCGAGGAAAAGCATTAGTTGAAAAACTTAAAACATTAATCCCAAGACAGCAATTTGAAGTTCCAGTACAAGCAGCTATTGGTCAAAAAATTGTTGCACGAACAAATATTAAATCTATGGGTAAAAATGTACTTTCTAAATGTTATGGTGGAGATATTAGCCGTAAACGTAAATTATTAGAAAAACAAAAAGCTGGTAAAGCAAAAATGAAAGCTGTAGGTAACGTAGAAATTCCACAAGATGCATTCCTTGCAGTACTAAAAATGGACGAAGAATAATTTTGAAATAGTAATACACTTATTTAAATGTGTGTTAGATATAAAAGCTAAACAGTTGAACTGAGGTGGGAAAAGAATGATGTTTTTGAAACTAATTCTATCCCGCCTCTAATTTTTTATGATTTTAAGCCATAATTATGGAGGAGTTAATGTGTCAATACAAAGCGCATATATTCATATACCTTTTTGCGTTCGCATATGTACTTACTGTGACTTCAACAAGTATTTTATTGATAAACAACCAGTTGATGAATATTTAGATTCATTAATATTAGAAATGGAACGCCGTACTCTAAATGATAATACGACATTAAACACAATGTATGTAGGTGGTGGTACACCTACAGCTTTAAATATAGAACAACTCAATAAACTATTATCAGCAATTAATAGAATTTTCACTATTGAAGGTGAATTTAGTTTTGAAGCAAACCCTGATGAATTAACATTCGAAAAAGTAAAATTACTTAAATCATATGGTGTGAACCGAATATCAATGGGCGTACAAACATTTAAACCAGAATTATTAGAAATTCTTGGTAGAACACACAAAACAGAAGATATATATCAAGCTGTAAACAATGCTAGAAAGGCTGGTATTGAATCTATTAGTTTAGACTTAATGTATCACCTTCCTAAGCAAACTTTAGAGGATTTTGAAGATAGTCTGAATTTAGCTATGCAAATGGATATCGACCATATTTCAAGTTATGGATTAATTCTAGAGCCAAAAACTCAATTTTATAATATGTATAGAAAAGGTCATTTAAAATTGCCTAATGAAGATTTAGGCGCAGAAATGTATCAAACATTGATGCACAAAATCGAGGACTCAAGATTCCATCAATATGAAATTTCAAATTTCTCTATAGAAGGTCACGAATCAGAGCATAATAAGGTTTACTGGTTAAATGAAGAATACTATGGTTTCGGGGCAGGTGCTAGTGGCTATACAAATGGCGTACGTTATACAAATGTGAATCCTGTCAATCATTACATAAAAGCTATTGCTAATCAGGAAGAACCCATTTTAACACAAACACGTCCAACTGCCACCGAGCAAATGGAAGAGGAAATGTTTTTAGGATTAAGGTTAAATAATGGCGTAAACAAAAATAAATTTAACAAAAAATTCAATGTATCAATTGAACATATATTTGGTCAAACAATTATTGATTTAAAAAATAGAAAGTTAATTGAAGAAAGTCAAGATTATATTTATCTAACAGAAAGAGGAAAAGTCATTGGTAATGAGGTTTTTGAAGCATTTTTATTAAATAGTTAAAATAAATTTAAAATTCTAGTGCTTTAACATTGACTTACTTTGACCAATTTGATAAATTATAATTAGCACTTGAGATAAAAGAGTGCTAATGAGGTGAAAACATGATAACAGATAGACAATTAAGCATTTTAAATGCAATTGTTGAAGATTATGTTGATTATGGACAACCCATTGGTTCTAAAACACTAATTGATCGTCACAACTTAAATGTAAGTCCTGCGACGATACGAAATGAAATGAAACAACTGGAGGATATGAATTTTATTGAGAAAGTTCATACATCCTCAGGGCGTTCACCATCTGAATTAGGTTTTAGATATTATGTTAATCAATTATTAGAACAAACATCTCATCAAAATTCAAACAAAATCCAACGTTTAAATCAGTTAATGGTTGAGAATCATTATGATACTTCATCTGCATTGTCTTATTTCGCAAATGAATTATCAATGATGTCTCAATATGCAACGTTGGTTGTTCGTCCTAATCATAATCAAGATATTATAAATAATATTCATTTGATTCGTGCTAATACACATTTAGTAATTATGGTTATTGTATTTTCATCAGGTCATGTTGAAAATGTCCATCTAACTTCTGAACTACCTTTAACTAATGATGAATTAAATAAAATATCAAACTTCTTATCACAACAATACGATGAGATAGTTAAAGGACAAATTGACGAAATAGATAGATTTGCACAAGACCAAAATGAAGCTCATTTTATCAAGCAATTAATTAAAATGATGAATTTACACATTTCCAATCAAAGTAATAGCATTTACATGGGTGGAAAGGTTAAACTGATTGATGCATTGAATGAATCTAATGTATCTTCAATTCAACCAATCCTACAATATATTGAATCAAATCGAATTGTAGAGCTATTAGATGATATATCTACATCTCATATCAATGTAAAAATTGGTAAAGAGATAGATGAAAATTTAAGCGATATATCAATCGTAACAACTCAGTATCACTTTGATGAGAAACTCAAAGGTCAAATTGCGGTTATTGGACCAACTGCGATGCATTATCAAAATGTAATTCAATTACTTAACCAAATTTGGTAATGTAATTAGAATTGTATTGGAGGGCACAAAATGACAGAAAAAGACGAATCAGTGAAACAAAATGCTGAATCACAAACAGAAGAAACAACAGAAAATAATTCTGAAGAAACATCTAATTCAGTAGAAAACACTGAATCTAATAATTCGCAAGATGTTGAAACTAATGAAGAAGCAGCTAATAAGGATGCTTCCAATGAAGAAGATGAAAATGTAGATCCAAAAGATCAAGAAATTGAACGTTTGCAACAATTAGCAAATGACAATGAAGAAAAATATTTAAGATTATATGCAGAATTCGAAAATTACAAACGTCGAATTCAAAATGAAAACAAAATTAATAAAACATATCAAGCTCAAGGCGTCTTAACTGACATTTTACCAACTATTGATAACATTGAACGCGCACTTCAAATTGAAGGAGATGATGATTCATTTAAATCACTTCAAAAAGGTGTTCAAATGGTACATGAAAGTCTATTAAGAGCTCTGAAAGATAATGGTCTTGAAGAAATTGAATCTGAAGGTCAAGCTTTTGACCCAAATGTACATCAAGCTGTAGTTCAAGATGATAATCCTGAATATGAATCAGGTGTTATCACACAAGAATTACAAAAAGGGTACAAATTAAAAGATAGAGTATTAAGACCATCAATGGTTAAAGTAAACCAATAAAAATTGGCGAAAAAACATTGAACAAAATTATTAATCAAAATGGAGGAATTTTACTATGAGTAAAGTAATCGGTATTGACTTAGGAACAACAAACTCTTGTGTATCAGTATTAGAAGGAGACGAACCAAAAGTAATTCAAAACCCTGAAGGTGCACGTACTACACCATCAGTTGTTGCATTTAAAAATGGTGAAACTCAAGTTGGTGAAGTAGCTAAAAGACAAGCAATCACTAACCCAAATACTGTACAATCAATCAAACGTCATATGGGTACAGAATATAAAGTAGATATTGAAGGTAAATCATATACACCTCAAGAAATTTCAGCAATGATTTTACAAAACTTAAAAAATACTGCTGAAAGTTATTTAGGCGATAAAGTAGAAAAAGCTGTAATTACAGTTCCTGCTTATTTCAATGACGCTGAACGTCAAGCAACTAAAGATGCTGGTAAAATTGCTGGATTAGAAGTAGAACGTATCATTAACGAACCTACTGCAGCTGCACTAGCATATGGTTTAGATAAAACTGAACAAGATCAAAAAGTACTTGTATTCGACTTAGGTGGCGGTACTTTCGACGTATCTATCTTAGAATTAGGTGACGGTGTATTCGAAGTACTTTCAACTGCAGGTGACAACAAACTAGGTGGGGATGACTTTGACCAAGTGATCATCGACTATTTAGTTTCTGAATTCAAAAAAGAAAACGGCGTTGATTTATCACAAGATAAAATGGCATTACAACGTCTTAAAGATGCAGCAGAAAAAGCTAAAAAAGACTTATCAGGTGTATCTCAAACACAAATTTCATTACCATTCATTTCAGCAGGAGAAAGTGGTCCACTACACTTAGAAATCAACTTAACTCGTTTAAAATTTGAAGAATTAGCAGATTCATTAATTAAACGTACAATGGAACCAACTCGTCAAGCTATGAAAGATGCTGGATTATCAAATTCAGATATCGACGAAGTAATCTTAGTTGGTGGTTCAACTCGTATTCCTGCAGTTCAAGATGCAGTTAAAAAAGAAATTGGCAAAGATCCACACAAAGGTGTTAACCCTGATGAAGTTGTTGCAATGGGTGCAGCAATTCAAGGTGGCGTAATCACTGGTGATGTTAAAGACGTAGTATTATTAGACGTTACGCCATTATCATTAGGTATTGAAATCATGGGTGGTCGTATGAATACGTTAATTGAACGTAATACAACAATCCCAACTTCAAAATCACAAGTATATTCTACAGCAGCTGATAATCAACCAGCGGTAGATATCCATGTATTACAAGGTGAACGTCCAATGGCGTCAGACAATAAAACACTTGGTAGATTCCAATTAACTGATATTCCACCAGCACCACGTGGTGTACCTCAAATCGAAGTAACTTTCGATATCGATAAAAACGGTATTGTGAATGTAACAGCTAAAGACTTAGGTACTAATAAAGAGCAAAATATTACAATCCAATCTAGTTCTTCATTATCAGACGATGAAATCGATCGTATGGTTAAAGACGCAGAAGAAAACGCTGAAGCAGATAAAAAACGTCGTGAAGAAGTAGACTTAAGAAATGAAGCAGATAGTTTAGTATTCCAAGTAGAAAAAACAATCAATGATTTAGGCGAAAATATCGGTGAAGATGATAAGAAAAATGCTGAAGATAAAAAAGATGCATTAAAATCAGCACTTGAAGGTGAAGACATCGACGATATTAAAGCTAAAAAAGAAGAGCTTGAAAAAGTTGTTCGAGATTTATCAGCTAAAGTATATCAACAAGCTCAACAACAAGCTCAAGGTGCAACTGGTGAACAAAACCAAGATAGCACTGTAGAAGATGCAGAATTTAAAGAAGTTAAAGATGACGAAGATAAAAAATAATATCTAACCCAATTGAATTAACTTCTTGCACAGCTATTAAAAAAGTCAAAGTCAATTGTACATTGGCTTTGGCTTTTTATTTGGATAGTTAATATGAATTAGTTAAACTAATCTTGTTAGTATAAAAAGGAGAGGTTACTGTGGCCAAAAGAGATTATTATGAGGTCTTAGGAGTAAGTAAAGGTGCTTCTAAAGATGAAATTAAAAAAGCTTACAGAAAATTATCGAAAAAATATCATCCTGATATCAACAAAGAAGAAGGCGCAGATGAAAAATTCAAAGAAATATCTGAAGCATATGAAGTATTAAGTGATGATAATAAAAGAGCAAACTATGATCAATTCGGACACGCTGGTGCTCAAGGTGGTTTCGGTAGCCAAGGCTTTGGCGGTGGCGACTTTGGCGGATTTAGCGGAGGTGGCTTCGAAGATATTTTCAGTTCATTCTTCGGTGGTGCCTCAAGACAACGTGATCCTAATGCACCACGTAAAGGTGATGACCTACAATATACAATGACTATCACATTTGATGAAGCGGTATTTGGCGGTAAAAAAGAAATTTCTATTAGAAAAGATGTAACATGTCATACATGTAATGGTGAAGGTGCTAAACCAGGAACTAATAAGAAAACATGTAGCTATTGTAATGGAGCAGGATCAGTTTCAGTAGAACAAAATACAATTCTAGGTAGAGTTAGAACAGAACAAGTTTGTCCTAAATGTGAAGGTAGCGGTCAAGAGTTTGAAGAACCATGTCCAACATGTCATGGTAAAGGAACTGAAAATAAAACAGTTAAGCTAGAAGTGACTATTCCTGAAGGTGTTGATAATGAACAACAAATTCGACTTGCAGGCGAGGGTTCTCCTGGTGTTAACGGAGGTCCAAGTGGCGACCTATATGTTGTTTTCAGAGTTAAACCTTCTGAAGTATTTAAACGAGATGGCGATGACATTTATTATGATTTAAATATTAGTTTCCCTCAAGCCGCATTAGGTGATGAAGTGAAAATCCCTACATTAAACAGTAATGTCGTATTGACAATTCCTGCAGGTACTCAAACTGGAAAACAGTTCCGTCTCAAAGACAAAGGTATTAAAAATGTTCACGGATATGGACATGGTGACTTATTTGTTAATATTAAGGTTCTAACACCAACTAAAATGACTGAACGTCAAAAAGAATTAATGAAAGAATTTGCTGACATAAATGGTGAAGATTTAACTGAGCAACCATCTAATTTTAAAGATAAAGCAAAAAGATTCTTTAAAGGAGAATAAAAAATAATGAATTGGACGGAACTATCAATCGTAGTAAACCATGATGTTGAATATTTGGTTACAGATATACTAGAAAATTATGGATCAAATGGCGTAGTTATAGAAGATTCCAACGACCTTGTGAATCCACCAGAAGATAAATTTGGTGAGATTTATGAGTTAAATAGCGATGATTATCCTTCAGAAGGCGTTAGATTAAAAGCTTACTTTAATGAAATGACTTATGATAATACATTGCTATCTAACATAGAACAAGCAATTTTATCACTACAAGATATCGACCAAGATATTTTAAATATTTCACATCAAACAATAGCTGAAGCAGATTGGGAAAATGAATGGAAAAATTATTTCCATCCTTTCAGAGCATCTGAAACATTTACGATTGTTCCCAGTTGGGAAACCTATACTAAAGAATCGGCAAATGAACTTTGTATAGAATTAGACCCTGGAATGGCTTTTGGTACAGGTGATCATCCTACAACAAGTATGTGTTTAAAGGCAATTGAGAACTTTGTGAAGCCTCAACATTCTGTGATTGATGTAGGTACAGGGTCTGGTATTTTAAGTATTGCAAGTCACTTGATTGGTGTTAAACGAATTAAAGCTTTAGATATTGATGAAATGGCTGTCAATGTAGCCAAAGAAAATTTCGAAAAGAATCATTGTTTAAACGCGATTGAAGCAGTTCCTGGCAATTTATTAAAAGATGAAAAAGAACATTTTGATATTGTTATTGCAAATATTTTAGCTCATATTATTGATGAAATGATAGAAGACGCTTATAATACAGTCAATGAAGACGGTTATTTTATAACATCTGGTATTATTGAAGAAAAATACGAAGATATTGAATCACATATGAAGCGTGTAGGTTTTAAAATTATTTCAGTTCAACATGACAACGGTTGGGTTTGTATCGTTGGTCAGAAAGTGAGTGACTAATTTGCAAAGATATTTTATCAATCAAAACGCTGATGAAAGTCAGCGTTTTTTTATTACAAATAAAGAAGATATACATCATATTAAGAATGTGATGAGACAGAGTGAAGGTCAACAAATAGTAACCACATTTAATGATCAAAATGTCTATACATGTGAGATCATCCATATAGGAGATCAAGAAATAGAAATTGAATTAATCGAAAAACAAGATATTGATACAGAGTTGCCCCAGCATATTACGATATGTAGTGGGTTAATCAAAGCAGATAAGTATGAATGGATGATTCAAAAGGCAACTGAACTAGGTGCTAGTGAATTTATTGCTGTTGAAATGCAACGTTCTATTGTTAAATTAAATTCTACAAAGGCGTCAAAAAAGCTTGAAAGATGGCAAAAAATTATCAAAGAAGCCGCTGAACAAAGTTATCGATTAACCATTCCACACATCAGTTATCTATCGAATTCAAAGTCAATTTGTGATATTATAAATCAGTATGATTATGTCCTTGTTGCTTATGAAGAAGAAGCTAAACATGGTGAAATTAGTCATTTTAAACATATGTTAAAGCAATTTAAGCCACAAGATCGTGTATTACTTATATTTGGCCCTGAAGGTGGACTATCTGATGAGGAAGTGTCAATGTTAAAACCTCATTCACAGTTAGTTGGTTTAGGACCTAGAATATTACGGGCAGAAACAGCGCCACTATATACATTAGGCGCATTAAGTTACGAAAAAGAATTAATGGGGTGAACAATATGTCCACAGTTGCGTTTCACACTTTAGGTTGTAAAGTTAACCACTATGAAACAGAAGCAATTTGGCAATTATTTAAGGAAGCAGATTACGAGCGAGTCGATTTTGAAACAAATGCAGATGTATTTGTTATCAATACTTGCACAGTAACGAATACAGGCGATAAAAAAAGTCGACAAATAATTAGAAGAGCGATTAGAAAAAATCCAGACGCAGTTGTTTGTGTAACAGGTTGTTATGCACAAACGTCTTCAGCAGAAATTATGGAAATTCCTGGCGTAGATGTCGTAGTAGGAACACAAGATAGACATAAATTACTTGATTATATAGATGAGTTCCAAAAGGAACGTCAACCAATTAATGGTGTAGGTAACATCATGAAAAACCGTAAATACGAAGAATTAGATGTTCCTTACTTTACAGATAGAACAAGAGCATCGTTAAAAATACAAGAAGGTTGTAACAACTTTTGTACTTTCTGCATTATTCCATGGGCACGTGGTTTAATGAGATCAAGAGACCCTGAAAAAGTTGTAGAACAAGCTACAACATTAGTTAATGCTGGTTATAAAGAAATTGTTTTAACTGGTATCCATACAGGTGGTTATGGTCAAGACCTTAAGAACTATAACTTAGCGCAATTATTAAGAGATTTAGATCAAGTGGATGGTTTAGAACGTATTCGTATTTCTTCTATCGAAGCAAGTCAATTAACCGATGAAGTTATTGACGTATTAGAACGTTCAAACAAAATCGTAAGACATTTACATGTACCATTACAGTCTGGTTCTGATACAGTTCTTAAACGTATGAGACGTAAATACACTATGGAACATTTCTCTGAACGAATTACCAAACTACATGAAGCATTACCAGACGTTGCAATAACTAGTGATGTTATCGTAGGCTTCCCGGGTGAAACTGAAGAAGAATTCCAAGAAACGTATGACTTTATCGTCAAACATCAATTCTCTGAATTACACGTATTCCCATATTCATCTAGAATTGGTACACCTGCAGCAAGAATGGACGATCAAATTGATGAAGATATCAAAAACGAACGTGTTCACAAATTAATTGCATTAAGTGATCAATTAGCAAAAGAGTATGCTTCAAAATTCGAAAATGAAGTGCTAGAAGTTATCCCTGAAGAAAAAGGTGAAAAACCAAATACTTTAGTGGGATATGCAGATAACTATATGAAAGTAGAATTTGAAGGTACTGAGGATTTAATTGGCCAAATTATTAAAGTGAAAATTCAAAAAGCTGATTATCCTTTAAACTACGGGAAAGCAATCCGTATTGTAGAACATGCCACAAATAAATCAGAACATGAAGTGCTAGTTTAATTATTTTAAAAATATAAATATTAGTAATTGACCGGATATTGGAGATATATTATACTAATTAAAGCATAGTTTTACTATGCAGTTGAATATATAAATTTCCGTTGATATTTGGAGGGAGGGAAATACAGATGTCTAAAACAGTAGTACGTAAAAATGAATCACTTGAAGATGCTTTACGTCGATTTAAGCGTTCAGTTTCAAAAAGTGGTACTATCCAAGAAGTACGTAAACGTGAATTTTACGAAAAACCTAGTGTTAAACGTAAAAAGAAATCTGAAGCTGCACGTAAACGTAAATTCAAATAATTAATAACTCTGTTGACTCCCTCAACAAGAATGTTAATTATAAATATAAAACACCTCAGTTTATAAACTGAGATGTTTTTGTGTGCTTTTTATGGAAAATTAAATTCATTGTTTATAACAAATTAGTCTGTAATTACTATTATTTTTGATAAATTATTTTTTTATATATTAGTGAATCACTATAATATGACTGCGTTTTCATGTATAATTATTATGAGAGCGAGGTGAAACAATGGGATATTTAAATGAAATACATAGGTTAGTTTTAACACAATTTTCATCAGAGAATAATTGGGTCAATGACATTGCTAATATCATTGTTCATCCATTGGTATCACTTATTCTTACCTGTATTATATTTTTAGGCTTTTTATATCAATTGTATTCTAAAAGAATCAATTTTGTTGGTATTATCGCTTCATTAGCCTTATTAATTATGTTTTTAGGCTTTCTAATGCAAGGTGATGTCAATATATTATCAGTCATCTTATTTACCGTGGGTGTTATTTTCGTCATTATTGAATTGTTCGTCGTTGGAGCAGTCATTGGTATTATTGGTATGATTTTAATAACAATAAGCATAGTCATGTTAGGAAATAACTTGTTACTTATGCTAGGTAATGTCATCGTAGCCTTAATATTATCAATCATTGAATGGGTGATTTTAGTTAAATTATTCAAACGAAAAATTCCATTTTTGGATAAGGTCATTTTAAAAGATTCAACAAATGCTGAATCAGGATATACATCACATGATGATCGCTCTCATTTAGTTGGTAAAACAGCTCGCACCATCACCGATTTAAGACCAGCAGGTATTATTTCTTGTGAGGATGATCGTATCGATGCAGTTTCTGACGGTACATTCATATTAAGAAATAGACAAGTTAAAATACTTGAGGTTGAAGGTACACGAGTTGTTGTAAGAGAAATAGAATAATAAAAAAGGAGAGATACGATGTTTAGTATAGGATTTATTATAATTGCAGTAGTAATTATTGTAGCCTTATTAATACTATTTTCATTTGTACCAGTAGGTCTTTGGATTTCTGCATTAGCTGCTGGTGTACATGTTGGTATTGGTACCTTAGTAGGTATGCGATTAAGAAGGGTTTCACCGAGAAAAGTGATTGGCCCATTAATTAAAGCGCACAAAGCAGGTTTAAATCTAAAAACAAATCAACTTGAATCACATTATCTTGCTGGAGGTAATGTAGATAGAGTTGTTGATGCTAATATCGCTGCGCAACGTGCAGATATTGATTTACCATTTGAACGAGGTGCAGCAATCGATTTAGCAGGTAGAGATGTTTTAGAAGCAGTTCAAATGTCAGTTAACCCTAAAGTTATTGAAACACCATTTATTGCCGGTGTAGCTATGAACGGTATAGAAGTTAAAGCGAAAGCCCGTATTACTGTTCGTGCCAATATTGCTCGTTTAGTCGGTGGTGCTGGTGAAGAAACAATTATTGCCCGTGTAGGTGAAGGTATTGTTTCAACAATAGGTTCAAGTAAACATCATACAGAAGTTCTTGAAAATCCTGACAGCATTTCTAAAACAGTATTAAGTAAAGGATTAGACTCAGGAACAGCTTTTGAAATACTTTCTATTGATATAGCCGATGTTGATATTAGTAAGAATATTGGTGCAGATTTACAAACTGAACAAGCACTTGCTGATAAAAATATTGCACAAGCTAAAGCTGAGGAACGTCGTGCAATGGCTGTAGCTTCTGAACAAGAAATGAAAGCTCGAGTACAAGAAATGCGTGCTAAAGTTGTAGAGGCTGAGTCAGAGGTACCTTTAGCAATGGCAGAAGCTTTACGATCAGGAAATATTGGCGTCAAAGATTACTACAATCTTAAAAATATAGAAGCCGATACTGGTATGAGAAATGCTATTAATAAACGTACTGATCAAAATGATGACGAATCACCAGAACAATAACTGTGGGGTGATTAAATGAGTATTGGGGTAATTATTTTTGTCATATCTGTGATAGCGACAATCATTAGTACCATACGTGATAATAGTCATAAAGAAAGACAGAATCAAAAGCCACCTCAATCACCTAAAGATAATCAACAACCTAAAACAGGTGGTTTCTTTGAAGAAATTGAAAAAACATTTAGAGAAATTAATGATGAGATTAATGGAGAAACAACAACTGACAAGAAAAAGAAATATGAAGATACATTACCACCCATTAATCAAAACCTAGAGAAAACTGAACAGACAACAGAAGAAATGCATAGAAGACCAACAGATTATGATGATTCAATACCTAAACCAGACCCGACACCTTATCATAATGAAAAAGATATACGCGAACCAGTTAAACAAACTCCATCAAGGGATGAAAATTCTGAGAATTTACCTAAATCATTAGAGAAAAAACTTCAACAAGATCTTAAAAATGTTAGAAGTGAAATCGATAGGGAGAAAGAAAAGCAACTTGCTCTTATTGAGAAGAAAGCGCAGGATATTATTAATGACAAATATTTATCTGAACGTACTAAACAATTAAGATTAAAACAATTACTTAATTCTCAAAATATAGAACGTAATATGTCTAAATCAGCATTTCAATTTGACAATGATGAAGTCGTTAATGGTATCATCTGGTCTGAAATTTTGGCCAAACCTAAACAATTATAATATTCAGCCTATTGGATTATTTCCAATAGGTTTTTTTATTGCGAATGATTGAAGTCAAAGATGATTAAAGGATGATTTGAGTCACTTTACAGAATTTAGTAATATTTAGATAAGAATGATTATACGATCAAAATCAACATATAAAAGACTTGATTGAATTATTTAAATTAAAACGAAATAGAATCAATATAGCCATAACAATGGTATAATATAAGTATATTAACCCAAATATGGGTATAGTGAATTATAAAAATGTATTTTGAAAAGGAGCGCGTTTATGCCTGGTATAATTCAAATCGACGACATTAATCAATCCCAAGCTTTAATAGGTAACAATGATGAACATTTAAAAGCTATAGAAGATAGTTTTGATGTCGTAATACATGCTCGTGGTCAAGAAATTGCGGTTAAAGGTGAAAAAATTGAGCATGTAGAAAAAGCCGAATTAGTGTTAACCAATTTATTAAAAGTGATTGAATTGGGAAATAATATAACGTTAAAAGATGTTGAAGCTGCTATTAAAATGGCAGAAAATGGCACAATCCAACAACTTTTAGACTTATATGATGAAGAAATTACTAAAGATGCTTTTGGCAAAACCATCCGCGCTAAAACTATGGGTCAGCGAATGTATATAAATGCTATGTATCGAAATGACTTAGTCTTTGGTATAGGTCCTGCAGGAACTGGTAAAACATTTTTAGCAGTTGTCTATGCTGCTAAACAATTACGTAAAGGAAACGTTAAACGAATCGTATTAACACGTCCGGCAGTTGAAGCGGGTGAATCATTAGGATTTTTACCTGGTGATTTAAAAGAGAAAGTTGATCCGTATTTGAGACCATTATATGATGGATTAAATACCGTGCTAGGTAGAGAACAAACTGCACGATTTATAGAACGTGGTATTATAGAAATTGCTCCATTAGCATACATGCGTGGTCGAACATTAGACGATGCATTTGTGATTTTAGATGAAGCACAAAATACAACTCATGCTCAAATGAAAATGTTTTTAACTCGTTTAGGATTTGGTTCTAAAATGGTAGTCACAGGTGACCAAACACAAGTCGACTTACCAAAAGGTGTTAAAAGCGGGTTGAAAGAAGCGGTCAAAAAGTTACATGGTGTTAAAGGGATTAATATTATGAAACTTGATCAAAGTGATGTAGTGAGACATCCACTTGTAAGTAAAATTATAGATAGATACGAGGGAGAGGACTAAATGTTTACAATAGATTTTAGTGATCATACTGAGTTAGTTAAAGATGAATGGTATGAACAAATTGAAAAGCTACTTAATTTTGCTAAGCAGCAAGAAGAAATTAGTGAAGATGCTGAATTATCTATTACCTTCGTAGATAAATCTGAAATTCAAGAGATTAATAAGATGTATAGAGACAAAGACAAAGTTACGGATGTCATATCATTTGCACTTGAAGAAGATGAACCGGACATTGATATGAGTGAATTTGATATACCTAGAGTATTAGGTGACATCATTATTTGTACAGATGTTGCTCAAGAACAATCAGAATCTTACGGACATTCTTTTGAAAGAGAATTAGGCTTTTTAGCATTACATGGATTTCTTCACTTACTAGGCTATGATCATATGAATGAAGAAGATGAGAAAGAAATGTTTGGTCGTCAAGATGCTATATTAAACGCCTATGGATTGACGAGAGACTAATAATGAGTCGTTTTAAATATGCACTAAATGGTTTGAAAACACTTTTAATCAAAGATCAAAAATTCTCACTTCATATATATGCGAGTATCATAGCAATTGTTTTTGGATTTTTACTTCATATTAATCGTTCTGAGTGGATATTTATATTATTAGCAATTAGTTTAGTTTTAGCATTTGAAGCTATTAATACAGCCGTTGAATATGTGGTTGACTTAGTTACTACTGAGTATCATGATTACGCTAAATATGCGAAAGATATTGCTGCTTTTAGTGTGATGATTGTTTCCGTCTTAGCATTAATCATTGGCCTCATTGTCTTTATTCCACATTTAATTAATTTAATATAGGAGGCGGAATCAATGAGTTATCAATCTCATTATTTTAAAGAAGTTAGAGAAGCACAACGAAGATCTTATTCACCATATAGTAACTTTAAAGTTGGTGCCTATTTGAAAGCTAAAGATGGACGAACATTTTATGGAACTAATGTAGAAAACGCAGCATATTCAATGTGTATTTGTGCAGAACGCGCAAGTTTAGTTGCTGCGATATCTGCTGGATATCAGCCTGGAGATTTTGAATCTATCACTGTTACTGTAGATGCTGAAGTACCATCATCACCTTGTGGTGAATGTCGACAAGTATTAAAAGAGTTATGTGACGATGATATGCCAGTTTATATGACTAATCATAAAGGCGATATGATCGAATCAACAGTTAAAGAATTACTACCATACGGATTTTCTGGAAAGGATTTAAATAAATGACAGAACATAAATCAGGATTTGTTTCAATTATAGGAAGACCCAATGTAGGTAAATCTACATTTGTAAATAGAGTTATCGGACATAAAATTGCGATTATGTCTGATAAAGCACAAACAACACGTAACAAAATTCAAGGTGTTATGACAAGAGACGATGCCCAAATTATATTTATTGACACACCTGGTATCCATAAACCTAAACATAAGCTTGGAGATTACATGATGAAAGTTGCCACAAATACACTTTCTGAAATAGATGCGATTATGTTTATGGTTAATGTAAACGAAGACATTGGTCGTGGCGATGAATATATTATGGATATGCTAAAGGATTTAAAAACACCCGTATTTTTAGTATTAAATAAAATAGATTTAGTACATCCTGATGCATTAATGCCTAAAATAGAAAAGTATCAAGAATATATGGACTTCACTGAAATCGTACCTATTTCTGCACTAGAAGGTTTGAATGTCGATCATTTTATAGATGTATTAAAGTCATACTTACCTGAAGGACCAAAATATTATCCAGATGATCAAATTTCGGACCATCCTGAACAGTTTGTGGTCGGTGAAATTATTCGTGAAAAAATATTACACTTAACAAGTGAAGAAATTCCACATGCTATTGGCGTTAATGTTGATCGTATGATTAAAGAAGATGAAGATAGAGTTCGAATCGAAGCTACGATATATGTTGAACGTGATTCTCAAAAAGGAATCGTCATTGGTAAAGGTGGCAAGAAACTAAAAGAAGTCGGAAAGAGGGCAAGACACGATATAGAAATGCTTCTAGGTTCTAAAGTATATCTTGAACTATGGGTTAAGGTGCAAAAAGATTGGAGAAATAAAGTTAACTTTATTCGTCAAATTGGTTATATTGAAGATCAAGATTAACTCAGAGAGATGGTGAGTTAGTATGCTAATGAAACAAAAAGGCATCATAATTAAATCAGTGGAGTACGGCGAATCAGATAAAATAATTACAATTTTAAATGAATATGGTAGCAAAGTTCCATTGATGGCTAGAAGGGCCAAGAAAATTAAATCAGGTTTACAAGCGCATACACAAATGTTTGTGTATGGCTTATTTATTTATAATAAATGGCGAGGTATGGGTACGCTTAATTCTGTAGATGTCATTAACCAACATTATGAATTACAACTCGATTTGTATGAAAGTAGTTTCGCAACTTTATGTGCCGAAACCATTGATCGTTCAATGGAAGAAGATGAAATTTCAAAATATAATTATGATTTACTAAACTTTGTTCTAACCAAGATATCATCTGGTCAGTCAGCTCAATTAATGTCAATCATTGTATTACTTAAGTGTATGAATAAGTTTGGTTTTTCTGCTTTATTTAATCAATGCGTAATAAGCGGTAATACCGATCAATCAAAATTAGTTGGATATAGTTTCAAATTTGATGGTGCTATTTCTCAAGCTGTAGCATACCAAGATCCACATGCATTACAATTATCCAATAAAACATTATATTTATTAGATGTCTTGTACAAACTCCCCATTGAAAAAATGAATGAATTAAATATCCATCAAGATATTTTAGACGAAATGTCAGAATTGATGATCATGCTATATAGAGAATATGCAGGTATGTTCTTTAAAAGTCAAAAGTTAATCAACCAGTTAAAGAGGTTAGAAATGAAAGACTAGTCTTTAACAAACACAAAATACCGAACCACATTATTATGTGATTCGGTATTTTTATAGATTATTTATAATAGATGAATTAGAATTTAACTTTTTCGGCTAAGAATGCTTCTAATTCTGAGATTGGCATACGAACTTGTTCCATAGAATCTCTGTCACGTACAGTAACTTGATTATCCTCTAAAGAATCAAAGTCGAATGTAATACAATAAGGCGTACCAATTTCATCTTGTCGACGGTAACGTTTACCAATAGATTGTGATTCATCAAAATCTATTGAGAAACTTTGACTTAATTGTTCAAAGATTTTAATTGCTTCACTTGATAATTTCTTACTTAATGGTAAGATAGCCGCTTTGTATGGTGCTAAAGCAGGGTGGAATTTAAGTACAGTACGTTCGTCCTTACTTCCTTCAACACCTTCTTGTGAATATGCATCACATAAGAACGCTAGTGTTACACGGTCAGCACCTAATGACGGTTCGATACAATATGGAATATACTTTTCATTTGTTTCTGGGTCATGATATTTAAAGTCTTCACCAGAATGTTCACTATGTTTTTTCAAGTCAAAGTCAGTACGACTTGCGATTCCCCATAGTTCACCCCAACCAAATGGGAATTTATATTCGATATCAGTTGTAGCATTTGAATAGTGAGATAATTCATCTGCATCATGGTCACGTAAACGCATGTTTTCTTCGCTAATATTTAAGTCTTTTAACCATTGGCTAGCAAATGTCTTCCAGTAGTTTTGCCATTCAATTTCTTCACCAGGTTTACAGAAGAATTCAAGTTCCATTTGTTCGAATTCACGTGTTCTGAAAATGAAGTTACCAGGCGTAATCTCGTTACGGAAAGATTTACCAACCTGACCAATACCGAATGGTAATTTTTTACGCATTGATCTTTGAACGTTTTTGTAGTTAACGAAAATACCTTGCGCTGTTTCTGGACGTAAGAAAAGTTCATTTGTTGAATCTTCAGTTACACCTTGGAATGTTTTGAACATTAAATTAAATTGACGAATATCAGTCCAATTTGCGGTACCACTTACTGGACAAACAATGCCTTCATCATCAATAATTTTTTTCATTTCATCGAAGCTTAAACCATCAGCAATAAAGTTTTCATCGCCTTTTTCTTGCTGCATGTAATCTTCAATTAATTTATCAGCACGATAACGAATTTTACTGTCTTTGTTATCAATCATTGGATCATTAAAGTTACCTAAGTGTCCTGATGCTTCCCAAGTTTTTGGGTTCATTAAAATCGCAGCATCTAGACCTACGTTATAAGGTGATTGAGTAATAAATTTTTGCCACCATGCTTTTTTTACATTATTTTTTAATTCAACACCAAGCGGACCATAATCCCATGTATTAGATAATCCACCATAAATGTCACTACCTGGGAATACAAAACCTCTGTGTTTTGCTAATTGTACAATTTGTTCCATATCATTTGCCATAATTTTTCTCTCCTTACACATAAAAACGCCCCAAGACAACAAAGCATCATAAATATACTTTATTATCTTGGGACGAGTTAGTCATTTTTATTTAGTATAAATCATATACATTAAAATATCATTTAACCCGCGGTTCCACCCAAATTAGTGTAGCCACTCACTTTTAAATTAATTAAATTTTTATGCCAAAATTTGTCTGCTAAGCTCACACCGTCCTTAGCTCGCTTTATAATTATTCTAATTGATTAAATATTTAATAGCAAGCGTTTATATGTGTTTGTGGCAAATAAAAATAACAGTTATAATATGTAATGTATATAAGAGGGGTGAGGACCTATAGAATTAAATCAAAGACAAGAACAAATTATAGAAATCGTTAAGCAACATGGACCTATAACTGGTGAGCATATTGCTGATCAATTAAATTTAACACGGGCTACATTACGACCTGACTTAGCTATTTTAACAATGTCTGGCTTTTTAGAAGCGCGTCCACGAGTTGGTTATTATTATTCAGGTAAATCAAAAAATAAAATTATACATGAACAATTAAGACAATATGTTGTTAAAGATTATATGTCTCAACCTGTTGTGGTTAAAGAAGATATGTCAGTCTACGACGCAATTTGTACTATATTTTTAGAAGACGCTGGAACATTATTTATTACAAATAAAGATAATGACTTTATCGGTGTTTGTTCTCGTAAAGACCTATTAAGAGCATCAATGATTGGAAATGATATTCATACGATGCCCATAAGCGTCAATATGACTCGAATGCCAAATTTAACTTATCTTGAAGAAAGTGAACTAATAATCTATGCTGCGAATCAAATGATAGATAAAGAAATAGATGCAATACCCATAGTTAGATTGAAAGATAATCAAAAATTCGAAGTGGTTGGTAGAATATCTAAAACGACAATCACAAAATTGTTTGTATCATTATTTAAAGAATAGGTGGTTAATAGATGGATAATATAAATATTATTGTTGCTTCTGATTCAATCGGAGAAACAGCAGAATTAGTAGCTAGAGCCGGTGTTTCTCAATTTAATCCTAAGCAATGTAAACATGAATTTTTACGTTACCCATACATAGAATCCTTTGAAAATGTGGATGAAGTGATTCAAGTTGCTGAAGATACAGACGCAATAATTGTATATACTTTAGTTAAACCAGAAATCAAAAAATACATGGTGGCTAAAGTTAAAGAACATCAACTTAAGTCAGTTGATATTATGGGGCCACTTATGGACTTATTATCAGGTTCAATAGAAGAAACACCATACTATGAACCAGGTATTGTGCATAGACTAGATGATGCTTATTTTAAGAAAATAGACGCTATAGAGTTTGCTGTTAAATATGATGATGGTAAAGACCCTAAAGGTTTACCAAAAGCCGATATTGTTTTATTAGGTATTTCAAGAACATCTAAAACACCTTTATCACAGTACTTAGCACATAAAAGTTATAAAGTGATGAATATACCGATTGTTCCAGAAGTGACGCCACCAGATGCATTGTTTGATATTGATCCTTCAAAATGTATCGCTTTAAAAATTAGCGAAGAAAAATTAAATCGTATTCGTAAGGAAAGACTTAAACAATTAGGATTAGGCGACTCTGCGAGATATGCTACAGAAACTAGAATTAAAGAGGAATTAGAATACTTTGAATCATTAGTAGAAAAAGTAGGTTGTCCAGTTATAGATGTAACTGATAAAGCAATAGAAGAAACAGCAAATGATATCATTTATTTTATCGAAAATAATCAAACAAAATAATTTCAATTAATGCATAAAAAAGGTATAATATTAAGACTAATATGTCATAGGTGATCTAATTTGCGTATAGAACAATCAGTTATAAATGAAATAAAAGATAAGACAGATATACTCGACTTGGTAAGTGAATATGTAAAGCTAGAAAAGAGAGGACGCAATTATATAGGTTTGTGTCCTTTTCATGATGAAAAAACACCTTCGTTCACAGTTTCTGAAGATAAACAAATATGTCATTGCTTCGGATGTAAAAAGGGTGGTAATGTATTTCAATTTACTCAAGAAATAAAGGATGTTTCATTTACAGAAGCAGTTAAAGAACTAGGGGAACGTGTTGATATTACGGTTGATGTTGGAAATAGCCAATATCAGAATACGAATACTCAAATTGCTTCAGAAGATTTGCAAATGATTGAAATGCATGAGCTAATGCAAGAATATTATCACTATGCACTTATGAAAACAGTAGAAGGTGAGAAGGCACTTACTTATTTAAAAGAAAGAGATTTCCCAGAACAGCTGATCAAAGAAAGAGGGATAGGTTACGCACCTAATTCATCACATTTCTGTCATGATTTCTTAGAGAAAAAAGGATATGATATTGAATTAGCATATGAAGCTGGACTTTTATCTAGAAATGAAGAGAATTTTAGTTATTATGATCGCTTTAGAGATAGAATTATGTTCCCATTAAAAAATGCTCAAGGGCGAATTGTTGGATATTCTGCAAGGACGTATACCAACCAAGAACCTAAGTATTTAAATAGCCCGGAAACACCTATATTCCAAAAAAGAAAATTGTTATATAATCTCGACAAAGCACGTAAAAGCATTAGAAAAAATGACGAAATCATATTACTTGAAGGTTTTATGGATGTTATAAAATCAGATCATGCTGGTTTAAAAACAGTAGTTGCTAGTTTGGGTACTCAACTTTCAAGCGAACATATTACTTTTATTAAAAAATTAACGTCTAATATTACACTAATGTTTGATGGCGACTTTGCTGGTAGAGAAGCAACCTTAAAAACTGGTCAAACGCTATTAGAACAAGGGTTAAATGTATTCGTTGTGCAATTACCTTCAGATATGGACCCTGATGAATATGTTAGAAAGTATGGTAATGATGCGTTTCTAGACTTTGTACAAAAAGACAAAAAATCATTTGTAATGTTTAAAGTCAATACACATAAAGATGAATTTCAAAATAATGATCTAGCATATGAAAAATATCTGAAAGAAGTGACTCAAGATATTGCTGCAATGACTTCGCCCATACTTCAGAAAAAAGTATTGCAAGACGTTGCAGAATTGTTTAAAGTAAGTTTTGAGACTTTAGACTATGAAGTGGGGTTACGTCAGCAATCTCAAGGCAATATCCCTTCGTATCCAGATGATGCATACGCATATGAAGGACAACCTCAACAAGTCATTCAATTTAACCAGTTGACTCGTCACGAAAAAGCTGAACGAGCACTCTTAAAACATTTCATGCAAGATAAAGATACATTCCTAAACTATCATCAACAGATAGAAGTAGATGACTTTACAAATGCCTATTTCAAGCGTATATTTAATATTTTGCATGATTATTATTCGAATAACGATATGTATCAGCTCAGTTCTATGATTCAATACATTGATTCTGATGATTTGAGAGAAGCGTTAATATCTTTAGACTCATATGTTTTAAATGAAGAACCATTTGAACATGAATTAGAAGATTACATCAACATATTGAATGAGAATAAAAATGAAGATTCACTAGAAGTCCTAAACCATAAACTGCGTGAAGCAACGAGAATAGGGGATATTGAACTTCAAAAGTATTACTTGCAATTAATAGTAAATAAAAACAAAAGTAGAATGTAATATTATAAAAATTTATGGTATTGTTATACTTTAGGCATTCAATAATGGTTATTACACTCATACAATGGGTAAATATGTAATATCGAATATTGTCATAATATGACTTAACCATTAAAATATCAGGGAGTTTAGAATACAAACTTATTTGATTGGTTTCAAATTAAAAATAATTAGGCCACATCTTATACAATAAGTTATGATGAACGCGTTATTTTTATAACAAATGATATATTGAATTTTTAATCATAATACGTGTCATCAATTGAAACGAAATAATCACACATAATAAAAATGAATAAATTGAAAGTTTATATTAATACCAGGAGGCCTTTTCATGTCTGATAAAGTTAAAATTAAAAAGCAAACAATTGATCCGACTTTAACATTGGAAGATGTTAAAAAACAATTAATTGAAAAAGGTAAAAAGGAAGGTCACTTAAGTCACGAAGAAATAGCTGAAAAATTACAGAATTTCGAAATGGATTCTGACATGATGGATGATTTCTTCGATCAATTAAATGATAATGATATCACATTAGTAAATGAAAAAGACCATTCAGATACAGATGCTAAATTAAATCCTAATGATTTAAGTGCACCTCCAGGCGTTAAAATTAACGACCCTGTGCGTATGTATCTAAAAGAAATTGGTCGTGTGGATTTATTAAGTGCCCAAGAAGAAATTGAACTTGCTAAAAGAATTGAGCAAGGTGATGAGATCGCCAAATCAAGACTAGCAGAGGCCAATTTACGTTTGGTTGTAAGTATCGCTAAAAGATATGTCGGAAGAGGAATGTTATTCCTTGATTTAATTCAAGAAGGTAACATGGGTCTTATTAAAGCCGTAGAAAAATTCGATTTCAATAAAGGATTTAAATTTTCTACTTATGCAACATGGTGGATACGTCAAGCAATCACACGTGCAATCGCTGACCAAGCACGTACAATTCGTATACCAGTTCACATGGTTGAAACAATCAACAAATTAATCCGTGTTCAACGTCAGTTATTACAGGATTTAGGACGTGATCCAGCACCTGAAGAGATTGGTGAAGAAATGGATTTACCTCCTGAAAAGGTAAGAGAAATTCTTAAAATTGCACAAGAACCTGTTTCATTAGAAACGCCAATAGGCGAAGAAGATGACAGTCACTTAGGTGACTTCATTGAAGACCAAGAAGCACAAAGTCCTTCAGATCATGCTGCCTATGAACTGCTAAAAGAACAACTTGAAGATGTTTTAGATACTTTAACTGACCGTGAAGAAAACGTTCTTCGTTTAAGATTTGGACTTGATGATGGAAGAACTAGAACATTAGAAGAAGTTGGTAAAGTATTTGGTGTAACTAGAGAACGTATTCGTCAAATCGAAGCAAAAGCATTAAGAAAATTAAGACATCCAAGTAGAAGTAAACGTCTAAAAGACTTTATGGATTAATATATTTAGGCTGGGGCATAATGGTTGTCCCAGCCTTTATTTCATTTATAATTGATATCATACATACAATCAATTATTTTAAATACTTGTAAAAAAGGGAGACCATTTTAATGATTACGATAAATCATAGATTACGAACTGTATCAGAATTTATTAAACCTGGGACACTTGCTGATATTGGTTCAGATCATGCTTATTTACCTATCTACGCTATTCAAACCAATTTAATATCGCAAGCAATCGCTGGTGAAGTTATTAAAGGTCCTTATGAAGCTGCAAGAAATAATGTCCAAGAATATGAACTAAGTAACCAAATTGATGTGCGACTTGGAGATGGTTTAGAGGTAATAAATCACCATGAACATATAGACAATATTACTATTTGTGGCATGGGAGGTCCTTTGATAGCTAAAATATTAAAAGAAGGACAACAAAAACTTCAATCAAAACCTAGACTTATCCTCCAAAGTAATATACAAACACAAAGTTTAAGAACATTATTACAAGACATCAACTATCAAATTATTGATGAACGCATTATGGAAGAAAAAGGACATATTTATGAAATAGTTGTAGCTGAATATCAATCAAAGAGCTGCCATTATACTGAATTTGAACTTAAATTTGGCCCAGTATTACTAGAAAACAAAAATGAATGTTTTTATAATAAATGGGAAAGAGAATTACATGCGTTAGAAAAGATAAATCAACAACTTAATCCAGACATTCATCAACATCGATATCAAGAGATTGAAGCAGAAATAGTAATGATTAAAGAGGTGCTTAAAAAATGAAAATTAACGAATTAATGGCAATGTTAGATGAACATGTGCCTTTTAACACTGCAGAATCATGGGATAACGTTGGGCTACTTATAGGTGATGAATCACAAGAAGTTACTGGGATTTTAACAGCCTTGGATTGTACGTTAGAAATCGTAGAACAAGCAATAGATAAAAATATCAATACTATTATTAGTCACCACCCATTAATTTTTAAAGGTGTTCAATCAATTACTAATCAAGGCTATGGTGAAATAATCAGATTACTAATTCAAAATAATATCAATTTAATAGCAATGCATACGAATCTAGACGTTAATCCTAGAGGTGTCAATGCTATGTTAGCCACTAAAATTGGCCTAAAAAATACTAACTTGATTAATAAAGAACCTGAAAAATATTTCAAAGTTCAAACCTTTATCCCCGAAAGCCATGTCGAAACATTTAAACAACAACTTAATGATATTGGATTAGCTAAAGAAGGTAATTATGAATACTGCTTCTTTGAAAGTAAAGGTCAAGGACAATTTAAACCTGTAGATGATGCCAATCCTTATTTAGGTGAAATCGGTGAAGTTGAATACGTAGATGAAGTGAAATTAGAGTTTATGATTTCATATTCACAACGACAATTAACTGAGAAAGCGATTCACCAATATCATCCTTATGAAACCCCAGTTTATGATTTTATTGAATTATCAAAAGAAGGTTCATATGGTTTGGGTATTATTGGAGAATTAAACGAACCAATGAATATAGATGATTTTGTTTCTTATGTTAAATCTCAATTACAAATTCCTAGTGTCCGATACGTTGGTTGTTCAAATACTACGATTAATAAAGTAGCAATGATTGGTGGTTCTGGTATTGGATTTGAATATGAAGCTTCACAATTAGGTGCAGACATATTTATAACTGGCGATATTAAACATCATGATGCACTTGATGCCAAAATTGCGGGCGTCAACTTATTAGATATCAATCATTATAGTGAATATGTGATGAAGGAAGGATTAAAACAATTACTAGAAGAGTGGTTAGTAGAAGAAAATGAAAGTAATATCAAAATACTAGCGTCAGATATTAACACAGATCCATTCACATATATTTAATATATCGTTATATTTTTGATAAACATTAATTTAAACGAATATATCCGATATCAAAGGTGAATTATATTTAAAAACACTATCAATTACTTTATAATAGTAAAGATGAACTTATAAGGAGGCCATACAATGGCAAAACATCCATTTGAACACTTCGGTTTAAACTCTAGTATGATCGAAGCTGTAAAAGATTTAAGATTTGAGAAACCAACTGAAATTCAAAATAGAATTATTCCTAGAATATTAAAAGGAACTAACATCATTGGACAATCACAAACAGGTACAGGTAAATCCCATTCATTTTTATTACCATTAGTTAATGAAATTGATACTGAAATTCATGAACCTCAAGCAATCGTTGTTGCACCTACAAGAGAACTAGCGCAACAACTTTATCAAGCAGCTAACCATTTAAGTAGTTTTAAAGAAGGTGTCAATGCCAAATTATTTATCGGTGGTACAGATATTGAAAAAGACAGACAACGTTGCAATCAACAACCACAATTAGTCATTGGTACACCAACAAGAATCAATGATTTATCTAAAAGTGGGCATTTACACACACATTTAGCCTCATATTTAATCATAGATGAAGCTGATTTAATGATAGATTTAGGTTTAATAGAAGATGTAGACTATATTGCATCACGATTAGAAGAACATTCAAATATAGCTGTATTCAGTGCAACAATCCCTAAATCTTTACAGCCATTTTTAAATAAATATTTAGAACAACCTGATTTTGTAGAAGTAGATAACCAATCACAAAATAAAAAGAATATCGAATTTTATTTAATTCCTACTAAAGGAACTGCAAAAGTTGAAAAAACACTTAAATTAATTGATATATTGAACCCTTATTTATGTATCATTTTCTGTAATAGTAGAGATAGTGCCGATGAATTAGCACGTACACTCAATGAGGCCGGTATCAAAGTAGGTATGATTCATGGTGGATTAACTCCTCGTGAACGTAAGCAACAAATGAAACGTATTAGAAATCTTGACTTCCAATTTGTGATTGCAAGTGATTTAGCATCAAGAGGTATCGATATTGAGGGTGTAAGTCATGTCATCAATTTCGATGTACCAAATGATATCGATTTCTTTACTCATAGAGTAGGTCGAACTGGTCGAGGAAACTATCGTGGTGTTGCAATCACATTATATAGTCCAGATGAAGAGGATAATATTTCTGCAATTGAAGATAGAGGTTATGTCTTTGAAAATGTGGATATTAAGAACGATGAGCTTACGCCTATCAAAGCACACAATACTAGACGTACTAGACAACATAAAGACGACCATCTAACAAATGAGGTTAAAAATAAAGTACGTAGTAAAACAAAACGCAAAGTTAAACCAGGTTATAAAAAGAAATTTAAACAAGAAGTTGAAAGAATGAAGCGACAAGAACGTAAACAATTTAGTAAACGTCAAAACCGTCAAAATAGAAAGAGTAGAAAAGGATAGGTGAAGTAAATGTTACTTGGATCACATGTATCAATGAGTGGTAAAAAAATGTTAGAAGGATCTGCAGAAGAAGCACACAAATTCGGTGAATCTACATTTATGATTTACACAGGTGCACCTCAAAATACACGACGAAAAAGCATTGAAGATTTAAATATCACTAAAGGTCATGAAGCAATGGAAAAATATGGATTATCTAATATCGTTGTTCATGCGCCTTATATTATTAACATTGCAAATACCACTAAACCTGAAGTTTTCGAATTAGGCGTTAACTTTTTACAAAATGAAATCGAACGTACCCAAGCTATAGGAGCTAAAGATATCGTCTTACACCCAGGGTCACACGTAGGTGCTGGTGCGGATGTAGGTATTAAAAAAATTATAGATGGATTAAATGAAGTATTAACAAATGACAATAATGTGAGAATTGCATTAGAAACAATGGCTGGAAAAGGGTCAGAAGTAGGTCGTACATTCGAAGAAATTGCACAAATTATTGATGGCGTAACACATAATGAGCGTTTATCAATTTGCTTTGATACTTGTCATACTCATGATGCTGGCTATAACATTAAAGAAGATTTTGATGGGGTATTAAATGAATTTGACAAAATTATTGGTGTAGATAGAATTAAAGTCGTTCACGTCAATGATAGTAAAAACGAACAGGGTGCTCATAAAGATAGACATGAGAATATCGGATTTGGTCACATCGGCTTTGATGCACTCAATTATGTAGTACATCATGATACATTTAAAGATATACCTAAAATTTTAGAAACACCATATGTTGGTGAAGATAAAAAAAATAAAAAGCCTCCATATAAACATGAAATTGAAATGTTAAAATCACAAACATTTGAACCAAATTTAAAAGATAAAATTTTAAATCAATAAATATCTAAACTGGCGTTACAGATTATTCTGTAGCGCCAGTTTAGTCGTAAACATTACTATTTACATTAGGTATATCAAGATGTATAGTATAAAATGAGGTGAAAAAATGACAACACCAGTATTTGAACTCAAAAACATTGATTATTATTTTGATCATAAACAAGTACTTGAAAATATAAATATTAAAATTAATAAAGGCGAGTTTTTAGCAATAGTAGGCCCAAATGGTGCCGGAAAATCCACTCTTTTAAAAATCATTTTAGGTTTATTACCTTTACAATCTGGAGAAATCTTTATTGATGGACATCCAATAAAAAATAATAAATCTTCGTTGAAAATTAGTTATGTTTCACAAAAGGCTTCTTCATTTACTGCCGGTTTTCCAGCAAGCGTTAAAGAAGTGGTTCTTAGTGGACTAACTAAAACAAAAAAACTCTTCCAACGTTTTAACCAAAATGATGTAAAACAAGTTGAACATGTATTAGAACGATTGAATATTTCACATTTAATTCATAAAAATATTGCAGAGCTATCAGGTGGTCAACAACAGCGTGTTCTCATTGCACGTGCTTTAATTTCTAATCCTAGTGTGTTGGTTTTGGATGAACCTACTAATGGAATTGATGCTAAACACGTAAATGAGTTTTATGAAACACTAGATCGCTTAAAAAAAGAAGGCATCACTATAATTTTAGTCACTCATGATATTGGTGTAGTTGCTGATACAGCTACTGAAGTGGCATGTTTAAATAAACATTTGCATTTTCATGGTACAACAGAAGATTTTAAATCTCTGGACGAAGTTGAAATTTCTAAAATATATGGTCATCCGATTCAATTTGTTGATCATCAACACAATAGAGAATGTTGTAATTAATATTAGTTTTACTATCTATATATCTAATCAGAAATAATTTTGAGGAGTGTAACTCATGATAGATGCATTATTAAATTTTGATTTTATGAGATACTCCTTAATTAGTGGTATCTTAATAGGTTTTATTGCACCTTTAATTGGTGCTTTTATAGTAGTACGAAGGCTTTCACTAATTGCTGATGCTTTGAGCCATGTTACATTAGGTGGAATATCATTTGGCATGTTTGTGATTACAGTAATACCTGCATTAACTTTAATTAACCCAATGTGGTTTGGTATATTATTTGCTATTATAGGTGCATTATTAATTGAAAAATTGCGCACATCTTATACAAATTATCAGGAAATCGCAATTCCAATTATTATGAGTGCAGGTATCGCATTAAGTGCTATTTTTATCTCATTGGCTGATGGATTTAACCAAGAAATTGTAGGCTTATTATTTGGCTCTATCAGTGCAGTAAACTTAAGTGATTTAACAACTATCATTTTCATTACTATTTTAGTATTATTATTTATTTCATTATTTTACAAAGAATTATTTATTTTATCTTTCGATGAAGAATATAGTAAAGTGATAGATATTCCAAAATGGATCCAGTTTTTATTTATTGTCGTAGTTGCAATGGTTATTTCTGCGTCTATGAGAGTAGTTGGAATATTATTAGTCAGTGCTTTAATCACATTACCTGTAGCAATTGCAATGCGTTGGACTAAAGGATTTAAACAATTAATTGTACTAAGTATTATTATTGGTGAACTTTCAGTCATATTAGGACTTGTTGTAGCTTTTTATATCAATATTTCGCCTGGTGGCGTGATTGTAGTACTATTAGTCATTATGCTAATGATAACGATGACTTATCAAAAATTAAAATCAAAGTCACAAAAGGGAGATCGTAAATATGAATACTAGTGATGCAATTAAAATTTTAAAAGAAAACGGTTTGAAATATACAGATAAACGTAACGATATGCTCAATATTTTTGTTAAAGAAGATAAATACATTAACGCTAAATATATACAACAAGTAATGGATAAAGATTATCCAGGTATTTCATTTGATACTATTTATCGAAATCTTCATTTATTTAAAGATTTAGCCATTATTGAAAGTACTGAATTAGATGGCGAAATGAAGTTTAGAATTGCTTGTACTAATCATCACCATCATCACTTTATCTGTGAAAAATGTGGTGATACAAAAGTCATCGACTTTTGTCCAATTGATCAAGTAAAACAATATTTACCGAATGTCGATATTCATACACATAAACTTGAAGTTTATGGTATTTGTGAAAAATGTCAAAAGATAGCTAAATAAATGATATCTTAATTTTAAGATGGAATGACAAATGGGCTAAAGAGTTAAGTCTAAGTGATTCCATCTTTTTATTTAATGTGAAAGTACACAAATTTTCTCAAAAAGTATACTCCATTAGTATGAAATAGATTAATATGTCTGTTTTATTCCGGTTTAATGTTTAAATAAAGCTATTTTGAGATATATAATAATTGTAAAGATAATTAGTAGCACATAAGTAAGCACATTTATTGTCGAAAATGTGACTGCTTGTTATGATAAAATTACAGACATTTTAGGAGGATGATTATTTATGGCATTTGAATTACCAAAATTACCATATGCATTTGACGCATTAGAACCACACATCGATAAAGAAACTATGGAGATTCACCATGATAAACACCACAACACTTATGTAACAAAATTAAACGCAGCAGTAGAAGGTACTGACTTAGAAGCTAAATCAATTGAAGAAATTGTAGCTAACTTAGATAGTGTACCTTCAGATATTCAAACTGCAGTTAGAAATAACGGTGGCGGTCACTTAAACCACTCATTATTCTGGGAATTATTAACACCTAATTCAGAAGAAAAAGGTGAAGTAGTAGATAAAATTAAAGAACAATGGGGTTCTTTAGATGAATTCAAAAAAGAATTCGCTGACAAAGCTGCAGCTCGCTTTGGCTCAGGTTGGGCTTGGTTAGTTGTTAATAATGGTCAATTAGAAATCGTTACAACTCCAAACCAAGATAACCCATTAACTGAAGGTAAAACACCTATCCTAGGCTTAGATGTTTGGGAACATGCTTATTACCTTAAATATCAAAACAAACGTCCAGATTATATCAGTGCTTTCTGGAATGTTGTTAACTGGGAAAAAGTTGACGAATTATACAACGCTGCTAAATAATTTAACAGTATTTTATCGAGTCTGGAACTTTAATAGTTTTCCAGACTCTTTTTTTTATCAAAATGATAGAAAAATTTTTGATTTTCATATATCATTTTAAAGAGATACTTTGAATAGAGGTAGGTTGTTTTGCTTAAAAGATTAAAGGAAAAATCAAATGATGAAAAAGTAAGAAACACCATGAATCGAAGAATAAATTTTATCTTTGGATTAGTTGTGTTTATTTTTGCAATTATGGTATTAAGACTTGGTTATCTACAGATTGCACAAGGTTCACATTATAAACAATTAATTAAAAATGATGAAAATATTACCGTGAATGAATCTGTACCTAGAGGACGCATTGTAGACCGTAATGGTAAGGTCTTAGTAGACAATGCATCTAAGATGGCTATTACATATACAAGAGGGCGTAAAACATCACAAAAAGAGATGCTCGAAACCGCTAAAAAGTTATCTTCATTAATTAATATGGATACAGACAAAATTACTGATAGAGATAAAAAAGATTTTTGGGTTACTTTACATCCCCAAAAAGCGAAAGACTTAATGAAAAAAGAGCAGTCTATGTTAGAAGATGGCAGCATTTCTCAGGAACAATATGATGAACAACAACGAAAAAAAATTGGTAAAAAGCAATTAAGTGAATTATCAAAAAAAGATTTACAAATATTAGCTATTTACCGTGAAATGAATGCGGGGAGTACATTAGACCCTCAAATAATTAAAAATGAAGATGTTACAGAAAAAGAATATGCAGCAGTGTCACAACAATTATCTAAACTACCAGGTGTTAATACATCTATGGATTGGGATAGAAAATATCCTTATAAAGACACACTTAGAGGTATATTTGGTGATGTTTCTACGTCAACAGAAGGTTTACCAAAAGAACTAACTGAGCAATATTTATCTAAAGGTTATTCACGAAATGACCGAGTAGGTAAATCATACCTAGAATATCAATATGAAGATGTACTTCGTGGTAAAAAGAAACAAATGAAGTATACAACAGATAAATCTGGTAAAGTCATCAATTCTGAAGTCATTAATCCAGGTTCAAGAGGTCATGATTTACAATTAACAATTGATATTGACTTACAGAAAAAAGTTGAGTCTCTTTTAGATAAACAAATTGCAAAATTGCGTAGTCAAGGTGCTAAAGACATGGACAATGCAATGATTGTTGTTCAAGACCCTAAAAATGGGGATATATTAGCTATGGCAGGCAAACAAATTAGTAAAAATGGTAAATTAACGGATTATGATATCGGAAACTTCACAGCACAATTTGCTGTAGGTTCCTCTGTTAAAGGCGGAACGTTACTTGCTGGTTATCAAAATAATGCTATTAAAGTTGGAGAACAAATGGTCGATGAACCATTAAAATTCCAAGGTGGATTAACAAAACGTTCTTACTTTAACAAAAACGGACGTGTAACTATTAACGATAAAGAAGCGTTAATGCATTCATCTAACGTTTATATGTTTAAAACAGCGTTGAAATTAGCAGGAGATCCATATTATTCAGGTATGCCATTACCAAGTGATATCTCAATGGCAGGTCAAAAACTTCGTAAAGGGTTAAATCAAGTTGGACTAGGTGTTAAAACAGGTATCGATTTACCAAATGAAACAAATGGTCAAATTGCACCATTAACAAATAATCCAGGGAATTACCTAGACCTATCAATTGGTCAATATGATACGTATACACCTTTACAACTATCACAATATGTTTCAACTATTGCTAATAATGGCTATAGAATTCAGCCTCATATTGGACTATCTATACATGATGCAACAAATAAAGATGAATTAGGTCCAGTAAAACGAAAAGTTAAAGGAAATGTATTAAATAAAGTCAATAATTCTCAAAAAGAAATTGATGAAGTTCAAGATGGCTTTAAAATGGCCTTTAATGAAAAAGATGGGACAGGATATGCTAGTTTCAAAGATACCGTAGTACCATCAGCAGGTAAGACAGGAACAGCAGAGGTCTTCCAAGATGGAGAACCAAGAGTAAATTCAACGTATGTTGGTTATGCACCAATTAAAGATCCAAAACTGGCTTTCTCAATCGTATATACGAATCAACCTGTACCACCACCTTGGTTAAATGGTGGAGATTTAGGAAGAGATGTCATTAATTATTACTTTAAAGATAAAGATAAAAATGGTGATAGTACAGAAAAATAGTCGTTACATTTAATTCTATTTAGTAATAATTTCAAAAGTATTACTATTGATTCATAAAATTTACTTTGCATTTAATCAACTAATTGGTATAATGTAAAGGTCGTATTTAGAAAAGGTAAGGAGGAATAATCATGCGCGTTAACGTTACATTAGCTTGTACAGAATGTGGTGAAAGAAACTACATCTCTACAAAAAACAAAAGAACAAACCCAGAACGTATTGAAATGAAAAAATACTGTGCACGTGATAATAAACAAACTTTACACCGTGAAACTAAATAATTAAATTATTTAACTAAACAAATATTCAATACAAAAAGACGGAAATCTAAATTTAGATTCCGTCTTTTATTTTTTAAATCGATTCTTAAACATGATTTTAATTTTGACAATCATTCTACAGAATTTTGAACAATAGTTTCAATATAATAATTGTAATTACTATTATACGATTCAACTTAATGACATAAAATTACATAAACGTTATAATATGGGATAGTAAAAGTAGGTGAAAAAATGAATAAAAAAGAGATTAGATCGTCTATTTTAACCACAATGAAAAAACATTCTAATACTGAAAAAGATATTGCTGATGATTGGTTAGCTAATCAGTTTTTTAAATCTCAATCATATCAAGAGGCAACATCTATTGGTATAGTACTATCCTTACCACATGAAGTGAATACATATAAAATCATTCAACAATCACTGATAGATCATAAAAAAATATTTGTTCCTGAAGTAGACTACAAATCCAAAATCATGACTTTTAAACAACTACTAGATTTGAATGAAATAGAACGTGATGAAAAAGGTATCTATCATTCTATATCAAATACTGATACATCAAATCAATTAGATTTAGTTGTCGTCCCTGGTGTCGGATTTAAAAGCGATGGATACAGAATAGGATACGGGGGCGGTTTCTATGATCGTTTTCTTTCTAAATTTAAACCGAATACAATTAGCTTATTATATGATTTTCAATTAATTGATTTTAAACCAGATGAACACGATCAACCTGTAGATGAGTTAATTATTTATAATGGCCACAAGTGGAGGCAAAAATGAACATAAAAAAGCAATTTTGGAAAACCATTTATTACTGGATCAGATATTTAAATTATGATGTTATAAGTAGAGAAAAAGATGATCAAGAAATATGGTTAAGTAATAAAAAAAAGAAGAGTATAGTCATATTTTCAAATTATGTTACCTCAACACAAGAAATACGTTTTGATAAAAGTAAAATTATTGAAAATCAAGAACAGATTGAGGTGCTTGTTGGATATAAACCTACATCATTTCAATTTTATTATTTTACAGACAAAACGTTAACAACAGATTCATTAGAAGAAACATATCCTTTAAAGTTAAAATTTAAGATTATTAAAGAGGATAGAGATTTAGAACGTGTATTGCCAAATGTTATTTTAACTAAATTATTTAAGCGTAATGATTCTAAAAAAACGTCAGTCTCATATAGAAATAAAGTACTCTCAAACAATATTTTAGATAAACATATGCAACGTTTTTCACCCATTACATATATATTAATTATATCGAATGTTGCCTTATGGTTATGTATGATACTTTATTTCAACCGCTTTTCTGATATAAAATTACTAGATGTAGGTGGCTTAGTACATTTTAATGTAGTTCATGGTGAATGGTATCGATTAGTCACATCAATGTTTCTACACTATAATTTTGAACATATTTTGATGAATATGTTATCACTTTACATTTTTGGTAAAATATTAGAATCAGTGTTAGGATCCTGGAAGATGTTAGCTATTTATTTATTTGCTGGCATTTTCGGTAATTTCGTATCATTGTCTTTTAATACAACAACGATTTCAGTTGGTGCTAGTGGCGCAATTTTCGGACTAATAGGTTCGATTTTTGCCATTTTATATTTAAGTAAAACATTTGATAAAAAAGTAATTGGTCAATTATTAATTGCTTTAGTCATTTTGATTGGTCTATCATTATTCATGTCAAATATTAATGTCATGGCTCACTTAGGTGGATTTGTTGGTGGACTATTAATCACTTTAATTGGCTATTATTTCAACGTAAACCGTAATATATTTTGGATATTATTGATTACTTTACTAGTTCTTTTTGTGGCAATGCAAATTAGAATATTTAGTATTAAAGAAGATAATATCTATGACAAATTAATACGTGATCAAATGTTATCGGGGCATTATGATGAAGCCAAAAAAATTGTTAACCAATCTATTAAAAAAGATTATGCAGATGATCAAACATATTACTTAAGTGGATTAATCACTGCTACTAAAAGTTCTAAAGCTGAGGCTATGGCAGACTGGGAACGCGGATTAAGATACTTTCCTAATTCCGGTATATTAAATTATGAAATGGCAATTGCCAATCGTTCATTAAAAGATAATGATAAGGCTATAAAATATATTAAGAAAGCAGTAAAAGCTAATCCTAATAATTCTCAATATAAAAATTTAGAAAAAGAGTTGAGTAAAAAAAGTGACTCGTAAACTTAATAATTTCTATGATGTTTTACAGTTATTAAAAAAATATGGATATATCATCTATTTCAAAGATCCACAAGATATGTATGAAATGATGTTACAAGAAATCAAATCTTTATACCATTTTGAGTTATTAACAAAAGATGAATATCTTAAATGTATAATGATAATAAACCAAAGAAGGAATGAACATAAATGACGAAAATTATTTTAGCTGCAGATATTGGTGGGACTACTTGTAAATTAGGTATATTTAATACTAATCTCGACCGTATTGAAAAATGGTCAATCCATACAGATACAACTGATCATACAGGAAAATTACTTTTAAAAAATATACATGAATCATTTAAAGAAAAGGTAGCTGAACTAGGTTATGAAATGTCAAATGTGATTGGTGTGGGAATCGGTGTCCCTGGCCCAGTTGACTTTGAAACTGGTGTTGTCAATGGTGCGGTAAATTTACACTGGGAAGATAGCGTAAACGTAACTGAAATTTATCAAAGTTTCATAGATTGTCCAGTTTATGTAGATAACGACGCTAACGTTGCAGCATTAGGTGAAAAGCATAAAGGTGCAGGTAAAGGTGCTGATGATGTTGTTACAATCACATTAGGTACAGGCCTTGGTGGCGGAATTATTTCTAATGGAGAGTTGGTACATGGTCATAATGGTTCAGGTGCTGAAATAGGACACTTCAGAGCTGACTTTGATCAACGATTCAAATGTAATTGTGGTAAATCCGGTTGTATAGAAACAGTTGCCTCAGCTACAGGCGTTGTTAATCTAGTTAATTTCTATTATCCAAAATTAACTTTTAAATCATCAATCCTACAACTCATTAAGGATAATAAAGTAACAGCTAAAGCAGTATTTGACGCAGCTAAAGAAGGAGACCAATTCTGTATTTTCATTACTGAAAAAGTAGCTAATTATATTGCATACTTATGTAGTATTTTAAGTGTTACTAGTAATCCAAAATACATTGTTTTAGGTGGTGGCATGTCTACAGCAGGCTTAATCTTAGTAGAAAATATCAAAACTGAATATAGAAACTTAACATTTACACCTGCACAACAAGATACTGAAATTGTTCAAGCAGAGTTAGGAAATGATGCAGGTATCACTGGCGCAGCTGGCTTAATTAAAACATACATTTTAGATAAAGAGGATGTGAAATAATGGCAATTGTTGACGTTGTAGTCATTCCAGTAGGTACTGAGGGACCAAGTGTTAGTAAGTACATTGCTGAGATTCAAACAAAATTAAAAGAATATAAAGAACAAGGCAAAATAGATTACCAATTAACACCTATGAACACACTTATCGAAGGCGATTTAAAAGATTTATTTGAAGTAGTACAAGCGATTCATGAATTACCATTTGATAAAGGTTTAGATAGAGTTTGTACGAATATCAGAATTGACGATCGCAGAGATAAATCAAGAAAAATGAATGATAAGTTAAAATCTGTACAAAAACATTTAGATAATGGTGGGGAGTAAATTATGAGAATCTCTAGTTTAACTTTGGGGTTAGTAGATACTAATACGTACTTTATAGAAAATGACAAAAAGGTATTACTTGTGGATCCATCTAGTGAAACAGATAAAATTGTTAAAAAATTAAATCAAATCAATAAACCTTTAGAAGCAATCATACTTACTCATGCACATTATGATCATATTGGTGCTTTAGACGATATTATAAACAAATACAACGTACCAGTATATATGCATAAAGAAGAGTTTGACTTCTTAAATGATCCTGAAAAAAATGGTGCATCAAAATTTAAACAATATGGTATGCCACAAGTAATTAGTCAAGCTAAACCTGAAGCCCTTAATGAAGGCCCAGCACAAATTGGGGATTTTACATTTAATGTATTGCATACTCCGGGACATTCACCAGGAAGTTTATCATTTGTATTTGATGAATTTGCAGTTGTAGGTGATACTTTATTTAATAATGGTATTGGTAGAACTGATTTATATAAAGGTGATTATGAAACACTTGTTGATTCTATCAAAGATAAATTATTTGAATTAGATGGTGATTTACCATTATTCCCAGGTCATGGACCTTATACGACAGTCGACGATGAACAATTGAATCCATTTTTAAATGGCTAAAGTAAATTTAACACCTCTTACGTTAATAAATGTAGGAGGTGTTTTTTTTGAAAATATTATTTCAAGAGATAATTAATAAAGCCATAGTATATAAAGCAAGTGACGTACATTTTATTCCAATGGAACATTATGTTCATATAAAATTCAGAGTGAATGATACTTTAACACCCTACGAAACACTTGATATAGGGGTTTACCGTAAACTACTCGTTTTTATGAAATTCCAAGCAGGATTGGATGTGTCGACACAGCAAATTGCTCAAAGTGGGCGTTACACCTATAAATTAAGGTCAGTTTATTACTTACGTATTTCAACTCTCCCATTATCAATAGGCAGTGAAAGTTGTGTAATTAGAATCGTTCCTCAATATTTTCAAAATAAAAAGGAAACATATGAATTTAATGATTTTAAACATTTAATGAATAAGAAACAAGGATTACTACTTTTTACAGGACCTACTGGTTCAGGTAAAAGCACACTCATGTATCAAATGGTTATGTATGCTCAAAAAGAACTGAATCTTAATGTGATATCTATAGAAGATCCTGTAGAACAAATTTTAAAAGGCATTACTCAAATCTCAGTAAATACTAAGGCTGGTATCACTTATGCAAGTTCATTTAAAGCAATACTTCGATGTGACCCAGATGTCATTTTAATTGGAGAAATCAGAGATGCAGAAATAGCAAAGTATGTATTTCAAGCTAGCTTGAGTGGCCATTTAGTATTAAGTACATTACATGCTAATGATTGTAAGGGGGCGTTATTGAGATTATTAGAAATGGGTATTACGATTCAAGAACTATCACAAGCTATCAATTTAATATCTAACCAACGATTAATAACCACATCTAGTCAACAACGCCAATTAGTATGTGAACTTATGTTTAAAAATCAAATCAATTACTTTTTTGAACATAATCAAACAATGCCTAGATCATTTAAACGTTTATCTTCAAAACTCGATGATATGACTAAAGAGGGTATTATATGTGAAACAATTGCTGATAAATATATTTAATCAATCAAGGCGTAAATGTTTAACTAAAGTCGAACAGTTAGATTTAATGCAACGATTATATCAATTATTAACAAATGGATTCACATTATACGAATCTTTTAAATTTTTGAACTTGCATTTTAAATATAAAGGCAATAAAACTCAAATGGAACTTATGGCTAAAATAGAAAATGGTGCGCACTGCTATGAAATATTCCAATATTTAGATTATGCTAATGATATCATTACTCAAATATATCTTGCTGAAAAATTTGGAAATTTAGAGGCAACACTAAATGAATCAATCCTTTTTTTAAAAAAGCAAATTCAAGTTAAACAAAGTGTCATTAAAACAATTCAGTACCCCGTCGTATTAATATTTATATTTTTTCTTATCTTACTAATCTTAAATATTACAGTAATACCTCAATTCAAAGATCTTTATCAAACAATGAATATTGAATTATCATCACTCCAATTAGTACTTTCCTCATTTATTTCAGGACTTCCTTATTTCATTTTATTTCTCAGTTGTTTTATTTTAGTTATTTTTATCATCTTTCATATTAGTTATAGAAAAATGCCAATAATAAAACAAATTCATTTAATGAGCAATCTACCTATTATAAAAAGCTACTATAAAATTTTAAAGACATATCAATTATCTACTGAACTTGCTCATTTTTATCGTAATGGAATTAATCTACAGCTCATCGTAGAAATCTTTCAACAACCGAATAGTAATCAATTCCACAAATATTTAGGCGAAATAATTTTAAAGCAGTCCAATCAAGGTGAAAAACTTCCTAATATTTTAAAGCAATTAAGATGCTATGAAAATGATTTGATCAAGTTCATAGAACAAGGTGAAAAGAGTGGAAAACTTGATATTGAATTAACACTGTATAGTCAAATACTAGTACATCAATTTGAAATATTGGCAAAGCGACATATCAAATTCATCCAACCCATAATATTTCTAATGTTAGGTATATTTATTGTTTCTTTGTATTTATCTATCATGCTACCAATGTTCGATATGTTGCAATCAATAAATTAGAGGTGTGAAATAATGAAAAAAAACGACTACTCACTTAAAACTAAAGCTTTCACCTTAATCGAGATGCTATTAGTATTATTAATAATAAGTTTATTACTTATTTTAATTATTCCTAACATTGCCAAACAAACCGCTCATATACAATCAACCGGTTGCGATGCACAAGTTAAAATGATAAATAGCCAAATTGAAGCTTATACACTAAAGCATAATAGAAATCCTAATACTATACAGGATTTAATTACAGAAGGATATATTAAAGAGAATCAAAGAAGTTGTAAAACAGGTGAAACAATTTCAATAAGTAATGGCGAAGCAATTGCAAATTAAAGCGTACAATTTTATAGAAATATTAATGGTGTTATTTATTTTGTCGATTTTATTAGTATGTACTATAAGTAGTAAAAATCTATTAACGATATCAAAGAGCAATGATGACATGAATATCAATCAACTCATCACTCAAATAAATTATATAAAATCAAAAGCAATTAGCGAAAAACAATCAATCACTTTAATATTTTATAATCAGTCTTCTAACATTAAAGTTATAGAAGAACACGGTAATAAATAACACATAAAAATAAGAGATGGAAAGATCGTAAAAATAACAAAAATAAACCTAATTACCTTTGATAAAAATGGTAATATTAATCATTTTGGTTCGCTAGACATTAAAATGAAACATTCAATATATAAAGTTATATTTCATATTGAGAAAGGACGAATAAGGTATATCAAATTATAAATTAAAGGGCAGTTTAATGCTGGATAGCTTATTTGCATTTTTTATCATGAGCATAATCACCTTAACATTTATTGAAATGATTAATCATTTACTGATTAATTATCAAAATCAGATAGATAATATCGAGATGCAAAAAATAATCATTGTAAGCTTAAATAAATTTGATTTAAATCATTTGAAGCAAGGGGTTAATATAGATGATTTTACAATTAAATTATCTAATGAGGATATTTGTACCACAAACAACCAAAATAAAAAGCACTATTGTATTAAAAAATAAACTACCAAGTTTTACATTTATTGAAATGATTTTTTCATTAATGATAACTACAATTCTACTAACTTCCGTACCATTAACTATCAAAATGATTGGTCAATATAAACAGATAGCTTTAGAAAATAGTTCAATAGAATATGAATTTTTTCATAGTGACTTTTTAAAAGAACAAAAAGAAGGTGCAATTAAACCCATCATTAAAGAAAGACATACCTTACACTTAATCAATAAAGAGAAGAATATAGAATATATTTTCAAAAACAATAAAATATATAAACAAATAAATGGAAAAGGCAACATTACATTGCTGAACCAAGTAAGTATGGTTAAAATTATAAAGACGAACAATAATATCACCAAAATCATTCTGAAGGTAGGAAATACGAATTATTCTCAATTCAAAACATTATATTTATAAACAAAAAGCATTTATCAGTCCATTCTTGATGATTATTTTTTCTATATATTTAACAATTATATCTTTTTATATAACTCAATATAGTTTAAAATTAAAGACAACACATAACTTAGAAAAAATATATAAAGAAGTTATCGTTAATAAGCTTATAGAGGTTGATGTTGTTGAAAAATCTAGAAATACCAATCATTCTAATAGGGTTCATGGGAACCGGTAAAACAACAGTAGGTCAATATTTGATGAATCAATTACATCTAAGCTATGTAGATTTAGATGACTATATTGAAAAAAGAGAAAATATAACTATTCCTCAAATATTTAAGGAAAGAGGAGAATCTTACTTTAGAAAATTAGAATTTAAATATTTAAGTGAATGTATCAATCAATTTGATATCATATCTACTGGCGGTGGAATAATTGAAAATTCTGCTTCATTGGATCTATTAAAAAATCAGAAACAAGTCATATGGTTAGATTGTGATATAGAGATTGTCTTTAATAGAATAGTGAATGATCCTCATCGCCCTAATGCGAATAATAAGTCCCTAGAACAACTAAAAAACTTGTATTTATCAAGGATTTCAAGATATAATGAAATCGCATTCATGAAAGTGAATAGTAACCAAAATGTATCTGAAATTTATCAAGAAATAACAACTTTATTAAGTAGCGATTGATCAGTATTAGAGAGCATAAAAAGATAACTTTTTATCGCCGAAGGTGCAAGTAATTTTATTACGAAACTCTCAGGCAAAAGGATAATACTGTAACGCGTTCCTGGAAAAAATATTTAAACAGGGTAGCAAGCTTTTGCTATCCTGTTTTTAAATAAATATAGGGGGTTTTCAAATGACAAGTGAGTTAAAAAAGACGCCATTATATCAAAATTACGTAGACAGTGGTGCTAAAATTGTAGAATTTGGTGGATGGGCAATGCCTGTTCAATTCTCAAGTATCAAGGAAGAACACAACGCAGTTAGATATGAAATTGGATTGTTCGATGTAAGTCATATGGGAGAAATTCAAATTCAAGGTAATGATGCGAAATCTTTCGTACAATATATTTTATCCAATGACACTAATAATTTAACAGATTCTAAAGCACTATATACTGCATTATGTAATGAAGAAGGTGGCATTATTGACGACTTGGTTACATATAAACTAGCAGATGATAACTATTTATTAGTGGTTAATGCTGCCAATACTGATAAAGACTTTAAATGGATTGAAAAACATGCTAAATCTTTTGATGTTGAAGTTAAAAATGTATCTGAACAATATGGCCAATTAGCACTTCAAGGTCCTAAAGCTAGAGACTTAATGCAAAAATTAGTAGATATTGATATTTCTGAAATGGGAATGTTTGAATTTAAAAAAGATGTTCAATTATTCAATAAAAATGTTATTCTTTCTCAATCTGGTTACACTGGCGAAGATGGCTTTGAAATTTATTGTGATGCCAATGATACAGTAGCTATCTGGGAAGGATTACTAGAATATGACGTAAAACCATGTGGTCTAGGAGCTAGAGATACTCTAAGATTAGAAGCAGGTCTTCCTTTACATGGTCAAGATTTAACAGAATCAATTACACCATATGAAGGTGGTATCGCATTTGCTGCAAAACCATTAATTGAAGAAGACTTTATTGGTAAATCTGTTTTAAAAGACCAAAAGGAAAATGGATCATCTAGAAGAACGGTTGGTTTAGAACTTTTGGATAAAGGTATCGCTAGAACTGGCTATGAAGTACTAGACTTAGATGGTAATCAAATTGGAGAAGTAACTTCAGGAACAAAATCTCCTTCATCTGATAAATCAATTGCATTAGCTATTATCAATAGAGACGCATTTGAAATGGGTAGAGAGTTATTAGTACAAGTTCGTAAAAGACAGGTAAAAGCTAAAATCGTTAAGAAAAATCAAATCGAAAAATAGAACAAAGGGGTGGACAAGTTGAGTCATCGTTATATTCCGTTAACTGATCAAGATAAGCAAGACATGTTAGACACTATTGGTGCTAAATCCATTAATGAATTATTTGGAGATGTACCTTCTGATATTTTATTAAATAGAGATTTAGGAATAGCTAGTGGCGAAGCAGAAACTACTTTACTAAAACGACTAAACAAAGTAGCAAGTAAAAATATTACTAAAGAAACACATACTTCTTTCCTAGGTGCGGGCGTTTATGATCATTATGCACCATCAGTTGTAGATGCAATGATCTCTAGATCTGAATTTTACACTGCTTATACACCATATCAACCTGAGATTTCTCAAGGGGAATTGCAAGCCATTTTTGAGTTCCAAACATTAATTTGCGAACTAACTAATATGGATGTAGCAAATTCATCAATGTATGATGGTATGACTAGTTTTGCAGAAGCTTGTATTTTAGCATACAGTCATACAAAGAAAAATAAAATAGTTGTATCAAAAGGATTACATTATCAAGCATTACAAGTATTAAACACATACGCTAAAACGCGTGAAGAATTCGAAGTTGTAGAAATTGATTTAGACGGTACGATTACTGATTTAGAAAAATTAGAACAAGCTGTAGATGATGATACTGCAGCAGTTGCCGTGCAATATCCTAACTTCTTTGGTTCAATTGAAGATCTAGAAAAAATTCAAAGCTTTATTGAAGGTAAAAAAGCATTATTTATCGTGTATGCAAATCCATTAGCATTAGGTTTATTAACACCTCCTGGTTCATTTGGAGCTGATATTGTAGTAGGTGACACACAACCATTCGGTATCCCAGCACAATTCGGTGGACCGCACTGCGGTTATTTTGCAACGACTAAAAAATTAATGCGTAAAGTACCAGGCAGACTAGTTGGTCAAACACAAGATAATGAAGGAAACAGAGGATTCGTTCTCACGTTACAAGCACGTGAACAACATATTCGCCGCGATAAAGCAACTTCAAATATTTGCTCTAACCAAGCTCTAAATGCATTAGCTTCATCAATCGCAATGTCTGCTTTAGGTAAACAAGGTGTTTATGATATTGCTGTGCAAAACTTTGAACATGCAAATTATGCTAAAAAAGCATTTAAAGAAGCTGGATTCAATGTCTTAGAAGGTACATCATTTAATGAATTCGTTGTTGAATTTAATCAATCAATCAGTGAAGTTAATAAAGCATTAGCTCAAGAAGATATTATTGGTGGCTTCGATTTAAGTGCTGTTTCTAATGAGTTTGAAAATCATATGCTAATAGCTGTTACTGAGTTAAGAACAAAAGATGAGATTGATACATTTGTTAAGAAAGCTGGTGAAATTAATGGTAAGTAAATCAAGCCCACTTATTTTTGAAAGATCTAAAGAAGGAAGATATGCCTATTCTTTACCGCAAAGCGATATTAACAATAAATCATTTGAATCAATTTTAGATGATAAATTTATTAGAAAAGAAAAAGCTGAATTTCCTGAAGTAGCAGAATTAGATTTAGTTCGTCACTATACTGAATTATCTAATAAAAACTTTGGTGTAGACTCAGGATTCTATCCATTAGGATCATGTACTATGAAATACAATCCTAAAATTAATGAAAAAGTTGCAAGAATTCCTGGCTTTAGTGAAGCACACCCATTACAAGATGAAAATCAAATCCAAGGTTCTCTTGAAATTATATATAATTTACAAGAAGAACTTAAAGAAATTACAGGTATGGATGAAGTGACGCTTCAACCAGCTGCTGGTGCACACGGTGAATGGACTGCATTAATGATTTTCAAAGCGTATCATCAAAATAATGGAGAGGGACATCGTGATGAAGTTATTGTTCCTGACTCAGCACATGGTACAAACCCTGCTTCAGCATCATTTGCTGGCTTTAAATCTGTAACTGTTAAATCAAATGAACGTGGCGAAGTAGATATTGATGACTTAAAACGTGTTGTTAATGAAAATACTGCAGCTATCATGTTAACAAACCCAAATACTTTAGGTATTTTTGAAAAGAATATTATGGAAATCAGAGAAATTGTTCATGAAGCAGGAGGACTATTATACTACGATGGTGCAAACCTAAATGCTATCATGGATAAAGTTCGTCCTGGTGATATGGGCTTCGATGCTGTCCATTTAAATCTTCATAAAACATTTACTGGCCCACATGGTGGAGGCGGCCCAGGTTCAGGTCCTGTCGGTGTTGTTAAAGAATTAGCTAGTTACTTACCTAAACCAATGGTTATAAAAGAAAATGATTATTTTAAATATGATAATGATATTAAAAACTCAATTGGACGAGTAAAACCATTTTACGGTAACTTTGGCATCTATTTAAGAGCATATACTTATATTAGAACAATGGGTGCTCAAGGATTAAAAGAAGTTTCTGAAGCGGCAGTATTAAATGCTAATTATCTTAAAGCACGATTAACAGATCATTTTGAAATTCCATATAAACAATACTGTAAACATGAATTTGTCTTAAGTGGAATTAAACAAAAGCAATATGGGGTAAGAACTTTAGATATGGCTAAACGTTTATTAGATTTTGGTGTACATCCACCTACAATTTACTTCCCATTAAATGTTGAAGAAGGTATGATGATTGAACCTACTGAAACAGAATCTAAAGAAACTTTAGATCATTTTGCTGATACGTTAATTCAAATTGCTAATGAGGCGAAAGATGATCCAGATAAAGTACTCGAAGCACCTCATACTACTATTATCGACAGATTAGATGAAACGACAGCAGCAAGAAAACCAATTCTTAAATTTGAAAACTTACATGCTGAAAAATAATACACAATCAAAACATTCCTCTACTCATTTAACTGTAGAGGAATGTTTTTTCATAAAAAAATGAGTGAAAAGAATAAGACATTTATTTGTCTTAAACATTTCACTCATAATACATAAACATTAATCTAGGCTAACCTAACTATTTTTTGGACTTGATTTTACCAGTCCATTTTTTATAGCCGCCTTTAAGCATATAAAGATCTGTATAGCCATTTTTTCTTAACATACGAGCAGCACGATAACTTGCAATACCATTTGCATCACAAAGATAAATGGGTTGGTCTTTTCTTAGACCTTGGAATCTTTGTTTAAACATAGTAATTGGAATATTTCGTGCGCCATTGATGTGACCATAATCATAGTCAACTTTTTCTCTAACATCAACCACTTGTGCTTTACGTAAGCCTTTGTGAAAATCATTTTGGTCTAATTCTGTGACAGCTCGTTTATTAAGAATTTGTTGAACGACCATATAACCAATTATTATAACTAATATAATAATTGCAATATACAAAGAGATACTCATGTTGCATCCTCCCTAATTTACCGATATTATAATTATAAGACTGTTAGAACAAATTATCAAAATATTTTTATGATATCACAGATGTTTTAATAATTTATTCAAAATTAATAAGCAAAATAGCAAATTTTGTTACTAAGCATACATTAATGGGGGATTTTAATCATGACAGAAACATGGAACTTTATTAATACTGGTAGTCACGATCCATATTATAATATGGCAATGGATGAAGCATTACTTAATTTCGTATCTAGAGGTGAAATTGATCCTGTCATTCGTTTCTACACTTGGGACCCAGCGACATTATCAATTGGCTACTTTCAACGATTAACTAAAGAAATTGATATCGAAAAAGTGAAGGAAAAGGGCTATGGACTAGTAAGACGTCAAACTGGTGGTAGAGGCGTATTACATGATAAAGAGTTGACTTATAGTGTTATAGTACCTGAATCACATCCTAAAATGCCATCGACGATTACAGAAGCTTATAGAGTTATTTCACAAGGGTTATTGGAAGGATTCAAAAACTTAGGTTTCGATACTTATTTTGCTGTTCCTCGTTCGAAAGAAGAAAGAGAGAAGTTAAAGCAACCACGTAGTTCTGTATGTTTTGATGCACCAAGTTGGTATGAACTTGTTGTCGAAGGCCGTAAAATAGCAGGTAGTGCTCAAACACGTCAAAAAGGGGTCATTCTTCAACATGGTTCTATTTTACAAGATATAGATATCGATGAACTATTTGATTTGTTCATTTTCAAGCATGATCGCTTAAAAGCTAAAATGAAAGAAGCATTTGTAGACAAAGCAGTAGCTATCAATGACATTTCAGAACAACATATTACTTTGAATGAGATGGAAAAAGCTTTCGAAGATGGATTCAAAAAGGGATTACAGATTGAATTTAAACCATTAACTTTAACTGATGCACAGTTAGAAGAAGTCAAAGCATTGGAAGAAAAATTCCGTTCAGATGACTGGACTTATAGAAAATGATATTTAATTAAAACAAAAAGCAGTAGTCATTCATATCAATTTGATAAAGATGACTACTGCTTTATTTTAATTTGATTATTATTTACGTTTACGATACTTACGTTGTGCTCTTTTATATTTACGCTGTTCTTCTGTTAGGAAGAAGAAATAATATATAAGATATATGATTAATACTAAAATTGCAAAGCTAATCAACATTCTAACGATTGAAAATAGAAACACATCTAAATTCATAATTAAACCAAATGCTGCAATAGCTAACACAATATAAAACCAAATATTTTTCATTGAAATTCACCTAATTCTAATTTGCATCTGTTTGTATAGTAGATAATTTTTGCTGTCCTTTATCAATTTTCTTTTTATCTTTTTCTTGATATCCTGTCTCAATTTTATCAAAGGCAGCAGTAATATCTTTATTTAAACTGCTAATATTTTTTTTAGTTTGTTTATCTTCACTAGTCATCGAATCTTCATCGATATCAGAATTATACGTATTATATGCATCATCTAAATCAGAAGTTATCGTCGATAATTTCTTTTGGATAGATTGACTACCTTTATTTTTAGTTACATCAGGTTTAATGTCATTATACTTATCAACTGCACTTGCTACTTTGTCATAATACGTAGAACTCGCCTTTAAATTTTTCTCTTTTTTCTTATTATCTGCTGTTTGTTTGCCATTCTCTTTATCTTTTTGTAATCCTGCAATCGTCGACTTTTGATTACTAATGTCTTGATTTAATTGTTGAATGTCTAATTTTAATTGATGATTGTCATCTCTTAGTTTTGTAGTTTTATCTTCGAGTGGTGCAAGATTTTGACTACCACAACCAGCTAATAAACAAGATGCGCCAATCACGATTATATATCTCTTCATGATTATCTCCCTAAACTAAAAACTATTATATTATTTATTGATTATGCTATCATTTTAATGTATTCATATAAAATGTACAAACGTTAAACAAGATTCGGAGGGGATTCTATGAACAAATTAGAACAAGTACACCAACTTTTACAACAAAAAAAGCTAGACGCAGTTGTTATTCTTTCAGATTTTAATAGAAGATATTTATCTGAATTCACAGGTACAAGTGGTGCTTTAATTATTACTCCAAACCATCAATATTTAATTACAGACTTTAGATACATCGAACAAGCAAAAGAACAAGCTTCAGAGTTTGAGATTATAAATAGAAAATCTGATTTAATATCTGAAATAAAATCAATATTAAAAGAAGAGGGCTTAAGTAACGTAGGATTTGAAGGTCATAAAGTAAGTTATGATACTTATATAGAATTAAGTAAAGGCATGATCACATTAATCAGTATTTCTGATGCTATTGAAAAAATCAGAGAAGTAAAATCAAATACAGAAATTGAAATAATCAAAAAAGCAGCTCAAATTGTTGATGAAACCTATGATTATATTTTATCAATTGTGAAAGCAGGTATGACTGAACGCGAAGTAAAAGCCGAACTAGAAAGTAAAATGTTACATTTAGGTGCAGATGGACCATCTTTTGATACAATAGTAGCATCTGGTCATCGAGGCGCTTTACCACACGGTGTTGCAAGTGATAAAATTATTGAGCAAGGTGATATGGTTACATTAGATTTTGGTGCATACTATAAAGGTTATTGTTCAGATATCACAAGAACTTTTGCAATAGGTGAACCAAATCCTAAAATGAAAGAAATTTATGATATAGTATTAAAAGCACAACAAAAAGCGCTCAATGAAATCAAACCGGGTATGACAGTAAAAGAAGCTGATGCACTTTCCCGAGATTTTATTGAAGCACATGGATATGGTGAGGAATTTGGCCATTCATTAGGTCATGGTATTGGTTTAGACATACACGAAGGTCCATTACTATCTAAAAATGCATCTGGTCAACTTCGAGTAAATAATTGCGTCACTATTGAACCAGGTATATATGTTGATGGTTTAGGTGGCGTTCGAATTGAAGATGATATCTTGATGACAGAAAATGGTTGTGAAGTCTTTACTAAATGCACAAAAGACCTTATTATTTTAAAATAAGCGTGTATATTGAGGAGGAAACTGAATGATTTCAGTAAATGATTTTAAAACAGGTTTAACAATTTCTGTAGATAATGGCATTTGGAAAGTAATTGATTTCCAACATGTAAAACCAGGTAAAGGATCTGCTTTCGTACGTTCAAAACTACGTAACTTAAGAACGGGTGCTATCCAAGAAAAAACATTTAGAGCTGGTGAAAAAGTAGAACAAGCAATGATTGAAAATCGTCGCATGCAATACTTATACGCTGATGGTGATAATCATGTATTCATGGATAATGAAACATTTGACCAAACAGAATTACCAGGCGACTACTTAAAAGATGAATTAAATTACTTAAAAGCCAACATGGAAGTACAAATTCAATCATATGATGGAGAAGTAATTGGATTAGAATTACCAAAAACAGTAGAATTACAAGTAACTGAAACTGAGCCAGGTATCAAAGGTGATACTGCAACAGGCGCTACTAAATCAGCTACTGTTGAAACAGGTTACACACTTAATGTACCTTTATTTGTAAACGAAGGTGACATTCTTGTTATCAACACTAGTGATGGAAGTTACATTTCTAGAGGTTAATTTAGAAAAAATAATTTAACAATAAATACATAACTTACGACAACGTTAGTTATGTATTTTTTTATGCAAAGAATTTGAGAAGTATCTAGTCAATCATTATATTGTGCACTTGATTTTTCGTATTTTATAATATAAAATTGTATAAAAATACGAAAAGAGGTTTAAGTATGCGCATAAGTATTGTAGGAATCACTGGATATTCCGGGCTAGAGCTACTACGCCTTATACATCATCATCCTCATATTGAGGTATCATCTATACATGCCACTCAATCAGTTGGTAAATCAATTTCAGAATTATATCCACATTTAAAAGGTATATGCGATTTGATTGTACAACCATTTGATGCAGATGAAATTATGAAACATAGCGACCTAGTTGTATTCGCAACGCCAAGCGGCATTGCTAGTCAATTATCATCAAAATTTGTTAATTCAAATTTTCCAGTTGTCGATATTTCAGGTGATCATAGATTACCTTCAGATGAATATAAATTATGGTACAAAAAAGAACCTGTTAATAACGATATTCAAAAACAGTTCACCTATTGTTTGCCAGAATTTACTACATCTTCGAACCATCGATTTATTTCAAACCCAGGATGTTGTGCAACTGCAGTTGAACTGGCACTTATTCCTTTGTTACAAAACAAATTAATCCAACTAGACTCAATTATCATTGATGCTAAAAGTGGCTTGTCAGGTGCTGGAAAAAATCCTACAACAGCTAGTCACTTTGTAAATATAAATAACAATTATTTAACTTATAAATTAAACGAACATCAACATATTCCTGAAATTATACAAATGTTAAAACACTACGATCACAATTTACAGAATATTCAATTTTCTACTTCTTTAATACCTGTAAATAGAGGCATTGTAGCAACAATTTACTGTAAACTGAAAAGTTCAACTTTTGCTCAACAGATTACCGAAACATATGAGTTAATTTATAAGAATAAACCTTTTATACGTATACTAAGAACCATGCCACAATTAAATGAAGTTGTTGGAACAAATTATGTGAATATTGGATTTAAATATAATGATAAAACAAATATTTTAACGGTTATGGTAGTACTAGATAATTTAATCAAGGGCGCTTCTGGACAAGCACTACAAAATATCAATCTTATGTTTGGTTTTGATGAAACCGAAGGACTTTGCAGTGTACCTCCATTAGTGTAGTGAGGAGTATAAAATGAAAGAAATTACAGGAAATATTGCAAGCCCAAAAGGTTTCACTGCAGATGGAATACATGTAGGAATTAAAAAAAGAAAATTAGATCTAGGATGGATTGTGTCAGAATGCCCATCAAGCGTTGCTTATGTTCAAACTACTAATAAAGTCAAAGCAGCACCTTTAATTTTAAATAAAAGAACAATACAAACTACTGGAAAAATTCAAGCCGTGATTGCCAACTCAGGCATAGCCAATGCTTGTACAGGACAGAAGGGTATGGAAGATGCCATTTCAATGCAACAACAAGTATCAGAAACGCTAGGTATCAATCAAGATTTCATTTGTGTTGCTTCTACAGGAATTATTGGTCAACGTTTACCAATGTCTAAAATTAAAAAAGGTATTCAACAGTTAAACAAAGATGGTAATGCGAATTATTTTGCAAAAGCAATCTTAACTACTAATTTAAATACAAAAACATGTGTCGTAACTGAAAAATTTGGCCAGACAACTGTAACCATGGCAGGTGTTGCCAAAGGTTCAGGTATGATACATCCTAATATGGCTACAATGCTAGCTTTTATTACATGTGATGCTAATATTTCTACGGAAACTTTACAAGAAGCACTAAAAACTAACATTGATAAAACATTTAATCAAATTACTATCGATGGGGATACATCTACTAATGATTTAGTACTAGTTTTATCAAATGGTGTAGCTAATAATAAAGAAATTTTACCAAACACTAAAGAATTCAAAACATTTTGCAATATGTTAGAACATGTTATGCGTTCACTAGCGATACAAATTGCCAAAGATGGAGAAGGCGCTACAAAATTAATTGAAGTGACAGTAGATAAAATGCCAAATGAAAAATCTGCAAGAATGATAGCCAAGACAGTTGTTGGTTCAAATTTAGTAAAATCAGCCATATATGGAGAAGATCCTAATTGGGGACGTATATTCGCAGCTATTGGTTTTACCCAATCTAACTTTGATATTAATAACGTTGATATCTTAATAGAAGACATCCCCGTCATGATTGGCTCAACACCAATCACTTTTGATGCTGAAACTATGCGCAATAAATTAAAAAATAAAGACATTCATATCAACATTAATATGCATCAAGGTAATAAATCAGGTACTGCATGGGGTTGTGATTTAACTTATGATTACGTAAAAATTAATGCATTATATACAACATAGAGGTAACAAAATGAATCAAATTATTGTAATTAAAATGGGCGGTATAGCCATAAAGCATTTAAGTAAAAACACTATAATGCAGATAAAGAATTGGATTAAACAAAATGATCAAATTATTATCGTTCATGGTGGCGGTAATGTTATTGAATCACTATTGATGAAAGCGAATCACCCTACAGTTAAAAAAGATGGATTGAGAGTAACTGCTAAGGAAGATTTACCAATTATTAAAGATGCCTTGTTTAATCATGTCGGTCAAAAATTAACAAGTGATTTAAAAGCAGCGAATTTAAATGTGAAGCAATTAAGAGAAGATCAATTATCAATCATTCAAGCGGATTATTTGAACTATCAACACTATGGCTCTGTAGGTAAAAATATACAAGTAAACGTAAATGCAATTCAAAATTATTTAATTCAAAATATGATTCCTGTTATAAGTTCTATCGGTACACATCAAGATGGTGAATTAATTAATATCAATGCCGACCATTTAGCAACAGCAATTGCTATCGCTATGAAAGCACGTAAATTAATATTAATGACTGATGTTAAAGGTGTGATAGAACATGGAACTTTGATAAAAAGATTAAATATTAACCACGTGCAATCTAAAATCGACAACCATATTATTACTGGTGGTATGATACCTAAAATTAATAGTGCCGTATCAACAGTTAAGTCCGGCGTTCAAGAAGTTATTATTGGAGATAATTTATTAACAGGAACAATCATAGAAGGGAACATCAAATGAGTTACTTATTTCAAAATTACAAAAGAGCAAATGTCGAATTCGTTAAAGCGGAATTAAATGAGTTATTGGATACAAACGGTAATAAATATCTCGATTTTTCTTCGGGCATCGGTGTAACAAATTTAGGTTTTCATCCATACGTTAAAGAACAATTAGAGAAACAGGTTGCTCAAATTTGGCATACTCCCAATTTATATTTAAATACGCTACAAGAAGATGTGGCTCAATTATTAGTACGTCAATATGACTATTGTGTATATTTCTGTAATAGCGGTGCTGAAGCAAATGAGGCGGCTATTAAATTAGCACGTAAATATACGGGCAAACAATCAATTATATGTTTTGACTAATCATTTCATGGCAGAACATATGGTGCAATGTCTGCTACAGGTCAAGGAAAAATAAAAGCAGGCTTTGGAGATGTAGTTCCTCACTTTAGTTATGCAAAATTTAATGACATCAATAGTGTGAAATCACTAATTACTAAAGATACAGCAGCTATCATGCTTGAACTTATTCAAGGAGAATCTGGCATTCACGTCGCTAAATCATCCTTTATCAAACAATTAAGTCAACTGTGTCATGCACATGACATTTTATTAATCGTTGATGAAGTTCAAACTGGCATTGGAAGAACAGGTAAATGTTTCGCTTTCGAACATTATGATATTGAGCCGGATATTGTCACTTCTGCAAAAGGTCTTGCTAATGGCGTTCCTGTAGGCGCTATGTTAGGTAAGAGACGTCTATCGCATGTCTTTGATTATGGTAGTCATGGGTCTACATTTGGCGGAAACAAACTTGCAATGACAGCTGCAAAAGCCACATTAGAAATTATCAATAAAGCTCATTTTTTAAATCATGTTTCAAAAAAATCAGAAGAGTTATTCTTCAAATTAAATAATGCATTAGTAGACAATCCTCATATCATTGACATACGTGGTAAAGGATTAATGATCGGTATTGAAACTGATTTAGACTTATCGCAACTTGTAGTCAAAGCACGTGAACGTGGTTTAATTATTTTAACTGCCGGTCAAAATGTCATACGATTATTGCCACCACTAACCATTAGTTCACAAGAAATTAATCGTGCTATAAGGGTATTGAGAGACATATTTAACGAATCATAATTTAACTCTAACGTGATGATATGATGTACTATCATGTCATCACGTTTATTATTTTAAATTAGTTATTTAGACTATTACGCCATGACTTAGTTTATCTCCTGATACTATGATTTTAAGCCAACAAGTCCATTTCAAAATATAGGATATCTTATCATGCTTGAATTGAAAGGTTGTCTCAAGTAAAATAGACGGGTAGATGAAAACAAACTGAAGGAGTCAGTAATAATTATGAACTTTAAAGAAATAAAAGAATTAATAGAGATTCTTGATCAATCAAACTTAACAGAAATTAACATTGAAGATAATAAAGGTAGCGTTGTTAACTTAAAAAAAGAAAAAGAAACTGAAATTATTACACCACAAGTGGCACAACAACCGGCACCATCTATTGCTCAACCTCAAGTTGCTCAATCTGCACCACAAGTCAGTGATAATGCGCAAGCACAAGAAGAAGTGGCAGACAATTATGAAACAATTAATGCACCAATGGTTGGTACATTTTACAAATCACCATCACCAGAAGAAGGTGCTTACGTACAAGTTGGAGATAAAGTCTCAAATGACACAACTGTTTGTATTTTAGAAGCAATGAAACTATTTAATGAAATCCAAGCAGAAATCTCAGGTGAAATTGTTGAAATATTAGTAGAAGACGGACAAATGGTAGAGTATGGCCAACCGTTATTTAAGGTGAAATAATGAAAAAAGTACTTATCGCAAATCGTGGTGAAATCGCAGTTAGAATCATAAGAGCTTGCCACGAGCTAGGTATTCAAACAGTTGCTATTTATTCAGAAGGAGACAAAGACGCCTTACATACTCAAATTGCTGATGAAGCATATTGCGTTGGTCCAACTCTGTCTAAAGATTCATATTTAAATATCCCTAATATCTTATCAATTGCTACATCAACAGGATGCGATGGTGTCCACCCAGGTTACGGTTTCTTAGCTGAAAATGGTGACTTTGCTGAATTATGTGAAGCATGCCAATTAAAATTTATCGGACCTAGCCATGAATCTATTCAAAAAATGGGTATTAAAGATGTCGCTAAAGCGGAAATGATCAAAGCCAATGTTCCTGTTGTTCCAGGTAGTGAAGGTTTAGTTCATAATATTGACGATGCGAAAAAGGTCGCTAAAAAAATTGGTTACCCTGTCATTATTAAAGCCACTGCTGGTGGTGGGGGTAAAGGTATACGTGTAGCTCGAGATGAGAAAGAACTTGAAACGGGGTACCGAATGACACAACAAGAAGCGGAAACTGCATTTGGTAATGGTGGATTATATTTAGAAAAATTCATTGAAAATTTCCGTCATATCGAAATTCAAATCATCGGTGACAGTTATGGCAATGTGATTCATTTAGGTGAACGTGACTGTACAATTCAAAGACGTATGCAAAAATTAGTAGAAGAAGCACCTTCACCAATTTTATCTGAAGAAACACGTCAAGAAATGGGTAATGCAGCAATTAGAGCTGCTAAAGCTGTAAACTATGAAAATGCTGGAACAATAGAATTTATTTATGATTTAAATGATGATCAGTTCTACTTCATGGAAATGAATACCCGCATTCAAGTTGAGCATCCTGTTACTGAAATGGTTACAGGTGTAGACTTAGTCAAATTACAATTAAAAGTCGCAATGGGTGAGGCATTACCATTTAAACAAAAAGATATCAAAATTAACGGACATGCGATTGAATTTAGAATTAACGCCGAGAATCCATACAAAGATTTCATGCCATCTCCTGGTAAAATCACTCAATATTTAGCACCAGGTGGATTCGGAGTCAGAATTGAATCTGCATGTTATACTAATTATACAATTCCGCCATATTATGATTCGATGGTTGCTAAACTTATCGTGCATGAGTCGACAAGAGATGAAGCAATCATGACAGGTATCAGAGCGTTAAGTGAATATTTAGTTTTAGGAATAGATACTACGATTCCATTCCATTTAAAATTATTAACAAATGATATCTTCAGAAGTGGTGAATTTAATACTAAATTCTTAGAAAAATATAATATTATGGCTGATGACAACCAATAGGAGGTTAAAACAATGGTCAATGTTGCGGATTATTCTCACACAAATTTAGGCAAAATCGAAATTGCTCCAGAAGTTTTATCTGTTATTGCTAGTATTGCTACCTCAGAAGTAGATGGCATTACAGGACATTTTGCAGAATTAAAAAATACTAACTTAGAAAAAATTAGTCGTAAAAATTTAAATAGAGATTTAAAAATTGAAGCTCGAGAAGATGGTATTTATATCGATGTTTATTGTGCTTTAAAACACGGCATTAATATTTCTAAAACAGCGAATCAAATTCAATCTGCTATTTTCAATCAAATTTCTACAATGGCAGCAATTGAACCAAAGCAAATTAATGTTCACATTACCCAAATTGTAGTAGAAAAATAAATAATAAATTAAGTTAGGTACTAATTTAGAGATATCATCATTAAAAGCACATCTCAATAGTACCTAATCTTTTATAAAAACGTTTGAAGGAGTTATTTATGAGTCGTAAAGAATCAAGAGTCCAAGCTTTTCAAACTTTATTTCAATTAGAAATTAAAGACACTGATTTAACTATCAAAGAAGCAATTAACTTTATTAAAGATGACTATCCAGATTTAGACTTTGATTTCATTAATTGGTTAGTGACTGGTGTTAAAGATCACGAACCTGTATTAGATGAAAAAATCAAACCATATCTCAAAGATTGGTCACTCGAAAGATTATTAAAAACAGACCGTATCATCTTACGCATGGCAACTTTTGAAATATTGCACAGTGATACACCATCTAAAGTAGTCATAAACGAAGCCGTTGAGTTAGCTAAACAATTTAGCGATGATGATCATTATAAATTCATCAATGGCGTACTGAGTAACATAAACTAATAAAATTGAGTGATATATATGACTGATTACTTAACAGTTTCCACATTAACTAAATATATTAAATATAAATTTGATCAAGATCCACATTTACAGTCCGTTCTTATAAAAGGAGAATTATCTAACTTTAAAAAACATTCAAGTGGTCATTTATACTTTAATGTAAAAGATAAAGAAAGTGTAATTAGTGCAATGATGTTTAAAGGTAGTGCTTCTAAACTCAACTTCGAACCTAAAGAGGGGGATGAAGTACTATTAGAGGCACGTGTATCTGTATATGAGCGCAGAGGAAACTATCAAATATATGTAAATAAGATGCAACTCGATGGTATAGGTAATCTCTATCAAAAATTGGAAGAATTAAAGAAAAAGCTTTCAAAAGAAGGTTATTTTGATAATAGTAATAAAAAAACTATACCTCGTTTTCCAAAAAAAATTGCTGTCCTTACTGCTAGTACAGGTGCAGCAATCAGAGATATACATTCAACAATTAATAGTCGCTATCCCCTTGTTGAACAAATACAAATTAGTACATTGGTGCAAGGACAACAAGCCAAAGCTGACATTATAGAAAAGATTAAATATGCAGATCAATTAGATGTAGATACCATTATTGTTGGACGCGGTGGAGGATCAATTGAAGATTTATGGAACTTTAATGAAGAAGAAGTTGTTAAAGCCATTTTCGAATGTCAAACGCCAATTATATCAGCAGTTGGTCACGAAACCGATTTTACATTAAGTGATTTTGTGGCTGACGTAAGAGCAGCTACACCAACGCAAGCAGCAGTGATGGCAACGCCAGATCAATATGAATTATTACAGCAAATTAAGCAATATCAATTCACATTAACTAGACATATCAAGCAATATGTGGAACAACATAAAAAGCATCTTGAACATCTATCTTCGTATTACAAATTTAAGCAACCATCTCTATTATATGATCAGCAAATTCAAAAAAGAGATGATCTTGAAAAGCAATTAAATCAAAAGTTGACTAGTAAGTTAGAACAGCAACAACATCAATTAAGTATTTTGAAACAAAGATTTAATCCAAAGCATCTCGAATCTTCTATTATTAGAAATCAACAACAGAATGGCCAACTTAAATCACGCCTAACTCAAAAGATAAATAACGATTTATCACAATACAAAAATGCACTAAAATCAAAAATTGAACAACTGAATCAATTAAGCCCAACCAATACAATGTTACGTGGATACGCAATTGTAAACAAAGAAGATAACGTTGTCACAAGTACAAAAGACATGTCGGAAAATGATGAAATTGTTTTAACTATGAAAGATGGTCAAATCGATGCCATTGTTAAGAAAGTAAGGTGTAATGATGAGTAAAGAAAAACAAAGCTTTGAAGAAATGATGCAAGAGCTTGAGAGCATTGTACAAAAATTAGATAATGAAACCGTATCATTAGAAGAATCTCTAGATTTATATCAACGAGGAATGAAATTATCTACAGCATGCGATTCAACATTAAAAGATGCCGAGAAAAAGGTAAATAAATTAATGCAAGAAGAAGCTGAGGAACAGGATAATGATGAAACTACAAATGAATGATTTAATTAATGAAATTAATGACGCTCTTAAGAAATCAATACCAGAGTCTACGCTAAATACAAATTTAGAAGAAAGTATGCTTTATTCTCTTAATGCAGGTGGAAAAAGAATTAGACCTGTATTATTGCTACTTACTTTAGATATGTTAAATGAAGATTATCGTCAAGGCATGCAAAGCGCCTTGGCCTTAGAAATGATTCATACATATTCACTTATACATGATGATCTTCCAGCCATGGATAACGATGATTATCGCAGAGGCAAGCTAACTAACCACAAAGTATATGGTGAATGGAAAGCCATTTTAGCTGGTGATGCACTTTTAACTAAAGCCTTTGAACTCGTGTCTTACGATTCAGCTTTATGTGATGCTAAAAAGGTTAAAGTCTTACAAAGATTAGCATATGCTAGCGGACATCTGGGTATGGTTGGTGGACAAACACTAGATATGCAGAGTGAAGATAAAAAGATAGATATTTCAACGTTAGAATCTATTCATAGAACAAAAACAGGTGCATTACTTACTTTTGCAATTATGAGTGCAGTTGACATTGCCGACACTGATGAACATACATCTTCAATGTTAAATGAATTTAGTGACCATCTTGGATTAATGTTCCAAATTAAAGACGATTTATTAGATATATATGGTGACGAACAAAAGCTTGGTAAAAAAGTGGGTAGTGATTTAGAGAATGATAAAAGTACTTATGTCTCTATATTGAATAAAGACGGTGCGGAGAATAAATTAAATTATCATCGTAATGAAGCACTCAAATGTTTAGATAACATAAGTGATCAATATGAAACTACAAATTTAAGAGACATTGTAGATTTATTCTATCATCGTGATCATTAATTTTATTTATTTTACAATATTACTCATATGATAGAGGTTAACAGAAATTACATTCAATTTTTGTTAACCTCGTTTTATGTTCAAAATTAAATTCTAAGCTGTTATACAATAAATATTCATCAATATCATTAAAATGCATATAAAGTACGATTAATTTATTTGTAATATATTATTCATAGAAAACTATATTAGCAGTTATTCAACGTACTTTATATCCTTATTCAAAAGGGTGATGAGTAGTAGTAACTAAATGCATATGTTAAAATAACTGTATAAATATTCGTAACTAGAGGTGTTAATTTTGCCAAAAAAATCGGTAAGACATATAAAAATTAGAGAAATTATATCGAATGAACAAATTGAAACACAAGATGAATTAGTTAAACGTTTGAATGAATATGAATTAAATGTGACACAGGCGACTGTCTCTCGTGATATTAAAGAATTACAACTAATAAAAGTACCAGCCGCATCAGGCCAATATGTTTATAGTTTACCTAATGATCGTAAATATCATCCTCTTGAAAAACTCGGTAGATATTTGATGGATTCATTTGTAAATATTGAAGGTACAGGTAATCTACTAGTATTAAAAACATTACCAGGTAATGCACAATCCATAGGTGCAATATTAGACCAAATTGATTGGGAAGAAGTGTTAGGAACAATTTGTGGTGATGATACTTGCCTTATTATTTGTCGAAATGATGAAGCGAGTGAAGAAATCAAAACAAGAATTTTCAATTTATTATAAGGATGCGATGAATTTATGTTACAAACCTTATCAATAAAACAATTTGCAATCATCGATGAATTAGAAATTCAATTTTCAGATGGTTTAACTGTTTTAAGTGGTGAAACAGGTTCAGGTAAATCAATCATTATCGATGCTATTGGACAACTTATCGGTATGCGAGCGTCATCAGATTATGTTAGACATGGTGAGAAAAAAGCAATTATTGAAGGTATATTCGATATTGATAATAGCAAAGATGCAATACATGTGTTGCAAGATTTAAATATTGATATCGACGAAGACTTTTTATTAGTTAAAAGAGAAATTTTTAGTTCTGGCAAAAGTATCTGTCGAATTAATAATCAAACTATTACATTACAAGATTTAAGAAAAGTAATGCAGGAACTTTTAGATATCCACGGGCAACATGAAACACAATCATTACTTAAACAAAAATATCATTTACAATTACTCGATAATTACGCTGGTGAGCAATATAGTGATCTTTTATCACAATATCACGAGGTCTTTAATCAATATAAATCTAAACGCAAAGAACTCGAAGAATTAGAATCTGCTGACCAAGCATTGCTACAAAGACTAGATTTAATGAAGTTTCAATTAGAAGAATTGACAGAAGCATCTTTAAAAGAGGGAGAAGTCGACCAACTAGAATCAGATATTAAAAGAATTCAAAACTCAGAAAAACTAAGTTTAGCTTTAAATAATGCACATTTGACTTTAACAGATGAAAATGCAATTACTGATCGACTCTATGAACTAAGCAATTTCTTAAATGAAATTAATGATATTGTTCCTGATAAATATGTAACATTAAAAGAAGAAGTAGATCAGTTTTACTATACGTTAGAAGATGCCAAACACGAACTTTATGATGAAATGACTAATACTGAATTTGATGAACAAGTCCTTAATGAACTTGAATCACGTATGAACTTGCTTAATAACTTAAAACGTAAATATGGTAAGGATGTTTCCGAGTTGATTGCATATCAAGGCAAACTTGAAAATGAAATCAATAAAATTGAAAACTATGAACAAAGTACATCACATCTACGTGAAGAGATTAACGATTTATACCAACAAGTAATTAAAGTAGGTAAATCATTATCAGAAAAAAGACGGAAAGTTGCTAGAGAATTAAGAGACCATATTGTATCAGAAATACAAAATTTACAAATGAAAGATGCCAATTTAGAAATTTCATTTAAACCACTTGATGAACCGAATATTGAAGGTATTGAATTTGTAGAATTTTTAATTAGCCCAAATAAAGGTGAACCTCTAAAAAGCTTAAATAAAATAGCTTCAGGCGGGGAACTATCTAGAATCATGCTCGCATTAAAAAGTATATTTGTTCAATCTAGAGGACAAACAGCTATATTATTCGATGAAGTTGATTCAGGCGTTTCAGGTCAAGCAGCTCAAAAAATGGCTGAGAAAATGCGTGATATAGCTGAATATATTCAAGTAATATGTATCTCACATTTACCTCAAGTTGCTACAATGAGTGATCATCATTTACTTATTTCTAAACATACAACAGAAGACCGAACAACAACACAAGTTAAAGAACTTGAAAATGATGATCGAATTGATGAAGTAGCTCGTATGATTTCTGGCGCTAGTGTTACAGATTTAACGAGAGAGAATGCAAAAGAAATGATAACTCAGAATCAAAGGAAATAATGTATTAATTTAAATTAAGTAAAACATCATTAATAATTAATACTTAAGTAATGATGTTTCGTTAGTCTGTAAATTTTCCAGTTGTATTGAATAGTCACTTTTTATACAAAAAAATGAAGTATTTAGAATTTCGAAAATGTTTTAACTGATGTAAAATATTATAGTATTGATTAATTTTGAAGATGAAAAGAAAGATAACCTTTAATTATCAGAGAATTTTTAATAAACATAGTTTTATTAATGTTCTCTATACATATAGTTAGGAGTAAGCATATGTCTGAAAAGCAATATGATTTAGTTGTATTAGGTGGAGGTACTGCAGGATATGTAGCGGCAATACGTGCTTCACAATTAGGCAAAACAGTTGCTATTGTCGAAAGATCGCTATTAGGAGGTACGTGTTTACATAAAGGATGTATTCCTACCAAATCATTATTAAAATCTGCAGAAGTAGTCCATACTATAAAGAATGCGAAACAATTTGGTATTGATGTTCCAGAGTATAATTTGAATTATGAGCGCATTTTAGAAAGAAAAGATGAAATCGTTAATCAAATGTATCAAGGTGTTCAGCATTTAATGAAACAGAATCACATTGATGTATTTAACGGTACTGGGCGCATACTAGGAGAATCTATATTTTCTCCACAAAGTGGTACGATATCGGTAGAATTTGAAGATGGAGAAAACGAAATGATTCCAAATCAATTCGTACTTATAGCTACTGGTTCTGTGCCACAATCTTTACCATTTTTAAAATTTGATCATAACGTCATTTTATCTAGTGATGATATTTTAAATATGGATATATTGCCAGATAGTATCGCAATTATTGGCGGTGGTGTCATTGGTTTAGAATTCACTTCATATTTAACGAATTTAGGTGTTGCTGTGACTGTTATTGAAGCTAATGAACGCATTCTACCAAATGAAAGTACTCAAATTGCCAAAACAATTAAACGAGAATTAGAAAATCGCGGAACAAAATTCTTCGAAAATGTTGTCTTAGATGATCAAAGTGTAAAGGTTAACAAAGATAATAATGGTGCAACGCTTCATATCAATGATCAACAAATCGTTGTAGATAAAATTTTGTTATCAGTCGGCCGTAAACCAAATACGTCTGATATAGGATTACAAAATACAAAAGTGAAAACGACTCAATCAGGTCATATTATCACTAATCAATACCAACAAACAGAAGATAAGCATATATATGCCGCAGGTGATTGTATTGGTAAATTGCAGTTAGCACATGTAGGTTCAAAAGAAGGTATCACAGCAGTTGAACATATGTTTGACGAATCACCAATACCTATCAATTATAATTTAATGCCCAAATGTATTTATACTTATCCAGAAATAGCTTCAATAGGTAAAAACTTAGAACAAGCTAAGCAGGACAATATCAATGCTAAAAATTATAAAGTTTCATTTAAAGCAATTGGTAAAGCAATGATAGAATCTACTGGCCCTCAAAATGGCTTTTGTGAAGTGATTGTTGATCAAGATCAAGATGAAATCATTGGAATCAATATGATTGGCCCACACGTAACTGAATTAATCAATGAAGTATCATTATTACAATTTATGAATGGCTCATCATTAGAATTAGGTTTAACTACTCATGCTCATCCATCTCTTTCTGAAGTATTGATGGAACTTGGCCTAAAAATTGAAAATCGAGCAATTCACGTTTAAATAGGAGGAAATAACATGATTGACTATAAGTCAGCAGGCCTTACAGAAGAAGACCTAAAAAATATGTATAAATGGATGGATCTTGGACGTAAATTAGACGAAAGACTTTGGTTGCTCAATAGAGCCGGTAAAATTCCTTTTGTTGTCAGTGGTCAAGGTCAAGAAGCAACTCAAATAGGTATGGCCTATGCTATGGAACAAGGTGATATTTCATCTCCATATTATAGAGATTTAGCTTTTGTAACATACATGGGTATGACGCCTCTCGATACTATGTTAGCTTCTTTTGGTAAAAGGGACGATATTAACTCAGGTGGTAAACAAATGCCATCTCATTATAGTCATAGAGAAAAGGGTATTTTATCCCAAAGTTCTCCAGTAGCAACTCAAATTCCACATTCAGTTGGTGCAGCATTAGCATTAAAAATGGATAAAAAGCCCAATATCGCTACTGCAACAGTTGGTGAAGGTAGTTCTAACCAAGGAGACTTTCATGAAGGTTTGAACTTTGCTGGCGTACATCAATTACCTTTTGTGTGTGTCATTATTAATAATAAATATGCGATTTCAGTACCAGATTCATTACAATATGCAGCTAAAAATTTATCAGATCGTGCCATTGGTTATGGCATGGAAGGTGTTCAAGTTGATGGTAATGATCCAATCGCAATGTATAAAGCTATGAAAGAATCAAGAAAGAGAGCACTTAATGGAGAAGGTGCTACGTTAATTGAAGCAATCACAACTCGTATGACAGCACATTCATCAGACGATGATGATAAATATAGAACGCAAGAAGAACGTGACGGCTTAAAAGAAGCTGATTGTAATATCCGCTTTAAAAATCATTTGTTGGATTTAGGTATCATTGACGATGCTTGGTTAACTGAAATAGAACAAGAACATAAAGATATCATTAATCATGCTACAAAAGCTGCAGAAGAAGCACCATATCCTTCAGTCGAAGAAGCTTATGCCTATGTTTATGAAGAAGAAGGGAGTATCAATCATGACTAAGCTATCTTACTTAGATGCCATTCGCCAAGCACAAGACTTAGCAATGGAAAAAGACCAAAATACTTTTATTCTTGGTGAAGACGTTGGTAAAAAAGGTGGCGTATTTGGTGCTACTTTAGGTTTACAAAGTAAATATGGTAAAGAACGCGTCATTGATACACCGTTAGCTGAATCAAATATAGTCGGTACTGCAATAGGTGCAGCTATGTTAGGCAAACGTCCTATTGCCGAAATACAATTCGCAGATTTTATTTTACCAGCGACAAATCAGATTATTAGTGAAGCAGCCAAAATGCGTTATCGTTCTAATAACGATTGGCAATGTCCAATTACAATTAGAGCACCATTTGGTGGTGGCGTGCATGGTGGCTTATATCATTCACAAAGTATTGAAAGTATCTTTGCTTCAACACCGGGATTAACGATTGTTATTCCATCATCACCATATGACGCTAAAGGATTACTTTTATCTTCAATAGAATCTAACGATCCAGTGCTTTACTTTGAACATAAAAAAGCATATCGCTTCTTAAAAGAAGAAGTACCAGAAGATTACTACACAGTTCCATTAGGTAAAGCTGATGTGAAACGTCAAGGCGATGACATAACAGTATTTTGTTATGGATTGATGGTTAATTATTGTCTACAAGTTGCTGATATTCTTGCAGAAGATGGTATCAACGTTGAAGTAGTTGACTTAAGAACTGTTTATCCGTTAGATAAAGATACTATTATCGAACGTGCTAAAAAGACAGGAAAAGTGTTATTAGTTACTGAAGATAATTTAGAAGGTAGCATTATGTCAGAAGTATCCGCTATTATCGCTGAAAACTGCTTATTCGAATTAGATGCACCGATTATGCGCTTAGCTGGTGCTGATGTTCCTTCAATGCCATTCTCACCAGTTTTAGAAAATGAATTAATGATGAACCCTGAGAAAATACAGGCAAAAATGCGTGAACTCGCAGAATTTTAAGGAGGCTTTACATTGGATATTAAAATGCCAAAATTAGGCGAGAGTGTTCATGAAGGTACAATTGAGCAATGGCTAGTATCTGTAGGTGACCATGTCGATGAATATGATCCACTATGTGAAGTAATTACAGATAAAGTAACGGCTGAAGTACCATCTACCGTTTCAGGTACGATTACAGAATTAACTGTAAGTGAAGGCGAAACTGTAGAAATCGATACAGTTATTTGTAAAATTGATTCACCTGAAGAAAACTCTTCAGAAATAAATTCAAATGACGATAAACAAAATGCGTCAAACGCTCAAAAGCAGAATGTAAAAGAAGAGACATCCAAAAAAGATCAACATACTACTCAACTTCAAAATGAGACTCAGCCTAAAAATAATGGTCGTTTTTCACCTGTAGTATTTAAATTAGCTTCTGAAAATCAAATTGATTTATCACAAGTTCCAGGAACTGGATTCGAAGGCAGGGTAACTAAAAAAGATATCTTAGCATTTATCAATGCAGCAGATTCACATCCAACACAGACTAACACGTCACAATCATCTGCTAATGCTCAACCACAAGTAACAACTGAGTCAAACGATGCACAACATCAATGGACCGGTGACCAAAGTACGATACCTGTTAATGGTGTGCGAAAAGCGATTGCCAATAACATGGTAACAAGCGCTACTGAAATACCACACGGTTGGATGATGATTGAAGCTGACGCTACTAATTTAGTTAAAACTAGAAACTATCATAAAAATAGTTTTAAAAATAATGAAGGCTATAACCTTACATTCTTTGCTTTCTTTGTTAAAGCAGTCGCAGAAGCTTTAAAAGCTTACCCAATGTTAAATAGTAGTTGGAATGGCAGTGAAATTATCATTCATAAAGATATCAATATTTCCATTGCAGTTGCACATGAAAATAAATTGTATGTGCCAGTCATTAAGCATGCTGATGAAAAATCAATTAAAGGTATCGCTCGTGAGATTAATGAACTTGCTCAAAAAGCAAGAAACAATCAATTAACTCAAGAGGATATGCAAGGTGGCACATTTACTGTAAATAATACAGGTTCATTTGGTTCTGTATCTTCAATGGGTATCATTAACCATCCACAAGCAGCTATTTTACAAGTTGAATCAGTTGTTAAAAAACCTGTAGTTATCGATGATATGATAGCGATACGAAGTATGGTTAATCTCTGTATATCCATCGACCACCGTATCTTAGATGGGTTACAAACTGGCCAATTCATGAATCATATAAAACAACGCGTAGAACAATACACAGTAGAGAACACTAATATATATTAATTACACTTTTTATTCATAGACATAAATACTTTTATATTGATGAAAGTATTTATGTCTATTTTATTTTCAATAATCATGCATGTTGAAGTATCAACGTTTAATTAGTAAAATAAAGACAGTTAAATTAATAACGAAAGGTGATTCTAACTTATGGATTTAAACTTTGATTTATATATGAACGGTGTCGTAGACCAAGCAAGAAACGAAATTGAAGATGCTGGTTATGAACAACTAACGTCAGCTGAAGACGTTGATAAAGTATTAAAACAAGATGGTACAACACTTGTTATGGTTAACTCTGTTTGTGGTTGTGCAGGTGGCATTGCACGTCCAGCAGCTGCACATGCTCTACATTATGATAAATTACCAGATCGATTAGTAACTGTATTTGCAGGACAAGACAAAGAAGCAACGCAACAAGCTAGAGATTATTTTGAAGGTTATGCACCATCAAGTCCTTCATTCGCACTGATTAAAGATGGTAAGATTACTGAGATGATTGAACGTCATCAAATTGAAGGTCATGATGTAATGAATGTGATTAATCAATTACAAAACCTATTCGATCAATATTGTGAAGAAAGATAAGAGGTCATAGTCAGATGCTCAAGTTAAATCCTTATAAGATTGGATTTAGAACACTCAAGACAGCAGTAGGAATGACATTAGGTGTTATAATTTGTAAGCTTTTGGGCCTCGATAACTATGCTTCAAGTGCAATACTTGTTGTACTTTGTATCAAACATACTAAAATGCATTCACTAACGGCGATTGTCTCTCGCTTAGTATCATGTTTGTTAATCCTATTTTTAGGATCAGCAATATTTTCAATACTAGGACAACATGCCGTCGTGCTAGGATTAATTGTATTATTATTTATTCCATTAACAGTTGTATTAAATGCTCAAGAAGGTGTAATTACAAGTTGTGTTATATTACTCCACGTTTTTAATGCTAAAGCAATCAATGGACATCTGATTCTTAATGAAATGATGTTGTTAATTGTTGGACTCGGCATTGCCTTTATAATGAATTTGATTATGCCAAGTTTAGACAAAACTTTAAAACACTTTAAAAATGATATAGAACATCAAATTACTGACGTATTTATAGCTTTTGAAAATGCATGTAAACAGGATAACCATAAACTCAATATCACTTTTGAGCCTCTTGCATTAAACCTTAGAAAAGCTAAATCACTAGCATTTAGAGATGTTAAGAATCACTTTGTAAGAAATGAAAATTCATATTATCATTATTTTGATATGCGCGAAGAGCAAGTAGATTTATTAAAAAGAATGAAATTTTTAATAGAAAATATACAAACTAAAGATCCAATATTAGATCGTATTTCACAATTACTTTCTGAAATAGGTAGTAATGTTAATAGTAATGATTATACTGCTTTACGATTACATTCACTGTATGAAATAAGATTATCTTTAGATGAATTACCGTTGCCTACTTCACACCAAGCTTTAAATTCGCGCGCAAATATTATTCAATTATTAAATGAATTAGAAGAGTATTTAAATATTAAATCTCAATTTGGATCATTAAAATTGCATAGTGAAATTAAAAATTATGCTTAAAAAATTTAAGTAAAAAAAGCCAGAGACATCGATTAGAGATGCCTCTGGCTTTTTAAGTATATCAAAGATTAGTTCAACATTGGGACTAAACTTGTAAGTAGTAGGGCTAATACTACCGCTACTAACATCACTACTATAATTACACGTAATACTTTATTCGTCATATGATGTTCCTCCAATTACATGAAAACGTATTTAAGACGTCATTCATAATACAAAATCTAGGTATAGATTAACATTATATGATTTAATTCCGAATTGCAATCAATTTATTTTTGATATATTCAGAATTCAGTTAAACTGGAGTTATATGAATAAGGGGGAATGACGACGATGAATAAAGAACGTCTTTTAAATACATTTTTAGATTTAGTAAAAATAAATTCAGAAACAGGTAATGAAGAGAAAATTCAACCAATTTTAAAAGAAAAATTTGAATCACTGGGTTTAAAAGTTGAAGAAGACCAAGCAAGTCAAACAGATGGTCTGGGGGCAAACAATCTCATTTGTACGATGCCAAGTAATATTTCAAATAAAGATGTACCTAAATTATATTTTACAAGTCATATGGATACTGTAGTTCCAGGCCTTGATATCAAACCTCATGTGGCAGAAGATGGTTACATATATTCAGATGGTTCGACCATTTTGGGTTCTGATGATAAAGCAGGTCTAGCAGCTATTATTGAAGCAATTACTACTATTAATGAACAACACTTAACTCATGGACAAATTCAATTTGTGATTACTGTAGGGGAGGAATCAGGTCTATTAGGCGCTCAAGTTCTGGATACCTCTTTATTAGATGCTGACTTTGGATATGCTATTGATGCAAGTGTTGAGGTTGGTACGACTGTTGTCGGAGCACCAACTCAGATGAAGATTAATACTACAATTAATGGGAAAACTGCACATGCTAGTACACCAAATGAAGGTATTAGTGCAATCAATATAGCTGCTAAAGCAATTAGCAAAATGCATCTAGGTCAAATTGATGAATTAACTACTGCGAATATAGGGAAATTTCATGGTGGCTCAGCAACAAACATTGTAGCTGACGAAGTAGTTATTGAAGCAGAGGCACGCTCACATAATGATCAAAGTAATGAAAAACAAGTTCAACACATGAAAGAAACCTTTGAACAAACCGCTAAAGATTTAGGTGGTCAAGCGCGTGTAGATATAGAAAAAAGCTATCCTGGATTTAAGATTGAGGACGATGCATTAGTGACTAAAATAGCTAAAGAAAGTGCAGTTGCTCTAGGTCTTAAAGGAGATACAGTAATCTCTGGTGGTGGTTCAGATGGTAGTATCATTAATACGTATGGCATTCCTTCTGTTATTTTAGGCGTTGGTTATGAAAATATCCATACAACAAGTGAAAGAATTGCCGTCAAAGATCTTAATATGTTAACTAGTCAAGTCTTAAAAATTATTGAGCTCGTTGCAGAATAGCGTGGCCAATTTAGTGAAGTACGTACACATTTTGTGATACAATATGAATGAAATATTCGAATAAGAGAGGTAAGTAATATGACACAACAAATAGGTGTAGTAGGTTTAGCCGTAATGGGTAAAAACCTTGCATGGAATATTGAATCACGTGGTTATAGTGTATCTGTTTATAATCGTTCTAGACAAAAAACGGATGAAATGGTGGAAGAATCAAAAGGTAAAAGTATCCACCCAACATATTCTTTAGAAGAATTTGTTAATTCATTAGAAAAACCCCGTAAAATTTTATTAATGGTTAAAGCTGGTCCTGCTACTGATGCAACAATAGATGGTTTATTACCTTTATTAGATGATGATGATATTTTAATTGATGGTGGTAATACAAACTATCAAGATACAATTCGTCGAAATAAAGCATTAGCTGAAAGTGGCGTTAATTTCATCGGTATGGGCGTTTCAGGTGGTGAAGTAGGTGCTTTAACTGGTCCTTCTTTAATGCCTGGTGGTCAAGAAGCTGCTTATAATAAAGTCAGTGATATCTTAGATGCCATTGCAGCAAAAGCTCAAGATGGTGCATCTTGCGTAACTTACATTGGACCAAATGGTGCAGGCCATTATGTAAAAATGGTTCATAACGGTATTGAATACGCAGATATGCAATTAATTGCTGAAAGTTATGCAATGATGAAAGACTTATTAGGTATGAGTCATACTGAAATTTCTCAAACTTTCAAAGACTGGAATGCTGGAGAACTTGAAAGTTACTTAATAGAAATTACTGGCGATATTTTCACTAAACTAGATGAAAACAACGAACCATTAGTAGAAAAAATATTAGATACTGCTGGTCAAAAAGGTACAGGTAAATGGACTTCTATTAATGCTTTAGAATTAGGAATTCCATTAACAATTATCACTGAATCAGTATTTGCACGTTTCATTTCATCAATTAAAGCAGAACGTGTTAATGCCTCTAAATCATTAAATGGACCGCAAGCATCATTTGATGGTAATAAAGAAGAATTCTTAGAAAAAATCAGAAAAGCATTATATATGAGTAAGATTTGTTCATACGCTCAAGGCTTTGCTCAAATGAGAAAAGCAAGCGAAGACCACGAATGGAACTTAAAATTAGGTGAGCTTGCAATGATATGGCGTGAAGGTTGTATCATTCGTGCACAATTCTTACAAAAAATTAAAGATGCTTATGATAATAATCCTGAACTTGAAAACTTATTATTAGATCCATATTTCAAAAATATTGTTACAGATTACCAAGATGCGTTAAGAGATGTTGTAGCAACAGGCGTTAAAAACGGTGTACCAACACCAGGATTCTCTGCCAGTGTGAACTATTATGATAGTTATCGTTCTGAAGATTTACCAGCAAATCTTATTCAAGCTCAACGTGACTATTTCGGTGCACATACTTATGAACGTAAAGACCGTGAAGGTGTGTTCCATACACAATGGGTTGAAGAGTAATACTCATATTTGATTTAAAACGTCTTACACGAAAGTGTAAGGCGTTTTTTAAGTTATTTTATTTTCACATCAAAAATTTTGACCCTCGCTCATTTTATCGATAAAATAAATGATAAAGAAACCGGTTTCATTAATTAACAATATATATTAGAGGTGTACTTAAGATGACTAAAAATTGGTGGAAAGAAGCCGTTGCATATCAAGTTTATCCGAGAAGTTTTAATGATAGTAACAACGATGGTATAGGGGATTTACCCGGTGTGATTGAAAAATTAGATTACTTAAAAGATTTAGGTATAGATGTAATTTGGTTGAGTCCAATGTACAAATCTCCAAATGATGACAATGGCTATGATATAAGCGACTATCAAGCGATTATGGCCGAATTTGGTACAATGAATGACTTTGATCAATTGTTAGAAGGTGTTCATCAACGTGGAATGAAATTAATACTAGATTTAGTTGTAAATCATACTTCTGATGAACATCCATGGTTTATCGAATCAAGATCAAGTAAAGATAATCCTAAACGTGACTGGTATATTTGGGAAGATCCAAAACCTCATGGCTCGGAACCTAATAACTGGGAAAGTATTTTTAATGGTTCAACATGGGAATATGATGCCAAAACAGGTCAATATTATTTCCATTTGTTTAGTAAAAAACAACCAGATTTAAATTGGAATAATAAAGACGTTAGAAAAGCTGTATTCGATATGATGAATTGGTGGTTTGATAAGGGTATTGATGGGTTCAGAGTGGATGCAATTACACATATTAAGAAAACGTTTGAAGCAGGTGATTTACCTGTACCAAATGGTAAAACATACGCACCTGCATTTGACGTCGATATGAATCAACCCGGTATCCAAGATTGGTTACAAGAAATGAAAGATCAATCATTGTCTAACTATGATATTATGACTGTTGGTGAAGCTAATGGTGTGACACCTGACGATGCTGATGAATGGGTCGGAGAAAAAAATGGTAAATTTAATATGATTTTCCAATTTGAACATTTAGGACTTTGGAGTACTGGAGATTCTCAATTTGATGTCAGCGCATATAAAAATGTACTAAATCGATGGCAAAAACGCCTAGAAGGCGTAGGCTGGAACGCACTATTTATTGAAAATCATGACCAACCAAGACGTGTGTCAACATGGGGGAATGACACAGATTATTGGTATGAATCAGCTACAAGTCACGCAGTCGTGTATTTCTTACAACAAGGTACACCATTTATATATCAAGGACAAGAAATTGGTATGACAAATTATCCATTTGATAGTATTGAAACATTTAACGATGTGGCAGTTAAAAATGAATATCAAATCGTTAAAGAACAAGGTGGTGACGTCAATCAATTATTGGATAAATATAAAATGGAAAACAGAGACAATGCTCGTACGCCTATGCAATGGAATAACGAAAAAAACGCAGGCTTTACAGATGGTCAACCATGGTTCCCAGTAAATCCTAACTATAAAGAGATTAACGTGGCTGACCAACAAGAGGATGCGCATTCTGTACTAAATTTTTACAAATCTCTAATTCAATTAAAAAAATCTGCTGATATTTATACTTATGGTCAATTTGATTTAGTGGATGCTGATAACCCTAATATCTTTGCTTATTCAAGAACGCTTAACAATGAGAAGGTATTAATCGTGGGTAATTTAACTGATAAAGTGAGCCAATTAAATATAGATCTTGATGTAGATCGTTTAGAAACATTACTTCACAACTATAAGAAAGAAATTAATATAAAACAAATCGAGCCTTATGAAGCTTTTGTACTAAAGTTATAATTCAAATAAAAATCATGCCTACAAATATGACTAAATGTCATTTTTGTAGGCATGATTTTTTTATGTCTAATTTTCATTATTATAATGCTCTTGCTCAACAGGTAACCATAATTGAATTTTTGTAAAAGGATCATCAAATGAAATTTCTAAAGGATATACTTCTACATATAAACTATTTCTTTCATAAGGTAACGTCAACTGTAAACTTGTTTCGATATAATACCAAGCCTCATTTACCGTATAATCAATTTCCCCTTGTAAATTAAACTTAGCATAGTGTCTGCCAGGTAGAAATCTACTTTCTAAATGAGCTGGATAACGCTCACTCGGTACACCTACGAAAATTTCTAACCCAGAATCTAAAGGACAACTTATAACAAATAATTCAAATGGACTTATATCATTATAACGTCGTAACTCTTTTAAATGACCATCTAATAGCAAATCTTCTAAAAAGTCAGGCACATTAAAAGGGTTTGACAAATCCTTTGCATCGATATATCTTGCATAACCAACTAAAGAGATGTCATCCGTTTCTTCTAGTCGATAGGGATAAGGCGCTCTCTCTGTTGTTGTCAATTTTATATAAATGCGTTCTTGCATTTTAAGTTCATCTTTTTTAGTTGATGCTTGTATTGGTGAAACGCCATGAAAGTCACTAAAATCATTTGCAAAATCATTCGAATTTGCATATCTATACTTCTTAGCAACGTCTACCAAACGACTCGCACTATGTTTGACGTCTATAGCAGCTAGTGTCAGCTTTCTAGCTCTTGCATACGCCTCTGGTGAAAGACCTACAATCATTTTAAATGATTGTTCAAGGTGAAAGGGAGAGAGACCAACGTAATCACTTAATTCTTGCAAATTAAACGGCTCAAGTAGACGGTCTTCGATATAAACAATTGCCTGTTGTATTTGCTTGATAACGTCCAAAATATTCACTCCAATTATTTTCAATCATTAACTTTTATTCTACATTATTTTGTCTAAATATACACCTGAAAGCATAGCAATAAATGAATTAATTAAAAAAAGTGAACGACTACAGGTACTAAATGTAATGATATTGAACACACCTATGCGTTTCAATATCATTATCATTTCAAATACCATATAATCATTCACTATTTGATTTATTTAATCATCCATTGAGTTACAACATATTATTGAATATCGTCCCACCAGTGATTACCATCTCTACTTAATAACAAGTCGCTTTCTAACGGACCGTTTGTGCCAGATGTATAGTTAGGGAAGTCTGGTTCTACCATATTCCATTGTTCTTGAATCGCATCAACAAATTTCCAAGTTGATTTTAATTCTTCCCAATGTGTAAAGTTAGTAGCATCACCTTTAAGACAATCAAATAATAGATTTTCATATGCGTCGACAGTATTCATTTTATCTTGTGCTCCCATTGCATATGATAATTGTACTGGTTCAGTATCAATACCTTGAATATTTTTCTTAGCATTTAAGTGAAGTGATACACCTTCATTTGGTTGAATATTAATGACTAATAAATTAGAATCTAGTAATTTATCTGTTTGATAATATAAGTTCATAGGTACTTCTTTAAATTCAACTACCACTTGAATCGTTTTAGACTTCATTCGTTTACCAGTTCGAATATAGAATGGTACACCTGCCCATCTAAAATTATCAATTGTTAATTTACCAGACACAAACGTAGGTGTTATTGAATCTTCAGCAACTCGATCTTCTTCACGATATGATTTCACTTCTTGTCCTTCAATGACACCTCGATCATATTGTCCACGAACAAAGTTCTTTCTCACATCTTGCGGACGTAATTGACGTAAAGATTTTAATACTTTAACCTTTTCAGCTCTAATATCTTCACTATTTAAGCTAATAGGGGCTTCCATTGCTAATAAAGCAACCATTTGTAACATATGGTTTTGAACCATATCTTTTAATGCACCGCTAGATTCATAATAACCACCACGATCTTCCACACCTAAAACTTCAGAGGATGTAACTTGGATATTAGAAATGTATTTATTATTCCATAGCGGTTCGAACATGGCATTAGCAAAACGTAGCACTTCAATATTTTGAACCATATCTTTTCCTAAATAATGATCGATACGATAAATTTCTTCTTCTTTAAATGAACGTCTTATTTGATTATTTAATGATTCAGCTGATTTCAAGTCACTGCCAAATGGTTTTTCTATAACTAGGCGTTTAAAGCCTGAGGTATTAGTTAAGCCAGAAGATTTTAAATAATCTGAGATAACACCAAAGAATTGTGGTGCCATAGCAAGATAGAACAGACGATTACCTTTTAAACCGAATTGAGTATCTAACTGATTACTAAACTCTAATAATGATTGATAACTTTCTTCGTCACTTACATCATGCTTGTGATAAAACACATGTTCCATGAATTCATCAATTTTATGTGTTTCTTTAACATGTGATTGGATTGACGCTTTAACTTGCTCACGGAACATATCGTTACTAATATCACGGCGACCAATTCCAATAATAGCAATATGTTCATCTAAGTTATCTTGTTGAAAAAGGTGGAAAATGGACGGGAACAATTTTCGATGACTTAAATCACCAGTTGCTCCGAAAATTGTAATTAAACAAGGTATATGTTTTTGTTTTGTACTCAAGATTAAAACCTCAATTCTATAAAAAGATATATGATTGTTATATTATATGATAAAGAAAACTTATGGTCATATAATATGCTTTGTAAAAAGTCATAACGTATCTATGATTTATTTAAATGATAATCGATAATGACTATAATTACCAAATTATTCGACTTACGTATAGTAATACTAAACATTGTATTTACATCAAGAATGACTCATATGCGTTTGTATTCTTTCTCATAATCATTCATGTTATATATACATTTTATTTCTTATTATAAAAATTGTCATTATATATGATAAAATAAATCGAAGAGAAGGAGGTGTGAGCATGGAAGTCACATTTTTCGGTACTAGCGCTGGACTACCAACTAAAGAGAGAAACACACAAGCAATTGCATTAAATCTTGAACCTTATTCTAATTCAATATGGCTTTTTGATGTAGGTGAAGGAACACAACATCAAATTCTTCATCATTCGATTAAATTAGGTAAAGTCGATCATATATTTATTACACATATGCATGGTGATCATATTTTTGGACTTCCAGGATTACTAACTAGCAGATCCTTTCAAGGTGGAGAAAACAAACCTCTCACACTCATCGGACCTAAGGGTATTCAAAAATATATTGAAACCACATTAACTTTATCAGAATCACATCTCAATTATCCAATTACATACATAGAGATAGACGAATCCTTAAATTATCATCATGATGGCTTTACAGTACAAGCTGAAATGTTAAATCATGGTATTATATCTTATGGTTATCGTATAGAGACACCAACAACACCAGGTACTATTGATGTAGATGCACTAAAAGCAATTGGACTTGAACCTGGACCTAAATATCAGGAAGTAAAAACAAATAATACCTTTGAATTTAATGGGAAAATTTATCAGTCTGATGAATTCAAAGGAGAAGCGAAGTCCGGCCCAGTTGTTGCTATATTTGGTGACACAAAGCCATGTCCTAATGAACATATTATAGCAAATGATGCCGATATTATGGTTCATGAAGCCACTTATATAGAAGGTGAAAAAACGCTAGCCAATAGTTATCATCATAGTCATATCGATGATGTGTTCGATTTAATTCGTCAATCAAATGTCAAACATAGCTTAATCACGCATATGAGTAATCGATATACTAAAGAAGAAATCGAAAATATATACCAAGAACTTAAAGCATTACCAGATACACCAGATTTTACTTTCGTTAATGACTTTGATTCTTTTAAAATTTAAAAAACGCCACTGACCAAAATCAGTGGCGTTTTTTAACTATTTAATCATCTGTATTGGATAATTCAACACTACGATTAACTGCAGCACTTAAACAATCTTCAAATACAGCAACTAAATCATATTGAGATAGGGCATCTAAACCAGCTTGTGTTGTACCGCCTTTAGATGTAATATTTTTCCTTAATTGTTCCATGCTTAAATCAGAACGTTCAATCATTTTACTTGTACCAATAATTAAATTACGAATAGATTCTTCAACTTGATCTTTTTCTAGACCTAATTGTGTACCAGCTTTAACATATTGTTCAAATACATGATATAAAAATGCAGGTCCGCTTCCTGTTATCGCCGTTACTTGATGTAAGTGATCTTCTGAGACCTCTATAACTGAACCAAACGCATTAATCAATTCATTTACTTCATCTTTAGCTTTAGGACCAAAATTATTTGAAAAGCTAATGCCTGTTACAGAATGACCGACTTGCGCATTAGTATTAGGCATAATGCGAGCTAATGGATTATTGGTATTTAATTGCTCTCTTATATAATCAATGGATAAACCAGCCATAATTGAAATGAAACGATTACTATCAGTGATTGAATCTTTAATTCTATCAGCTAATGCTTCGAAATCATGTGGTTTCGTACCTAAGAATACGTAGTCAGCATCCTTAAGTAATGCTTCATCATCATAGCTATAATTCACACCTAATTGTTCCGCAAAATCTTTGAGTGCCGCTTCATTCGATTTGTTTGTTAAATAAATATCATTAGGATCTAAATTATTAGAATTAATAATGCCTGTAAAGATTGCTTGTGCCATATTGCCTGCACCATAAAATACAAGTTTCATATACTTCACATCACCTTCATTTTAGTTATAAAATAATGATATCTTACGAATATAACTACATAGTAACATATATTAGTTATATTCAATATTAAGTATACAATTTATCTTCATTTTTATATTAAAATAAGATATCTCTATATAAGAAAGAGAGTGAATACCATGATAGGGCAACACTATATTATTACAGGTGGTACAAGTGGCTTAGGATTAGATATTGTACATGAACTGATTAAAAGAGGGACTCATGTAACCATACTTGCACGTGACATGCAGAAATTTCGACAAATTCATTTCGGTAACCAATCATCTTTAGTCGATGTCATAGAATGCGATTTGCAAAATAGACAAGACATAGTCAATATTTCATCTCAAATTAAAACACCGATACACGGATTGATATATAGTTCTGGATTAGGTTATTTTAAATCTATTGCATCGCATACAGCAGAACAAATGATCGAAACATACGATGTTAACTTAATTAGTTTCAATTTACTATACAATACGATAAAGCCATATTTAATAAAACATGCGCATATTGTGGGCATATCAAGTCAAGCTGCATTTGTAACACAGTCTCACGCTGCTCACTATGGTGCATCTAAAGCTGCTTTTAATCAAGTTCTCAACGCACTACGATTAGAAGAACCCAATTTACACGTTATGTCAGTGAATACAGGCCCAATTGATACACCATTTCACCAGAAAGCAGATCCTTCCTTATCATATTTTAACCAGTATCGTTCGATAATGATTCAATCCAACCAACTCGCACAACGTATCGTAGAAGGTATTATTAAAGAAAAGCAAGAAATCAATGCCCCAACATGGATGCACCAAATGTTAAAGTTATATCAGTTAGCACCTAGATTTTTAGAAAAACACTTCTCTCACTTGTTTAATAACAAAAGCAATCATTAAACATTTTCTTATGTATATTTGAATAAGAAAATAAAATATTAAAAAAAGCCACTAAATGAATGATCAGTCATTTAATGGCTTTTACTATATCTATTATTTTAAATGTTGCGTATATTGTAAATCTTTAACGCGTTCTCTAGAGGCTTTAATTTGATCTAAGCTTACATCTTTATAATAATTTTTAACATTTTCTTCTAGTTGTTCTACGCTACTTGCACCTACGATGATAGAACCTAACGCGTCATGTGATTTGAGATAATTAAATGAAAGGGCAGTTAGATTACTTTCGATTTCTTTAACAGAAGCAATGGTTTCACCTAATTCATCTTGTGTATAGTCGAATATACCATCAGCGAACTTTTTATCTAATGCTTCGTTACTATTAGACGTTAATAAACCTTTAAATACTGGACCACGTGCTAATACTTTAATTTGTTTTTCATGAACGTCATCCAATAAGCTTTCAGGTCGATTATCAATTAAGTTAAATTGAGACATTAATGTTTCAATTTGACTATGTTTTAAATAATAATCAATCACGTTGGGACGAATAGATGAAATACCATATGCACGAATAAGTCCTTCTTGTTTTAATTCATCAAACGCACTAATTGTTTCATCTAAAGGATCATCAATTGTACCACCATGTAATTGATATAAATCAATATAATCTAACCCTAAACGTTGTAATGATCCTTTCACACCTTCTTTAATGTGTTTCTTTGAAGGGTCCCAAGTAATATTGCCATCTTCAGTCAAACGATTACCAACTTTAGTACCTATAACAATGTCATCACGATTTTGATATTGTTTTAATGCTTTACCAACGATTTCTTCATTAATACCTTGATCATACATATCAGCTGTATCAAAATAAGTAATACCATTTTCAATAGCACTTTCTATGATTGGTTGTGCAGTTTTATAATCAGTATCTAAACTCATACAACCTAAACCTAACTCAGAAATTTCTATACCACTTTTTAAGATATTTTTTTGCATGTATTTTCTCCTTTCGATACACTTTAACTAACGCATTCAGTTTATCAATTTATTAAAACATTTAAAAGGAACGTGATTATAAATGGAATTTAACGAAAAAACGATAGATAGAACAGTAATTTATAATGGAAAAATAGTTGATTTAGAAATCCATGATGTAGAACTACCCGATGGACGCACATCTAAACGTGAACTTATATATCACAATGGCGCAGTGGCAGTATGTGCCGTAACACCTGAGAATGAAGTCCTTTTAGTTAAGCAATTTAGAAAGCCCGCTGAAAAACCATTATTAGAAATTCCTGCTGGGAAATTAGAGAAAAATGAGGAACGAGAAGAAGCTGCTAAAAGAGAATTAGAAGAAGAAACTGGATATATTGCGAAAAACTTACAATTTGTGACACATATGTATGGTTCTCCAGGCTTTTCAAATGAGAAACTGACAATTTATTTTGCTGATCAATTAGAAATAGGGCAAATGAATCTTGATGACGATGAATTTGTAGAAGTCCATAAATTCTCAATTGAGGAAATCAAACAAGCACTTCAAAATGCAGAAATTGAAGACGCGAAGACAATTATTGCGCTTCAGCATCTATTATTAAATTATAATCATTCTAAATAATGAACGAATATCCTTGCGTTTCATTGAGAATACTGGTAATTTATATATTGAATCATACTTTAGATTAAAATGATTATAATTCTTAGTAGAGGAGTGAGGCTTCCGTGGAAGAACGATTAAATCGCGTGAAGCAACAATTACAACAGTCTTCATATAAATTAACTCCACAACGTGAGGCTACTGTAAGAGTTCTAATAGAAAACGAAAAAGACCATTTAAGTGCAGAGGATGTATATTTAAAAGTTAAAGACAAATCACCAGAGATCGGACTTGCTACCGTTTATCGTACCTTAGAATTATTAGCAGAATTAAAAGTATTAGATAAAATTAATTTTGGTGATGGTGTTGCCCGTTTCGATTTAAGAAAAGAAGGCGCTAAACATTTCCATCACCATTTAGTATGTATGGAATGCGGTAAAGTCGAAGAAATCGAAGAAGACTTATTGCCAGAAGTAGAAAATCGAGTTGAAAAAGAATTTAACTTTAAAATTTTAGACCATCGATTAACGTTCCATGGTGTATGTTCAAATTGCCAAGCTAAAAAAAGTGAAGAGACAAAATAATTTTGCTTTATCTAATTAAATCTATAAAAGTTTGGACATAGTAGGTACGCCACACACATATGATATTAAGAAGCCACCGCTTCAAAAGAGGTGCTTTATAATGGAAACAATAATAGAAGAATATTTAAAATTCATTCAAATTGAGAAGGGGTTAAGTGTTAATACAATTGGTGCTTATCGTCGAGATTTGAATAAATATAAAGAATACTTAACTTTACAAAAGATTTCTAATATCGATTTTGTAGATCGTCAAACGATTCAAGAATGTTTAGGTTATTTAATCGATCAAGGTCAATCATCTAAATCTATCGCTAGATTTATTTCAACAATACGTAGTTTTCATCAATTTGCGTTACGTGAAAAATACGCTGCTAAAGATCCAACAGTATTGATAGAAACGCCAAAATATGAAAAGAAACTCCCAGATGTTTTAGAAGTCGACGAAGTCATTGACTTACTCAATGCACCGGATTTAAATAAAAACAACGGGTATCGAGATCGTACAATGCTTGAGTTATTATATGCTACAGGTATGCGTGTATCAGAAGTGATACAAATTGAAGTTGAAGATGTCAATTTAATGATGGGATTTGTTCGCGTATTTGGTAAAGGGGACAAAGAGCGCATTGTGCCATTAGGCGATACAGTGATAGATTATTTAACTACCTATATCGAAACCGTAAGACCACAATTGCTTAAGCAAACTGTGACCAATGTCTTATTCTTAAATATGCATGGCAAACCTTTATCTAGACAAGGTATATGGAAAATGATTAAACAAAATGGTCTAAAAGCTAATATTAATAAAACACTCACGCCACATACATTGAGACATTCATTTGCAACACATTTACTTGAAAATGGTGCCGATTTACGTGCCGTTCAAGAAATGCTAGGACATTCTGACATTTCAACAACACAATTATATACACATGTTTCAAAATCACAAATCAGAAAAATGTATAATCAATACCACCCTAGAGCTTAATAAACAGTTAAAAACCAATGATACCTTTAATGCATATCGTATCATTGGTTTTTATTATTATCTAATTGAATTCTTTGATACCGTTTATCCTTTAATGCCATTTGGCGTGCTAAAACAACATCACTTCGGTCTCTTAATAAATGGTGATGAACAATATCATCATTTAAAATAGGTGATGAAACAAAATGATAATCTGAATAATGACATTGAATTCGATTCAACATGTCAGCATTAATTGGCAATTGAATAGGTTCAAAAGGTTGTTGTTGTGCTACGCATGTCATTTGTTCGTCAAGTATCTCTAAATATCGTTGAATATTCAAATGTAATTGCGATTGATCTTGTTTATTAGCATTTTTAATCACTTGTTTTGCTTTGGAGAAAGATTTATAAGCTCCTTTAAAATTGCTACGACGAAAGTGATAGCAAGCTGTCGCACATAAAATCAAACTCACGATAGCATCTTGTTTACTAAAGTTGTCATTTTCCTTCCAAGCTTCTTCTAGTATGTCATGACATAAAAAATAGTGTTGCCTAGTATGAAAGTAGTAATAAAATTGAATTAATGCTTGTTCCATCTGAATTTCACCTTAATTTTAAAAGTTATATAAATTCATGCTATAATATTTTAGTGAAATATGCACATAAGTTGCAACATGAGGTAGATACTATGTATGAAGTAAAACTGGATGCATTTAACGGTCCACTCGATTTGTTATTACATTTAATTCAAAAATTTGAAATAGACATTTATGATATTCCTATGAAGTCATTAACAGAACAGTATATGCAATATGTTCACGCAATGAACCAATTAGAAATCAACGTAGCTAGTGAATACTTGGTTATGGCTTCAGAATTACTGATGATTAAAAGTAAATTATTGTTACCACAATCAGAGGAAGATGTCGATTTAGAAGAAGATCCACGTGAAGATTTAGTCGGTAGATTAATAGAATATCAAAACTACAAAGAGTACACTGAAATCTTAAATGAAATGAAAGTAGAACGTGATCACTATTACACTAAACATCCAACTGATTTATCACATATGGAAACAGATGAATCGTGGGATCCATCGAACACGACCGATTTAACCGAATTAATAGTTGCTTATCAACGTGTTAAAAACCGAGTAGAAATCAATAAACCTCATTCCGTAGAAATTAAGAAAGAAACATTTACCATACAACAAGCTACGGCACAAGTTACGGACAGATTAAAAACAAAAGCATCCTTTAATTTCTTTAGTCTGTTTACATTTACAGAACCTATAGAACAAGTGGTGACACACTTTCTAGCTATTTTAGAAATGTCCAAATCAGGGATTATTAATATTGAACAACATCAAAACTTTGATGACATTAATATATTAAGAGGAGTGAACTACGGCGTTGAATAAGCACGGCATATTAGAAGCATTGCTCTACACATCAGGAGACGAAGGTCTCGAAGTCAAACAATTAATCGAAATATTAGAAGTAAATGAAGATGAATTAGCAGAGTTAATTGACACTTATGAATCAAATGGTCTTATGATTCAACGATTCGGAACGACATGTGTTCTTACAACAAAAAAAGATGCCTCACAATACATCGAGGCATTAATCGAACAAAAATCTAAAATGAAATTATCACAGGCTGCAATGGAAACATTATCTATTATTGCGTATAATCAACCCTTAACTCGAAGTGATATCGAACTTATTAGAGGCATTAATTCTGATGGTGCAGTTAAAACCCTCATTGCAAGAGGCTTGGTAGAAGCTAAAGAAGTCCATCATTCACGTAGTCAACAATTAATCACGACAGACTTATTTTTAAATGTATTTGGTATAGAAAAATTAGAAGATTTACCAACCACTCAAGAAGATGAAGAAGAAATGGACGCATTCTTTAGTAACTTGGTAAATCAAAAGGGAGATACAAATGAGTAAAGAATTAGAAAGATTACAAAAAAGAATTGCAAGTAGTGGTTATACATCACGTCGTAAAGCAGAAACATTAATTACTGATGGCAAAGTAAAAGTTAACGGACATGTCGTCACTGAACTGGGTACAAAAGTTTCAAATTCAGATACTGTAGAAGTTGAAGGTATCAAATTAGAGCAAGAAGATAAAATTTATATTTTATTTAATAAACCTGCACAAGTAATTACAAGTGTATCGGATGATCGTGGCCGTAAAGTTGTGACTGATTACTTTAAAGATATCGAAACACGTATTTATCCTGTAGGTCGATTAGATTACGATACATCTGGATTATTATTATTAACGAATGATGGTGAATTCACTAATTTAATGACGCACCCTAGATACCATATTAAAAAGAAATATGTTGCTAAGCTTAAAGGATATTTAATGAGAGAAGAAGTTAAAGCTTTAGAAAAAGGAATCGAACTAGAAGATGGTTTCACGCAACCTGCTCAAGTAAAAGTGAAAAACCAAGACAAAGATAAAAATACGACGCTCGTTGAAATTACGATTAGTGAAGGTAGAAATAGACAAGTACGTCGTATGTTCGAACATTTTGGTCACCAAGTTAGTAAATTAACGCGTATCCAATTTGGTCCACTTGATTTAAAAGGCTTGAATGCAGGTGAAGGTCGTGTACTCACACCTCATGAAGTAAAAACGATTCGCCATTTAGCAGAAAATGGTAATGATTAAAATAAAACACTCATATTTTTAATATTTGAGATTTTTTTCACAAAGATTTCTTTAACACTAACTTAATGACTATTTCATATGCTATAATAACTAATGAAATGAACAGCATGTGTAGGAGGTAATTTAGTATTATGACGAATGAAATACTTATCGTTGATGACGAAGACAGAATCAGAAGATTACTTAAACTATACCTAGAAAGAGAATCTTTTGAAACACATGAAGCAAGAGATGGTAAAGAAGCTTATCAACTTGCTATGGAAAATGACTATGCGTGCATTCTTTTAGACTTAATGTTGCCAGAAATGGACGGTATCGAAGTAGCCACTCAATTAAGAGAGCATAAAGATACACCTATTATTATGCTCACTGCAAAAGGCGAAGAGACGAATCGTGTCGAAGGGTTTGAATCAGGTGCCGATGACTATATCGTTAAACCATTCTCTCCAAGAGAAGTCGTTTTAAGAGTCAAAGCATTATTAAGAAGAACGCAAACAACAACACCTGAACAAAGTGAACCTCATGCAAGAGACGTAATTGAGTTCAATCACTTAGTGATAGATAATGATGCGCATAGAGTATTAGCTGATAATGAACAGGTTAATTTAACACCAAAAGAATATGAACTATTAATTTATTTAGCTAAAACTCCTAATAAAGTATTTGATCGTGAACAATTATTAAAAGAAGTTTGGCATTATGAATTTTATGGCGATTTACGTACGGTGGATACGCACGTAAAAAGATTAAGAGAGAAACTCAACAAAGTATCGAGTGATGCAGCTCACATGATACAAACTGTTTGGGGCGTCGGTTATAAATTTGAGGTTAATACAAACGATGAACCGGCTAAATAGTGTAGTAATAAAACTGTGGTTAACTATAATTTTTATAGTAACGACAGTTTTAATTTTATTAAGTGCTGCCTTAATTACCTTTATTCAATATTACTATACACAAGAAGCGGAAGATTCCATTAAAGAAGACGCCAAACGCATAAGTAAATTGGTAGAAAACTCTACAAATCAAAACTTAGCCATCAAAAATAGCCAAACATTGATTGATAATCCCGGTGGATTAATTATCATGAAAAATACATCTACCGCATATCAACAAACCATTTCAACAGATAAACAAGCTATGCTCAAAGAAATTAAAAATAATAAAGATTTTAACCGTGTTTTCAAACATGGTGAGTCAATGACACGTAATGTCATGATTAAAGAACAGGGGAATTCACATCCGTATATATTAGTGGGTTATCCAATGAAAGCCGAGCCAGGAAGTCATACAGAATATAGCGGCGTCTTTATTTTTAAAGATTTAAAATCTATTGAAGATACCAATAATGCGATAACAATTATTATCTTAATTACCGCAATTATATTTTTAGCAGTGAGTACCATCTTTGCATTTTTCTTATCATCTAGAATTACTAAACCTTTAAGAGAGTTAAGAAATCAAGCACAAAAGGTATCACAAGGTGATTATTCACATATCACGTCAGTATCAACAAAAGATGAAATTGGAGAATTATCACGTGCATTTAATAATATGAGCTTTGAAATTCAAGAACATGTAGAAGCACTATCCACATCCAAAAATATACGTGATAGCTTAATTAACTCGATGGTTGAAGGTGTTATTGGTATTAATGAACAAAAGGATATTATTTTATCAAATAAAATGGCAGACCAAGTATTCCATACATTAGATGACAATGCTGTTGAATTAATAGAAAAACAAATTGAACAAACTTTCAATACTAAAGAAACGCAATTCCAAGAAATTGAAGCAAACACAAGGTATTATGTGATTATCATGAGTTATATTGACCGTATTCAAAACGATGGCAGAAGCGGTATTGTTGCTATTATACGTGATATGACAAATGAACATAACCTTGATCAAATGAAAAAAGACTTCATCGCAAATGTATCTCATGAATTACGAACACCGATTGCCTTATTACAAGGCTATACAGAATCTATTGTAGATGGTGTTGTAACTGAACCAGATGAGATACATGAATCACTAGCAATTGTCTTAGATGAATCTAAACGTCTGAACCGCTTAGTTAATGAATTATTAAACGTAGCACGTATGGATGCTGAAGGATTATCTGTTGAGAAAGAGTCACAACCAATCGCTGATCTGCTCAACAAAATGCGAATAAAATATCGTCAACAAGCGACTGATTTAGAACTTAATATGCAGTTTGAAGTAAGCAATCAACAACTATGGGACTACGATATGGATAGAATGGATCAAGTATTAACCAATTTAATCGATAACGCATCAAGATATACACAACCTGGAGATACCATTTCGGTAAAAACTGATGAAGATGATAGAACTCATATTTTAAGCATCGCTGATACTGGTACTGGAATTGCTCCTGAACATTTACAACAAGTCTTCGATCGTTTCTATAAAGTAGATGCGTCAAGAAAAAGGGGTAAACAAGGTACTGGATTAGGCTTATTCATCTGTAAAATGATTATAGAAGAACATGGCGGTACGATTGAAGTAGAAAGTCAAGTGGGTAAAGGAACAACCTTTATCATTAAATTACCAAAATAAACATTTTAAAACCTGTTAGAGTCAAATAATGGCTCTAACAGTTTTTTTATTTATTATGAAATCTATAGTTTGTTAAACAACTTGATTATTTTTATGACATCTTATATCTATATAAATATATCGGAGCAAACTCATTGTACATAACAGAGTTATCATGTATGATATATTTAAATTAAAAATATAGTTAATTCATCTTCGGGGTCGGGTGTAATTCCCAACCGGCAGTAAATTAAGCCTGCGACGTAAAATGTCTCATTTTACCTGATTCAGTGAAACTCTGAAGCCGACAGTATAGTCTGGATGGGAGAAGATGGAGGTTTTTTTGTTGTGCAAATTTCCTCCTTTTCTAGCAAGATGAATGGAAGGAGAAAATAATATATGCAACACAATCAAAATAGACGTCTAATCTTTATAAGTATGCTAAGTGCAGTGGCTTTCGTACTTACCTTTATTAAATTCCCATTGCCATTTTTACCACCATACTTAACGTTGGACTTTAGTGATGTACCTACATTACTTGCCACATTTTTATTAGGACCAATTGCAGGGCTAATAGTAGCTTTTATTAAGAATTTACTCAATTTCTTTTTCAATATGGGTGATCCTGTAGGACCATTAGCGAACTTTTTAGCAATTGCCAGTTTCTTATTAACTGCATATTATATTTATAGAAACAAACGCAATAAAAAGTCATTATTAACCGGTCTTGTTTTAGGTACAGTTGTCATGACCGTCGTATTAAGTATTTTAAATTATTTTGTACTGTTACCACTCTACGGTATGATATTTAACTTAGGTGACATTGTTCATAATCTTAAAGTAATTATTGTTTCAGGTATCATACCTTTTAATATTATTAAAGGTATTATCATTTCAATCATCTTTTACTTTATATTCAATAGAATTAAAAATAACATTCACATATAAATAACTAGCGCCCTTACACATGATGTGCAAGGGCGCTTTTAATATAATATATTATTCAAATTTAAGTGCGTCACCATCAAATGGTTCGTCTTCAATTTTGATTGAATCTGTTGGACAACCTTCTAGTGCATCTTCCATATCTTCATATAACTCTTCTGGCACCTCTGCAGTACCTTGGTTATCATCAAGGATTACGAAAGCAATACCTTCGTCGTCATAATCATAGATATCTGGAGCTGCTGCACCACATGCACCGCATGCTATACAAGTATCCATATCAACGATTGTATATTTAGCCAATTTCATTCGCCTCCTTTAAAAAAAATGCTACACTAGTAATAACAATACTACTATTGTAGACATCGATAGTATCATTTTCAATATATTCGTTTTATAGAGTGAGGGTTTATCTTGTATCAAATTATCAATCATGCGTATCAACACGCATTCAACTACAAAACAAATAAAAGTATTTATAATATTTTAACAGGAAAAAAATCCCATCAAACTTTTTTTGACGCAAGTAGTCAACAACTTTTGTCATTATATCATAGTTTACCGAGATTAAAATATCCGTCTTTTGAGCGATATTTAAATGAATTGAATGATGAGGAACCAAAAGTAAATATCAAAACGCATCCAAGATGTACATATGATAGTCTTATTAATACATTCAACTGTATCCAATTGCTCATTCAAACGGTATCACAAAGCATACACAACGATTTTAGATTCGTTCCTATAACGCAACAAACATATATTCAACAACGTGTTAAACATATTTATCAACACATTAAAGTTAATGATTTAGAATCAAAATTCATCACAGAAATAGAACAATTATTTGAAGACATCGCTAGCAAACATGAACATGTGTATTTACACTATTATTTACAAGGCTATGATGAGGCGATGTATACTAGACAACAAGTCAGTTTAATAGAATCGAAGTCTCAACAAGAATTATTTGAAATAGAAATGAACCAATTGGTCGATGTCATGTTTGAAATTGAAGATATACAAAAGCACCCTATATTAAATCAAACGATTATACGACCAACATTGCTCAATAAAACGAAATTAACCTTACATCAATTAGAACAAGGACACTCGATACACGACATCTCAACAATTCAAAATGTTAAATTAAATACGATTGAAGATCATCTTTTAGAGTTATTTATCAAAGGTTATATCAATGATTATGATACATATCTAGACATCAAAAGCATTCAACCCTTTATCGATTATTATAAAGGTCATATTGGAATAAAATTACGTGAGTATAAGCAGCAATTTGATACATTAACTTATTTTCAAATTAAATTGATGATTGTTGGTATTGAAAGGGGAGACTTAGTTGCTTCAACAGAAACTTAAAGATTGGTTTGGATTTGATTCCTTCAAACCTGGCCAAGAGGACATCATTTCCAGTGTATTAGACCAAAAGCATACGCTAGGTATTTTACCAACGGGTAGTGGCAAAAGCCTTTGTTATCAATTACCTACTTATATATTAGAAAAGCCAACACTTGTTATTTCACCATTAATTTCTCTCATGGACGATCAGGTCATGCAAATGAAATTAAATGGTGAACACGCGGTTTGTTGTATTCATTCAGGTATGGACAATACGGAAAAACGTCAAAACCTAAGTAACATTCGTCAGAGTAAATTTATCTATTTAAGTCCGGAATTTATATTACAACCTCAAAACTTTAAACTTATTGCCAATATAGATTTTGGTTTAATAGTTCTTGATGAAGCACATTGTTTGTCTGAATGGGGCTATGATTTCAGACCACATTATGCTTTAATTGGAAAAATAACTACATCCTTTAAATCAGCTACAATTCTAGCATTAACAGCTACGGCACCACCACATTTAGAAAGCGATTTAAATGAAATGCTTAATGTTACTTTCAATACCATTAAAACAAGTATGAATCGTATAAATATTTCATTAAAACATCTTAACTTTGGCTCTGACGAAGAAAAAATAGATTGGTTGTTACCACAACTTAATGAAACTGGGCCCACTATTATATATGTATCTTCAAAAAAATTATGTTTAACATTAGCGCAACTTATTTATGACTCAGGTTTTTTAACAGGGATATATCATGGTGATTTGAGTTATCAAGAAAGACAGACAGTACAACAACAATTTTTAAACAATGATATTCCAATCATAGTTGCAACAAGTGCATTTGGTATGGGCATAAATAAAAAAGACATACGCACAGTGATTCATTTTCATTTGTCATCAAGTCCTTCTAATTATCTACAAGAGATTGGTAGAGCGGGGAGAGACGGAGAAGCAAGCCAAGCTATTAGTTTATTCCAACCCGACGACGCTTATATTTTAGAAACCATATTATTTGCCGATAGAATTACATCTGAAGATATTCATTCATTTGAATTAGGACAATTTATTCCTCCTGAAAAAGAATCCATTTTAACAATACTTTATAATCAATATACAATTAATCAAATGCAACGTATATTTGATCAATCATTTCGACGCAAAAAGTTAGGTTATAGTCGTATGTTAGGCTACACACAACTTGACCAATGTCGCCGTAAATATTTGTTGGAATTTTTCAATGAACATCCTAAACTGCCAGATGTCTGTTGTGACAATGATACTGAATTACCAAGTATGAAAGTCATTAATCGTAAGAAAGTTAAACGTAAGCTTTCATATAGTGAAAAACTTCAAAATTTATTTGAACTATAGATTTTATTTTGCTTAACTCTTTATTCAAGCTATAATTAACTTATGAACAAAAATCTTAATACCTAAAAATTCTTGATTACTATACATAATCATTTAATTTATGGGTATAGTTTATGTATCATTATAAAATTAAACAGAGAGGATGATGATTGTGTCTAATAATAACTTCAAAGATGATTTTAAAAAAAATCGTCAAGCGATAGACCCAGAAGATCATAATGAGCAGACATCTTCACATGAAGAACAAGAAGATAATGCAGTAGACAGTACTGAAGACAAAGCAAATCAACAATTCCCACCAAGAAATGCACAGAGAAGAAAACGTCGACGAGATATAGCGACAAATAATAACCGTCAGGCAGATTCGCGTACAAAAGCTAGCCAAGATGGTTCATTAGATGATAGACATGATGATACATCATTACATAATGGAGATAACAAAAATTATGATGCATCCAATCACAATGATGTAAATAAAGATCACAAACAAGATCATCGTCCTGAAGATCATTCGACTCGTGAGTCTGAACAAGATTTTAAACAAGATGAACCATTAAATCGTAGTCGTAAAAGTGACGATTTGCAACATGATAATCGTCATGACAAGAAAGACGGACACGGTAAAGATGCTGCTCTAGCAGGTGGCGCTGCTGTAGGTGGAGCTGCAGTCGGTAAAAAAATGACAAGTGATCATAAGCAGGATGACAATCATCGTCAAGAGAATCGTGTAAGTGACCATCAAAAAGATCGCGACCGTCATGATGACTATACTAAAGATGAACATCGTCAAGATTCATCTAAAGATCGCCAAGACGAACTTAAAAAAGGGCATCATGATGAAGAACACCACGATTCAGGAAAAGGTAAAAAAGCTGCCGCAGCTGGTGCAGGCGTTGCTGGTGCTGCAGGTGCTGCTGGTTTAGCAAAACATCATCATGATAAGAAATTCGATCATACTGACGACAATGAATTGAAGAATGACCGTAATCAAAATCATCGTGATGATAAACATAACGACAAAGATGTGAAAGATAATCATCAATCAGATGATGAGAAATCTGGTAAAGGTAAAAAAGCTGCCGCAGCTGGTGCAGGCGTTGCTGGTGCTGCAGGCGCCGCTGGTTTAGCGAAAAATCATCATGATAAAAAAGAGAGCCATCATAACGATAAAGATATCAAAGATGACCACAAACATGATGACCATGACAAGCATGATAATAAAGATAAGCATAAGTCTAATAAAGGTAAGAAAGCTGCTGCAGTAGGTGCAGGCGCTGCAGGAGTTGCTGGTGCTGCGGGTGCTAAACACCATCATGATAAAAATAAACGTCAAGACAATCATGACGGTAAGAAAAAAGGCGGCTTTATGAAAATCATCTTACCAATTATAGCTGCAGTATTAATTTTAGGTGCAATCGCTATTTTCGCAGGTATGGCCTTAAATAATCATAGTAATAGTGGTAATGATGATAACAAAATAGCTAATGAAGATAGTAAAGATGGCAAGAAAAACAACGACGCTAGCAAAGATAAAGACAGCTCAAAAGATAAAGACAGTTCAAAAGATAAAGATAAATCAAAAGACTCTGATAAAGATAAAGCAACAACTAGTGATGAATCTGATTCATCTGACGCATCAAATTCAGATAAAAATAGTGCTAGTGATAATACTAATGGTGCTAACTCACAAGCATCTAATAGCCAAAGTCAAAATGGCTCAAATAGCCAAAATGGTCAAGGTCAAAACTCACAACAAAATGGCCAACAAGGCAGTAATAGCCAAAACAGCAATAGTAACCAACAAGGTAAGCAAACACATACCGTAAACGGTAAAGAAAACCTATACAGAATTGCCATTCAATATTACGGCAGTGGTTCACCTGCTAATGTTGAAAAAATCAGACAAGCTAATGGATTAAATGGTAATAATATCCATAATGGACAAACATTAGTGATTCCATAGGTACTATTCGACAATCAAATTAACTGTAAGTAATGTTAACGCATTACTTACAGTTTTTTTATTAGATTTTATTCAAATCAAAGCAAATCCCCAAAAAAAGTCATAAATAATTTAAACTTTTCTAAAACAAGGACTTCGCGAAAATAGGATATAACTGATATAATAATTTGGTGATTAAAGGAGGCCGTTTTACATGCAAAAAATAGAAAGTATCATCATTGGTGGAGGACCTTGTGGCTTAAGTGCAGCCATCGAACAAAAGAAAAAAGGTATTGAAACATTAGTGATTGAAAAAGGTAATGTTGTGGAATCTATCTATAATTATCCTACACATCAAACTTTCTTCTCATCTAGTGATAAATTATCAATTGGAGATATTCCATTTATCGTGGAAGAAAGTAAACCACGTCGAAATCAAGCCCTTGTATATTATCGAGAAGTCGTTAAACATCATCAATTAAATATCCATGCATTTGAAGAAGTTTTAACTGTCAAAAAGATGAATAATCGTTTTACAATCACAACAACTAAAGATGTATATGAATGTAAGTTTTTAACAGTTGCGACAGGTTATTACGGACAGCATAATACATTAGAAGTTGAAGGTGCTGAATTGTCAAAAGTATTCCATTACTTCAAAGAAGCACATCCATACTTTGACCAAAATGTTGTCGTGATAGGTGGTAAAAACTCAGCTGTAGATGCAGCTTTAGAATTAGAAAAAGCTGGAGCAAATGTGACAGTGATCTATCGTGGAGATCACTATCCAAAAGCCATTAAACCATGGATTCTACCAAATTTTGAATCATTAGTTAATCACGAAAAAATCACGATGGAATTTAATGCCAATGTAACGCAAATCACTGAAGAAAACGTTACATATGAAAAAGATGGAAAGACGATTACAATTCCAAATGATTATGTTTTTGCTATGATTGGTTATCATCCTAATTATGAATTTTTAGAATCAATCGGTATTGAAATTAATACAAATGAATATGGTACTGCACCAGTTTATAATCGTGAAACATACGAAACCAATGTAGAAAATTGTTACATCGCTGGTGTTATTGCTGCAGGTAATGATGCGAATACCATCTTTATTGAAAATGGTAAATATCATGGTGGTTTAATTACTCAAAGCATTCTTACTAAAAAGCAAACACCACTTGAATCATAATAATTATGGCGTAGAAGGTAAATTGTTGATACCTTCTACGCCTATTTAATTTATAGTTTATTCTTCAAAATATTGTTTGATTTGTTCACGATTTAATTCATTACTTAAACTTACAAGTAATTTTAATCTTGCTTTAGGACCATTTAATCCATTTGAAAAGATTAATCCTTTTTCAGCAAGTTGATATCCGCCACCTTCATATGCATAAACAGGACTGACAATACCGTTAAATGACCGAGATACGATGACAATCGGAATTTGTTTATCAATACAAGCATATAAACCTTCTAAACAAGTAGGTGGTAAATTACCTTGTCCCATAGCTTCTATAATTAAACCATCAATATCGCTCTCGGCATAGAAATGCAACAAGTCACTCTGCATATCCATATATGATTTTACTAATGGTACATTTAACTTTGGATTAATCATTTTATAACTAGTATGATGTAATGGATGATGGTGATATTGCACATTATCTTTGGTTAATACACCTAATGGACCATGATTCGGACTTTGGAAGGTATTTGTATTAGAGGTATGTGTTTTGGTTACATTTCGCGCTGTGTGAATTTCGTCATTAAAGACAACCATGACACCCATATGATATGAATTATTAGATGAAGCCACTCTTATAGCTGAAATAAAATTGTATAATCCATCTGAACCAATTTCATTTGATGAACGCATAGCACCAGTAATCACTACTGGTTCGTCAATATCTAATAACAAATCTAACAAATAAGCTGTTTCTTCTAGGGTATCTGTACCATGTGTAATTACAAAACCATCATAAACACTTTCATTATTAAGATTTGCATTAATGATAATATCTCTTAGTCCTTTAACATGTTGAATGGACATATGAGGAGAAGGGACATTCATAGGATGTATTTCATCTACTTGTGCATATTGTTTGATGATATCCTGATGTTGAGAAATTGGATTTTCTTTATTAGTAATAACTCGATTTGAACTATCCTGTGACATACTAATAGTGCCACCGGTATGTATAACAAGTAGACGTTTCATAGTTTTCCTCCTATTAATAAAATACATATTTATGATAAAATATTATTCATCAAACAACAAGGTAGGTATTTCGATAATGAGTTTAATTAATATTGCTTTAGATGGCCCTGCAGCTGCAGGTAAAAGTACAATTGCTAAACAGGTTGCTAGCCAACTATCAATGATTTATGTAGATACTGGTGCGATGTATAGAGCAATCACATATAAATATTTACGTACTAATCAAACTGAAGACTTCGAAGCATTAATCAAAGATACAACATTAGAATTAACTTATGACGAAACTAAGGGACAACGTGTAATACTAGATAACGAAGATGTCACTGATTACTTAAGAGAAAATGATGTTACGAATAATGTTTCATATGTTGCCTCTAAAGAACCTGTAAGATCATTTGCAGTAAAAAAACAAAAAGATTTAGCAGCTCAAAAAGGTATTGTTATGGACGGTAGAGATATTGGTACCGTTGTACTCCCAAATGCTGAACTTAAAGTTTATATGATTGCGTCTGTTGAAGAACGTGCAGAACGACGTCAAAAAGAAAATGAACTTCGCGGTATTGAATCTAATTTAGAACAACTTAAAGTGGAGATTGAGCAACGTGATCAATATGACATGAACAGAGAAATTTCACCTCTAAGAAAAGCAGACGACGCTATCACATTGGATACGACAGGCAAATCAATTGAAACAGTTACGAATGAAATCTTAGACATGGTTAACCAAATTAAATAATCAATTAAGAAGCTATATAAACGACTTAAGCATAAACGTTTATATAGCTTTTATTGTGATTTATAATGAACTTGAGTTATTTCAAACTGAAATAATAATCATATATACTATAAATATGCATCTTTACCTCTTAATGTTGAATAAAAATTGAAACCTAAAGCACTTTAAAGCTCAACTTTTATAAATAACAATCTTTTTCTTAAAGTGTAAAAGGGGAATTTCTTGACAATTCTGTCAGTTTGTAAGATGTTATAATTATGTAGTGTATAAGGAGGCAGACAAGATGACTGAAGAATTCAATGAATCAATGATTAATGATATTAAAGAAGGTGACAAAGTCACTGGAGAGGTGCAACAAGTTGAAGATAAACAAGTTGTTGTGCATATTAATGGTGGAAAATACAATGGTATAATCCCTATTAGCCAATTATCCACACATCATATTGAAAAACCTAATGAAGTAGTTAAAGAAGGCGACGAAATCGAAGCCTACGTAACGAAAATAGAATTTGATGAAGAAAATGATTCAGGCGCTTATATTTTATCAAAAAGACAACTTGAAACTGAACAATCTTATGATTATTTACAAGAAAAACTTGATAACAATGAAGTGATTGAGGCAAAAGTAACAGAAGTTGTTAAAGGTGGATTAGTAGTAGACGTTGGACAACGTGGTTTCGTTCCAGCATCTCTCATTTCTACAGACTTTATCGAAGATTTCTCTGATTTCGAAGGCCAAACTATTAAAATTAAAGTAGAAGAGTTAGACCCTGAAAATAATCGTGTTATTTTAAGCCGTAAAGCAGTTGAACAAGCTGAAAATGAAGTTAAAAAAGCTTCACTATTAGATTCACTTAACGCTGGCGATGTGATTGAAGGTAAAGTAGCACGTTTAACAAACTTTGGTGCATTTGTTGATATTGGTGGTGTAGACGGTTTAGTTCACGTTTCTGAATTATCACATCAACACGTACAATCTCCTGAAGAAGTCGTTTCTGTTGGAGATAAAGTCAAAGTTAAAGTTAAATCAGTAGAAAAAGATACTGAACGTATTTCATTATCAATCAAAGATACGTTACCAACACCATTCGCTCAAATTAAAGGTCAATTCCATGAAAATGATGTTATCGAAGGTACAGTTGTAAGATTAGCTAACTTCGGTGCATTTGTTGAAATTGCTCCTGGCGTTCAAGGATTAGTTCACATCTCTGAAATTGACCACAAACACATCGGTACACCTGGTGAGGTACTAGAGCCTGGTCAACAAGTAAGTGTTAAAATCTTAGGTATTGATGAAGAAAACGAACGTGTTTCTTTATCAATTAAAGCAACATTACCTAATGAAGATGTTGTTGAAAGTGATGCTTCTACAACACAATCTTACTTAAACAATGATGCTGATGAAGATAATCCTACTTTAGGTGATGTCTTCGGTGATAAATTTAAAGATCTTAAATTTTAATAATTAATTATGCTAAGAATGAACACTCCAATTAGAGGTTAAACTTTAATTGGAGTGTTTTTTTACGAATAACTCATTCAACTCCATATATTACATTGTTTATTATAATCGTATTTTGAATCGGTGCTTGCATGTGATAAAATTATAGAGATTAAGAAAGAGAGGAAGTTAACAAATGACTAAACCTATAGTAGCAATTGTAGGAAAGCCTAACGTAGGTAAATCTACAATTTTTAATAGAGTAGTCGGCGAACGTGTATCCATCGTGGAAGACACACCTGGTGTAACCAGAGACCGAATCTATTCATCAGGTGAATGGTTAACGCATGAATTCAATATTATTGACACAGGTGGTATTGAAATCGGAGATGCACCATTCCAAACACAAATAAGAGCACAAGCTGAAATTGCGATTGAAGAAGCAGACGTCATTGTATTTATGGTCAATGTTAGAGAAGGATTAACGCAAAGTGATGAAATGGTTGCTCAAATGCTTTATAAAAGTAAAAAACCTGTAGTCCTTGCAGTAAACAAAGTTGATAACGTTGAAATGCGAAATGATATTTATGATTTTTATTCATTAGGCTTTGGAGAACCTTATCCTATTTCTGGATCACATGGTCTAGGTTTAGGTGATTTATTAGATGCTGTTGTCGAAAACTTCGGCGAAGAGGAAGAAGATCCATATGATGATGACACAATTCGATTATCTATAATAGGACGACCAAACGTTGGTAAATCTAGTTTGGTTAATGCTATTTTAGGAGAAGAACGTGTAATCGTATCAAATGTAGCAGGCACTACTAGAGATGCAGTAGATACAGAATATTCATTTGATGGTCAAGATTACGTATTAATCGATACAGCTGGTATGCGTAAAAAAGGTAAAGTCTATGAATCAACTGAAAAATATTCAGTACTTAGAGCATTAAAAGCGATTGAACGTTCAAATGTCGTTTTAGTTGTTATCGATGCAGAACAAGGTATTATCGAGCAAGACAAACGTGTTGCAGGATATGCACATGAAGAAGGTAAAGCGATTGTTATCGTAGTAAATAAATGGGATACCGTTGAAAAAGATAGCAAAACAATGAAGAAATTCACTGAAGATGTTAGAAAAGAATTTCAATTCTTAGATTACGCACAAATTGCTTTTGTTTCTGCTAAAGAACAATTAAGACTTAAAACATTATTCCCATATATTAAAGAAGCAAGTGAAAATCACAAAAAACGTGTTCAAAGTTCAACTTTAAATGAAGTCATTACTGATGTTATTTCTATGAATCCAACACCTACAGATAAAGGTAGAAGATTAAATGTCTTTTATTCAACACAAGTGGCTATCGAACCACCTACATTCGTAGTATTTGTAAATGATGTTGAATTAATGCATTTCTCTTATAAACGTTACTTAGAAAATCAAATCAGACATGCATTTGGTTTTGAAGGTACACCTGTTCATATCATTCCAAGAAAAAGAAACTAATAAACGGAGGGGAATATTAATATGACTAAAATATCAGTTTTTGGTATGGGAAGTTTTGGTACTGCTTTAGCAAATGTATTAGCACAAAACGGACATGACGTATTAATGTGGGGTAAAAATAGTGAAAACGTTGAAGAATTAAATACACATCATATGAATAAAAACTATTTAAAAGAAGCAAAGCTTGAGCCATCTATCAAAGCTACAACTGATTTAAGTGAAGGAGTTGCCTTTGCTGATATCTATTTAATGGCTTTACCTACAAAAGCAATGAGAGAAGTAGCAACACAAATTGATGATTTATTAACTTCTAAAAAGACATTTATACATGTAGCAAAAGGTATTGAAAATGGTACTTTTAAGCGCGTTTCTGAGATGTTAGAAGATTCTATTTCTCCAGAACACAATGCAGGTATTGGTGTATTATCAGGTCCAAGCCATGCAGAAGAAGTGGTCATCAAACAACCTACAACTGTTGCTGCCTCTTCAAAAGATGAAAAAGTAAGTCAATTAATACAAGATTTATTTATGAATGACTATTTACGCGTATATACTAACAATGATCTTGTAGGCGTTGAACTCGGTGGCGCTTTAAAAAATATCATTGCCGTAGCCAGTGGTATAGTAGCAGGAATGGGCTTTGGTGATAATGCAAAAGCAGCACTTATGACAAGAGGCTTAGCCGAAATTAGTCGCTTAGGTGAAAAATTAGGTGCAGATCCAATGACATTCCTTGGGTTAGGTGGCATTGGCGATTTAATCGTCACATGTACATCAACACATTCACGTAACTTTACTTTAGGATATAAATTAGGCCAAGGTAAAACGACTGATGAAGCACTTGAAGAAATGAAAATGGTAGTTGAAGGTATTTACACAACAAAATCAGTATATTATTTAGCACAAGAAGTTAACGTAGAAATGCCAATAACAACTGCGTTATATAAGGTGTTATTTGAAGATGTACCCGTTAAAGAAAGTATTAAAGAATTAATGGGTCGTGACAAAAAATCTGAATAATTAGTGTAATATAACACTTATTTTATGAGATTTTCAAAAAAATTAATTCTATTCGCTTTATTTCAACGTTTTTAATATATAAATCGTTGCGATGACAGTAATCAGTGTGTTAAAGTCATACCATAATGATATAAAGATATCATTATCAAACCTCAGGAGGTGAATTCATAATGAATAAAACTGATTTAATCAATGCAGTAGCAGAGCAAGCTGATTTAACTAAAAAAGAAGCTGGTTCAGCAGTTGACGCTGTATTCGAATCTATCCAAAACTCACTTGCTAAAGGTGAAAAGGTACAATTAATCGGTTTCGGTAATTTTGAAGTACGTGAGCGTGCTGCTCGTAAAGGCCGTAACCCTCAAACAGGTAAAGAAATTGATATTCCTGCAAGTAAAGTCCCAGCATTCAAAGCTGGTAAAGCATTAAAAGATGCAGTAAAATAATTTTACTTAAAAAAAGCCCTTCTGGGGCTTTTTTGTTTTTATAATGAATTTCGAATATATAAGCCAGTTAATTAAAACTACTAAATTTTTGGATGGAAGATAGATAGCACAATACATACGATTAAATTTTATACATATAATGGCATCTTAAAGCTATAACTATCATTAATATTACAAAGCCTTTGCTTTTGCATAACAGTACCTAACTTCTTTCTTTGTAAGAAGAAGGTTCTTTGCGGTTTACAAAAGCCTTTGCTTTTTCATTAGAGTACCTAACTTCTTTCTTTGTAAGAAGAAGGTACTCTAACATTTAATTTTTTGATATATAATGTTAATATAAATAGTGATAATATCGTGAGGTGTGAACATGGAAACTACTGTCAGTAAATTAAATATAGATATCAATCAAAGACTTAAGGGTATTGTTGATTATGAATCGATCCAAATCAACGAGAAGTTGGGGGATTTATTAGATTCATATGATTTACCAGAAAAAGCTAAGTTAGCTTGCCTCACAATCGACACTTCAATGAAACATTTAGATGATATATCTAACAGTGGGTTATCAAAACATTCAATTTTAGTTGGTGATCTACTTAGTGCACATTTTTATACTATTCTAGCTGAAATCAATGATCCAACATATCAGCTTGCAATGAGTAAAGCTATTGTTGAAGTAAGTGAGTTGAAATCATCACTTCATCAACATGTTTTAACTGATGATGAAGCTAGTAACGCCATATTTAAAGTTGAAACTTTATTCCCATATATTACGCTGTCACATTTTTGCGATGAAGAAAATGCTAATCGTATATATGAATTTTTATATGATGATGTACATGATTACTATCCATCATATTTAAAAAACTATAATAAAGAACGTATTAACCAAATAATGAAAGACATCAAACAAACACTAGAAAAAAGAAGAGGTAATTAAGATGGCTGAAAATAATGCTAAAAAAGAACAAGTTCATACAGTTTTCCAAAACATATCAAAAAAATACGATAGATTGAATAATATCATTAGCTTCGAACAACACAAAGTTTGGAGAAAGCGTGTTATGAAAGAAATGGCAGTAAAGAAAGGTAGTACAGCTTTAGATGTATGTTGTGGTACTGCCGATTGGACAATCGCATTAAGTAAAGCAGTAGGACCTCAAGGAGAGGTGACTGGATTAGATTTTAGTGAAAACATGTTAGAAGTTGGGAAAGAAAAGACCGCTCATATGGACAACATTCATTTAGTCCATGGTGATGCAATGAATTTACCTTTTGATGATGCATCATTTGATTATGTGACAATAGGGTTTGGTTTGAGAAATGTACCTGACTACTTAGGTGCACTCAAAGAGATGGAACGTGTGCTAAAACCAGGTGGCATGATTGTCTGTTTAGAGACTAGCCAACCAACTTTACCAGTATTCAAACAAGTTTATCGTTTATATTTCAAATTTGTAATGCCTATATTTGGTAAGTTATTCGCAAAATCTAAAGAAGAATACGAATGGTTACAACAATCAACCTTTGACTTCCCAGGTAAAGAAAAATTAAAACGACTATTTGAACAAGCAGGATTTAGTAATATTAAAGTACGTAGCTTCACAGGTGGCGTTGCTGCAATGCACCTTGGCTATAAACAAAAATGATCAGACCAAAGGTGATTAACGTGGCAAAGTTAAACATGAACAATGAAATAAAAAAAGTTGAAAAGCGTCTTGAACAAGCTATCCATAGTCAAGATAAAGTACTTGAAGAGGCTGCTTTTCATTTACTATCTTCAGGGGGAAAACGTGTAAGACCCGCTTTTGTTATACTTAGTAGCCAATTCGGTAAAGAAGAAGGCGTTTCTGAAGATACATACAAAGTAGCCGTCGCATTAGAACTTATTCATATGGCAACATTAGTTCATGATGATGTCATAGATAAAAGTGATAAACGTAGAGGCCGTTTAACTATATCTAAAAAATGGGATCAAACTACAGCTATTATTACAGGCAATTTTTTACTAGCATTAGGTCTACAACATTTATCAGAGATTAAAGACAAACGTGTTCATGAAATTTTATCAGAATCTATTGTAGATGTCTGTCGAGGAGAGCTATTTCAATTTCAAGATCAATTCAATAGCCAACAAACAATGACCAACTATTTACGACGAATCAACCGTAAAACTGCACTATTAATTCAACTTGCTACCGAGGTGGGTGCAATCACAGCTGGCTCTGATATTAAAACCATTCACAAGTTAAAAATGATTGGTCATTACATTGGAATGAGTTTCCAAATTGTTGATGATATACTCGATTTTACGAGCACTGAAAAGAAACTAGGTAAACCTGTTGGTAGTGATTTAATGAATGGACATATCACTTTACCAGTATTACTTGAAATGAGAGATAATTCAGCATTTAGACAAATGATTGAAGAACTACATCCAAATAGTAATAAAGAACAGTTCGAAGCGTGTATCAATATCATTCGTCAATCTAATAATATTCAAGTATCTAAAGATATAAGTGAAAAATACTTAGAAAAAGCATTAAATTTAATTGATGAATTAGAAGACAATCAAGCACGTCAATTATTTAAAAAGTTAATTAAAAAAATGGGCTCTCGAAATGTGTAAAGCATGTAAATCAACTTGAAAGCGCTTTAAATAATTGGTATGATAATAGTTAGCTAGGTTATTAATAGCCGGACAAGTCAACTTATACATACACTAGAAACTTGTTACATTAAATTACAGGGGGACTACGCAAGTGGAACGTACATTTTTAATGATTAAACCAGATGCAGTACAAAGAAATTTAATTGGAGAAATTATTTCTCGAATTGAAAACAAAGGATTAAAACTTGTAGGCGGTAAGTTAATGCAAGTACCACAAGAATTGGCAGAAAAACATTATGGTGAGCATGAAGGAAAACCTTTCTACAATAATTTAATCTCTTTCATTACTTCAGCACCAGTATTTGCAATGGTTGTTGAAGGTGAAGATGCTGTTGCAGTATCTCGTCACATTATCGGAAGCACAAATCCATCTGAGGCTGCTCCTGGTTCAATTAGAGGAGATTTAGGTTTAACAGTTGGTAGAAATATCATCCACGGTTCTGACTCTGTTGAATCAGCAGAAAGAGAAATTAACTTATGGTTCAAAGAAGAAGAAATCAGTAGTTACGAATCTCCTAGAGACGCTTGGTTGTACGAATAATATCAAACATAAAACGTTATTCATTTTATCCAAAGTGATGTGTCCATGACACATCACTTTTTTTATTTCTTCGACTTTTTTTACGCTAAAACTCTATAATGATTAAATCTATTAATCAATCATATTTATGGAAATTTAAATATTTTAAAATCAATAAATATAGCGATCGTTTGCTAAACTTATATTGATTTATTGATTATGATATGATTAAACCAATATAATAATTTATAAACGAACTCAATGGAAAGGAGTGTGCTTTGATGAGATATTTAACTTCCGGTGAATCACATGGCCCACAACTAACAGTAATTATTGAAGGTGTCCCAGCTAATTTAGAAATTAAAGCTGAAGATATTAATAAAGAGATGTTTAAGAGACAAGGTGGATACGGCAGAGGACGTCGCATGCAGATTGAAAAAGATGCAATTGAAATTGTTTCAGGTGTAAGAAATGGTTATACCCTAGGTAGTCCCATCACACTTGTTGTTACAAACGATGACTTTACACATTGGAGAAAAATTATGGGTGCTGCGCCAATTAGTGATGAAGAAAGAGAAAATATGAAACGTACAATTACTAAACCTAGACCAGGTCATGCAGACCTTATTGGAGGTATGAAGTACAACCATCGTGATCTGCGTAATGTTTTAGAACGTTCATCAGCTAGAGAAACAGCTGCTCGTGTAGCTGTCGGCGCCGTCTCTAAAATATTATTAGAGCAATTAGATATCCATATCTATAGTCGTGTGGTAGAAATTGGTGGTATTAAAGACGAAGGGCTATATGACGTTGAAACATTTAAATCTAATGTTGATAAAAATGATGTTCGTGTCATTAATGAAGATATCGCACAACAAATGAGAGATAAAATAGATCAAGCCAAAAAAGAAGGCGACTCAATCGGTGGTGTTGTTCAAGTTATTGCTGAAAATATGCCAGTAGGTATCGGTAGTTATGTCCACTATGATAGAAAACTAGATGGCCGTATTGCTCAAGGCGTTGTAAGTATCAATGCATTTAAAGGTGTAAGTTTCGGTGAAGGATTTAAAGCTGCTGAGAAACCAGGCAGTGAAATTCAAGATGAAATTATGTATAACGAAACCAAAGGATACTATAGAGCATCCAATCATTTAGGTGGTTTTGAAGGTGGCATGTCTAATGGAATGCCAATTATTGTCAATGGTGTGATGAAGCCAATACCAACTTTATATAAACCTTTAAACTCTGTAGATATCAATACCAAAGAAGATTTCAAAGCGACTATTGAAAGATCTGATAGTTGTGCTGTACCTGCAGCAAGTGTTGTTTGTGAACATGTCGTTGCATTCGAACTTGCTAAAGCATTATTAGAAGAATTTCAAGCTAATCATATCGACCAACTTAAAGCACAAATAGCAGAACGTAGACAATTAAATATCGAATTCTAATTCGTATAATTCAGGTGATTAAATATGAAGTTAAACACAACATACGCAAACAACAACTATCCTATAATTGTAGAACATGGCGCAATCAATTTATTAAATGAAATCAACCAATCATATGATCAATCATTTTTTATCATCGATGATACTGTATATCAATTATTTAAAAACAAGTTAGACCAATTGATTCAAGCCAATCATGCTACTAAAATAATCATACCATCAGGTGAACAAACAAAAACATTTGCACATTTCCATGACATCATTGAATCCATACTCAGTCATCAAATTACGCGTAATACATCAATTGTAGCTATTGGTGGTGGAGCAACAGGAGATTTTGCAGGATTCGTTGCATCAAGCTTATTAAGAGGCGTTGCATTTATACAAGTACCTACAACTATATTAGCTCACGATTCAAGTATCGGAGGTAAGGTAGGTATTAATTCTCAACATGGTAAAAATCTGATAGGTGCCTTTTATCGTCCTAGTGCCGTTTTATATGATTTAGACTTTTTAACAACCTTACCTTATAGTGAAGTACTTAGTGGTTATGCGGAAGTTTATAAACATGCTTTACTCAATGGTGAAGCAGATACTAGAAAGATAGAACAACATTTTTCAAATAAAGATGCTTTAGCCTCATTAAATGATATGGAAACTTTTATTTATAAAGGGATTGAAACGAAGCTTAATATTGTAATTAATGATGAAAAAGAGCAAGGTGTTCGTAAATTTTTAAATTTAGGACATACCTTTGGACATGCAATAGAGTATAAATATAAAATTCCACATGGACATGCAGTTATGATTGGAATTGTGTATCAGTTTATAGTGGCAAATCATTTATTAAAAACAAACTACGATATTGATCATTACTTAAATTATTTAGATGCTTTAGCATATCCAATCCAAATCATTAAAGAACTTCATTTCGATGATATTTATCAATTTATGCTATTAGATAAAAAGAATAATCATGATGGTATTCAGATGGTATTATTAAAATCTTTAGGTAATGCAGTCGTTCAACACGTTGATCAATCTACACATTTAGCTGCATTTAAAGAACTTCAATCTAAAATTAAGTAGGTGAATAAATGATGTCGACTGCAGAAACAATTCAAATTAATGGTCCTTTAAAAGGCGAAATAGAAGTACCTGGTGATAAATCAATGACACATCGAGCAATTATGCTCGCATCATTAGCTACTGGTCAAACACAAATTCACAAACCTTTACTCGGTGAAGATTGTAAAAGAACAATGAACATTTTTAGACTTTTAGGTGTTTCAATTACTGAAGAAGAAGATAGATTAATCGTCGATTCACCTGGCTACCAACATTTTAAAATACCGCACCAAGTACTCTATACAGGTAATTCAGGAACTACCACACGCTTATTAGCCGGTCTACTGAGCGGTATTGGTATCGAAAGTGTTCTATCTGGAGATGTATCTATTGGTAAAAGACCCATGGATAGAGTGCTCAATCCTTTATTGAAAATGAATGCCAATATTTGTGGTGTAGAGGGTAACTATACACCACTCATTATTAAGCCTTCTGACATTAAAGGAATGACTTATACAATGGAAGTAGCGAGTGCTCAAGTGAAAAGTGCTATTTTATTCGCAAGCATTTTTTCAAATGAATCATCGAGTATTACTGAAATTGATGTGAGTCGTAACCACACAGAGACAATGTTTAATCATTTTAATATTCCTATTATTGTAAATGGTAAAACGATTGTCACAGAGCCTTTAGCAGTAAAACATATCAAACCACATGACTTCTATGTACCTGGTGATATTTCTTCAGCAGCCTTTTTCATCGTTGCAGCCTTAATAACACCTGGAAGTGATGTTACAATTCATAATGTTGGCATTAACCCAACACGTTCCGGTATCATAGATATCGTTCAACAAATGGGTGCTCGTATTGAATTATCTAATGTGACTAAAGAAGCTGAGCCAACTGCTTCTATTAGAGTTCAATACACACCTAATTTAAAGCCAATACAAATTCATGGAGAACTCGTACCAAGAGCCATAGATGAGTTGCCAGTGATTGCATTATTATGTACACAAGCATCTGGTACAAGCGTTATTAAAGATGCTGAAGAGTTGAAGGTTAAAGAAACCAATCGTATCGATACAACAGCAGACATGTTAAATCAATTAGGTTTCGAATTACAACCTACAAATGATGGCCTTATTATTCATCCGTCAGAATTTAAAACAAGTGTGACTGTAGATAGTCAAACCGATCACCGTATCGGTATGATGTTAGCTATCGCATCGTTACTAAGCTCAGAACCTTTAACGATTGAACAATTTGATGCAGTCAATGTTTCATTTCCAGGCTTCTTACCAAAATTAAAGCTTTTAGAAAATGAGGGATAATAGTAATGGAAGATATCTACAAATTAATAGACGATATCAATTTACAAAAATTAACAAATTTAGATACACGTGTGAATGAAGCGCTTAGTTCTAATAACGATGACGCACTATTCATATTAGGTGAAACGCTATATAATTTCGGCTTAACACCTCAAGGTTTAGAAGTTTTCAGAACGTTATATCATAGATATCCTGACGAAAGCGAACTACTCATCTACTTTATTGAAGGATTAATGTCAGAGAATCAAACTGATGAAGCGTTAGAATATTTAAGTCAAGTTGAAGCATCTACTGAAAAATTAATGCTTGAAGCAGACTTATATCAACAAATAAACATGCTCGAAGTCGCAATCGACAAGATACAGTCAGCCATTCAGCTAGAACCAAACGATCCTATTTTACATTTTGCTTTAGCAGAATTACTTTATTTTGATGGACAATACCTTCGTGCAACTACTGAATATGAAACAGTTCTCGAAACTGGTGAATACGAAGTCAATGGTATCAATCTGTTCTCAAGACAAGCAGATTGTAGTTTACAGAGTGGTAATTACAGCGATGCGATTCGATTATATGATGAAATTAATGAAACTGAAATGAATTCACAAGACTATTTCAAAAAGGCAATAGCATATGAAAAAAATGATATAACACAAGAAGCCATTAAGATTATGAAATCATTATTATCTAAAGACCCTGATTTCTTACAAGGCTACTTCTACTTACAATCTTTATACGAAAATGAAAAAAATTATCCAGATGCGATTGAAATTGGTAAAGAAGGATTGCGACTGAGTCAATTTTATAAGGAATTAATGGTATCAACAGGCAGTCTTGAAATTGAACATGGCGATGCTAATGAAGGTGTTACTTTATTAAAACAAGCATTAGAAGTAGATAATGCTTACCATGAACCATTACTTATTTTAAGTGATTTGTATAGAAGTGAAGAGGACTACGAAGCAATCATTGAATTATTAACTTATGTAGATGAAGAAGACCTAGATCCTGTATTTATGTGGCATTTAGCCTATGCATATGGACAAGAAGAACGAGATAAAGAAGCACAGCATTTCTTCGAATTGGCTTATCCTACACTTAAATCACAATCTGAATTTTTAAGCGACTACTATTTCTATTTATTAGAAATCGGTCAAAAAGATACAGCTAAATCAATACTAGATCAATTATTAGAAATGGATCCAAGCAATGAAACATGGCACGATGAAGCAATGCGCTTACAGTCTTAAAAGGGTGATTAATGAATGAATAACTCCCTAACTAAAATGAAACAAAGCTTTATCGAGTATCTTTTATTTCATTATGAATTTAAATCTCGTATCTCAGTTTGGGTTTTAAATTATTTAAAAGCTAGTCCTAAAAAACTACAATATATTCACTTTGTTGATGAAGGTATCACGCATCATCAAACTTTACAAATTGCAGAAGTAGAATCACATGCTTCTGCAATTCAATTTAATGGTGAACAACTACAACTTGTAAATACGAATGAAATATTTGAATTGATAGCTAATAATGAAATTTCATTTGATATTCAATTGCATTTTTCAAATAAGCAACAACGTGAAAGTCGCTTAGATGATCTGATATTAGCACAATTAATTCATTCACCTAATTATTCATCATATGTACAAGATTTATATGCCATTTCGATAAATGAACGTAAACAGGCAACATTAATTGAGCGACTACAAGATAATATCGATTTAAGTCTTCAAATGAAAGAACAAGAACGATTTTATCAGCTTACTCAAATTCTGAACGTTCTAAAGACGAAACAAATGAATAGTGAAAACGGAGACTCTGATGATGACAATTAAACAATATTGGGAAATTTCGTTGTACAATCGTCCATTTTTAATTTTTTTATTGATTTGCAATGTATTAGGGACAATTTATGGTTACGATTGGTATAGTGGGCAACTCTATATCACTCCAACATATTTTTTACCGTTTGTGCCTGATAGTCCAACCGCTTCATTATTTTTATCAATTGCGATTGGTTTGCTTTTACTTAATCGATCTTCATCTATCATCCAAGCACTCGCTTTTGTCACATTAGTTAAATATGGCGTGTGGGCGGTTATTATGAATATCATTATGTTTATCATTGACGGTGATATAACTATAAATGGACTTATGCTATTGTTATCTCACGGTATCATGGCACTTCAAGCCTTTTACTTTTATCCTCGTTTTAATATTACCACAATAGGCTTTATCGTCTCTTTCATTTGGGTGTTAGTGAACGATTATATTGATTACGTAAAAATGCAATTTCCTTATTATAAGTTTATTGCTTCCCATGTTGTAGAAATTGGAGTATTATCTATTTGTCTAAGTATGATTTCACTATTTTTATATTTGTATTTAGAACGTATCATTAAAGTTAAATCATTTGATTAAAGTGCAATTTGACAGTAGAATATGATTAAAGGAGAGTGAGTTTATTGTCTTTAATATCAATGATTATTTATTTTGTAATATTAATGGTCATCCCTATGTGGGCACAACATAAAGTTAAATCTAATTATGAAAAATACTCACAGGTTAGATCCACTAGTGGTAAAACTGGTCGTGAAGTAGCTGAAGAGATTTTACATGCTAATGGCATTTACGATGTCGATGTAGTTAAAGGTGATGGCTTCTTAACAGACCACTATGACCCAAACAAAAAAGTTGTTTGTTTATCTCCTGCAAACTACGATAGACCTTCTGTTGCTGGTACAGCTATTGCAGCCCATGAATGTGGACACGCAATACAACACCAACAAGGTTATGTTTTCTTAAGATTCAGATCAGCATTGGTACCTGTTGCAAACTTAGGTAGTTCACTAAGTTATATGGTTATTATGTTAGGTATCGTGTTAACTGCATTAGGCAGTGCCTTCGGATCTACTGCATTATGGATTGGTGCAGGTTTAATGTCACTTGCTGTTTTATTCTCAATTGTGACGTTACCAGTCGAATTCGACGCCAGTTCACGTGCAATGAAACAAATCACAGCATTGAATATCGTAAATGAGAAAGAGTACAAACACGCTAAGAAGGTATTATCAGCTGCAGCAATGACATATGTTGCATCTACTGCAGTAGCATTAGCCGAATTAGCTCGTATTATTTTAATCGCTAGATCAAGTGATTAATCTCGTCAGACTTAAATTTAGACACACCTAATGGTTGATATCGTCCAAATGATGATATCAACCATTTTTTATTTAAAGCAAGCGCTCACTTTGATTGCACTAAGAATGCATATCACTTTATTTTGATATATACTATATTAGAAATGCATTCAAAGGAGAGACGTTAATTGAAATCAATGACTCAAATGCAAAAAGAAGTAGATGACTACATTAGTCAATTTAAAGCAGGTTATTTTTCTCCATTAGCTAATCTTGCTAGACTAACAGAGGAAGTCGGAGAATTGTCTAGAGAAATCAACCATCAATATGGTGAAAAGAAAAAGAAGGATACAGAAGAAGAAAATACCATTAAAGCAGAATTAGGCGATAATCTATTTGTATTATTATGTATTGCCAATTCTCTAGATATCGATATGACAGAAAGTTTTAATGAAACAATGGACAAATTTAATACTCGAGATCATAATCGCTTTGAAAGAAAATAAATCGTTAAAAATAATAAAGAAAGGATGGGTTATTTATGAAAATAGGTATTACTTGTTACCCGTCCATGGGTGGTTCAGGCATTATTGCTACAGAGTTAGGCATTAAAATGGCAGAAAGAGGACACGAAGTCCATTTTATCACTTCAAATATACCATTTAGAATCCGTAAACCATTACCAAATATGATTTTCCATCAAGTCGAAGTAAATCAATATGCCGTTTTCCAATATCCACCATATGATATTACATTAAGCACAAAAATTTCAGAAGTTATTAAAGAATATGATTTAGATATTCTACATATGCACTATGCTGTACCACATGCAATTTGTGGTATTTTAGCGAAGCAAATGTCAGGTAAAGATATTAAAATAATGACGACCTTACATGGTACAGACATTACTGTACTCGGCTATGATCACTCATTAAAAGGTGCCATTAAATTTGGTATAGAAGAAAGTGATATCGTTACAAGTGTGAGTCATTCTTTAGCAGAACAAACAAAAGAAATTATTCATACTGACAAAGAAATTGTTCCAATTTATAATTTTGTAAGAGAAAATGAATTCCCTACACGACATGATGAAACATTTAAAACAGATTATGGTATTTCACCCAATGAAAAGGTACTCATACATGTTTCTAACTTTAGATCCGTCAAACGTATCGACACCATAATTGAAACGTTTGCTAAAGTTCATGAAAAAATACCAAGTAAATTAGTTCTCTTAGGTGATGGGCCTGAACTTATTGATATGCGTCAAAAGACACGAGATTTAGGTGTAGAAGAACATGTCTTATTTTTAGGGAAACAAGACAATGTGAGCGCATTTTATCAATTGTCCGATTTAGTACTCTTATTAAGTGAAAAAGAAAGTTTTGGTTTAACACTGTTAGAAGCAATGAAAACAGGCGTCGTACCTATAGGATCAAACGCAGGCGGAATTAAAGAAGTTATCAAACATGGTGAAACAGGCTATATTGTCGATGTAGGGGATAGCGAACAAGCAGCACAATATGCTATTAAACTGTTACAAGATCGCAAACTTTATGAACAATTTCAGTCACAAATGCTATTAGACATTGAGCAGCGTTTCGGTTCAGAATTAATTACTGACCAATATGAATATTATTATCGTAAAATGCTAAATAAAGGTGAGGACTTGCATGACTAATGAACTATTTGAGAGTGCTAAACCCATTTTAAACCAAATACAACAGCACGGGTATCAAGCATATTTTGTTGGTGGTTCTGTTAGAGATTACTTAATGCAACGTCCCATCCATGATATAGATATCACTACAAGTGCCACACCAGATGAAATTGAGTCCATATTCGATCATACGATACCTATTGGCAAAGAGCATGGAACGATTAATGTGGTATACAATCATGAAAATTATGAAGTAACTACGTTTCGTGCAGAAGAAGAATATATTGATCATCGACGACCTAGTGACGTACATTTTGTTCGAGATTTATATGAAGATGTACAACGTCGTGATTTTACCATCAACGCCATTGCAATGGATACAGATTATCAAACATTTGATTATTTTAATGGCGAAGATGATATTAAAAATGGCATTATCAGAACGGTGGGACAACCTACTGAACGATTTGAAGAAGATGCACTGCGCATATTACGAGGATTGCGTTTTCAATCACAACTTAATTTCAAAATTGAAAATCATACATTTAAAGCTATGGCAAATCAAATTGAAGATATTAAATATTTATCAATTGAACGTATTATCGTTGAGCTAAAAAAATTAATTTCTGGGCGAAATGTTGCTACGAGTTACCATCATCTCAATCAATTAAAGGCGTTTAACTATATACCTTATTTTCAAAATTTTGAAATGCATCTATTAAACATCGACGAACCGATGCATTTTGATACATGGATAGCATTGATTAACTCAAAATTTGATGAACAACAATCTTTGTCACCACTTAAAATCAGTAATAAAGAGAAGTCTCATATTAAACAACTAACAAACATTATTAGTCAATTACCAACCATTAGCACTAAAAAAGATTTAATAATGATGGTATACGACTATGATATCAATGATATATTAACTGTAATTGAGCTTAGTACGCTACTATCTAAGAATCAATTTGAGACACCCAATCCACTGATGATTAATCCACAGTCAATCATGGAAAGTTATCATCAATTACCAATACATGAACGACAACAACTTGCAGTGAATGGTAGTGATTTAATGCAACATTTAAATCAACGAGGTGGACCTTGGGTAAAAGATGTTTTACGACAAATAGAATGTGCAGTAATAACGAAACAAGTTATTAACACACACGATGAAATAATGAAATGGGTGGATAAACATGTCGAAATATAGTCAAGATGTCGTTAGAATGTTATATGAACATCAACCTGAATATATTTCAGGTCAATATATTGCAGATCAATTAAATATTTCAAGAGCAGCTGTTAAAAAAGTCATTGATCAATTAAAAATGAACGGGTGTCAAATAGAATCTATTAATCATAAAGGGCATTTACTGAAACAATTACCTGATCAATGGTACAGTGGCATTGTTAATCCAATTATTGAGCAACGTCACATATTTGACTATGTTGACGTCATGAGTACAGTAGATTCAACACAACTCAAAGCAAAGCAAGCACTAGTAGGGAACCAGGATTCATTTATTATTTTAAGCGATGAACAAACGAAAGGGCGTGGACGTTTCAATAGATATTGGCGTTCTAGTAAAGGGAAAGGACTTTGGATGTCGATTGTCCTACGTCCCGATGTACCATATGCGATGATTCCTAAATTCAATTTATTTATAGCATTAGGTATAAGAGATGCGATACAACAATTTTCAAAGCATGATGTAACAATAAAATGGCCAAACGATATATACATAGATGGCAAAAAATTATGTGGTTTTTTAACTGAGATGGTTGCTAATTATGATGCTATTGAAGCAATTATATGTGGTATAGGCATTAATATGAATCATGACGTTTCTGATTTTGATGAAGAGATTCAACATAGCGCAACCAGTATACGAATTCATTCTGAAAATAACTTTAATAGATATGAATTTCTAGATGTATTAACTCAAAATATTGAACGCCGCTATCAACAATTTTTGACTGTTCCATTTGAAGAGATCAGAGAAGAATATATCGCTGCAACAAATATGTGGAATAAACCATTACGCTTTACTGAAAATGATAAACAATTTATTGGCGAAGCAATAGATATCGACCATGATGGATTTTTAATGGTTAAAGATGATGAGGGGCAACTTAGAAGGTTAATCAGTGCAGATATAGAATTATAACAAAGTTAACTAGGAGAGATAGCTATGGGCATAGCAACATATGCAGTTGTTGATTTGGAAACAACAGGTAATCAACTTGATTATGATGATATTATTCAAATTGGCATTACATTCGTTCGACAAAACAAAATAATAGGTACATATCATTCAATGATCAGAACTGATTTGGATATACCACCGTTTATTCAAGCACTCACTTCTATAGAAGAAACAATGCTTGAAAAGGCACCGTATTTCAAAGAAATTGCCCATGATATTCATCAACAATTACAAGATTGTGTATTTGTTGCACATAATGTCGCCTTTGATTTAAATTTCATTAAAAAAGCATTTAAAAATTGCAATATCAAATACCGTCCAAAACGTGTGTTGGATACATTAGAGCTATTTAAAATTGCATTTCCAACTGATAAAAGCTATCAACTTAGCGAATTAGCTGAGGCGCATGATATTCCTTTAAACAATGCACATAGAGCTGATGAAGATGCGACAACTACAGCTCAACTCATGATTAAAGCCTTCGAAAAGTTCGAACAATTACCATTAGATACATTAAAACAATTATATTACTTAAGTAAGGACTTAAAATATGATTTATATCACATTTTATTTGAAATGGTACGCCAAAATAATAACGTGGCGTTAGACAGTCAATATGGTCAATTCGAACAAATCATCTATAAAAAGCAAGTCGATTTAAAAGGGCCAGTTACAGAATTTAACGGATCATTGAAAACATTATATAAAAAAGCAACAAAACAATTAGGCTTAACCTATCGACCACAACAACTCTATTTGTCTGAAATCATATTAGAACAACTTATGCATAGTGAAAAAGCAATGATAGAAGCGCCTCTTGGAAGCGGTAAATCATTAGCTTATCTATTAGCAGCGTTAATGTATAATATTGAAACTGGTAGACATGTGATGATTTCAACAAATACCAAATTATTACAAAGTCAGTTATTAGAAAAGGATATTCCAGCGCTCAATCAAGCACTTGATTTTAAAGTCAATGCTACATTAATTAAGAGCAAAAATGACTATATCTCTTTAGGCTTAATTAGCCAAATCCTAAAAGAAGAAACGAATAATTACGAAGTTAGTATTCTTAAAATGCAATTATTAATATGGATTACTGAAACACAAACAGGTGATATTCAAGAATTGAATTTAAAAGGCGGACAGAAAATGTATTTCGATCAGAAGATTGAAACCTATGTGCCAGTCCGTCATGATATACATTACTATAATTATCTCAAACGTAATGCGCAGAACATCCAAATTGGTATTACCAACCATGCACATCTAATCCATTCGGATGCTGAAAATTCTATATATCAATTGTTTGATGATTGTATCATTGATGAAGCACATCGATTACCAGATTATGCTCTTAATCAAGTAACCAATGAGTTAAACTATGCAGATATTAAATATCAGTTGGGCTTAATTGGTAAAAACGAAAATGAAAAACTTCTAAAAGCCATTGATCATTTAGAACAACAACGTATTTTAGAAAAACTAGATATTGCACCCATCGATGTGTTTGGTTTGAAATCTAATATTAATGACATACATGATCTTAATGAACGTTTATTTGACGATATTTATGATATCGTACAAAGCTCAGACGTTTATGACGACGATATTCATAAATATCACTATGTCTATGAATTTGAAAATGACCAAATTCTGAAGGACTTGCATCTTTTAATAAACAAACTTAATAAAACATTAGAAGTCTTTAATGGTATGAGTCATAAAACGATTAAAACAATGCGTAAACAGCTACTATATCTAAAAGAACGCTTTAGACAAATAGAACAAAGTTTAAAAAATCATCATACAAGCTTTATCTCTATTAAAAACTTAAGTCAGAAATCCACTATACGCTTATTCGTTAAAGATTACGCTGTTAAAGACATTTTGACGCAACAAGTATTAGATAAATTTAATACTTTAACATTTATTTCAGGTACATTAACATTCAATCATTCATTCGATTCCTTCAAAAATTGGTTCAATAAGGATATTCAATTTAATACGTATGAAGTCACGACATCAGTTCAAAATACTAAAAATACGAATGTTTTTATACCTTCAGATGTGGCTCCTTATAACTATAAAAATATTGATGATTATGTCGCATCCATTGTCAATTATGTTATAGAATATACCAACACTACCGAATCTAAATGTCTCATATTATTTACAAGCTATAAAATGATGCATATGGTTCAAGATATGTTAAATGAATTACCAGAATTTGAGGATTATGTCATCTTAACACAGCAACAAAATCAAAATTACAAAATCGTTCAACAATTTAATCACTTTGATAAATCTATATTACTAGGTACCTCTACGTTCTTTGAAGGATTTGACTTTCAAGCAAATGGCATCAAATGTGTCATGATTGCTAAATTGCCATTTATGAATAAAAACAATGCCAAATATTGGCTAATGGATTCAGAATTTGAATCTACCTTCAAAGATTATGTATTACCTGATGCCGTTACCCGATTTAGACAAGGGTTAGGTCGTTTAATACGACATGAAAATGATAAAGGATTAATTGTGTCATTCGATGATCGCTTAGTAAATAGTAATTATAAAAGTTTCTTTGAACAAACATTAGAAAATTATCGCCAGAAAAAGGGTGATTTGAATCAATTTAGTAAATTATTGAAGCAAATTCAAAAGACAGTTGATAAAGACATCAATCAATAATCAAAATGGTAATCACGCTTCACTGTGATTACCATTTTAAATTCATATCATATTTAAATCGTGAGTATATGCACATACTTTTAATTCAAGTTCTAGAAGTTACCTACATATTTTGTTAAAATAAACAGGTATTGAAAAAAGATAAAAATAGGAGACTGGTTATGAAAACAACGATTAAACAAGCAAAGCAACATCTTAACCAAGAAGTGACAATCGGTGCTTGGTTAACTAACAAACGTTCAAGTGGTAAAATTGCGTTTTTACAATTACGTGATGGAACTGGATTTATGCAAGGTGTCGTAGTTAAATCTGAAGTAGACGAAGACGTTTTTAACTTATCTAAAGAAATTACACAAGAGTCTTCTTTATATGTAACAGGTACAATTACAGAGGATAATCGTTCAGACTTAGGTTATGAAATGCAAGTAAAATCTATCGAAGTCATTCACGAAGCACATGATTATCCAATCACACCAAAGAACCATGGTACAGAGTTCTTAATGGATCATCGTCACTTATGGTTACGTTCTAAAAAACAACATGCCGTGATGAAAATTAGAAATGAAATCATTAGAGCAACATATGAGTTCTTTAATGAAAATGGTTTCACTAAAATTGATCCACCTATTTTAACAGCGAGTGCACCAGAAGGTACAAGTGAATTATTCCATACAAAATATTTTGATGAAGATGCCTTCTTATCACAAAGTGGACAATTATATATGGAAGCTGCAGCAATGGCACATGGTCGCGTATTTTCATTTGGCCCAACTTTCAGAGCTGAAAAATCAAAAACAAGACGTCATTTAATTGAATTCTGGATGATTGAACCAGAAATGGCATTTACTGAACACGCAGAAAGCTTAGAAGTACAAGAACAATATGTTGCACATGTCGTTCAATCAGTACTTAAAAATTGTCAGTTAGAACTTAAAGCATTAGATCGTGACACTTCTAAATTAGAAAAAGTAGCAGCGCCATTCCCAAGAATAACGTATGATGATGCTGTTAAGTTCTTAAAAGAAGAAGGCTTCGATGATATCGAGTGGGGCGAAGATTTCGGTGCACCACATGAAACAGCTATTGCAAATCATTATGACTTACCAGTATTTATCACAAATTACCCAACTAAAATTAAGCCATTCTATATGCAACCAAATCCAGATAATGAAGATACTGTATTATGTGCTGATTTAATTGCACCAGAAGGTTACGGTGAAATTATTGGTGGTTCTGAACGTATTAATGATTTAGAATTACTAGAACAACGTATTAATGAACACGAATTAGATCCAGAAGCCTATAGTTATTACCTAGATTTACGCCGCTATGGTAGCGTACCTCACAGTGGTTTTGGACTTGGTTTAGAACGTACTGTTGCTTGGATCTCTGGTGTAGAACACGTGCGAGAAACGTCACCATTCCCACGTTTATTAAATCGTTTATACCCATAATATTGAATGAATTCAATTTAGATAGATACTACACTTATTAAGCCTGGGACATAAAATCATGTCACAGGCTAGATTTTTATATTAGCTGTATCTTGTATAATTTCTTAAGTACAAATAATGATGGGAGGGGTAAGATGGATAAATTTCAATTAAAAACGAGACCTGTCGTTATTCGGCGAGAATTGCTTGATCATTATAGTGAATTAGGATTAGATGAACAAGACTTAATTATATTAATTAAACTCATCTATGCATCTGAAACATCAAACAAGCAACCATCTATAGAATTATTACAAAAAGGGTCTAATATGCAACCACGTGAAGTAACGGCAGTTATTCAAAATTTAATTCAACGTGAACTCTTAGAATTAAATGTTAATAAAGATGAAGAAGGTCGCTTCACTGAATACATGAATTTAGATCCTTTTTATGAGAAATTAAGTCAATTACTCAAAAAAGAAACAATGACTACCAATGTACAAAGCGATAAAGAAAAGTTTAAAACTTTATTCCAAATGATTGAGCAAACCTTTGCGAGACCTTTATCACCTTATGAAATTGAAACATTAAATCAATGGATCGATGTTGATCAACACGATATTGATATTATTCAAGCAGCACTAGATGAAGCCAATAGTCAGAACAAGTTAAGCTTTAAATATATGGATCGTATATTATTAAATTGGAAGAAGAATAATGTTAAAACAATCGATGATTCAAAAGAAATTCGTAAACAATTTAATCAACCTAAAATGAAACATACAGTTAAAAAGGTGCCTAAATTTGATTGGCTAAATGGAGAGAAATCAGATGATAAGTAAGAAAAAAGCATTAGAAATGATTGATGTCATAGCAGATATGTTCCCAGATGCAGAATGCGAATTAAGACATGATAATGCATTCGAACTCACAATTGCCGTGCTCTTATCAGCACAATGTACGGATATCTTAGTCAATAAAGTAACTAAATCATTATTTGCTAAATATAAAACACCCGAAGACTATTTGAATGTCAGTGATGAGGAATTACAAAACGATATTAAATCAATTGGATTATATAGAAATAAAGCCAAAAATATCAAAAAATTATGTCAGTCGTTATTAGACAAGTTTGACGGTGAAATTCCACAAACACATCAAGAGTTAGAAAGTTTAGCAGGTGTAGGACGTAAAACTGCAAACGTAGTCATGAGTGTTGCATTTAATGAACCTTCTCTTGCTGTCGATACCCATGTAGAACGAGTATCTAAACGATTAGGTATTAACCGTTGGAAAGATAATGTGAGACAAGTTGAAGATAGACTTTGCTCTGTCATACCTAAAGAACGATGGAACAAAAGTCACCATCAACTCATTTTCTTTGGGAGATATCATTGCTTAGCTCGTAAGCCTAAATGTGATATTTGTCCTTTATTCAATGATTGTAGAGAAGGCCAGAAACGATATAAAGCAAGTTTGAAAGAAGTGTGAAATAAATGATTGAAAAACAGGACTTTGAGGAATTGGAACAACAACTTGATACATTAGCAAGTCAAAAAAAGTTAAATTCATCAGAAGCTAAACCTTTACTCGATGACTATTTTGATATGATTATAGATTATTTTAAGCAAATTAATGAAATCAGTGATTTTGACTTAGCTTTATTAGATGATTATCCAGTTGTTCCAATGAACTTTTCAGAGCGTTATCAATATATGCAAGCTCGAAAATATCATTTTATGGGATATAGACAAATGAAAACTTTAAAAACAGAGCTGATTAAAATGAATGCCTCATATCAAATTCGCAAAAAGAGAAAATAAAAGATTAGAAGTACTTTATCATAAACTCGCTAACTAGACATATTTGTCATTAGCGAGTTTATTTGTATATTCGGACATAAAAAAAGCACAAACCTTGTTGTAAGGTTTGTGCTTTTCGTCTATGAGTTATGATGCTTTATTGTTAAATATCGCATTAAAACTGAATAGACGAGTTAAGGCATTGCCACTTTGTTGTTGTGAGCTAGTACCTTGTTGTTGTGAACTGCCATTTGAACTATTTGATGAACCATTTGATCCGTTTGTGTTACTACTGTTAGATGATGAAGAATCGCTGTCACCATGCGTACTCTTATTAGTAGTATCGTTGTCAGGGTGACCACTAACAGATAATGAGTCTGGATCGCTACCTTCAACTGAGCTTGGTTTTTCAAAGTCTTTACCATCTCTAGATGAAATGTCTGACATAACGTCTTCGAATAGGTATTGTGGATATTCTTGTTCTGAATGTCCAACGAATGAGTTTGTACCGTATTCTTTAACTTTGTTGAAGCCCATCCACACTGACATAGTGTATTGAGGTGAGAATCCGTTAATCCAAACGTCTTTGGCTGCATTATCAGGTAAGTTATATTGACTATAAATTTCAGCACCATAAGTACCTGTACCTGTTTTAGCACCCATATTAACGCCAGATACACCGTGTCCATAAGCAGAACCGTAAGCTTTGAAAGTACCTTTAAGCATTTCAGCTAACATGTATGCTGTAGAATCTTTCATTGCTTTATGGCTTGTATGATCATATTCAATCGTATCGCCATCATGAGTGATAACTTTTTGAATTGAATGTGCATTGTTATACGTACCACCATTAGCAATTGCAGCAAATGCTGATGCTAATTGAGTAGGTGAGAATTCAGATGAAGAACCACCTAATACCTCAGAAGGTCCGATTTTACCTTCGTAATCTAAACCAACTTTAGATGCGAATTTCTTAGGTGCATCATTACCAGCATGTTCTTTTGTTTGTTGCCATGCTTTTAAGGCTGGAATATTGAAACTTTGACGTAAAGCATCATAGATGTTTACTGTACCATGACTCTTAGTATCATAGTTTCGGAATGTTGATCCATCAACTTGATATGATGATTCATCTTGAAGCGCATGGTTTGTTGCCCAATGCATATTTTCTATTGCTGGACCATAAGCTAAGAATGGTTTCAGTGATGAACCAGTAGGGTGAGCATCTGTAGCTTGGTTTCTGTCAACAACGTCTTTATAATTACGTCCACCAGAAATAGCTACTAAACCACCAGTTTTACTATCTAAAATAGTGGCACCAACTTGTTGGTCATCATTTTTGTAGAAGCTACCATTATTAATCTTATCTTGAAGCGTTTGTTGAACGTCTTTGTCCATATTAGTATAGATCTTAATACCACTTTGAAGAACGTTACCTAAGTTTTCATCTTTGAAATGTTTGTTATTCATTAATTCTGATTTAACAAAGTTCACATAAGATGCTAATTCAGGATCTTTTTCTTCAGTCGTATTTTGACGTTCTTTATCAGTTCTTTGAACTAAATTAGCTTTAAGATCGATTTTCTTAGCTTTTTCATATTCTTTGTCGCTAATTCTCTTATGCATATGCATTAAATATAGCACTGTATCTTTACGACTCTCAGCTTCTTTAGGATGATCATAAATATTATAATTATTAGGTACTTGTGGTAAACCAGCTAAGTATGCTTCTTCAGCTAAGTTTAAATCTTTAAGATCTTTATTAAAGTAGTACTTAGCAGCAGCTTTAACACCAGTTACACCATCAGAGTAGTAAATCTTATTCAAGTAAACTTGGAAGATTTCATCTTTACTATACTCTTGTTCTAAACGGTAAGAAAGGTAAGCTTCTTGTGCTTTACGACCGATAGATTTTTGTTGAGACAAGAATGCGTCTTTAACAACTTGTTGCGTTAAAGTAGAAGCACCCTGTGCACCAAATCCACCAGTTAAGTTTTTACCAACTGCACCGAATAGACGTTTATAGTCTAAAGCACCGTGATCATAGAAGCGATTATCTTCAGTAGCTAATACGGCATCTTTCATACCTTGTGGTACATCTTTGAGATTGACATGTTCATGACGTTGACCATAATCTAACGTCTTGACTAAGTCACCATTTTTATCATAAATCTTAGCAGGGATTGGATCCTCTAACTTTGATTCTGTAAAAGCAGGTGCTTTCCATGCATAATATGCAAATAGTAAGATACCGAGCAACAATAGAACAATAAAGGCAATAAACATAAAGCCAATAATCTTAATAATCGTTCTCTTCACATTTCTATTCTTTTTTTCGTCGGACTTCTCATTACTGCCATTTTTCTTAGGCTGAGAAGACCCTTTGTTTTCCGTCATACGCGGTCCTCACTTTCATCTAATATCAACTTATCAACTGCTTTGAGGTAATTCAATCTAGGTTGATACTGATAAGGAATATGGTAACCATTTTTTCGTATTTCATCAACTGTTATTGATTTTTTAATATCCTTTTGATATCTATCCCAAAAGAATTCAAATTTAGAATAAGGTAATAGATATACTTCATCAAGCGATTTAAATCTTATCATTAAAAAAACAATACCGTGTTGTTGGTATGTGTTTCTCATATGATCCACTTGATGATCATGAATATTATTCAAAGGAAATGATGTTTTGTTCTTCGTTTCCTTTGCTTCAAAATCAATATAATAGCCATTATAAACACCATTATAATCAGTTGTTGAAGGCGTACGAAAATAAGCTTCATTTATCACAGCTTTACTCCTTTTTGGATAATGAACATTCACTATCTGTACAGGCGTAGGTTTCTTGTGAATGACTGCGATGCCACGCTTTAAATAAAAAGCATTAGAATGCTCAATATCTTTTTCAAGTGACATACCTCGTCCGCCATACTCAATATTACTTGAGTTTGACGTCGATTTGCGTCCGTCCAAAGACTTATTTTCTTTGTATGGTTGACCATTAGGATAATTCATATATTTCACCACACAAGCTTGGTAGTAAACTGCAATTATTATACACAACAATTTACGATTTACCAAACTTTTATAAAATTAATGTATATTTAACTAACCAAAAATACATCAAACCTTATTTTAACGTGCTTTCATCAAATAAACAATAAAAACAATCACATTTATCTCCATGTATATCGACAATCTTTCTATCATTTTAATAGCATGTCATTAATGCTCTAATGTAAAAATCATAAATTAATATCAACTTTGATAATATTTTCTGGCTTTTGTCCATTATTAAACACTTTGATATGACGCTTTAAGAACATTATGATAAATTAGTCATGTAGGAGGCAACTAGATGCTAGATACTATTCGACAGTTAATAGAGGAAGTCAATCATATGAATGACATTTACGAACAAGTTAGAGAATATGACGAAGACAAAGACTTTCACAAAGTGGTTGAACCTTATGTTCGACATATCGATTCACTACTAGATCAACTAAAACCATATGAGCAATCACTCATTGATACTACTTATATGAATAAACCAAAATTAGACTTATTAATTAAGAATATAGAAGAATTATCCGTTGAATGCCATTTTAAGCGTACAAGTAGAAAACTTTTCACTGAAAAAATAAAAGCAGTACAATATGATTTGAACAATATTTTAAATAAACATGTTTAAAGAGGGAAATTATGGTTAAAACTGTTTATATCACAGGGTATAAATCTTATGAATTAAATATATTCAAAGATGATGCACCTGAAGTTTACTATTTAAAGGAATTTATAAAACATAAAATCAAACAATTATTAGATGAAGGATTAGAATGGGTATTAATTCAAGGGCAGATGGGAATAGAATTATGGTCAGCAGAAGTCGTGATTGAATTAAAAGAAACATATCCTGAACTTAAATTAGGTGTTATTACACCTTTTGAAGGTCATACATCTAAATGGAATGAACAAAATCAAACGAAATACATAAATATGATTAATCAAGCAGATTTCTTAGAAAGCGTATTTCATTCAGAATATCAAGGGCCATTCCAATTTAAACGGGCGGACCAATTTATGTTAGACCATACTGACCAAACATTATTAATATACGATGAAGAACAAGAAGCGAGTCCTAAATTCTTCAAATCGATGTTAGTTGATTTTATGGAAAAAACAAACTATACTTGTGATATTGTGACGTTTGATGAACTCACTGAATTCATCAACGACTTGCAGTGGTCTCAAGATCAAAGTTTCGAATGAGGTGGAAAAAATGTCAGATGTTTCATTAAAATTATCAGCGAAAGATATTTATGAAAAAGATTTTGAAAAAACTATGGCTCGTGGCTATAGAAGAGAAGAAGTAGATGCTTTTTTAGATGATATTATTACAGATTATCAAAAAATGGCAGACATGAATAACGAAGTTGTAAAACTTTCAGAAGAAAACCACAAACTGAAAAAAGAACTTGAAGAATTAAGATTACGCGTAGCGACAACTAGACCACAAGAGAATAAAAACTTTTCTTCAAATGGTTCTAACAATGCATCGTCAAATAATGTTGATATTTTAAAACGTATTTCTAATTTAGAAAAAGCAGTATTTGGGAAATAATAAATGAATCGGTTGAGACAATCCGTGTGATATAAGCCAATGCGTTATATCATATAACTGATAAGTATTGTGACACATGTTCCTTTTTAATAATGAAGATGTTGCTATCATACTTGAAAAAGCTTTGTCTCAACCTTTTTTTATGTTATACTCTCAAAGGTGATATTTTGGGTGATCGCTATAGTGATATAGAGGAAAGTCCATGCTCACACAGTCTGAGATGGCTGTAGTGTTCGTGCTTGATGAAACAATAAATCAAGGCATTAATTTGACGGCAACGAAATAACCTAAGTCTATTGATATGGTTAGAATAGTTTGAAAGTGCCACAGTGACGTAGCTTTTATAGAAATATAAAAGGTGGAACGCGGTAAACCCCTCGAGTGAGCAATCCAAATTAGGTAGGAGCACTTGTTTAGCGGAATTCAACGTATAAACGAGACACATGCATATATTTGTGATGTGTAGACAGATGGTTACCACCAACGTACCAGTGTGACTAGTGCACGTTATGAGTACAATGGTACAGAACATGGCTTACAGAAATATCACCACTAGTTTAGCTCTCCCATACAACGGAGAGCTTTTTTAATGTCAATAAACGGTATTCACATTTATAAATGATCAACTATAAGCCGAAATGAATCACACTATATGATTAAATTTTAAATCTAACTCTGTTAGAATAAACATAACGAAATTAATCCAAAAGGAGAACAACGCATGTTTCAATTATTAGCAGTATGTCCAATGGGGCTTGAATCAATCGTAGCCAAAGAAATTCAAGAACTAGGTTACGAAACACAAGTAGAAAATGGGCGTATCTTTTTTGAAGGTGACGAAAACGCCATCGTCAAATGTAACTTATGGCTACGTACCGCAGACCGTGTCAAAATTGTCATGGGCCAATTTAAAGCAACAACCTTCGATGAATTATTTGAAAAAACAAAAGCATTACCATGGGAGTCAATTATAGACCAACAAGGGAACTTTCCAGTTCAAGGTCGTAGTGTCAAATCTACCTTATATAGCGTGCCAGATTGCCAAGCTATTACTAAAAAAGCAATCGTAGAACGTCTTAAACATGCATATAATGAAAAAGGATGGCTCAACGAATCAGGTGCAAAATATCCTGTAGAAGTATCCATATTAAAAGATAAAGCACTTCTTACCATTGATACGTCTGGTTCAGGGTTAAATCGACGCGGCTATCGTTTAGCGCAAGGGGAAGCGCCTATTAAAGAAACATTAGCTGCTAGTTTGATTAAGTTAGCTAATTGGACTGGCGATACACCACTTATCGATCCATTCTGTGGTTCAGGAACGATTGCCATTGAAGCATGTCTTATCGCACAAAATATCGCACCTGGATTTAACAGAGACTTTGTATCTGAAGAATGGAATATCATGCCACCAAACATTTATGACGATATGCGCGATGAAGCTGACAAACACGCGAATTATGATAGAGAAATCCAAGTATATGCCTCAGATATTGACCCAGGGATGGTTGAAATCGCAAAACGCAATGCAGAAGAAGTTGGATTAGCTGATATCATTCAATTCAGTGTAAAAGATGTAAATACATTAACAATCGATACTGAAGAACCCATTGCACTAATCGGTAATCCACCTTATGGTGAACGTATCGGTGATAGAGACGAAGTTGAAGAAATGTATCGATATATTGGTAAGTTAATGAAACAACACGATTATTTATCAACTTATATCTTAACAAGTAATAAAGAATACGAACATTTAGTTAATAAAAAAGCAACAAAACGCCGTAAGTTGTTTAATGGCTATATCGAATGTACGTATTATCAATATTGGGGTAAGAAACCACAAATCAATAAAGAATCATAATGATTAAAATCAAATCAATTCATTAGCACTCTCAATTCAACTGTAGTAAGGTTGGATTAAGAGTGTTTTAATTTAAATTACTTTTATAATTAATAAATATAATAATCATTATTATTGAGAGGAGTAATTAATATGAAGAATGTTTTAATTATTGGGGCAAATGGACGTGTGGCTATCGAAGCGACAAAAATTTTCTTAGAGAATTCAAACTTTAATGTGAACCTGTTCTTAAGAAATGCACATCGTATCCCTGACTACGCTTCAAACAGAGTTACAGTCTTTGAAGGCGATGCTAAGAACCAACAAGATTTAGAACAAGCCTTAGACAACATAGATATTGTTTTTACTGGTACCTCTGGCTCATTAAATCGTCACGCTGAAACGATTGTTAAAGCGATGGATGCTAAAGGTATTAAACGATTAATTTTAATTGCTGCACCTGGTATTTACGATGAGTTACCAGAAGCTTTCAATGAATGGAATAAGCAACAGTTTGGAGACAAGTTAAACTTATACCGTCAAGCAGCTGATACAATCGAGCAATCCGACTTAGACTATACAATTATTAGACCAGGTTGGTTAACAGATAAAAATGAAAATATATATGAAATCAGCAGTAAAGAAGGGGCTTTTGAAGGTACTGAAGTATCAAGAAAAAGTGTCGCTAATTTAGCAGTACAAATTGCAAAGCACCCTGAATTACATTCAAAAGAGAATATCGGTGTATTTAAGCCAGGAACTGAAGGCAACAAACCCTCATGGTTTGAATAATCCTGCCTAAAATTCATAGGTTTTAAACGATATATATGATAATATTTTAAGTAATATCATAATCTATGATAACTGACTTATTAAGAAGAGGTTATGACAACGTCACTTACATTAAAATTTGGTATAGAATTTTAAATCACTTTGTCTTAATCTCTTCTTTTTTATTGACTGAACTAAAGGGGATTAATACGCATGACACATACAGAACAGTTAGACATTTTATATAAATTAAAAAAAAGAAGTAGAAAAATCAAATAACACTGCTTTACTAAATACTATTAATCAAGTGATTAAAAAAGTATATAAAAATCAATTTACAATATCATTTGTTGGTCACTTTTCAGCTGGTAAATCAACACTTATCAACTTGTTATTAGAGCAAGATATTCTACCAAGCTCTCCAGTACCTACTACTAGTAATACAGCCATTGTATCGGTATCTGATACAGAAGATATCATCGCAAACTTGCCAAACCAACAATACACAAAGCTAAAAACATATGATGAAGTTAAACAAATGAATCGTCAAAATATAGATGTAGAATCTGTAGAGATTAACTTCCAATCCGATAAATTCGACAAAGGGTTTACATTCCAAGATACACCTGGTGTCGATTCTAATGTCGCAACACATCAAACAACTACTGAGCAATTTATGTATACGAGTAATGTTTTATTTTATACTGTTGACTATAATCATGTGCAATCTGCACTTAATTTTCAATTTATGAAAAGAATTAATGAAGTGGGCATTCCAGTAGTATTTATCATTAATCAAATAGATAAACATAATGATGATGAACTTTCATTTGATACATTCAAATCTAGAGTTGAGAAATCTATCAATGAATGGGACATCGATTTACAACATATATATTACGTCTCAAAATTCGATCATCCTAAAAATCAAATCGATGAATTATCAGAGTACCTATTGTATTTAGACAAGCATAGAGAGGCAATGGAAACATATGTGGAACGTACTGTTTCATTCATCACAGATGCTCAACTTTCATATATTCAAAATGAAATGCAAAGTATACTTGAATACCTGAATATTGAAGAGGATGAGTTTGAACAAGCTTATTTAAATTTCCAACAAACACAAGCCGTTTCAGAAGAAGCACAACTACTCAATGATAAAGACAAATTAAAAGCGTACCTTAAACAAAAACGTAAAGATATATTAGAAAACGCCTATATTATGACACATGATATGCGCGAACAACTACGTTCTTATTTAGAAAGTAAGGCTACTGACTTTAAAGTAGGCGGACTCTTTAATAAGGCTAAAAAGAAAGAGGAAGCACAAACTGAACGTTTAGATAAAGCCATCAGCATGCTTCAAGAAAAGATTAATACTCAAATACGTCAACCTATGCGTGAAGACATGTCATTCTTAACGCGTTTTATCAATCAAAAAAATATAAACGAACATATACTTAACCAATCATATGATATTCCAAATGATTTAGTTTCATCACTATATCAACCACAAACAACGATTAGTAATACGTATGTATTAACTTTTTCAGATGAAGTGGTTAAAGCAATCAATCAATTTGTTGAACGTCAATCGAATCCGTTATTTGAAAAAGCTATTCAACATGTACAAGCTAATGAAATTGAAACTGAAGATAATGATACATCAGATGAATATCAACGATACTTAGAATTAAATAACTTAAAAGACTCCATCACTACACGCAATTATCAACATTACTATATACATTTGGAAGACTCTTTAGATAAGTTAACTGGTCGCACTGAAGCGAATTTCACTATTAAAGAAGAACATGATACAACACACCATCAACATCGTGACCATATTCAAGCCAGTGATGACACAGTAAGTCGTTCACAAGTAGATATAGAAAAAGCTTTAAATATCATCGAAGATATTCCATTATTCGAGCGTACACAAACGGATATTAAACAAACACTCACGCGTTTAGACCAAAAAATCACTAAGATTGGTGTATTCGGTACATTTAGTGCAGGTAAGAGTAGTTTAATAAATGCTTTATTAGGTGATAATTACTTAGTTAGCTCACCAAATCCGACAACGGCAGCTACCACAGAACTAACTTACGGGGAAAGTAGTAGCATTACATTAAAATCATCAAAGCAATTACTAGATGAGATTAACCAATTACTTGAGTTCTTTAATCAGTCATTCTCGTCTTTAGATGAGTTTATCAATAGCGATATTACTCAATTAAAATCAAAACTAGAAAAAAATCAACTTGCCTTTATTTCAGCAGTTGAAAAGCATTACGACATGTATATCAATATGCTAGAAGAAGGGGAAGTACATCACATTTCACAAGAAGATGTCAAAAAATGGTCTGCCGAAGATGAATATGCAACTTTCGTTAAAACAGTACATTTACAAGTACCTGTTGAATGGCTTAAAGGTAAGATTGTTGTCGATTCACTTGGTTTACATTCCAATAACCAACGTCATACAAACGAAACTGAACAAATCCTTACGTCATCAGACTTAATTTTATACGTCAGTTATTTCAATCATTCATTTACTGATAATGACAAAGCATTCATTGAACATATGAAAGATATGAATCAGTTAAATGAAAACCAAGCATTCAAAATGATTATTAATGCTGTTGATTTAGCCGAAAGTGATGAAGACCTTAATGCTGTTAAAGATTATGTTGCCGATGCACTTAACCAAGTTCAATTACAATCTGAAGTATTTGGTGTGTCTAGTCGAGAAGCATTAAAATCAAGTGATGAAGGTATGGATCAATTAAAAGAAAGCATTCAACATTTCGTCGATGTAGAATCTAAAACTATCTTAGAACAACAAATGATTCACCAACTCCAACAAATTGATCAGTCCTATCAAGACATGATTTCAGAGTTTGAAACCAATAAAGATGATATCGCGAAACGTCAACGTAAATTAGAATCATACAAAGACAAAGAGAGACTTGAAAACCAATTAATTGCTACTACAACCCAACATACGAATAATGAAGTCGAAGAACAAGTCTATCATTTAAATCAAAGATTAAAGCTCCAGTTAATGGATGATATTAAGTCTGTTTATAACAGTCAAATGACGCAAAATAGTGATTTCAATGCTGAAAAGAAAAATTCAACTAAAATATATCTAGATCAAATTCATCAAAGAATGTTTTTAGAGCAATCATTAATTACTGAAAGAATCAAGAAATATTTTAACCAACAATTAGACGAACAAGTTGCACCTGTCTTGCAACAGTTAAGTCAATTGCATATTATCGTACATCCACGCTTCAATTTACAACCAGATGTTGTCGATCAACCATTGCTTCATATTGATTTAAACGATATGATGGCTGAATTGCCTAAACAATTAACGAAACGTAAAATTTTAAATGCGAATGCTCAAAAAGATATTCACGAAGCAATTTGTCAAAGTACATTAGAACTACTTCAACCTAACTTTAGTCGCTCAAGACAACAACTTGAAACATATGTTGATCAAATGTCTGACGAAGCAGAACAACAATTCAATAGCATTGAAGATAATATTCAAAGTCAGATCAATGAATTATTATCATTTGAATTAGACGAATCATTAATTTCACAACTTAAAGATAAGCACCAACAACTTGAAGCAATTATATATTAAGAAAGAAGGACAATCGAAATGCCTAATAAAGTATTACTCGTCGATGGCATGGCTTTATTATTTAGACATTTTTTCGCAACGAGTCTGCACAATCAATTTATGTACAATTCAAAAGGAGTTCCGACTAACGGAATTCAAGGGTTTGTACGTCATATCTTTTCAGCTATCCACGAGATCCAACCTACACATGTAGCTGTTTGTTGGGATATGGGGCAATCAACCTTCAGAAATGACATGTTTGAAGGTTATAAACAAAATCGCTCAGCACCACCAGAGGAGCTCATTCCACAATTTGACTATGTCAAAGAGATTTCTGAACAATTTGGTTTCGTTAATATCGGTGTGACAAATTATGAAGCCGATGATGTGATTGGTACATTAGCACAAACCTATTCCACTGATAACGATGTTTATATTATTACCGGCGATAGAGATTTGTTACAATGTATCAACGAAAATGTTGAAGTATGGCTCATTAAGAAAGGCTTTAATATTTATAATCGATATACCTTACATCGATTTAATGAAGAATATGAATTAGCGCCGAAACAATTGATCGATATCAAAGCGTTTATGGGTGACACAGCTGATGGTTATGCAGGCGTTAAAGGTATTGGCGAGAAAACTGCACTCAAATTGATTCAACAATATGGTAGTGTTGAAGAGGTAATTAATCAAATTGATACCTTAACACCGGGCCAAAGAAAGAAAATTAACGACAATATCAATGAACTACACTTATCAAAGCGTTTAGCTGAAATTCATACAAATGTACCTATCGATAGTGCGCAATTGTTCCAAGATATGGCATTTGCAACTACGCTTAACCATATATTATCAATCTGTAATGAACATGAACTATACGTTTCCGGTAAATATATATCAAGCCATTTATAAAATCATAAACAAAGCGACTCATACAATTATCTTAAACAAGGTAATCTATGAGTCGCTTTTTATTTTTATAATCGAATTAAATTAAAATAATTTTAATTTATCCTATATCCAATTACACTTATATAAAATTTATTATATTATTATATAGAACGTTAATAAATTGTTCAACATTATGTTGTGATGTATGTCGATTTGTCTGTTTTTTATCATTTATTTGAGAAATCATAACAATGATAATGAATCAATATATATCAAATCATAACCTTAATTAACAGACCTACATACCTATCACAACTACAACATCAGAGACACAACAACAAGATAAGGAGTGAACAATAGCTGTGAATAATCGTGAGAAATTACAGAAGTTTAGTATTCGTAAATATACAGTTGGTACGTTTTCAACAGTCATTGCGACGTTAGTCTTTTTAGGTTTTAACGCTTCTCATGTACAAGCTGATGAATTAAGTGCAACAGAAAAGAATGCACAACAAACGCTTCAGCAGCATGATGGGGGGACAAACATTTCGCAGTCTGATTCCAGTTTGCAAACATCCAACCAACTAACTAACAATGAAACCGTAACTTCTGAACAACCATCTAAAGAAACGGTGATGTCTCAAGCTGATACAGAACACACAGAGACGCAATCTACAGAAAATGTTTCAATAGATAATGATAAATCGATTCAAACGACAGATCAAACAGCAAATTCTAATCATTCAAATGATTTAGATCAAATTAATCAAACTCATAGCGCAGAAGTAAATAACACAGAGAATAAGCTAACCGCGCATGTAGATAGTGAAACTCATAATAGCATGCAACAAGAAAGTGATTTAAAACAGCCGACTCAAATTAATAAAGATTCGTTACAAGCTTTCTTTGATGCAAACTATCATGATTATCGCTTTATAGATAGAGATAAAGTAGATCAACCAACGCTCGACCAAGTTAAAGAAGCTTTCGATAAAGTTAATACATTACTTGGAAGCAGTCATCCAATCAGTGAAAAATCTTTACAACTTGCATATCAAGACTTAGAACAAGCAGTAGCAACCATGCGTACTTTGCCTAAACGTCAATCACAAGAACGACGTAAACATGAAATAAAAGATCGCTCTACTGATCCAAAAGCATCAGAGAGTTATCAAACAGCCATCACATCTTATTACGTAAAAAGTCCAAACGATGGTTCAGGCTATCCAGTTGGTACGTATATTTATGCTGCAAACAAAGGAACACCGTTTGCCTTACCAAATACACCATGGAAGCCTTTACGTGCTTCAGACTCTAAAGGGATTGCCTATATCACTACGAAAAGATTAAAAGATGGTTATGAATGGACAATTAAATTTAATCAAAGTCATAGAATGCATGAACATATGGTCTTTTGGTTCGGTTTGCCGGATCCACAAGTTCCAGTAGGGCCAGTTAGATTTACTATCGAAAACCCTGACCACTCAAATAAGATTAGTAGTTTAGGTGTTGGTGCTGGAGAAGGACAATCATTACCTGCCATGTGGCGAACTGCAGGTGGTATCGATAGTTCTCGTGCCTCTAATTTTGTGCAAGGCCCACCTACAGGTTATACCTTTTATGATGAACCTACGATTCACATTAAGAACTTTAAAGAGTTTGCTAGAGCACCTGAGTTTCAACATGAACAAGATGCATCAGATGAAGCTAAAACAAACGGCGAACAAAATTTCGATTTACTAAATGGTGAATTCAAAAATCAAATATATGGTATAGATAGATTGTATGCTTTTATAGGAAAAGGTAATGCAAGTTATACAATACAATTTAAAACACAAGGTAATACTGCCGAACGATTTTATTATGCAGCTGGTGGTAGAGCACTAGAATACAGACAATTATTTAGCTTTAACGAATTATATGTAGAACCACTAAATGTTTTTACAGAGCGAGTAAAAACATTTACTGAAGGCATTAACCGAACTTATCATCTTGGCAACACAAAAGATATTTACGATTTAAATGCAAGAAGAGAAGTCACAAAATATATTTTAGATTCGAATAATGAGAATTCAGAAGACTTTGCTTCAGATCCGATGAGCTATGCCAAAACACCTAGTCGCTATGTAGGTGGTTTCTACGACCCTTCATTACCTACTAATCGTTATCGCGGAGTAGGGAAGGCACCATTAAATGAATTTGAAATTTATAAACTTATCAACAACGATACACTAACAAATGCTAGTCGAACTGGTAACCCTATTAAATTAAATATTGGATTCGATATTCAAGATGGATATGGTAATGAAGAAACCTTGAAGTCAGTGTATTTATATGTGAAACCTGAACTGCAAAATAATATTGGATTTTACACTAATAATGATCCAAAGAACCGTGCTGATTTGCCTGAATCTAAATCAGCAGGACACCCGATCTTTAATGTATTAGAAGGAAACATGGGCAATAGTTATACAAACAGTGGCAACTCATCTAACTATGTTCAACCACTACGTATTCAATTAGCAAGTAATGAAGATTTTAATGATAATGATTGGGAAATTACTGGTATCCCAAGCTCACTCCGAATTGAAAACGCAGCAGGTAGAACAAATAATAATAGTGAACGAAACCTTGAATTAGTCGGTAATATAGCACCTGGTGATTACCTAGGTACGGTGCGTTTGCGTAAGAAAGAACAACCTTTCGAGATAAGAGTCAAGCCATTACCGCCTCATATTGATACAACTGTTGAACAGTTAAGAGGTAAAGGGGGCACTAAACCTACTATCACAGTCTCTAATGTACCTGCAGATCCTAATGCCCTTGTTTATTTAGTTGTCACTGGAAATCTAGCACAAGATGGAACTAATGACCCCGCTTCAGTGCCGAGAAATTATGACATTATAGGCAGTGCAACGCCGACAAGTACTAGTAATAGTGTGACATTCAATCAAGAGGACTTCGTGCAGAACTTACCAAATATCGGTATCATTAGAGCCATCGTTTATTACAACGACAATCTTATGTCTAATTTTAGTAATGCGGTTGAAGTACAGGCAGACAACACACCACCAACGATTGGTAATCCTGTAGGTTTAAAAAACAAGTATTATAAAGGTGAACAAGTCAACTTTACGCTTGATATTACAGACGGCGCAAATGGTACTGGAATTAAATCGACAAATATTAGTAGATTACCACAGGGATGGACGTCCGAGTTTGTACGAAATTCAAATGGTGAGGGCGGTACACTTAGAATTACAGGAACTGTATCTGATAATCAACCATTCAACAGTCAAATCAGATTTAAAATTAGTGCTACTGATAACGCCAATAACACAACAAATAATCGCCAATCTAAGCAAATCTTAATTAATATTGGTCAAATGAGTAATGATTTCTCTCCAATTGTATTACCTAACGTTCAAAAGGTGAATGTAGTCAATCCTGGAGATTTAACTCGTGCAGAGGAAAAAGAGGTCATTAGAGCTTTAACTGCCGTTAATTCAAATATTACCCAATATTTAGATAGTTCAAGTCCAATCAATATACCTTCAACAGAAATGATTAGCTTCAATTATAAAGACGGGTCAACGGACAGAATTTCTATTTCTAATGCGATTACGTATGAACCTATTCGAAAATCAATATATGCTGATGGCAACAATACTAAAGAAGCAACAGTAACAATTGCTAGAGGTCAACAATTTGAATTTGGTGATTTAAAACAATATTTTGCATTAAGTAACGGTGCAGATTTACCTGATAGTACATTATTTAATATTACCGCAGTTGATTCATTACCAAATGCTGCACAGGTATCTCAATTTGCTGTAGGTACACATACGTATCGTTTAAATGCTAATGATGCCTATAGACAAGACCAAGCACCTTTAACATTGAAATTAAAGGTTGTAGATGTAAATCAACCAACAGGTGATCAACGTGTATTTCGTATTTCAACATTTAATGTCACAGATGAAGAGAAAGCACAAATTAAGCAAGCCTTTATAAACGCTAATAGAAGTCAACTTCAATTATCTGATAGTAATGTCGTTATTACTAATACACTTAACGGTTTATCTACAAGTACAATTACGGTAAATATCATTAAAGATAAATTACAAAAATCATTTACATCAAATGCGACTAATATGAATTTCTTAAGATGGGTCGATTTCCCGAATGACTACACAGTAGGTTGGACAAGTCAAACGATTCCTGGTCGCCAAACAGATGGAGGGTTCCAATGGTCACAAGATCATAAATCAATAATTTATCGTTATGATGCAACAAGTGGTAGAACAATTAATGCTAATGATGTATTGAAACTTATTACAGCGAATACAACGATTCCTGGCTTGAGAACAAATATTATAGGTACTGAAAAAGCATTAGCAGAAGCTGGCGGAACACCAAACTATAATTCAGTAGGTTATTCTTTAACAGCTCCAGATGCTGCTGGCCAACGTGAATTCACATATAACGGTAAAATCATTCAAGCTTTAGATTTAGTAGAAACAAGTCGTGGTTATGGTGGTCAACCTATCAAGTATTCAAACTTAAGTTCTAATACAACCAATTCTTCATTAACCAATGTGAATGAATCTGCTAGAAATGGTGTACCAGCATTTACAATAGATCATGTGATTAAGAACAACACGATTACTGGTAATAATAGTCCTGTATATCGAGCACAATTATTCTTATCACCATATGGTCCACCAGCTTATTTACAAGCGATTAATAGTAATCAAGCAAACACAACAGACGTCATTAATGTGTATTTTGTACCGAGTGACAGTGTAAATCCAACATTAACTGTAGGAAATTACAATGACCATACTGTATACTCTGGTGAATCATTTACCAATACTATTACCGCGAATGATAATTATGCTTTAGGTAGTGTTCAAGTAGCACCTCAATCTCAAGTAAATGGCACAGTTAGCAATAATAATCAAACCGTAACTTTACAAGCACCAAATGTCACTTCAAGTAGTGATAAAACCGTTACGATAGTTGCAGCTGATACAAGTGGAAACACGACTAATCAGTCATTTAACGTCACAGTCAAACCATTAAAAGATAAATATCAAGTAACAACGAATGCAACAGTAGGAAATCCAATTCGTATTGCTAATATTCGTGAAAACGCAGCAATTTCACAAGCGGATCAACAAAAGATTATTGATAGTATAACAACTACTGATATCTCAGGAACACGACCATATGCAACAGCTGGTGCAAATGAGATTAGAAGTAAAGTTGTGACTGGTAATGTCGGAAGATTTAACCAATCACCTGTAGCAACAGTAACAGTGACTTATGCCGACGGTTCAACATCAACAATCACTGTTCCTGTCAAACATGTCATCTACAACGTCATAGTTAGCCCGAAATATACGATTCAAGGTCAAGATTTCCCAAATGGTAAAGGTGCATCACCGAATGATTTCTTTACATTAGAGAATGGTGATCCTGTTCCAGATGCAACCATTACTTGGCTTCCAAACAATACACCAGACAAGAATAATACGCGTATTGGTGAATCCATTACAGTTAGAGCTAACATCTTATTTGATGGCGAAACAACACCAATAGTTAAAGAATCATCTTATATGGTAGTAAGAACAATTCCAAAACAAGTCTTTGTAACGAGTAGGGTAACACCTATTCCTGGAATTGATAATCCAAACAATCCTAAAGATTATCTCAAACCAATTAATCATTCTTGGGATAATGATCAGCAAAATATGAGATTCTCCTTTGTTGGTAGTGGTAATATGCCACCAAACCTCCATATCGTAGGTAGTCAAACGAGAGTAGTTCGTGTTACTTATGCAAATGGTCAAAGTGAAAACGTTAGATTCTTAGTAAGTGTACGACCAGATCCACCTAGAATTGATTCTAATACAGTGTTATATAAAGCAGGTCTTACCAATCAAGAAGTCAACGTGAGCAATGTTTTAAATCAATCACCAGTGACTTTATTAAAATCCGATGGCACAAGTTTAGCGATTGCTCGTACAACTTATGGTCCAGGTCATAATGCAGTGGTAGTTGTATCTGATGCATTACCAGATGGTGAAATCAAAGCCAGAACAAGCTTAATAACTCGAAATATCACCTACACAACACAAAATAGTCAAGGCCAAGTTGAAGATGTCACACAAGATATAACGATTGATTCATTCGATAGTAATCCAGTACACGTAACACCGCAATTGCATGCAATCTCTGAAGGTGCACATTTCATCAAAGATGATACACAAAATGATTTTAGTAGCGCAGCAAGATATATTGATCATTTACCTCAAGGTGCTACAGCAGTTTGGCAAGATAATGCAGATAACTGGAAAAATAATGTAGGGAACTTTACTAAAACAGCAGTCGTTACACTACCGAATGGACAAGGTACTCGAAATGTAGATATACCTGTTACCATTTACCCAGTCGCACGTGCTAAAGCACCAACGCGCGAGGTACAAGGTGGTCAACTATCTCAAGGTACTGAAGCAATGCATTATATTACATTTGATCCTAATACCAACACAAGTGGTATAACAGCAGATTGGGCAAACCAAGCACAACCGAGTACAAACCAAGCTGGCGTTCAAAACTTAACAATTAATGTCACTTATCCTGGAGTAGCTACACCTGTTCAAGTACCAGTGAGTTTATACGTATATCAATTTGATTTTAGTCCAAATGCCTATACAACAACATTAGGTACAACTTTCGCACGAGGTATTGAAGCCTCTCAATATCAACATATTGTGAATCAAAATGGTTTACCAACTGATGGTTTCACATATCGTTGGAACCAAGCTACAACAGGTACAAATACTGAAAGTTGGGATGCATTAACTAAACCAAATGCTGCTCAAATATTAAATGCGAAATATGATGTATTTTATCAAGGACAACCATTCGCAACATCACAAACTGGACGATTTATCATTAGAAATGTGCAACCAACTGCACCTCAAATTTCCGAGTCAAAACAAGGTGTTATAACAATAGCACCAGGTGCAAACCAAGCCATTGATACTCGTACAGGGCATGTTGATACGTACGCGGACCGCTTAGTCATTAAACACAATGGACAAGTTATCACAACATTTGTTCGTAATAATAACACTAGCCCTTGGACTAAAGAAACTTCTGCGCAAAATGTGACTGGTATTGTAGGTACAACTAGCGGCATTACAATAGCACCAGGTACATTTAGTCCATCAGACAATGTTCAAGTCATTGCAACACAAGGTAACGGCGAATTAATAAGTGATGAACAACAGAGTCAAATATTTACAGTTGTAGCACCTCAACCTAATCAAGCTACATCTCACATTTGGGAAAACGGCAAAGTAGACATCGCACCAAATAACACACCAAATAACCTTGTCAACCCAACAACAGCGCTAGATATTACTTATATTGAAAAAGTAGGTAATACTAACGAACAGACAAAAACATTACAAGTTGTAAAAGGGTCTAATGGACAATGGACAATTGCTAATAAACCAAGTTATGTAAGCGTAGATAGTGCGACAGGTAAAGTAACTTTCGATGCAAATACGATTAAACCTAATAGTGATATCACGACAATTGCCAAAGCAGGTTCAGGTAATGCAGAAAGTACAAACTCACGATCATTTAATGTATCAAATGCACATTCTGTCACTATTAATCAAATTGTGAAAGATTATGGTTCTAACGTAACACCTGAAGATATTAATAATGCTGTACAAGTTTTAAATAAACGAAATGCAACAATTAAAACAGGTACACCATTGCCTGTTAATCTTGCTGGTGGTAGTACAACAAACATTCCAGTTGTAATCACTTACGATGATGGTAGTACAGAACAAATTACTGAAACCATTTTTACTAAAGCTGACAAACGCGATTTAATTTCAGCGAAAAATCATTTAGATGATCCTATTAGCACTGATGGCAAAACACCTGCAAGTATTACTCAATTTAACAATGCTATGACAAATGCACAAAATGAAATCAATACTGCAAAAGCTCAAGCAGACCAAGTCATTCAAGATCAATTTGCATCACCTGAACAAGTGACACAAGCATTAAACACTGTTCAAGCAGCGCAAGCAAAAATTGATCAAGCCAAAGCTTTACTACAAAATAAAGCCGACAATCATGAATTAGTGCAAGCTAAAAATGACTTACAATCTTCTATTGATCAACAGCCTTCACTCGATGGCATGACACAACAAAGTATTGATAATTACAATGCGAAACGACAAGCTGCTCAATCAGAAATCACAAAAGCACAACAAGTGATTGATAACGGAGATGCAACAGCTCAACAAATCGCAGAACAAAAACAAAATGTAGACAACGCTTTAGCTGAATTAAATAAAGCTAAAGCTGGTTTAACGGCTGATACAGAAGCATTACAACAAGCAGCTCAACTTCTTAATAGAACTGGTACAACATCAGGAATGAGACCAGCTAGTATCACAGCTTACAACCAAGCGATGCAAGCTCTTAATCCTGATTTAACTCAAGCACGTCAAAATGCTGATGCTATTATTAATAAGCCAATTCGAACTGTTCAAGAAGTTCAAGATGCTTTAAGACAAGTCAACCAAGTGAATGAACGTATTACACAAGCGATTAATCAATTACAACCTTTAGCGGATAATAGTGAACTTAAAACTGCGAAAGCTAAACTTGATGATGAGATTAACCAAACAGTATCTACAGATGGTATGACAACTGAATCAATCAATGCTTATCAACAAGCGAAACAAGCTGCTCAAACAGAATCAGAAGCAGCTCAACAAGTGATTAATAATGGTGATGCAACAGAACAAGATATCACAAACGAAAAAACAAAAGTAGAAGATAAATACAATACATTGAAACAAGCGATTGCAAACTTAACACCTGATGTCTCACCTTTAGAAAGAGCTAAAGCTGATCTAGAAAATGATATTAATCAAGTGACAAGCACAACAGGTATGACTGATCAATCAGTAGCCAATTATAATGAAAAATTAAATGCTGCAAAACAACAACTAAAAGAGATTAATCAAATCTTACAATCTCACCCTAACGTAGCTACAATCAGAGAATATGTTGCACATGCAAATGATGCACAATCAGCACTAGATACAGCTCGTAATGGATTAACAGTAGATAAAACACCTTTAGAAAATGCGAAACATGCATTACAACAAAGTATTGATCAAGCTACTGATACAACAGGTATGACTCAAGATACGATTAATGCTTATCAAGCAAAATTAAATGCTGCAAAAGAAAAACTGCGCGCAGTTAATCAAGTATTAAATAGCAATCCAACAGTGGATCAAATCAATACAAATACTACAGCAGCAAATGATGCTAAAACCGAATTAGACAACGCACGTTCAAACTTAACGCCAGACCAAGCACCTTTACAACAGGCGAAAGTTGAACTTCAAGATGCAATAAACCAGGCGCAAGCTACGGATACAACAGGTATGACACAAGACTCAATTAATGCACTTAACGAAAAATTAAATGCCGCAAAAGAAAATATAAAAGAGATTGATCGCGTCTTAAATAATCATCCAACTGTTGCACAAATCAATGACAATGTGAACCAAGCAACAAATACAAAAGATGCTTTAAATGACGCACGTCGACACTTAGTACCTGATAAAGCACCATTAGAGGCTGCGAAACAAGCGTTACAACAAAGTATTAATCAACCTACCAATACAACTGGTATGACACAATCATCTGTTAATGCTTATAATGAAAAACTTGAACAAGCGAAAGCCAAACTTGCATCTATTACTCAAGTACTTAATGGTACACCAAGTGTTGCAGACATCAATTCAAATACGAATGAAGCAAACATTGCGAAAGATGCATTAAATCAAACTCGTCAACAATTAACAGTTGATAAAGCACCTTTACAACAGGCCAAAACTGAACTAGAGCAAAGTATCAACCAAACAACTGATACAAATGGTATGACTCAAGAATCAGTTGCAAATTATAATCATAAATTAAATGCAGCGCGTGAAAAACTTCGCGATATCGAACAAGTATTAAATGGTAATCCAACCGTTGATGATATCAATACCAACACAAGTGCAACAAAAGATGTAACTAATGCATTAAACCAAGCACGACAACAATTAACAGTTGATAAGGCGCCTTTAGAAGCTGCGAAAGAGGCTTTACAACAAAGTATCCAAGCGGCTGATAACACTGATACTAACGGCATGACTCAAGATTCTATCAATACATTTAACGATAAATTAAATGCTGCAAAAGAAAAACTTGAAGCGGTTAAACAAGTACTTAACGGTAATCCAACAGTTCAAGACATCAATACTAATGTCGCTCAAGCTAATACCGTTAAATCTGATTTAGATCAAGCTAAAGCGCATTTAACGCCTGATAAAGCACCATTAGAAGCTGCGAAAAATAGTTTAGAAACAAGTATTAATCGACCAACTGATACTGATGGTATGACAGCCGCTTCATTAGAGGCCTATCATCAAGAGTTAGGTAAAGCACGACAAACATTAAATGAATTAAATCAACTTATTGCAGGTCAACCAACGGCAGCTGATATTAAAGCTAAAGTGGCACAAGCACAAACAAATGAAGCGGATTTAAATCAAGCACGCACTAATTTAACTTTAGATCGTCAACCAACGTTGACTACATTACAAAATGCAACAAGTTTAAATGATGCTCAACGTCATCGTTTAGAAGAACAAATTAATACTGCACCAAATCATGCGGCACTTGTATCATTACAAAATGATATTAATCAATTAAATAATGCAATGACTAAATTAAGAGATAGTATTGCTAATAATGAACAAATTAAATCAGGTATTAACTATACAGATGCAACACCATCTATCAAATCAAGTTATGATAATGCCGTTGATGATGCAAAAGGTACTATTGATAGCCAAACACAACCAGTCATGGATCCAACGACAATCAATCAACAAGCTGAAACTGTTAAATCAAGCCAAGCTGCCTTAAATGGACAACAAAATTTACAACGCGCCAAAGATGAAGCAACTGCAACAATTGTAGGTGCAAATGATTTAAATCAAGCACAAAAAAATGCGTTAATTCAACAAGTTTCAAAAGCACAAAATGTTCAACAAGCTAATGACATTAAGCAAAATGCAGGTAATTTAAATAATGCAATGACAGCATTAAAACAAGGTATCGCTAATCACGACCAACTTATTCAAAGCGATAACTACGTCAATGCGGACCCTGAATTAAAATCGGCTTATAACAGTAAATACGATCAAGCAAAAGCTATCGTTGAAGGTGCAGGCCAAAGTCCTATTCTTACACCGAATGAAGTTAACCATGCATTAAAACAAGTCACATTTGCAGAACAAGCATTAAATGGTAATACCAACCTTAATAATGCTAAACAACAAGCGCTTACTGCTCTTGGTCAGTTAACACATTTAAATCAAGCACAACGTCAAGCATTAGAAACACAAATCAATGACGCACATCAAATTGATACAGTAAATAATGCAAAAGAACTTGCTAATAATATTGATGGCGCTATGGCAAACTTACAACAATCGATTGCGAATAAAGCGGATGTTAAACAAGGCGAGGATTATATAGATGCAGAGCAGCAAAAACAATTAAATTACAATGATGCTGTAGCAAATGCAGAAACTATCATTAATGAAACATCACAACCAACACTTGATGTGAATACAATTAATCAAGCGATTAATAACGTTAACCAAACAAAAGATGCTTTAGATGGAGAAGAAAGACTTGACCAAGCTAAAACGACAGCAACTACAGCACTGGATGGCTTATCTCATTTAAATCAGGCTCAAAAAGCGCGTTTGACTGACAATATCAATCATGCTAATCACATTGCTGATGTCGAACAGTTAACACAAACTGCGAACGATTTAAATCAAGCGATGTCTGACTTACAAACTGGTATCAATAATGAGAATGACATATTAAATAGTCAAAATTATCAAGACGATTCACCAGATAATAAAGCGAATTACACATCTGCTGTACAAGCGGCTAAAGACATTCTTAACCAAGCAGGTCCAAATAAAAATAAAGCGCAAGTCGAAGAAGCCTTAAGACAAGTTCAAAATGCCGAACAAGCATTAAACGGTACTCAGAATTTAGAACAAGCTAAACAAAATGCTAAACAACAATTAAATTCACTTACATCATTAACAGATGCTCAAAAAGCGCAATTAACGCAAGACATTGATAATGGTCAAACAGTTAGTGACGTTCAAGGTATTCAAAACAATGCTGACACATTAAATCAAGCCATGGACACATTACGACAAAGTATTGCTGACCAAACAACAGTTAAAGGTAATGAAGATTATCATGATGCATCTCCAGATCAACAACAAGCCTATAATGCAGCTGTCACAGATGCGGAATCGATTATCAATACAGCAACTCATCCTGAAATGAATGCTGATACAATCAATAGCAAAACTCAACAAGTTACAACTGCCAAAACTAATTTAAACGGTGATGAAAACTTAGACGCGGCTAAACAAGCAGCACAACAATATTTAGATACATTAGGTCAAATTACAGATCAGCAAAAAGTGAATTTATTAAATCAAATCACACAATCACCACATATTAGCGATGTTAATCAAGTCAAACAAGCTGCTAATGATTTAAATCAAGCAATGCAACAATTACAAGCTGAAGTAAATCAAGCACCTCAAGTTAAAACAACTGAGAATTATACCGATGCCGATCAATCAAAACAATCTGATTATGAGCAAAGTATAACAGCTGCTAAAGCTATATTAGATCATGCAAATGGTCCTAATACATCTCAAGATAAAGTTGAAGAAGCTTTACAACGAATTGTGGATGCTAAACAAGCATTAAATGGTGATCAAAAATTAAATGATACAAAAACAAATGCACAACAATATTTAGGCACGTTAACACACTTAACTGATGCCCAACGACAATCATTTGAAGCAAATGTTAATCAAGCGAATAATATTGCTGATGTAAATCAAATTAAACAAGAGGCTCAATCGTTAGATGGTGCAATGGATCAATTAAATACATTAGTGAACAATCAGCCAACAGTACAAGCAACTCAAAATTACTTAGACGCTGATCAACCTAAACAAACTGATTATGATATGTATTTAGATACCGCACAAGGCATTGTAAACCAACAATCAGGTCCTAATACACCGATAAATGAAGTTCAAAATCTTATCAATCAAATCAATCAAGCACAACAAGCATTAAACGGTGAACGTAACCTTGAAGATGCTAAACGTAATGCAACGAATACGATTAATAACAGTCCTGATTTAAATAATGCTCAAAAAGATGCATTAAAAGCTCAAGTATCTAACGGTAAGCGTGTGGCAGATGTCAAAGCAATTGAACAACTGGCTACTGAATTAAACAACAATATGACAAGCTTAAAAGAAGCAATTGCTGATAAAAACGATACATTGACAAGCGGCAATTACATTAATGCAAGCGATGATAAACGCCAAGCATACACAAATCAGGTCGCAAATGCAGAAGATATCATTCATGGTACAAATGGCGCTGTATTAATTCCTAGTGAAATTTCAAATGTTGCATCACAAGTTAATTCTGCTAAACAAGACTTAAATGGTGATGAAAACCTACGTAAAGCAAAACAAAATGCAACAACAGCTGTTGATGGATTAACTTCACTAAATGAAGCTCAAAGAGACCAGTTAAAACAACAAATCGCACAAGCACAAACATTACCTGATGTTGATACAACAAAAAACAAAGCAACGACTCTCAATGATGCAATGCATACATTAAGAGATAGTATCGCTAATGTATCTAATATTAAAACGAGTCAAAATTACACAGACGCTAATCAAAATTTACAAGAGGCGTATAATAGACAAGTTGATAATGCTAATGGAATCATCAACCCAATAGCATCACCTACAATGGATCCTGATGCTATTACACAAGCTGCAACTCAAGTGACTACTGCTGAAAAAGCACTAAATGGTACTGAAAACTTAAGACATGCACAACAAGATGCCTTAACTCATTTAGATCATTTAAGTCATTTAACAGATGCACAAAAGGCTGATATTACACAACAAATTAACCAAGCCACACATGTAAGTGATGTAACAGCAGCTCAAAATAGTGCAAATGATCTTAACACTGCGATGGACCAATTAAACCAAGCTATCGCAAACCAAGAAGCAATGAAGCAATCCGTAAATTATACAGATGCTGATACTAATCTCAAAGAAGATTATTCAAATGCTGTTCAACAAGCGCAACAAATATTAGACAAAGCTCATGGTCCTAACACATCACAAACTGATGTTGTAGCAGCAATGAAAAAAGTTCAAGCTGCAGAACAAGCTTTAAACGGTAACCAAAACGTTGAACATGCTAAAACTCAAGCACTAGCTGATTTAGAACACTTAACATCATTAAACAATGCTCAAAAAGAAGCATTAACACAACAAATTAATGGTGCAACAACTGTCGCAGATGTAAACCAACAAAGCGACAAAGCTACTGAACTAAACACAGCTATGAGTCAATTACAAGATGGTATAGCTAACAAACAACAAACGTTAGACAGTCAAAACTATATCGATGCCGAACCATCAAAACAACAAGCTTATAATCAAGCCATTTCAACTGCAGAACAACTTTTAGATAAAGACCACGGTCAAAATCTAGATAAAGATGCTGTTGCACAAGCTTTAGCACAAGTAACATCTACTAAAGATGCTTTAGATGGTACACAGATATTAGAACAAGCAAAAACAAATGCTACCAACGCTGTTAATGATCTACCAAACTTAACAAATTTACAAAAGGATGAGTTAAAACGTCAAATTCAACAAGCTCAAAATGTAGCAAATGTTGATAACGTTAAAACACAATCTCAAACACTAGATCAAGCGATGCACGCATTACGTCAAAGCATTCAAGATAACCCATCAATTAAAGCAGGACAAAATTATTTAGATGCATCAAATAGCAATCAAAATGACTACAACACGGCTATTGATCAAGCAAATGCGATCATCGATGCTACAAGTCAACCTAACATGAGCGCTACTGAAATTAATCAAGCTGCAACTAAAGTAAATGAAACAAAGGCTGCGTTAAATGGTGCACAAAACTTAATTCAAGCTAAAGAAGCTGCTAAAAATGATATTGGCCAAATGAATCATTTAAACCAAAATCAAATTAATGCATTGAATGATCAAGTTCAACAAGCTAATGATATTGCAGCTGTTAATGCGCTTAAAGATTCAGCTACATCATTAAATACAGTAATGGGTCAACTTAAAGACAGTATTGCAAATCATAACGATGTTCAACAAAGTGTGAATTACACTGATGCTGATACTGATAAACAACAAGCTTATGATAATGCAGTTTCACAAGCCGAAGCTATTACGAATCCAACAAGTGGAACGAATGCCACACAATCTCAAGTTGAAGCAGCCATTGCAAAAGTAAAAGCTGCGCAACAAGACCTTAACGGTAATCGTAAAGTTGAAGAAGCTAAAGCTGCAGCTAAACAAGCATTAAACACGTATGCAAATTTAAATCATGCTCAAGTTAATACAGCTACTCAACATATCAATGATGCACAAACATTAGAAGCTGTCACAAAAGCACAACAAGTGGCAAATACGCTTAATAACACAATGGGTCAACTTCAACAAGGTATTGCACATCATCAAGATGTTGAACAAAGCGTGGATTATACTGATGCTGATACTGATAAACAACAGGCTTACACAGATGCTGTTACAAAAGCACAAAGTATCCTTGACAAAGACCATGGAGATGATCTTACTCAATCTCAAGTTGAACAAGCTTTAGCAAACGTGAATCAAGCACAACAAGATTTGAATGGTGAAGAAAAAGTTCAAGCCGCTAAAACTGCAGCTATCCAAGAACTAGGCACTTACTCAAACTTAAATCATGCTCAATCAAACACTGCTCAAGATCGTATCAACAATGCACAAACATTAGCTGAAGTAGCACAAGCTAAACAAACCGCACAAGATTTAAATCATGCCATGGGCCAATTACAACAAAGTATTGATCACTATCAAGATGTTGAACAAAGTGTAGATTATACTGATGCTGATACTAACAAACAATCTGCATATACGAATGCAGTGCATCAAGCACAGAATACACTTGATAAAGACCTTGGACATGATCTTACACAGTCTGAAGTAGAACAAGCGATTGAAAATGTTAATCATGCTAAACAAGAATTAAATGGTGAAGAAAAAGTATCAGAAGCTAAAACCAATGCACTACAAACATTAAATAATGATACGCATTTAAACCAACATCAACGAGAAGCTGCGATAAATGCTATTAATGGTGCTACGACGCTATCTCAAGTTGCTCAAGCATTAGAACAAGCAAATGCATTAGATACAGTAATGGGTCAATTGAAAGATAGCATCAGCAATCAAGCGTCTATCAAACAACAAATCAACTATTTAGATGCTGATTCAGATAGAAAAACAAATTATGATGATGCAGTTACAAACGCACAAGCGATTTTAGATCCAGTAAATGGTAATAACTTATCAAAAGAACAAGTAGAAGCTGCCATCAATCAAGTTAATACAACTAAAGATCAATTAAATGGTAATACTAATCTTCAAAATGCCAAAAATGAAGCTAATACACAATTAAATGCATTGGATTATATTAACCATGATCAAAGTGATCACTTAAGAGATCAAATTGGTTCTGCAACTTCAGTAGAGGCTGTGCATCAAATACAAGCAAATGCTCAATCATTAGACCAAGCAATGCAACAATTACAACAAGCAATTGCTAATCAAAATGATATCTTAAATAGCCAAAATTATGCAGACGCAAATCCTGATAAGAAACAAGCCTTTGATCAAGCATTACAAAATGCAGATAACATATTAGATAAAGCAACAGGACCAAATAGTGATAAACAAGCAGTTGAACAAGCAATACAAGCTATTACAAATACGGAACAAGCGCTAAATGGTGCACAGAACTTACATGATGCACAAACTCAAGCTATTCAAAGCATTGACAATGCACCACATCTTAATGAGCAACAAAAAAATGTACTTAAAGAAAAAGTAAATCAAGCACAAACTGTTGCAGCTGTTACAGATTTACAAAATAATGCTGATGCATTAAATACTGCAATGGAACAACTCAAACAAGCAATTGCAGATCACGATACAATTGTTGCGGACGGTAATTACACTAATGCAAGTCCACAAGAACAAGGTGCTTATACAGATGCTTACCAACGTGCACAAAATTTAATCAATGGTACACCTAACGTCATTATTAATCCTTCAGATATTAATACTGCAACTCAAAATGTTAACAATGCAGAGCAAGGATTAAATGGTAATATAAATCTTGCCAATGCAAAACAAGAAGCAACAAATGCTTTACAACAAATGACTGGATTGTCAGACGCACAACGTCAACGTATCCAAGATCAAATTGATCAAGCACAACAACTTCCTGATATCGATACGATTAAATCTAATGCAGGAAACTTGAACCATGCCATGACTGAATTACGACAAGAAGTTGCTAAACAACATGACGTTCAAGCAAGCCAGCCATATGTGGATGCTAATACTAGTAACCAAGATGACTACAATCATGCCATTACAAATGCTGAAAGTATAATTAATGAAACAACTCAACCTACATTAAATCCAGAGTCTGTGATGCAAGCATTGAATCAAATCAAAACATCAACTCAAGATTTAAATGGAGTAGAAAACTTAAATCAAGCGAAACAAACAGCTACTGGTGCATTACAACATTTAAGTCATTTAAATCAAGCACAACAAGCAGATTTGACACAACAACTTAAAGACGCACCAAATATCGCGACAGTTGAACAAGTTAAGGCTAAGGCAACATCACTTGATCAAGCTATGGAACAATTAATAAATGCAGTCAATGATAAAGATCAAGTACATCAAAGTGTTAATTATAGTGACGCAGACCAACCTAAACAAAGCGCTTATGATCATGCCATTAATGATGCACAATTAATTACAAATCCAACTACTGGATCAAATGCATCACAAAGTGAAGTTGAAGCAGCATTATCTGCAATTAATACAGCGAGACAAGATTTAAATGGTAATCGTAAAGTAGAAGATGCTAAAAATAATGCAAATCAAGCACTTCACGGCTTAAATCATCTAAACAACGCTCAACGTGAAAACATTGAACATCAAATAGATCAAGCACAGACACTCGCTGATATCGCTCGATTAAACAATGAAGCACAGGCATTAAATAATGCAATGGGACAACTTGCAGATAGCTTAAATGACAAAACTGAAACACTTAATAGTCAAAATTACAACGACGCAAGTCCTGATAAGAAAACAGACTATACGAATGCAGTTTCAAATGCCGAAACAATCTTGAACCCAACACAAGGCGGTAACTTAACTAAAGATGAAGTTGAAGCGGCTATAAATGCAGTCAACAGTAAAAAAGAGGCTTTAAATGGTAAAGAAAACTTAGCTAATGCTAAGCAAAATGCTAACCAAACAATTGATGGATTAACACATTTAACAAATCCACAAAAAGAAGCGCTAAAACAATTAGTTGACCAATCAACAACTGTTGCAGAAGTTAATGAAAATGAAAATAAAGCACATGCAGTTGATACAGCAATGGAACACTTAAATCAATCAATTGCCGATCATACAGAAACAAAGAATGGTCAAAATTACATTGATTCAAGTGAAAATAATAAAGATGCTTATAACAATGCAGTCAACACAGCGCAAGGTATTCAAAATGAAGTAACTAATCCAGTTATTGATCCAACTGTGATCAACCAAGCTGCAGAAACAGTTACTAATACTAAAGACGCATTAAATGGTAGAGAAAACCTTACACACGCTAAAGAAGACGCAAATCAATCAGTAGGCACGTATGATCACTTAAATAACGCTCAACAAAAAGACATAGAAAATAAAATTAAACAAGCAACATCTGTAGAAGAAGCTAATCAAATTAAAACTGAAGCTGAAAATCTAAATCACGCTATGAATGATTTGAATCAAGCAATTCAAGATAAAGATGATATTAAATCTAACGTTAACTACACAGATGCTGATCCAGCAAAACAAGAAGCATATAATAATGCTATTAACAATGCTGAGCATATTTTATCTAAGACAAACGGTAATAATGCGACACAAACAGAAGTAGCAGAAGCTATTCAAGCAGTAAATAAAGCTAAAGAGGCTTTAAATGGTAATGCAAATGTTCAAAACGCTAAAATTCAAGCAACTGATACAATCAATAATTCAAATGATTTAAATAGTGCTCAAAAAGAGGCGTTAAAACAACAAGTTGCTGACGCAACAACTGTAGCTGACGTTAATGCAATTAAACAAAACGCCCAAGATTTAAATCAAGCAATGACCGCATTAAAACAAGGTATCGCTAATAAAGATCAAATATTAGCAGACGGTAACTACACCAATGCAAGTCCAGATAAACAACAAGCATATAACGATGCCGTTAAGCATGCACAACAATTAATAGATGGTGTGCCAAATGTTGTTGTTTCTCCAAGTGAAATACAAGATGCATTAAATCGAGTGAACCAAGCTAACAACGACTTGAATGGTAATACGAATCTTGCTAATGCTAAACAACAGGTGACACAAGCACTTGATCAATTACCAAATTTAAATCAAGCACAACGTGACGAATTTAATAAGCAAATCAATCAAGCAACCCAAGTCCCTGATGTTAATGCGATTCAACAAGCTGCAAATCAACTTAACGAAGCAATGACAGCCTTGAAACAAGGCATCGCAAATAAAGACGATATCAAAGGCAGCGAAAATTATCATGATGCAGATACAGATAGACAAACAGCATTTGATGATGCTATCAATCATGCGGATACATTATTAAATGAACAAAGCAATCCAACCATGGATCCAGATACTATCAAACAAGCATTAGCACATGTTAATGAAGCTAACCATAATTTAAACGGTGACCAAAAACTTGCTACAGCGCAACAAAACGCTAAAACAACGTTAGGTACACTAGATCATTTAAATCAAGCACAAATTGATGCATTAACTCGTCAAATTGATCAAGCACCTGATATTGCCACAACGAACAAAATTAAGCAAAATGCTGAAAGTTTAGATAATGCTATGAATCAATTAAATCAAGCATTACAAACTAAAGCAGATACGTTAGGTAGTATCAATTATTCAGATGCAGATCAACCTAAGAAAGATGCTTATAACGATGCAGTAACACATGCAGAAAGTATCGTAGACCATAATAGCCAAAACAATGCATCACAAGATGACATCGCACAAGCATTAAAACAACTTAACGATGCTAAGGATGCGTTAAATGGTAATTCAAACGTTGAACATGCAAAACAAGAAGCTATTGAGCAAATTAATAACGCACAAGATTTGAACCCTGCTCAACAAGAAGCATTAAAACAACAAGTGAATTTAGCAAATACCGTTAATGATGTTAATCAGGTTAAGGCTACAACAAGCGCTCTAGATCAAGCAATGTCAGCATTAAAACAAGGTATTGCAGACAAGGATCAAACAATTGCAGATGGTAATTACACAAATGCTAACCCAGATAAACAACAAGCATATAGCGATGCAATCCATCACGCTGAACAAATTATCAACGGTACTCCGAATGCAATCGTAGACCCACAAACTGTAACTAATGCTTTACAACAAGTGGATCAAACGAAGGGCGATTTGAATGGTAATGATAATCTGCACGATGCACAACAACAAGCATCTACAATGATTGATGGTTTACCAAACTTAAATCCTGCACAAAAAGCAGCTCTAAAAGAACAAGTGAATCAAGCAGGTCTTGTTCCAAGTGTCGATCAAATCAAACAAACTGCAAATGAATTAAACACTGCAATGGGTAACTTGAATCAAACATTACAAGCAAATACTCAAGTACCTCAAACAACTGATTACACTCAAGCTAGCACAGATAAACAAACGGCATATGATAATGCTGTAGAGCAAGCACAACAAGTTGTTAATGGCAATCAAGTGGTACAATTATCACCAGATGCTGTAAACCAAATGACGAATGCTATTAATCATGCAAAAGATGATTTAAATGGTGATGAAAACTTAGCTCAAGCTAAACAAGATGCAACAGCAAATCTCAATACATTACCTGATTTAAATCAACCACAACATGATGCACTTACAAATCAAATAGAGCAAGCACAGACAATTGAAGAGGTAAATCAAGTTAAACAACTTGCACAAAATGTGAATGATGCAATGCACAACTTAAAACAAGGCATTGCAAATAAAAACGATATTCTAGGTAGTGAAAATTATCATGACGCTGATCCGGATAAACAAACTGCATATCAAGATGCAATCAGACAAGCTGAATCCATCATAAATCAAACTGTTGATCCAACTTTAAATCCAGATGACATTACACAAGCATTAACTCAAGTCAATCAGGCCAAAGATAACCTCAATGGTGATACGAAACTGACAACTAAAAAGCAAAATGCTACTAACGATATCAATGGCATGACACATCTTAATGACGCACAAAAACAAGCACTCACAACTCAGATTGAACATGCGCCAAATATAGATGCTGTTAACACAGCTAAACAAACTGCTGAAAGTCTGAATAATGCAATGGATCAATTAGAGCAAGCGATTCATAATAAAAATCAAATATTAGCTGATGGTAATTATTTAAATGCTGATCAAGCTAACCAAGATGCGTTCAATCAAGCAGTACGTAATGCAGAAAATGTATTAAATCCACAACAAGGTACGAACGAAGATCAAAGTACAATCGAAGCAATGACTAATAAAGTAATGCAAGCGATTCAAAACTTAAATGGTAATTCAAACTTAGCTCAAGCTAAGCAAGAAGCTAATCAAGCATTAATGCAATTACCTCACTTAAATGACGCGCAACGACATGATTTGGAAACACAAATTACAAATGCACCATTAGTTACTGATGTCGATGCAATTAAACAAAATGCTCAAACATTAGATCAAGCAATGGAACACTTAAGAGATAGTATTAAAGATCATCAACAAACACTTAATTCTGAAGATTATCATGATGCAACTGCTGATCGTCAAAATGACTATAACAATGCCGTGAATGATGCTAATCAAATCATTAATGCAACAACACCAGTTATGAATCCAACTGATATTAATGCAGCTGCTAACCTTGTTAATACGAATAAAGTAGCTTTAGATGGTGATGAAAACCTAACTCACGCTAAACAACAAGCGACACAAACTATTGATCACTTAGATCATCTAAATCAAGCACAAATACAACATTTACAAGATGGTATTGCTCAAGCGACTGACATTGATGCCGTAAATCAACATGCTCGAGACGCTCAAGCGCTAGATACTACAATGAATCAATTACAAAATGCAATTGCTAACCAAAATGACGTTAAACAACAAAGTCAATTTGTTAATGCTGATCCGGATAAACAATCTGCATATTCAGATGCTGTTGCTCATGCTCAATCTATTATTGATCATCAACATGGTCCAAATACAACTCAACCAGAAGTTGAACAAGCATTAACTCAAGTTCAACAAGCATTACAAAACTTAAATGGCGAACAAAGATTACAAGATTCTAAGTTACATGCTCAACAAGCCATAGATGGACTAACAGATTTAAATGATCCACAAAAATCAGCTTTAAAAGAACAAGTGAATCACGCACCACTCATCACGGATGTTCAACAAATTGAACAACAAGCAGGTACACTGAACCAAGCTATGCATGACTTACGTCAAAGTATTGATGATAATGCAGAAGTTAAAGCAAGTAGTGCGTACATTAATGAGGACCCTACAGAACAACACAATTATGATCAAGCAGTCCAACATGCTCAAGATTTGATTAACGAACAACAAGCCACATTAGATACAAATGTAATTAATCAAACAACTGAAGATGTTAATAATAGTAAACAAGCACTTCAAGGTGTAGCTAAGTTGCAAAGTGAAAAAGATCATGCTAAGGCACTCATTAACCAATTACCTCATCTTAATGATGCTCAAAAACATATGGAAGATGCTTTAATTGATAATGAAACAACACGTACCGCTGTTAAAAATGATGTAACCGAAGCACAACAACTTGATCAATATATGGATGCGTTACAACAAAGTATTGCCGATAAACAAACAACATTAGATAGTAGTCCATACATCAACGCAGATCCTAATAAAAAACAAGATTATGACAACGCAATTCAAAATGCTGAAAGTATTATTGCTGGAATAACTAATCCAACAATCAATAAAGATAATGTAAATCAAGCGATTGAATCAGTGAATGCTACTAAACAAGCGTTAAATGGTGTTGAAAAACTAACTGAAGATAAACAACATGCTGGTGAAACAATGAATCAATTTAATCAATTAACACCAGCACAACAACAAGCGCTTAATGATGCAATTACTAATGCTCAAACTAGAGATGAAGTTACTCAAAAAGTAGCGCAAGCAGAAGCACTTAACAATGCAATGCAAGCATTAAAAGAGAGCGTTAAGGACCATCAACAAGTTGAAACGAGCAGTCAATTCACAAATGAAGATCCAAAACAAAAAGATGATTATAATCAAGCGGTTCAACATGCACTAGATATTATCAATCAAGCTACAAATCCAACGTTAGATCAATCACAAATTGAACAAGCAACTCAAGCGGTTATCAATGCAAAAGATCAATTACACGGAGAACAAAAATTAGCTCAAGATAAACAACTGGCAAACGAAACGATTGATCATCTACAACACCTTAATGCTGCACAACGCCAAGCACTTCAAACGCAAATTAACCAAGTACCAACTCGCGACGAAGTAGCTCAAAAAGTAGCGCAAGCAGAAGCTTTAGATCAGTCAATGAAAGCATTGAGAGACGCGATTCAAGATCATCAACAAGTTGAAAATAGTAGTCCATTTATTAATGAAGATTCACCTGAACAAAACGCTTATACAAATGCAGTACAACAAGCGGAAGCATTAATTAATCAAGCTGATCATCCAACATTGGATAGAACACAAGTTCAACAACTTACAGAAGCTGTTACAAATGCGAAAAATCACTTACATGGCGATGAAAAACTCCAAAATGATAAACAACTTGCAGTTAATAATTTAAATCAACTTAGTGGTTTAAATGACGCGCAACGTGACGCATTTGAAAGTCAAATCAATCAAGAACCAACGCGTAATATGGTCGCAGAATCCATATCTCAAGCAAATGCATTAAATCAAGCAATGGTTTCATTAAGAAATGCAATTCAAAATGAACCACAAGTTGAATCTAGTAGTCAATTTATTAATGAAGATACACCTGAGCAAGAAGCGTATAAACAAGCCGTTTCAAATGCCAAAGCAATCATCAATGAAACAACAAATCCTATCATGGATAAAGCTCAAGTAGATGAAACATTACAAGAAGTAAACGACGCTATCGCCAATCTACACGGTGATCAAAAACTTGCTCAAGCACAACAACAAGGAATCATTGATTTAGATGGACTTAACAATTTAAATCATGATCAACTTGAATCTGCGAAAGATGCGGTTAACCAAGCGCCAACAAGAAATGATGTTGCTCAAATCGTCCAAACTGCAAATCAACTTGACCAAGCAATGGGAAGACTTAAAGATTTAATGAATCAAGCAAATAGAGAAAGTGTTGAGCCTAATTACACAGAAGCATCAACTGATAAGCAGGATGCATTCAACTTAGCGTTAACAAATGCATCACATATTACAGATACACAAACAGGTCCAAACGCAACTCAAACAGAAGTTGAAAATGCAATAACATCGTTACAACAGGCGATGAACGATTTAGATGGAAACGCACGTGTAACTAATGCAAAAGCACAAGCTATCCAAGATATTGATCGACAACCACATCTCAATGATGAACAAAAATCAACGATGAAAGACCAAGTTAATCAAGCAACTACGTTAAAATCAATCGAACAAATAGAAGATAAGTCACATCAATTAGATCATGCTACTGATCAATTACAACAAGCGATTGATGAGCACAATCATGTAACAAATACTGTTGACTTCACACAAGCTGATCCTGACAAGCAAGCTGCATATAATCAAGCAGTAGCACAAGCACAACAACTTGTATCTCAAAATGCGACACAACAAGAAGTTGAACAAGCGATTATAGCGATTGAAAATGCTAAACACGATTTAAATGGTGATGAAAAGGTTACAGAAGCAAAAGCAAATGCAGCTCAACACCTTGATCAATTAACTGCTTTAAATCAAGCACAACATCAAGCGATAATTGATAGCATCAACAATTCTAACGATGTGAATGACATTCAAAATATTGTTAACGAGGCTACTACGTTAAATCATGCTATGAATGAACTTCAACAAGCGGTTAACGATAATAATGAACCAACGAAACAAAGTGGTAATTATATTAATGCCGATACACAACTCAAACATGATTTTGTTGAAGCTATCACAAATGCTCAACAAGCATTAGATCATCCAACTGGATCTAATTTAACAACTGATCAAATCAATCAACTTAAAGATGCGATCAATCATGCGAAAGATGCATTAAATGGTAATCAAAGATTAAATGATTCCAAATCTGATGCATTAAATAAATTAGATCAATTAACACATTTGAATAATGCTCAAAAACAAATGGCACAACAACAAATTAATTCTGCTAGCACGTTAAACGATGTGACTCAAGCAGTTCAAAAAGCGGCAACTTTAGATCAATCAATGAATAGTTTAAATCAATATGTTCAACGAACAGAAGCACCAGTGAAAGCAAGTTCAAATTACATCGATGCTGATGAGGCATTAAAAGCGAATTATAACACTGCTTTAGATCGTGCAAATGATGTATTGAACAAAGCTAAAGGTAATGCATTAACGAATGCTGAAGTAGAGGCTTTAAAACAAGCGATCATTAATGCTGAAAATGCCCTTAATGGTGATCAAAATGTTACTAAAGCTAAAGGTAAAGCAGATCAATTTATCGATAGTTTAGAAAATTTAAATCCAAATCAAAGAAACTTAGCACATCAATTAGTTGCTCAAGCTGATGATTTAGATACCCTTAATAACATCATTAATAATCAAATTGATTTAGATGATGTGATGAAAGCATTGAAAGATATTGTAAATAATGATGTTCCAAATAGTGAAAATAGTATTAATTACCAAAATGCAGATGATGATACTAAAGCGAACTTCACTCAAGCTAAAGATCAAGCCATAAAATTATTAAAAGGTACTGATGATGAAGTTGGAGATACAAACGATATCCAAGGTGCAATTCAAGCACTTAAAGATGCTATGAATCAACTGAATGGCGATGCTAGATTACAAGATGCTAAAAACAAAGCAATTCAATCTATCAATAAAGCATTAGCAGATAAATTAAATGATATTGATAATGCAAATGCGACTGAGCAAGATAAGATAGATGCTAAAAATAAAGCCGAAGCACTGGCTAATCAAACAATCAATAATATTAATAAAGCAACAACGAATCAAGCAGTTGATAATGTTGAAAATATAGATAGTCAAGCTATTGATCAAATTCATGCTAACGAAATACCGAAAGCTCAAAATGATGCTAAGCAAGATATTAATCGACAAAGTCAAGATTTATTGGATGCAATCGACCATAATCCAGATCTATCTAATGCAGAAAAAGAAGCATTAAAAGATCAAATTCGTCAATTACAACAACAAGCGAATGTTGATATTACAGGTGCTACAACTAAAGAACAAATTCAAAATGCCAAAGATCAATTCAATAATGCATTAAATCAACTTAAAGATTTAATTCAGTCTAAAGTAGATGCTAAACAAGCGATAAAAGATATCGCTAACGCAAAACGCGATGAAATTAATAGCAATCCAAATCTTACAGATGATCAGAAAGTAAAAGCATTAAAAGAAATCGATGATTTTGAAAATAAAGCATTGATTAATATCGAAAATGCAAGAACAAAAGATGACATTTCAAATGTATTAACTAAAGCCATTGATCAAATTCAAAATGCACCTATTTGGGAAGTAGATCAACAACCAGTCACACATGAATTACCAAAAGCATCAGCTCAACAGGTATTAGTTAATGGTGAAATTATTGTCCAACGTGACGAAGTGATAACTGACGAAGATGTGCTTAAACATATCAACTTAAGTGATCAAATTAAAGCTAAAGTATTAGACACACCTAATACGACAAACATCTCTGATGATTTAGAGGCACGCGTTGAAATCACTCTAGCTAATGGATCAAAAGTGATTGTTCATGTGCCAGTTAAAGTAATTGAACAAGCGTTAATAGTAGCTAAAAATCAAGCCATTAAAGATATAGAAGATCTAGCCCAAAATAAAATTAACGATATTAATAACAACACTACTTTAACAAAAGCACAAAAAGATGCTGCGATTGCTGAAGTGAATAAATTAAAACAACAAGCCATTGACAATATCAATAAAGCAACGAATCAAGAGGACGTTGATCATGCTAAACAAAGTGGTCAAGACCAAATTTACCACTTTAACCCTAATACATTTACAATTGATCAAGCGAAAGTTAAAGCACAAAATGCGATTGAAGACGCAATCAAACAAAAAATAGATGAAATTAACGCTAGAAAAGATCTATCAGATAAAGAAAAACAAGATGCAATCAAACAACTTAATAAGTTGAAAGACAATGCTATCCAAGCAATTAACAAAGCAACATCTTTATCTGAAATCCATAAGCAAAAAGATCAATATCAAGCAACAATTAACCAATTCAAACCTGTTGCTAACGACTTAGCGAAACATAAGAACAATGCCATTTCATCTATTCATCAAGTTGCTCATCAAAAATCTAGAAGTATCCAAAATAGTCCTTTTGGAACACGTAGCCAAAAACAAGATGCATTAAATAAAATCTATGATATCTTAAACAATACAATTAGAAATATAGATAATGCCCAATCACATCATGCCGTTGATCAAGCGTTAAATGAAGGTATCGCACGTATTCTATCTGTTGAAATAGTAGGATGGAATTCAAATAATCCGACTCAGTCAACACATACTCGTCCAAACTTGTCAGATTTAACAGGCGCACTTAACATTAACCAATTAGAAACATTTATGGGTACTAACGGCAATGCGACAGACAGTCTAAAAGATCTTGTAACAAATGAACACGCGAAGAAAGACACTGACGAACCTAATGACGACTTCAAACACCATAAAAATTCAAATGGATTCGTAGATTTATTAAAAAATACACTTGGATTTGTAGGTATTTCAAGTTTATTAGCGGGATTCTGGTTCATATTAGCGAAACGTCGTAAAAAAGAAGAGAAAGATGAAACCGTAGATCTTCATTCACAAGAAACTAAGAAGAACAAACACCTAATCGATGACGTCGACCACACACCATTGTTAGTAGCTAAAAAGAAAAAGAACAATGAAGAAGAAAGCAATAAGAAAGAAACTGAATCATCTAAAAAGAAACACACATTAAAGGGAGATGATTCACACGTTGCACCACTGATTGCTAAAAAGAAAAGAGAAAGCAAAGAGACATCAACGAATACAAAAGGAAAAGCACCAACTAAAAATAAAAAAGTCGTCGCTTCCAAAAAGAAGAAAAAGAAATCTAAAAAATCTTCTAAACGTAAAAAGTAATCGTTCCTCAAAATAAAGGAGCACCGATTGAAATCACTTCAATCGGTGCTCCTTTTTATTATTTGGCTTTTAATATTTTATATAATGCTTGTTGTGCATGTTGATTAGCTTCTTTATTTTGATCTCTAGGTACCCATTTTACAAACAATAAATCAAAGTCTTGCTCTAAAATCTCTAATTGTTCAAAATAAGGTTTGAATTTAGCATTTTTAACATATCCTGCTTCTACACTATCTGCAATTAACTTTGAATCAGTGTAAAGTAGGGCATTATTCACTTTTAGTTCTCTAGCATGTTCTAATGCATGGATACAAGCTGCCCATTCAGCACTATGATTATCCATTTCTCCTAAATCATGAGTAAACACGTGATGTTGATCTTCCTCTTTAATAACAATAGCACATGCACTTCTTCCAGGATTCCCTTTAGTCGCAGCATCAAAATTAATTTTAGCCATATCTACACCTACTTCATTTATATGTTCTAAACTAGTCTCATCATCTGTACTTTAATTAAATCACAATAATAAGTACAAATTCATCCAATTTCAATTATTATAAATAAAATCGCTTTACTCAATTAGAATATTAAGCAAAGCGATTGATATTTAATAGGTAACTTAAAAACCTTCATCTAACTTAGTAATTTTACCTTTACGGTAGAATGATTTGGCAATGTATCCGAATGGTACATTAAAAATAGTAGATACAAGTTTTAAAACATATGTCGTTATAAAAATTTCAAAAACTGCCATACCAGGTAAACTACCTATAAATGCAATGGATACAAATAATGCTGTATCAATGATAGAGCTAATTATTGTACTTCCATATGCTCTAATAATGAAAGTTTTATCTGAACTAAATAGCTTTTTAATTAATGAAAATATAAATACATCCACGTGTTGACCAATGATATAAGCAACAATTGAACCTAAAGCAATTCTAGGTACAACATCAAAGATGGCATGAAAAGCATTTTGTGCAGTATCTTCTGGGGATGGAATAAAATGTAAAGACATTTGCATGACGATAATCATAACCAGTGTTGAGGAAAAACCTAACCAAACTGCACGTTTTGCGACCTTTCTTCCGTATATATCATTTAAAATGTCCGTCGCTAAATAAATAGAAGCAAACATTACATTACCTAAAGTAGCTGAAATGCCAAAAATTTCTACAGTTTTGATAACTTGTATATTTGCGATGATCGTACCAATCGCAACCCATGCTAGTAATCCTTGTTTCCCAAACATGCGATACATCGCTATCATTAAAATAAACGTCACTAAAAACGTTGCAACTCCAAACAATTCATTATACATATCATTTCCTCCTAAATTTTGTTAATGCGGGTGTTTAGAAACCGCTAAAATAACTTAACCATTTTACTCTAAAACAGTATTTTATGCAATCCGTTTTCCAAATCCACGAAACGTTAAATTCTATGAATATTGAAATATCAGAAAGACAAATTGATTGTTGTTCAATCATGGATAATAAATGCTATAATATCGACATGTGAATTAATGAGTCTAAGACAGTAGATAAGACGAACTTGGCACAAAAGAAATGTCATATGCGCTACACTAATGTCACGAACTCTTTATTTGCGACATAAAAAAATTCTATAGCTAAAGGGAGTGAAGAGTATCCTTACTTATTCCGAACAACAAGCTATAAATCAAATTGATCAATTATTGACTACGTATTGTCATCAATGTCCATTAAAGTCGCATATAAGAAAGACTGAAAACAAGACACAGGCACATCATTTTTGTATCAATGAATGTTCAATTGGTAAACAAATTAAACAAATAGGAAATGAACTTCAATAGGAGGTTATTGTTATGGAAATTGTTTCAATCTCAGAAACACCGAATCACAATACAATGAAAATCACTTTAAACGAAACACGAGAAGACATGAAATCGAATACGTATACATCAGCAGAAGAAGGTCAACCCGAATTCATAAATGCCTTATTTGATATCGAAGGTGTGAAATCTATTTTTTATGTCATGGATTTCATTTCAGTTGATAAAGAGGATGAAGCAGATTGGCAAACGCTAATCCCTCAAATAGAAGATAAATTCAATCAATAAGTAAATCTGATTGCATGGAGGGACAGAGACTATGGAAATTTTACGTGTAGAACCTACACCGAGTCCTAATACGATGAAAGTCGTCTTGACAGAGAAAAGGCAAGATAATCAATCTAATACTTATATAACCATTAATGATCAACAACCACAATTTATCAATGACTTATTAGAACTTGATGGTGTGAAGTCCATTTTCTATGTTATGGATTTCTTAGCAATCGATAAACAGCCTAAAGCCGATTGGGAAGACGTCCTACCTTTAATTACTTCTACCTTAAATAAGGAAGAACATTCACAACAAGAAACACAACCAGATGAACACTTTGGAGAAGTTAAAGCTGAGGTGTTAATGTTTAAGGGGATACCATATCAAATCAAACTATCCACTGGACATGATGAAAAGCGTAAACAATTACCTGAATTTTATGTAGATAGTATGCTTAAAGCTCAAAAAGATAGCGATAACGTAGTATTTTTAAGAAAATGGGAAGACTTTGGTATTCGATATGGTGATATCGACGACGTTATGAATGACGTATATGAAGAAACATTAGCACTATATCCAGAAGAACGAATTCAACAACTCATTACAGAAGCATTAGAAACAGATATTGTCATTCCAGAAAGCCAATATCATCGTGTATCACTTGAAACGTATCAACAAGCTTCAGACTGGAAAGAAAAATTAAGAATGTTGAAATCATTCCCAACACCGACTTTTGATGATATTCCTTTATTAGACGCTGCATTAAATGAAGAGAAGGTGCCACTCCGTCGTGAAGCGATTGTGTTATTAGGAATGATTGAAGATCGTCAAATCCTACCATATATATACAAAGGATTACATGATAAAAGTCCAGCAGTACGACGTACAGCAGGAGACTGCCTAAGCGATTTAGGATTTAAAGAGGCACTACCAGAAATGGAACAAGCACTTGACGATCCTCAAAAAATCGTTCGTTGGAGAGCAGCTATGTTTATATTTGATGAAGGAAACGAACAACAATTAGTTAGTCTTAAAGCACATGCCGATGATCCAGCGTATGAAGTAAAATTACAAATCGAAATGGCCATTTCTAGAATAGAAAAGGGTGATGAAGCACTCGGCTCTGTTTGGAAACAAATTGCGAATAGAAATAAATCCTAATCAATGAATAAAGGAGAATATCAATATGAATGCATATGAACAATATATGAAAGAACTCGCTCAACAAATGCGTTCTGAACTAACAGATCACCAATTTGAAAGTTTAGAAACGAGTGAAGCTGTTGAATCATACATGAAACAAGTCAATGATAATGACACAACTTTCGTCGTTATCAACTCTACTTGTGGTTGTGCTGCCGGATTAGCACGACCAGCAGCCGTTGCAGTTGCAGAACAAAACGAAGCGAAACCAACAAATAAAGTCACTGTATTTGCCGGACAAGATAAAGAAGCAACCGCAACAATGCGTGAATATATTCAACAAGTACCATCCAGTCCATCATTTGCATTATTTAAAGGTCAAAATCTAGTCCATTTTATACCAAGAGAGCATATCGAAGGTAGAGATATCAATGACATTGCAATGGACTTAAAAGATGCTTTTGATGATCATTGTGACGTAAAATAATCAAATTTTATCACATATTAATGATAATTATAGGGTAGTAAGAGTAGTACAGTTTTCTTAGAACACTTTGAGGTGCGAGGCTGTGCTACTCTTTTTGTATGCTTTTTTGACTAAATAAATTAAATTTTACACATATCTGGCTTACTACTTTTTTCAACGATTAAATCTCAGTATAATAAAATTAATGTTAAATGTTGGTAGTCATGCCAAAGATACATCAATACACACTATTAAGAAAGGATGTCATCATTATGCTCAATTCATTTGATGCAGCTTACCACGGTCTCTGTGAAGAAATTCTAAAAATAGGAAATCAAAGAGATGATCGTACACATACAGGAACCATTTCTAAATTTGGACATCAACTAAGATTTGATTTGTCTAAGGGATTTCCATTATTAACCACTAAAAAAGTATCTTTTAAACTCGTGGCAACAGAATTACTATGGTTTATTAAAGGAGATACAAATATAAAATATCTTCTTCAATATAATAATAATATTTGGAACGAATGGGCTTTTGAAAATTACATCAACTCAGAAGACTATCATGGACCAGATATGACAAACTTCGGACATCGTTCTCTACAAGATAGTGAATTTAATGAATTATATAAAGTTGAAATGAAAAAATTCAAAGAAAATATTTTAAACGATGATACATTTGCGCAAAAATACGGTGATTTGGGCAATGTATATGGTAAACAATGGAGAGATTGGGAAGACAAAGATGGTAATCATGTTGACCAACTTAAAACTGTGATTGAACAAATCAAACAACATCCTAATTCAAGACGACATATCGTGTCTGCTTGGAATCCTACTGAGATTGATACTATGGCGTTACCACCATGCCATACGATGTTCCAGTTTTACGTACAAGATGGAAAATTAAGTTGTCAATTATATCAACGTAGTGCCGATATCTTCTTAGGCGTACCATTTAATATTGCAAGTTATGCATTACTTACTCATCTCATTGCTAAAGAATGTGGCCTCGAAGTTGGTGAATTTATTCATACTTTTGGTGATGCACATATTTATTCTAATCACATGGATGCAGTCGAAACACAGTTATCTCGAGATAGTTTCAATCCACCACAAATTAAGATTAATACTGATAAATCAATATTTGATATTAATTACGAAGACATAGAATTAATCAATTATGAATCACATCCAGCTATCAAAGCACCTATAGCTGTATAGTATTTAAAATATTTTTTGTATCTTAGTATAATTATGAGAAATTTTTCAATTTTTATCATAAAATTATCAGTATCAACGACGTTATTGTAACGAATTGCATTCAATTTATGTTACATTAAATTTATGAAACTGATGTATTAATGCCCACATACCAAGGAGGACAACGAAATGACATTATCTATTTTAGTCGCACACGATCAACAAAGAGTCATAGGGTACCAAAATCAATTACCATGGCACTTACCTAACGACCTTAAACACGTTAAACAATTAACGACAGGCCATACGTTAGTAATGGGCCGAAAAACGTATGAATCAATTGGAAAGCCTTTACCCAACAGACGAAATGTGGTTTTGACTAAAAATAAGTCATTTCATCCCGAGGGTGTGGATGTCATTCATTCTTTTGAAGAGATTCAACATTTAGAAGGCCACGTATTTATTTTTGGTGGTCAAACACTATTTGAAGAAATGATCGATAAAGTAGACGATATGTTTATTACTGTGGTAGATGGAAAATTTCAAGGTGATACATTCTTTCCTCCTTACACTTTTGAAGAATGGGAAGTTGAGTCATCAGTTGAAGGGAAACTAGATGAAAAAAGTACAATTCCACACACATTTTTACATTTAATAAGGAAAAAGTCATAGGAGGAGTTATTTATGGTTAAGCAAGTTATCGTTACGGATTCTACATCAGATTTACCCCAAAGCTATTTAAAGGAGAATTCAATTAATGTTATACCTTTGAATGTTACGATTGATGGTAAATCATATATTGATCAAATTGAAATTACTTCTGAAGAATATATTGAATATATGGAACAAGATGCTGATGTTAAGACAAGTCAACCTGCTATCGGTGAATTTATCAACCTATATGAAGAACTTGCAGGAGACGATGTAGAGATTATTAGTATTCACATGTCATCTGGCTTAAGTGGTACATATAACACTGCATATCAAGCGAGTGAAATGGTAGATGCAAATGTAACAGTCATTGATTCTAAATCAATTTCAAATGGTTTAGCATATCAAATTAAACATATTGTTGAATTGATCGAACAAGGTACATCTACAACTGACATTGTAAAAAGCGTTAAAGAATTACAAGAAAACACTAAGTTATTTGTAGTCATTGGACAATTAAATCAACTGATTAAAGGTGGCCGTGTAAGTAAGACTAAAGGACTTATTGGTAATATCATGAAAATCAAACCAATAGGTACTTTAAATGATGGCAAATTAGAATTAGTACATAACGCGAGAACTCAAAATACTAGTATTAATTATCTAAAAAAAGAAATTTCAGAATTCATAGAAAATCATAAAATTAAATCAGTAGGCATCACACATGCAAGTGCATTAGATTTTGTAGATAAAATTAAAAGCACTTTTACAGAAGCATTTAATTGTCAAGATTACGATGTTAATATCACAACACCTGTTGTCACGACGCATACAGGAAAAGGTGCTATTGGTTTAGTTGTCGTTCGAGAAAAATAATAATCGCTTTCAATGTCTTAAAGCCTTTGAGCGTTTATCTTTATTTCTAACTAATAATATCGTAAATTATTAACAAGAATAGGAAGGAGGCAATCAAATGGCTTATGCGACATTAGCTGGTGGTTGTTTTTGGTGTATGGTTAAACCATTCACATCATATCCTGGCATTGAATCAGTAGTCTCTGGATATAGTGGTGGTCATGTAGAAAACCCTACTTACGAACAAGTATGTACAAATCAAACAGGACATGTAGAAGCTGTCCAAATTACTTATAATCCAGAAATAACTTCATTCGAAAATATATTAGATGTTTATTTCAAGACATTTGATCCAACAGATGATGGCGGTCAATTTTTCGATCGTGGTGAAAGTTATCAACCTGTCATTTTTTATCATGACGATGAACAGCGTAAAGCTGCTATCTTAAAGAAACAACAAATTGATGAACAAGGTATATTTAAGAAACCGGTTATCACACCAATCAAACCATATAAAAATTTCTATCCTGCAGAAGATTATCATCAGGATTACTATAAGAAGAATCCTACACACTATGAACAATACCAACGTGGTTCAGGCAGAAATGCATTTATAGAAACACATTGGGGGTCTCAACATGATTAAAAAGAACAAAGACGAACTTAATGATATGGAATATCTTGTTACCCAAGAAAATGGTACCGAACCACCATTTCAAAATGAATATTGGAATCATTTTGAAAAAGGTATTTATGTAGACAAACTATCAGGCAAACCACTATTTACATCAGAAGAAAAATTCGAATCTGATTGTGGATGGCCAAGTTTTTCAAAAGCCATTGATGATGACGAAATCATTGAATTAGTAGATAAAACGTTTGGTATGATTAGAACAGAAGTACGTTCTGAAGATGCCAACAGTCACTTAGGCCATGTGTTTAATGATGGACCAAAAGAAATGGGTGGATTGAGATATTGCATTAACTCAGCAGCAATTCAATTTATTCCTTATGATAAATTAGAAGAATTAGGTTACGGTGACTTAATACAACACTTTGAGAAATAGGAGTGAAATACTATGTTTAAAAAATTATTTGGCAAAGGTAAAGAAGTAGATAAGAATATTCAAATTTATGCACCATTATCAGGAGAATATGTGAAAATCGAGGATATTCCAGATCCTGTATTTGCTCAAAAAATGATGGGTGAAGGCTTTGGTATTAATCCAACTGAAGGTACTGTAGTATCTCCTATTGAAGGTAATGTAGATAATGTATTCCCTACAAAACATGCAATTGGATTAAAAGCAGAGAATGGCCTTGAATTATTAGTGCATATCGGGTTAGATACAGTTCAACTTGATGGAGAAGGCTTTGAAGTACTTGTAGACAGTGGAGATACAGTTAAGGTTGGAGATCCAATTATTAAATTTGATGTTGAATACATTAGAAACAACGCAAAATCAGTCATTTCTCCAGTCATTATTACTAACTCTGATCAAACAGCATCAATTCATTTCGAAGATGTCAACGCAGTTGTTAAAGGCGAAACAAAAGTTATTGATGTAACTATGAACTAATGAAGAACTATTCATTTTATCAATTTGCTATGACAGTTAGAGGTAGAAAAGATGATAAAGGACGCTTAGCTGAACAAATTTTTGAAGATTTAGCATTTCCGCGTCATGAGAATGATTTCAATACTCTGTCTGACTATATAGAAACGCATGGAGATTTTACATTATCTATGTCTGTGTTTGATGATTTATACGAAGAATACACTGAATGGTTAAAATTTTAGCATACACATTTTAAGAGGTCGGGACGTAAGCGTTTAAGATTTGAATTGCTTAAAATGATAAACAAATATGATAATACCATATTTGTTGAATCGTGATAGCAAATCTTTCAAACCTGCTTTATAGATACCATTGAATCGGTTTCTAGAGCATTAAACCTTATTGTCTCAACCTCTTTTCTTTTATACTTTTAAATTGCATCTTAAAATCAATTTATCATGTGCTTTAATCATTGATATTTCAGTTGATTTTCTAAATTAATCCATACATACTATAAGTACCTTTTTTGGAAATCAAATTGCTAGTTAAATAAAATGCAACATACTAGAATAATAATGTAATAAAGATGTTTCAATGTAAGACATCTATTTGAATGGTCACCATAGATTAAGGGAGTGATTATGTGACGAATGATAAAGACGAACAAATCGAACAAGATCAACAAGATTTAAAACAGCAGAAAACAAAAGATAAAGTTCAAAAGAAAATTCATCTTAAATTATGGCATTTGATTATACTCATTATTGGCATTATTTTGATTACTGTAGCAATTACCGTTGCAGCTACATTGTTAATCAGTCATCAAATGAGTGGTCTGAATAAGGAACAACGTGCTAATTTACATAAAATTGAATATGTCTATAAAACATTAAATAAAGATTACTATAAAAATGAAAAATCCGATAAACTTTCTCAAGCGGCAATAGATGGGATGGTCAAGGAATTAAAAGATCCTTATTCAGAGTATATGACCAAAGAGCAAACCAAATCATTCAATGAAGGTGTGTCTGGTGATTTCGTAGGTATCGGAGCAGAAATGCAAAAGAAAAATGATCAAATCAGTATTACGAGTCCAATGAAAGGTTCTCCAGCAGAAAAAGCTGGCATCAAACCAAAAGATGTGGTTACTGAAGTTAATCACAAATCAATTAAAAATAAACCATTAGATGAAGTTGTAAAAATGGTACGTGGTAAAAAAGGTACCAAAGTCACATTAACGATTAAACGCGGTTCAGTAGAAAAAGATATTGCCATTAAACGTGATACAATCCATGTTAAAAGTGTTGAATATGAGAAAAAAGACAATGTTGGTGTTATTACAATTAATAAATTCCAAAACAACACATCAGGCGAATTGAAAAATGCGATTAAGAAAGCGCATAAACAAGGCGTTCGTAACATCGTATTAGATTTACGAAATAACCCTGGAGGATTATTAGACGAAGCAGTTAAAATGGCAAATATATTCATCGATAAAGACAAAACAGTTGTTCAACTTCAAAAAGGTGATGACAAACAACAGCTTAAAACCGAAAACGATCCTTTAAAAGAAGCCAAAGATATGAAAGTATCTATATTAATCAATGAAGGTTCAGCAAGTGCCTCAGAAGTATTTACTGGCGCCCTCAAAGATTATCATAAAGCTAAAGTATATGGTTCTAAGTCATTTGGTAAAGGGATTGTACAAACGACACGTGAATTCAACGATGGCTCATTATTAAAATATACTGAAATGAAATGGTTAACACCTGATGGTCATTATATTCACGGTAAAGGGATTAAACCCGATATTGAAATTGCTACACCTAAGTATCAATCATTAAGCGTGATTCCTAATGATAAAACGTATAAGTTAGGAGATAACAATAAACATGTCAAAACAATGAAAATTGGTTTAACAGCGCTTGGTTTCAAAGTAGATAATGAAACTAAATCATTTGATACAAGTTTAGAGTCAGCAATTAAAGCCTTCCAAAAAGACAATGATTTAACTGTTAACGGTGAATTTGATAAAGAAACAAATGATAAGTTCACTCAAAAATTAGTCGAAAAATCAAATAAAAATGATACTGTTTTAGACCAACTACTTAAGAAGTTAAAATAAGTTTAAAATGATTAAAAAGCGTGAATTTAAAGATGAGAGTATTTAACTAATAAACATAAATACAAAGAGGTGTTTTAGATTATGATTAGATTAGCAACGAAAAAAGATCTTTCTAGAATTGAAATATTAGTAGAAGAAGCAAAAGAAATAATGGAGAAATTCAACAACAATCAATGGGATGATAAATACCCTGTAACTGAACATTTTGAAGAAGATATCGAATCTGAAACACTTTATGTATTAGATGTTGATAATGAAATTTATGGCTTTATTGTCATCGACCAAAATCAGTCAGAATGGTATGATGAATTAGAATGGCCAATTGATCGTAAAGGGGCATACGTAATCCATCGATTAGCTGGTTCACAATCATATAAAGGTGCAGCAACTGAATTATTCCAATTTGCAGTTGATTTGACAGAAGACCATGGTGTCCATGTCATTTTGACAGATACGTTTGCGCTTAATAAACCAGCACAAGGATTATTTGAAAAGTTTGGATTTACTAAAGTGGGCGAAGCCGAAATTGATTACCATCCATTCGATCGTGGTGCACCATTTTACGCATATTATAAAAACATATAAGAATAGAGGTTATATTTATGACTAAAATCGCATTTACTGGAGGCGGAACGGTTGGACACGTTTCAGTCAATCTAAGTCTGATTCCTACTGCATTAGACAAAGGGCATGAGGCGTTTTATATTGGTTCTAAAAATGGTATAGAAAGAGAAATGATAGAATCACAATTACCTAATATTGCATACTATCCTATTTCGAGTGGTAAATTACGCCGCTACCTATCATTAGAAAATGCGAAAGACGTATTTAAAGTTCTAAAAGGGGTACTTGACGCACGTAAAATTTTGAAAAAACAAAAGCCAGATTTACTATTCTCAAAAGGTGGTTTTGTGTCTGTACCCGTTGTCATTGCGGCACGTTCGTTAAAGATTCCTACTATCATTCACGAATCAGATTTAACACCTGGCTTAGCAAATAAAATTGCATTAAAATTCGCTAAGAAAATCTATACAACGTTTGAAGATACATTAAACTATTTACCAAAAGATAAAGCAGATTTTGTGGGTGCGACAGTACGTGAAGATTTAAAACAAGGAGATCAACAACGTGGTTATCAATTAACTGAATTTAAGCAAGATAAAAAGGTTTTACTTGTTATGGGTGGTAGCTTAGGCAGTAAAAAATTAAATGATGCTATTCGTGAAAACCTAGAAGCTTTATTACACCAATATCAAGTTATACATTTAACCGGTAAAGGGTTAGTTGACGATTCAATTAAAAAAGAAGGCTACGTACAATTTGAATTTGTTAAAGATGATTTAACAGATTTACTTGCGATTACTGATACAGTAGTAAGTCGTGCAGGATCAAATGCTATTTATGAATTTCTTACGTTACGAATTCCAATGCTATTAATACCACTTGGTCTTGATCAATCACGTGGCGACCAAATTGATAACGCGAAAAACTTCGAGTCTAAAGGTTATGGTAAAGCCATTCCTGAAGAAGAATTGACGCAAGTAAGATTGTTAGAAGAGTTGAATCACATTGAAACAAATCGTGAGGATATCATTAAACAAATGCAGACTTATAAAGAAAGTTACACTAAAGAAGATTTATTCGATAAAATAATCAATGATGCTTTAGACAATTAGGGGGACAATGTAATGAGTCGATTAAAACGAATTTCATTACTTATCATTTTTACTTTGATATTTGGAATCATAGCATTCTTCCATGAATCACGCTTAGGTAAATGGATAGATAATGAAGTTTACGAATTCATTTATGCATCAGAAAGCTTTATTACAACTTCAATCATGCTTGGTGCTACCAAACTAGGTGAAGTATGGGCTATGGTTTGTTTATCATTAATGCTTATCGCATATTTAATGTTAAAACGACTAAGAATTGAAACTTTATTCTTTATTATCGTGATGAGTTTATCAAGCATATTAAACCCCGTTTTAAAAAATATCTTTGATAGAGAACGACCAACATTATTGCGCTTAATTGATATTACTGGTTTTAGTTTCCCGAGTGGACACGCAATGGGATCAACATCTTATTTCGGTAGTATCATTTATATCTTGAACAGAACGGATTCTGGACTATCAAAAGGCATTTTAATTGGGTTAGCAGCTTCACTCATTTTGATGGTTTCAACATCACGTGTGTATTTAGGTGTACATTATCCAACTGATATTATTGCAGGTATCATTGGTGGCGCATTTAGTATTGTATTATCAACACTAATCTTAAATGAGCAATTAGCAAAATAAAATAAGACAGTGAAGCACCACATTTCAACTTAAGGAAATGTGGTGCTTTCTTTTATCATTAATTGTCATCATTAGCGGAACTAAAAAAGCAGTAAACCTCAAGTGTCTAAAGGTCTACTGCTTTATTAAAACGTTTTTCAACGTTAGTCTTTTACGGGCATATAAAAGGGGATTATATGAAAATGACCAATCCTTAAGAACGAAATATATGTGGGGGGGGAAAGTTCTTTTTGGTATTGATAATCATTTCCAACTATTATTATACACTAATGAGAATCATTGTCAATTAGAAACAATAAAAAATGATAAACTTATTTTGCGATCACTAACTACCAACGATTTTAGCTATTTCTAATACTGGAAATAATAATAAAATACTTCTCAATACCGACCATGTAACGATTGAAAATATGATAAAATTTAGTTAAGAATACAATTAATGGGTTATACACAAAGAGGCAAAGGCATATGAATTAAGTCATCTAATTAATCATTGACATGTAGATTCACAACATTCACGAAATCAATGACTAAGTTTCGAAATCAGATGTCTACATTCAACATCAATGAATATATTAAAGATAAATACATCAATCATATGTTAAATGAGTTTTATTTAACATTGTGCATAACCATATTAAGAGGTGCAAAGATGACAAACATTTTAATTGTAGAAGATGAAAAAAACTTAGCTCGATTTATTGAACTTGAACTAACACATGAAAATTATCAAGTCGATATTGAAAATGATGGTGCTACTGGTCTAGACAAAGCACTGAATAAAACTTACGATCTCATTATTTTAGATCTAATGTTACCGAATATAAATGGTTTAGAGATTTGTCGTCAAATTCGTCAACAGCAAACAACGCCTATTATCATCATTACTGCTAAAAGTGATACTTATGATAAAGTTGCTGGTTTAGATTATGGTGCTGATGATTACATTGTTAAACCATTTGATATCGAAGAATTACTTGCTCGTATTAGAGCCATTCTTCGTCGTCAACCTAAAAAAGATACTATTAATATTAACGGTATCATTATAGATAAAGAAGCTTTTGAGGTTACAGTAGATGGCACTCAATTAGATTTAACTAAAACTGAATATGACTTATTCTACGTGTTAGCAGAAAATAAAAATCACGTATTACAACGTGAACAAATTTTAAATCATGTATGGGGATATAATACTGAAGTTGAAACGAATGTCGTAGATGTCTATATCCGCTATTTAAGAAACAAACTAAAACCCTTTGGTAAAGATAAAGTCATTGAAACAGTACGCGGTGTAGGGTACGTGATTCGATGATGAAACAACGGAAACTCAAATATAAATGGATGTTAATCACCACATTTATCACTTTTATCACTATCGTTTTATTCTGTCTGGTAATCATCTTCTTTTTAAAGGATGCCTTACATGATAGTGAATTAGACGAAGCTGAACGTAGTTCTGACGATATTATCAATTTATTTCATGCCAAACCCTTAGATGAAATATCGGCCTTAGATTTAAATGCTTCGTTAGAAAACTTTCAAGAAGTGACTATTTTTAATACTAAAGGAAAAAAATTACTTCAAACAACTAATGAAAATTTGCCATCTGTACCTTCTAATATAGGCCTTTCTCACCCAGAAAGAGTCAAAATCATTAAATATAAAGGCGTTGATTACTTAGCAATCACAGAACGTATCCATACTCAAAACTTTAATGGATATAGCGTATTAATTCATTCATTAGAAAATTATGAACATCTTGTACAATCTTTATATATTGTAGCCATTGCATTCGGCTTAATAGCTACATTTATCACTGCCATTGTAAGTTATATCGTCTCATCACAAATCACCAAACCCATTGTGACCATGTCTAATAAAATGAATCAAATTCGGCGTGACGGTTTCCAAAATAAATTAGAGTTGACGACAAACTATGAGGAAACTGATAATCTCATCGCTACATTTAATGAGATGATGTTCCATATCGAAGAAACGTTTAATCAACAACGACAATTTGTAGAAGATGCATCCCATGAATTAAGAACGCCATTACAAATTATTCAAGGTCATTTGAATTTAATTCAAAGATGGGGTAAAAAAGATCCAGCCGTGCTAGAAGAATCACTAAATATTTCTTTAGAAGAAATGAACAGAATCACCAAATTAGTTGAAGAATTATTATTATTAACTAAAGACAATGTTAAAAATGGCCAAGTTGAAAAAGAACTCGTAGATATCAATTCTGAAATATTATCTAGAGTTAATTCTCTTAAACAACTACACCCAGACTATACGTTTGATATTGAACTAGATGAAAAACCTTTAAAACTTAATATGAACCGTCATCAATTCGAACAACTCATTTTAATCTTTATAGACAATGCGATGAAATATGATGTTGAAAATAAATTAATTCAGATTAAAACCCAACTTAAAAACAAACAAATTAGTATAGAGATTACTGACCACGGTTTAGGTATTCCAAAGCAAGACCTAGAATTTATATTTGACCGTTTTTACCGTGTAGATAAATCTCGAGCTCGCAGCCAAGGTGGTAATGGTTTAGGTCTATCTATTGCTGATAAAATCGTTCAACTAAATGGCGGATTTATTCAAGTAGAAAGTGAAGTTGATCATTACACAACCTTTAAAATCATATTTTAAAGACATCAATTAGAACGAAAACCCTTTGTAAATCATACATTTTGTGTACCTAATTAAGCTTTTAGTTTACATCTTTATGACCAACATTTTAATATTATGAAATTAATGCAGAACCAAATTTATCTTGGTTCTGTTTTTTTACAATAATAGGTAAATCTACTTTAACAAAATTTGAAATAATGCTATTATTGTCTTGTAAGCGTTTCAACATTTTTGTGGAGGGTGTAATATGACAAAGGACAAGAGAGAGGTTACAGAGGCACCTGTAAACTTCGGCGCAAATCTAGGGTTAATGCTAGATTTATATGATGATTACCTACAAGATCCATCATCAGTACCCGAAGATTTACAAGTCCTATTTAGTACAATTCAAACAGGGGAAGCTCATATCGAGGCTAAACCAGCCGCTAATGAGGGTGGTTCACAATCTGGTGACAGTACAATTAAACGTGTCATGAGATTAATCGATAACATTAGACAATACGGACATTTAAAAGCAAATATATATCCAGTCAATCCTCCAGAGCGTAAAAATATTCCTAAATTAGAAATAGAAGATTTCGATTTAGATCAAGCTACTTTGGAAAATATCTCAGCTGGAATCGTATCAGAACACTTTACTGATATTTATGATAATGCATATGAAGCTATTGTTCGTATGGAAAAAAGATACAAAGGTCCTATTGCGTTCGAATATACGCATATTAATAACAATAAAGAACGTGTATGGTTAAAACGTCGTATCGAAACACCATATAAAGCAACATTAAATAATAAACAAAAAACTGAATTATTTAATAAATTGGCTCATGTCGAAGGTTTCGAGAAGTATTTACACAAAAACTTCGTTGGTGCAAAACGATTCTCTATTGAAGGTGTCGATGCTCTAGTACCAATGCTACAACACACGATTACACTAGCTGGCGAAGCTGGAATCAAAAATATTCAAATCGGTATGGCGCACCGTGGTCGTTTAAATGTACTGACTCACGTATTAGAGAAACCATATGAAATGATGATTTCAGAATTCATGCACACTGACCCTATGAAGTTCTTGCCAGAAGATGGTAGCTTAGAATTAACTGCTGGTTGGACTGGCGATGTGAAGTATCACTTAGGTGGCGTAAAAACTACAGATTCATACGGTATTGAACAACGAATCGCTTTAGCAAACAACCCAAGTCACTTGGAAATTGTAGCGCCCGTTGTTGAAGGTCGTACACGTGCTGCCCAAGATAATACACAACAAGCTGGCGCGCCACAAACTGACTTCCATAAAGCTATGCCAATCATTATACATGGTGATGCTGCATATCCTGGTCAAGGTATTAACTTTGAAACAATGAACTTAGGTGATTTAAAAGGCTACTCAACTGGTGGTTCTTTACACATCATTACAAATAACCGAATCGGTTTCACAACTGAACCAACAGATGGCCGTTCAACAACATACTCAACAGATGTTGCTAAAGGTTATGATGTTCCGATTTTACATGTTAATGCTGACGACGTAGAAGCAACGATCGAAGCCATTGATATCGCTATGGAATTCCGTAAAGAATTCCATAAAGATGTAGTCATCGACTTAGTAGGTTATAGACGTTACGGTCATAACGAAATGGATGAACCGTCAATAACAAATCCATTACCATATCAAAATATCCGTAAGCATGATTCAGTAGAATTGGTTTATGGTAAAAAGTTAGTAGATGAAGGCATTATCAGTGAAGATGAAATGAATCAAGTCATTGATAGTGTTCAAAAAGAAATGCGTGCAGCACATGATAAGATTGATAAATCAGATAAAATGGACAATCCAGATATGGAAAAACCAGAATCCTTACAACAACCACTTAAAAGTGATGATAAGGAATTCTCATTTGATCACTTAAAAGAAATCAATGACGCGATGTTAACTTATCCTGAAGGGTTCAATGTACTGAAAAAATTAAATAAAGTACTTGAAAAACGTAAAGAACCATTTGAAAAAGAAGATGGCTTAGTAGATTGGGCACAAGCGGAACAACTTGCTTTCGCAACAATTTTACAAGATGGTACGTCTATTCGTTTAACTGGTCAAGACAGTGAACGTGGTACATTCAGTCATCGTCACGCAGTATTACATGATGAAGAAAATGGCGACACATTCACACCATTACATCATGTACCAGACCAAAAAGCATCATTCGATATTCATAACTCACCATTATCAGAAGCAGCTGTTGTTGGTTTTGAATATGGTTACAATGTTGAAAATAAAGGAAGTTTCAATATTTGGGAAGCACAATATGGGGACTTCTCAAATATGGCACAGATGATGTTTGATAACTTCTTATCAAGTGCACGTGCAAAATGGGGCGAACGTTCAGGTTTAACATTATTCTTACCTCATTCATTTGAAGGGCAAGGTCCAGAACATTCATCAGCACGTCTTGAAAGATTCTTACAACTTGCAGCAGAAAACAATAGCACTGTAGTGAACTTATCAAGTGCAAGTAACTACTTCCACTTACTACGTGCTCAAGCAGCAAGCTTAGATACTCAAGAAATGAGACCATTAATTGTTATGTCACCAAAAAGTTTATTACGTAACAAAACAGTTGCTAAGCCAATTGATGAGTTTACTTCTGGTGGTTTCAAACCAATCATTGCTGAAGATTATGAAGCTGATAAAGTTAAAAAAGTAATATTAGCTTCAGGTAAAGTATTCATTGACTTAAAAGAATATTTAGCTAAAAATCCTGACGAATCTGTATTACTTGTAGCAGTTGAAAGATTATATCCATTCCCTGAAGAGGAAATCCAAGAAATTTTCGATCAACTACCAAATCTTGAATCAGTATCATGGGTTCAAGAAGAACCTAAAAACCAAGGTGCATGGTTATTCGTTTATCCTTACCTAAGAGCACTAGTTGGTGATAAATACGATTTAAGTTACCATGGAAGAATCCAAAGGGCAGCACCAGCTGAAGGTGATGGAGAAATTCATAAACTTGTTCAAAATAATATTATTGAAAGTAGCATTACTAAATAAATAGGGGGAAATTCAAAATGCCAGAGGTTAAAGTTCCAGAATTAGCAGAATCAATTACAGAAGGTACCATTGCAGAGTGGTTAAAAAATGTTGGAGATAGCGTAGATAAAGGCGAAGCTATTCTTGAATTAGAAACAGATAAAGTTAACGTAGAAGTTGTATCAGAAGAAGCAGGTGTTTTATCAGAACAACTTGCTAATGAAGGCGATACAGTTGAAGTAGGTCAAGCTATCGCAGTTGTTGGTGAAGGCAGTGGTAATGCATCAAGTGGTTCATCAGATAATCAAACTCCACAAAGTAATGATGAAACTAATAAAGATGATCAACAATCTAAAGAAACTTCTCAACCATCAAACGATACTCAATCATCAGATCAATCTCAAGATGATTCAGCTAATAACCAACGTGTGAAAGCAACACCTTCAGCTCGTCGCCATGCTCGCGCTAACGGCGTTGACTTAAGTGAAGTTGCTGGAAAATCAAATGATGTTGTTAGAAAAGAAGATGTAAACAACAGTCAAAATCAAGCTAAACAATCATCACAAAATGACAACAAACCTTCTGGTAATGAAGCTAAAAAATCTAGTGACAAACCATCTAAACCAGTTATTCGTGAAAAAATGTCACGTAGAAAGAAAACTGCTGCTAAAAAATTATTAGAAGTATCTAATAATACAGCTATGTTAACAACTTTCAATGAAGTTGATATGACAAACGTTATGGATTTACGTAAACGTAAAAAAGAACAATTCATCAAAGATCATGATGGTACTAAATTAGGTTTCATGTCATTCTTCACTAAAGCTGCAGTTGCTGCACTTAAAAAATATCCAGAAGTCAATGCTGAAATTGATGGCGAAGACATGATTACTAAACAATACTATGATATCGGTATTGCTGTATCTACTGACGATGGTTTATTAGTACCATTCGTAAGAGATTGCGATAAGAAAAACTTTGCTGAAATCGAACAAGAAATCGCTAATCTAGCTGTCAAAGCTCGTGACAAAAAATTAGGCTTAGATGACATGGTTAACGGTTCATTCACAATTACAAATGGTGGTATCTTCGGTTCAATGATGAGTACACCAATTATCAATGGTAGTCAAGCTGCTATCTTAGGTATGCACTCTATCATCACTCGTCCAATTGCAATTGACAAAGATACTATTGAAAATCGTCCAATGATGTACATCGCATTAAGCTATGACCACAGAATTATTGATGGTAAAGAAGCAGTAGGATTCTTAAAAACAATCAAAGACCTAATTGAAAATCCTGAAGATTTATTATTAGAATCTTAATTCAAACGACTAACGTTGAATATAATTTTGATAAAATGATGGTTTATGAGTTATATCATTATTTTTATAATCGGGTTGTATTATTTATTTTCTAAATCAGAATATTTATAAACACTTGCTTAAATAGTCTAAAAAAGCCAGTAAATGGGTCAATATAAACATCATTTACTGGCTATTTCTATGTTTTAACATTTAAAACTATAGGGTAACTTTTAGTATAAGACGATAATCTCTATAATTGCTAAAATAATAAATACAATAAATGCAATTAAGAAATATTTAAAATTAGGCTTTTGCTTATTCTGTAAATTCGTAAAAACTTGTATACCTGAATAAGCAGCGATTAAAACAGTAATTGCAAATACTATCCACATCGTAGACATGTGTATGCCTCCTTACTTTATCTCTATAATTATATTTTAATACACTTTGACAACAATACCAAAATGAATTTTAACTTAATTTTGAAAAATTAATTACAACCAAACTTTTCACAATACAATTTAAACTTTTATCCATTCATATGATCCATCATCGTAATAGTTCATCATATAAATCATCGTAAAAATACGTTATAATAATAATGTAACGATAAATGATTAGGGGTGTCAGTAAATGAGCGGACTTAGAAGTGTCACGTTAGGTACTAGTGACCTATCTAAAACTAAAGATTTATTTGAAAATATATTAGGTTTTAATTCATCTAAAAAGGGTGAAAATGCTTTAAGATTTGGTGATGCTAATTTAAGCCCAGGTACTCGTATACATTTTGTTGAAGTACCTAAAAGCAATTATCAAAACTTACATATCGATAGCGTTGGTTTAAGAACTCCATCAGATTCTGGTCTAGATGAATATCAATCTATTTTCACAAATCATCAAATGTCTTATAGCTCAATTACTGAACTCAATGGTAATAAGCACTTTAACTTCAAGGATCATAATCAACAATTATTTGATATCTATTCAAACGAACATAATACAGGCGTTCCACTAGGCATGCCATCATTTGAAAGTACTGTCAATCCGCTACATCAAATTCAAGGCTTAGGCCCTGTGATTCTTAAGGTGAATGAATTGCCTATCACAGCATCTATCCTTACAAATGTATTTGGATTAAATATATTTGCAGAATATCATCCATCTGAAGATTCAACACAAGCCATCCAAGTATTTAAAATTGGAGAAGGTGGTCTTGGTGGTGAATTGCATCTATATGAAGCAGAGACAGAAATCAATAATGAAGATGTAGGTATGGTTGAACAAATAGAATTTTCCACTCAAAATAAGTCGGAATTTGAAAACGCTAAACAAACGTTAGATGACATAGGTATACCTTATCAAACGTTAGAACAAGATGATTCTGATTCATTACGTATTACTGAAAAAAGTGGTATTTCATTCATTTATACACTGGAAAAATAAACTTATAAAAATAACTATAGAGGTAGGGAATTAAAGATGTTACACGAAACATGGAAAGAGCGTACACCAATTAAAAAAGTAGAAGTTACAAATACAGATGCGAAGAAGTTCACTGTATCTGATATGCTAACTGTTGGTAAACAATATGATGTCATTAATGAAACTGAAGAATATTATCAAATCATCGATAATTCAGGTTTAGTGGGTGGCTATTACAAAACATACTTTAAAGAAGTTTAAAATCGTTGCAATCAGTTTAGACTATCAAACAAGTATATAAAGATAACAGTCAACAAGACTAAGACAATTGGAAATCCAAACCCACATGTCTTAGTCTTTTTTCATATTGATAAAAAAGGAGCATATTAATCATGGTACAAGCACAATATAAAAATGCGGACGTTTCAGTTTTTAATGATGCAAAAGCATTATTTGATTTAAATAAAAATATTTTATTAAAAGGTCCAACAGGTTCCGGTAAAACGAAACTGGCAGAAACATTAAGTGAAGTGGTAAATACGCCTATGTATCAAGTTAACTGTTCAGTAGATTTAGACGCAGAGAGTCTACTAGGATTTAAAACGATTAAGACAAATGAACAAGGGCATCAAGAAATTGTATTTATCGATGGGCCCGTTATTAAAGCTATGAAAGAAGGACATATTTTATATATTGATGAAATCAATATGGCTAAACCGGAAACATTGCCTATCTTAAATGGTGTGTTAGATTACCGCAGACGTATAACTAATCCATTTACTGGAGAAGTCATTCAAGCAAAACCTGGCTTTAACGTGATTGCCGCAATCAATGAAGGCTATGTAGGTACGCTACCAATGAACGAAGCACTTAAAAACAGATTTGTTGTGATTCAAGTGGATTATATCGACGGCGATATTTTAAGTCATGTTATTAAAGAACAAAGTCGTTTACAAGATGATACAACTATCCAAAAAATCATTAAATTCAACGAAGATTTACGTACAATGACCAAACAAGGGCAAATTTCAGAGGAAGCTGCAAGTATACGTGCACTCATTGATTTAAGTGACTTAGCAACAGTTATGCCAATCGAACGTGCCATTAAACGTACAATTATAGATAAACTTGAGGATGAACGAGAACAGCAAGCCATTATTAATGCAATAGAACTTAACTTTTAGAGAGGGATAATCATGAGCGACCGTTTCATTAAATTTAACGACGAACAGTTAGATGCTAAACAAGTAATGATGTTACAAGACTTAGCTCGTTTACTATTAAAAAACGAACAAACACAAGTTAAAATTCAAAAATTCCCTTATTATAATCCATTCAGTAATACACTAATTACAAGTTGGTTCTGGTCTCACCGTCCAAAAGCAGTTGAAGCTGCTGGTCTCAAAACAGATGTTATGTTAGCGGCCTATGGCTATCAAATGATGGATGTAGATATCGTTAATGAGGTGTTGCATAATAATGAATTTAAACACCCTAAATTTTTCCATCAACTTTTCAAACTATTAGAAGATATACGTATATTCAATGAGATTAAATTACAACGTCCAAGCACAATAAAATATATAGATTTACGTTTAAATACAAGACTTACATTTACTGAATCACAAATTAATGTTTATAAAACTAAAACACTATATACTGATTTATTATTTTTATATTTAGAGCATGCTTTTATTGAACAAAACTTCTATGACATACCATCCATCCATCCAAAATTTGATGACGTTTTAGTTAATATGTATCAATATTTGCCTAACTTCTTTCAGAATCAAAGTTCTGAAGACAATATGTATTTAGCTGAACGCATATTATATCAAGTAGATGATTTATTAAAAGAAGATATGTTAAATGAATATTACTATATTCCTAAAAATCTATATGAAAATATTCAACAAGACTTGTTTGAAGATCTAAAACGAACAGATGCTGCTAATACAGATGGTAAAGATCAGTCGCAAGAGGAAAATGATGCAGTGACAGCTGAAGCAGAAACCAAAGCTGCTGATAGTTCTTCTGAAGGTGGCGCTTATCTCGAAATGGAACTACATGAGGGTGAAAATAGTGAAGTGATGGCTGACAATGATACAGCTAGAGAAGGGGATTCATCCGATGATATGACCGATATGATGACTAAAAAAGGTAAGGGGTCACAAAACACGCTAGATCGTGAAGAAGGCGGTTTTATTGGACAAAATAGCGCCTTTGCATTAGAAGGCATTAACCAAAATGTTGATATTAAATGGAAAGTCCCTGATATTTTACCTGAATACATCCAAGCTTATGAAGATGTTAAAAATGATGTGCAATTTGAAATTAAGGATTTAATCCAAATTATTAAAAAGACGATCGAACGCGAACATCAAGATGAGAGACATAATCTCACTAAAGGTCGACTACAGAAGAATTTAATCAATTGGTTTATAGATGATCAATATAAATTGTTCTATAAAAAACAAGATTTAAGCCAATCATTTGATGCTACATTTACATTATTAATCGATGCTTCAGCAAGCATGCATGACAAAATGGATGAAACGATTAAAGGTGTCGTACTCTTCCACGAGACGTTAAAAGAATTGAACGTCAAACATGAAATATTGGCCTTTAACGAAGATGCCTTTGATTCAGATGAAACGAAGCAACCTAATATTATAGATGAGATTATCCATTACGACTATTCAACATTGAAAAAAGATGGACCGCGTATCATGGCTTTAGAACCACAAGATGATAATCGCGATGGGGTTGCCATTCGAATTGCGAGTGATAGATTAATTCGTCGCAGTCATCATCAGAGATTTCTCATTGTGTTTTCTGATGGGGAACCTTCTGCATATAATTATAGTCAAGATGGCATCATAGATACGTATGAAGCTGTTGAAAATGCCCGTAAGTTTGGTATAGAAGTCTTTAATGTATTCTTGAATCAAGATCCAATTACCGAAGATATTGAACAGACGATTCATAATATTTATGGTCAGTATTCTATATTTGTTGAAGGTGTTGAACATTTACCAAGCTTGCTATCACCATTATTGAAAAAACTATTACTTAAATCTTTTTAAAAATATGTCTATTTGCTAAATTTAAATCAACTAAGTTTTTAAATTTTCTGAAATTATATAGACTTATGAATTATATCTATGCTAGAATGTTTAATGTTGCATATTTAAGGACAAAGGAGCAGCATTATGAACAAGAATACATGGATTGTAGGGTTCACACTTTTTGCCATGTTCTTTGGTGCAGGTAATTTAATCTTTCCAACGAACTTAGGTTTAGATAGTGGACACTTTTTCTGGCCTGCGATTCTCGCATTTGCACTAACTGGTATAGGATTGCCTTTACTTGGCGTTGTCGTTGGTGCACTTGATAAACAAGGTTATATTGGTGCATTTAATAAAATATCACCAGTTTTTTCGATAATATTTTTAATAGTGATTTATTTAACTATAGGACCATTATTTGCTATACCTCGTACAGCTTCAACATCATTTGAAATGACTGTCACACCGATAGCACATACGAATGGCAATTTAGCTCTATTTATATTTACACTTATTTATTTTATTATCGTATTATATTTATGTATTAATCCAAATAAAATGGTCGATCGTATCGGTTCATTACTTACGCCACTATTACTGATTACTATTTTAGCAATGATTGTTAAAGGGTTTATCGATTTTAGTGGCCATACATCAAGTCATGGTAATACAGAACTTTTTAACAGTAATATTGGTAGTTTTTCTCAAGGGTTTACACAAGGTTACTTAACAATGGATGCTATTGCTGCTATTGCATTTTCAATGATTGTAGTGAATGCGATTAAGGCAACAGGTGTCAATCATGCTGATAAGATATTTAAGCAAACCTTAATGGCAGGTTTAATCGCTGCTGTCGCGTTAATCTTTATCTATATTTCTTTAGGATTTATCGGCAATCACATTGATATTTCAGATGCCAAGTTAAAATCACTTGCTGCTAAAGATCAAAATGTAGGTACATTTTTATTAACGACAATGGCATCTACAAGCTTCGGAACTTTCGGTAAGTATTTATTAGGTATCATTGTAGCATTAGCTTGTCTAACAACTGCATGTGGTTTAATAGTTGCTGTAAGTGAGTATTTCCACAGAATTATTCCTAAAATTTCGTATAAAACATTTGTCATTATCTTTACTATTATTAGTTTTATTATTGCGAATCAAGGTCTAAATGCTGTGATTACAATGTCACAACCCGTACTTAGCGTCATCTATCCTGTGGCAATCACAGTTGTGTTACTCATATTGATAGCAAGATTTATTCCGACAAAACCTATTACACAACAAATCACTGTTATAGTTGTTGCTATTGTATCTATCTTGAGTGTGATTCATACACAAGGATGGTTACAACTGAGCTTCATGGATCATCTATGGCTAAAAGATTATTCATTAGAATGGTTCCCAATTGCGGTCATTACTACCATCATCGCATACATTATTGGTATATTTATCAAACAACAACCTATCGTTTATCAAAAAGAATAGATAAAAAGCTTCCCTAAAGTAAATAGGGAAGCTTTTTTAAGATTCTTTTCGCATTGATAATAAATGTTGCTTCAAGTCATTTTCAAGACCAGATAATTCTTTTTCAGCAGCTTGTCGTTTTTGACGACCTTCATGTTGAATTTGTAATGTTTGTTCTATCGTATCAATAATATCACTTTGTGTTTGTTTCAATGTTTCAATATCGACGACACCACGTTCATTTTCTGTTGCCGTTTCAATTGCATTTTGTTTCAACATTGATGCGTTTTGAGTTAATAAATCATTCGTTGTATCTGTGACTGCACGTTGTGCTGATACTGCATTACGTTGTCGCATCAATGTCAACGCAATAGCCATTTGGTTCTTCCATAATGGAATACTTGTTAGAATTGAACTTTGAATTTTTTCAGCTAATGCCTGATTTACATTTTGAATCATTCGTATTTGTGGTGCAGTTTGAATAGCAATTTGTCTTGAAAGTTGTAAATCATAGATTCTCTTTTCTAATCGATCCACAAATTGCTCCATGTCTGCGACTGCTTGAATATCCATTTGATTACCTGTTGTTTCAGCTTTCTTCTGTAAATCAGGAATGATATGTTGTTGTATATCTTGCTTTTTACGTTGTGCTGCTGCAATATAAAGTGTCACATCATCAAAATATCGCTTATTTTGATCATATAACCCATCTAATAAATCAATATCTTTCGTTAAGTTACCTTTATGTTTTTCCAATTGAATGGTAATTCGATCAATCTGCGAACTCACTGATTGCATTCTAGAGAATACCTCATTAATAGAAGCTTTGGTTCTTCTAAAGATACGTTTTATCCTAGATTGTTTATTAGGATCTAAATCATTAGGGTTCACAGATTTTAATTTACTCATCAATTGGTTTAATGAGTCTCCAATAGGTCCAATATCTTTCGATTGAACATCATCCAACATTTGATGTGAAAACTGTGACATATTTTGTTGCAAGTTGGTACCAAAAGATAATAAGCCATCGTGATCAAGTGGTTTTATTTGTTCACTAATTTCATTAATCCTTTTTTGATCAGCTTCAGTAAATTGATGTTCAAAATCTTCAACAACCATATTCGGTTGCTCAGATTGTTGATTGATATATTGATCAAGAGGGTGTGATGGGGTACGTTCATGTTCATTTGCCATATCCATTTACTCTCCTTATCTATATTATTTTTTTCGACGTTGTTGTTCTAATTTATTTAATTCCATTTCTACATCTAATCGTTCATAATCGTCTTCATTGAGTTGTTTTAAATCTGCTACTAACGTACGTTTGACTTCGTCTAACGTAATTCGTGTTTGTTCTAATTTCTGCTTTTCTTCGGGAGACTTTCTAGGCATTTTAGTTAATCTCGTATATGAATCTACTAAATTCAAGGCATTATCAATATGCGAATAAAAGAATCCTTCTACTTTAAAAAACATTCCTGGACGTTGTCTTACACTCATATAAATCGAGCGAGAGATTCTATAAATGTCGTTAACCTGTCTAAAATCTTTAATAGAACGAATATTGATAAATGATTTGAAAATCAAACGTATTTTAGATTGGGCTTGGTTTAATTGACTTCTAACATATCGATATTCTCTTCGAGTTAATCCTATTTCATTTAGATATTTACGTGAAGTCAAGCGCTGAGTAGGGAAGTAAGACACGACAAATCCTCCCAAACCGATGAATCCGTCTATAATAAAAGACAAATCAAATCCAAAGATACTTACCATCCAAGCAATCATCGCTACCGGTATGCCTACCATGGTCCCCAAAACTCTTGAAATATTATATCTCAACTGCCATCTTCCTTTTTAGTATTGATTTAAATTGTTTTAAAATCAGTTAATGATTCGTCTAAATCTAAGTCTTCTATCTGATAGTTAGTTACATGTGAGGCAGGAGAAGCACCTTCAATAACACTATTTATAAATGATTCTAAATTGTCTTTTTCTCCTTGAGCATATATATCAACATAATCTTCAACATTTTGCACTGTACCTACGACGTGATGTTGATTGCCTAGTCTCTGCGTATAATATCTAAAGCCGACACCTTGTACTGTGCCAAATACTTGTATATGTTTACGTTCCATTATTATCACCTCATATCACTATTATAAGGATAAAGACGTAAAAAAACTAATATTTGCTATATCGTCTATCAGTCAAAAGTATGAGTCTTCTAACTTGATTTTGATATACAACCAGTTAAAATTATCAATATAGAATTTTAAAAAGAAGGGGATACATATGTGGACGGTTGCAAAAATTAGAGCTGACTATGAAGGTTGGTGGTTGTTTGAAGATTGGCCAGAGAAGATTGTTAAACAATCCGAGTTTTCTACATATGAAGACATGTTAGATGCATACTGTAAATTAATCAAAGATTGTAACGCATATTACGACAATTGCGTAATGGGGAAATATAATATGTACGCATTTTACAATAATTGTGATTTAAATTTCTGTGAAGATTGTGATGAGGATTTACAAATAATTTATAGTTTTATTGTTTTAAAAAATAATGAAGTTTATTATAATCTTCCAAAAATAGTTTAAATGATAATTTCCTATAATTGTATTGCAATTTTGCATTATTTAAATTATAATATCAAGTAAGCAATAGTTTTATTCCATATTGCAAAAAATATTTGCTATTATCGTTATGAGTAATTAGGTCATGTATTTTTTGTAATATGCGAATAACGCATATTGAATGAATTTTAGTCTTGGAGGTTTCAGATTATGAAACAAGGTACAGTTAAATGGTTTAACGCTGAAAAAGGATTCGGCTTCATCGAAGTTGAAGGAGAAAACGACGTATTCGTACATTTCTCAGCAATTAACCAAGATGGTTACAAATCATTAGAAGAAGGTCAATCAGTTGAATTTGAAGTAGTTGAAGGCGACCGCGGACCACAAGCTGCGAACGTTGTAAAACTATAATAAATAGATTGTAATTAATTGACTTTATTAACTAACACCTTACCAAGATGTAAGGTGTTTTTTTATGCGATTCATTCAATGTGCTATGTGATGATATAGGATACTTTTTAGACTATCATTAAAAACGTGACTTTTCACTCTCAGTGTTAAGTCACATTTTATTTATGTTTAAATACTAAAGCATCATTTAGAGAGATGAACTCTCAAGATTAAAAAAATGGCTATAACAACGAGTTCCATTAAACTAATTGTTGTAGCCTTATAAAATACCATACGAGATTAACTTTTATTATTTAGTATCGTTAATAATTAGTTGTCTTAATGATTGACGTTTAATCACTTCACGAGCTTTTCCATCTTTGATAAAGAACACTGAAGGTTTTTGCATTTGATTATAATTAGATGCCATTGAATAATGATATGCACCTGTTGATAATATTGCTAAATAATCACCACGTTGTACAGAACTTGGTAATTTTGCATTCTTAATGATAATATCACCAGACTCACATAATTTACCCGCAATAGTAACTGTATCATCCGCTTCTTCTTGGCGATTTACTAATAAAGCTTGATACTTAGCATCATAAAGTGCTGTTCTAATATGATCACTCATACCACCATCTATAGATACGTATTTATTAATTTCTGGTATCTCTTTAATCGTCCCCACTTCATACAATGTTATTCCAGCTTCGCCAACGATAGAACGACCGGGTTCAATACCTATTTCAGGTGTTTCCATATTTAACTGTTGTGCTTCATTTTTGATTGCATCAGTGATTTCAGCAATGCCGCTTTCAATAGGGAAGCTTACATCTCCCTCAACATATTTAATACCAAAACCACCACCAAGATTAAGTAAATCAACATGAATTTGTTGATCATTTAACCAATTCATAACTATTTTTGCAGTTTCAATAAATGCTTCTGTTCCTTCAATTTGTGAGCCAATATGAATATGTACACCTTTTAAATGAAGATGGTTAGTTTGTTTGATTTTATCAATTGCTTCATTAGCTAAGCCATAGCGTATCGATAAGCCAAATTTACTATCCTCTTGTCCTGTTTGGATAAATTCATGTGTATGTGCTTCAACACCTGGGTTAACTCTTAAAACTACTTGTACTGTTTCACTTGCATATCGATCAATTAAATCGATTTCTTCTAAAGAATCTATGACAAAATATCCAATATGATTTTCTAAAGCGTATTTAATTTCATGCTTCGTTTTATTATTACCATGGAAGTGTATACGACTTGGATCAAAGCCAGCTTCTAATGCAGTATACAATTCTCCTTCAGATACAACATCGAGTTGTAAATCTTCCTCTTGGACTAATTTAACCATCTGTATACAAGTAAATGCTTTAGAAGCATATGAAATATTATATTTTAATCCACTTTGTTGAAATGCTTTATGATAACGACGCATTTGATTTCGTATTTGTTCTTCATCATAAACAATCGTTGGGGTACCAAAACTTTGTGCAACTGTTTTAAGACTTGTACCTCCCATTGTTAATTCGCCGTATTCGTTATATTCTACTGTCATCTTTATCTGTACTCCTTTATAAGAGAATCGTGATTCATAGCGCTCAGTTGTTCTGAATTTGCTCCCACACCCTTAAAGGTATATTCATCAATGCGCATACTTTCATTATATAATACAACTTGATCTTGTGCATGTACGTGTTCATCAACTTCTACAAACATATGGCTCATCATTAGGGCACGAATAGGGTAGCGCTTACCGTTTATCAATGCTTCATGTTGTGCTCTTGCTCTTAATATACCGTCACCATAACCAACATCTACCACAGCAAGCTTAGTATTGTCATGTTGTGTTTCAAATGCCCAACTATAGCCACAATAGTCACCATTTTGAACTTCTCTAATTTGTATGACATTCGCTTTTACAGTCAATGCTTGTTGAATGGCTGCTTCATTCAATCCACTATATGGACGTGAACCATATAAAGCAATACCCACTCTAGCATGTGTATGGTGGGGGAGAACGACTTGTCCTTCTCGATAATAGCTTGCACTATTTTGAGAATGTATATAGTCGAATTGATATCCTTCATTTAATAATGTATGTAAAACATTCAACCATGCTGAACGTTCTACATCATATTCAGTTACACCAAATTCATCAGCATAACCAAAATGTGTCCATAAACCAGAAATAATCATGCGTTTAGGGTTCTTATTATGTTGATGATCTTGTAATACCTCTTGAATCTCTTCTAGTGTTTTAAATCCAGAACGATGCAGTAAATTTTCAAACTCTAAGTGCACATGAATATCTCGTAAATCTTCTTTATGCTCGTAATAATAATTTAAAGAAGGTAAGGTCATATGAATATGATAATCACGTACAGTATCAAAATCATATACCGCATTCATAAGAAACACCGTTGCATCTGGTGCTAATTCACGTACACGAACTGCTTCTTTAAGTGACGTCGTACTAAATGTATTGATACCTGCACGTAAAAATTGCTTTACCGCAAATTCTAAGCCATAGTGGTAAGCGTTATTTTTAACAACGGCCATAATGGGTTGTTGATTTTTCACTTTCTTAGCATTGTTATAAAATGCTTCTGTATCGACTGACCAAATTGCTGTCAATGCTTACACCTCTTTATAATTTAATAGTAGTTGTTCATAATAATTGGCTACGTCTATTAATACCTTTTCATCAAAATTTAAATGAGACGTATGTAATCCTGTCACATAACCTTTATCTTTATTGCGAGTTCCAACGAAGACGAAGTAAGCAGGTGCTAATAATTGACCATAGAAACTAAAGTCTTCACCAAATAAGAATGGTGTTGGTTTGTCGATGACTTCTAGATTTGCATTTTTAAGTGCCTGTTCAACAGGTTCGCGTAATTTCGGACTATTCATTGTAGGTGGATAGCCTTCCTCAAATTTTACTTCACACGTCACATTAAATAATAATGATACACTTTCAGCAATTTTTTGCATTTGATTTTTTACAATAGTTAAATCATCGACATCATATGTACGAATTGTTCCTTCTAAATAGCCATTACTTGGTACTGTATTGATAGCTTCACCAGCTTCAAAATGACCCATATGTACTATATTTCGTTTTAATCCATTCAAATGAAATTGTTGTATTTGACCCACTTGTGTTAAGACGTGTTGTAAGGCTTCGCCACATGAATGACCTTGCTCTTTATCAGCAACGTGACTAGATAGTCCTGTTAAATAGAATCGGTATTCTGTCGCACTTGCCGTAATTTCTTCGTCTCGAATGACAACTGTGCCTTCATCAGAAAAAGGATTAACGTGAATACCAAATACAGCTTCAATAGGGTAATTATCAAAAGCCTTGGCTTTTATAAGACGATGTGCACCACCACCTGTTTCTTCTGCAGGTTGGAATATAAATACAATATTGTGAGGGAGAGTACCTTTATCTGCCATTGCTTTACAACGCTTAACAAATAACATCAGTGCCGTCGTATGACCATCATGGCCACATGCATGCATCACGTTATCATTTTGGCTACGAAACTCTACATCATTTTCTTCAAAAATGGGTAATGCATCTATATCTGCTCTATAAGCGATAGTATGCTGACTATTACCTTCAAGATATGCAATCGCACCTGTTTCCAATGGACGTTCAAATGGTACGCCTAATTCTGTTAAGAAATCAGTAATGTACAGAGTAGTTTCATATTCATGTAAACTTAATTCAGGATGCTGATGTAAATGTCGACGGTGTGTTGTTACAAATTCTAATTCATTCATCATTATCATTCCTTTCACCATAAAAATCCCAAAATATATACTATTAAATATCATGATAATAAAAAGTCGAAACAATGAGGAGAGGCAATGTGATCATTTGAACGGTAGGGCGTTAAACACACTCACGTTCAAGTTCAAACCATAGGCCACTCCTTTGTTTCAACTGCCATATTATTATAATAAATTAATCATTTAATTTGCGTAATGCTGATACAATTTCACGTTTAGAATCTTCGACTTCAGACGTTTGCTTGATCACTTTAGCAGGTGTTCCGGCAACAACTGCTCCTGCAGGTACATCTTGCGTCACAATAGCGCCAGCTGCTACAATCGCACCTTCACCAACTCGAACACCTTCTAAAATAACTGCATTTGCACCAATTAACACATTATCTTCAATGACAACAGGTGACGCACTAGGTGGCTCGATGACACCAGCTAATACTGATCCTGCACCAACATGTACATTTTTACCAGTTGTCGCACGACCGCCTAGAGTAGCATTCATATCTACCATTGTACCTTCACCAACAACTGCACCAATGTTAATTGTTGCACCCATCATGACTACAGCACCATCTTCGATTACAGCTTGTTCACGAATGAAAGCACCTGGTTCAATACGTGCATTCGTATTTGTTAAATCTTTTAATGGGATGGCTGAATTACGACGATCCATTTCAATTTCAATATCCTCAAATTTGTCTTGATACGACTCATAAAATGGTTTCCAATCATCCGCTTCACAAAAGATCACTTTAGAATGATCTGAACCAAATACTTTAAATGATTCGGGGAAGTTGACGCCATCAAATGTACCATTGACATAAACTTTTAAAGGCGTTGATTTTTTTGCATCACTAATATATTGAATAATTTCTTGTGCTGATAAATGTTGTACCATAATTTTGCTCCTTTAGTTATATTTTATAAATTATCAAATGTATAAAAACCGTTTTCTTTATTGATTAATTTTTCAGCTGCACCAATTGCACCATTCGCGAAAATGTCTTTAGATTGTGCTTTATGTGAAATCGTAATTGTTTCATCTGTGCCAGCAAATAACACATCATGTTCTCCAACAATCGTACCGCCACGAACTGTATGGATGCCAATTTCGTCTGGTGTACGTTTCTCAGTTTTATCATGGCGATCATATACTGGAGTTGTTTTATCACGTAATCCTTCTATAACATCATATAACTTCACTAATGTACCACTAGGCGCATCAACTTTCTTATTATGATGTGCTTCTGTCAGTTCAATATCAAAATCTTGTAATAGGGGAACTGCAGCTTCTAAAATTTTAGTAAGTGCATGAACACCATAACTCATATTTGCACTGAAAAATACTGGCATCTTTTTACCTAATGCTTCTAATTTTTGAGTGATTTTCTCTTTTTCACCAGTAGTCGCAACGACTAATGGCAATTCAAATGATTCATCTAATAGGGGTAATAATAAATTAGGATTAGAAAAATCAATTGCTACATCTGCTTCTTTAGCATCTGCAATACGTTCAAATTGTTGGTATGGTGATGAATCACTATTCATCGGTTCAATAACACCGACAATTTCGTGGCCTTTTTCTTCAGCTAATCTAGCAACACGCTGGTTCATAGCTCCATAGCCAATTAATAAGATCTTCATTATTTTTCACCTGCTTTAAATGTTTCGTAAGCTTGCTCTAATGTTTGACGATCATTATCCTCAAGTGGTACAAGAGGCAAACGTAATTCATAGCTTCCAAATCCTTCATAAGCCGTTAATGCTTTAATTGAAATAGGATTAACATCAACTGATAACGCGTCTAATAATTGGCCAATCGGTTCAAATGCCTTTGCCAATGTGTCCCCATCTTGTTTAGCATCATATAAGTGTTGAAATGCTTTTGGAATGACGTTAGCAATAACTGAAATCACGCCATTACCACCACGTTGATAAAAATCAACCACATTGTCGTCATTACCACTATAAATGGCAAATTCATCTTGATTCACACGTTTTTTAACTTCTTCAAAATAATCCAAATCATTTGTCGCATCTTTAAGCGCTACAATATATTTATTTTGACTTAACGTTTCAACTGTTTCTGGTTCAATCGTCATATTCGTACGTGAAGGTACATTATATAAGACAACAGGTAATTCAACTGCATTCGCAATTGTTTCAAAGTGTTGAACTAAACCACGTTGATTTGTTTTATTGTAATAAGGTGTAATTAGCATCACTGCATCTGCACCAAGTTGACGTGCACGTACAGACGCTTGAATAGATTTTTCAGTATTATTTGTACCTGTACCTGCAATCACAGGAACCTGTTTGTTAACTAAATTCACAACTGTTTCTAAAACATGTTCTTTCTCTTCATCGTTTAGTGTAGGGCTTTCAGCTGTAGTTCCATTTACAATAATCGCTTGTGCATTATTTTCTAATAAGAATGTAACGTGTCGTCTTAATGCATCATAATCTACTTCATTATTTACAAATGGCGTTGTTAATGCGACGCCTACACCTTCAAACATGTGTGTCATATTAAAGAACTCCTTTCAATTTTAAAACTTGTTCTAAAACTTGAACGGCATTCAATGCTGCACCTTTAAGTAGGTTGTCTGATGTACACCATACGTGGAAAGTATTGTCTAATGTGTCATCTCGACGAATACGACCAACAAACACGTCGTCTTTACCTGTTGAGTGAATTGCTAAAGGGTATTCATTTTTAGCAGGATTATCTACAAGAACAACACGATCATCTTTATCGAATAATTCTTGAATTGCTTCAACGGTAGTATCTTGTTTTAAAGTAACATCCATTTCAACACTATGGCTATCTTGAACTGGCACACGTACACAAGTTGCAGTCACTTTTAAATCTTTGTCATTTAAAATTTTACGTGTTTCATCTATCATTTTTTGTTCTTCTTTTGTATAACCATTTTCAAGGAATACGTCAATATGTGGTAATACGTTATTATAAATTGGATGAGGATAAGCTTCTGGTGCTTTACCATTTGCACCTTCAGATAAATCTCTCTTACCCTTAACTCCTGATCCTGAAACCGCTTGATATGTCGTATAAGCTACTCTTGATAATCCAAATGCATCTTGCAATACTTTTAATGGTACGACTGATTGAATCGTAGAACAGTTTGGATTAGCAATGATGCCTCTTGTAAAGTGGGGTTCGTTAACCTCAGGTACAACTAAATCAACATCTTCTGTCATACGCCATTGACTAGAATTATCAATGACAATAGCGCCAGCTTTTTCAAATAGTGGGGCGAAGTGTTCACTTGTACCACCACCAGCACTCATCAATACATAATCAAAGTGTTCACTTGCTGCTTCATCTGTAAGTTCTTGTACTGTATACGTTTGCCCTTGAAATTCGATTGTTTGACCAGCTGAACGTGCTGAAGAAAATAGAACCAATTCATCAAAAGGGATCTCTTTTCGATCTAAAGTTTCTAACATTTTTGTTCCAACTAATCCTGTTGCACCAACTACTGCTAATTTTGTCATGTCTAAGTCACTCCGTTTTAAATATTATTAATATTGTGAAAAATTAAGTTAAAATCAATTATATATCAAATGCACCGTACAATTCTTCGACGGCTTTTTCACCATTTTCAGCATCAATGACATAAGAAATACTGATTTCAGAAGTGGTTGTTTGGTAAAAAGGTATCTTCGCATTAATTAATGTAATAAATGCTTTAGATGCTACGCCTGACATATCTCTCATACCGGATCCAATTAATGAAATTTTGACATATGCTTCATTAATTTTGAAATCCAATGCTTCAAAATCGACGGCTAATTGCTCTAAAATAGCTGTGATTTGATGTGCATCTGTATCTTTTATACTGAAGGATAATTGTAGTCCTTCGTGGTTAACGATTTGTGAAATCATATCTACATTGACAGAACCTATTTCTAGCTCTGTGAATAGTTGTGTTAATAATTGATTATCTGGTAGGGGATAAGTGATCGTTACATGCATCATGTGTTGATCTAATGCAACCCCAGTAACTGCTTTTTTCTCTAATAAATCACTTCTAGACATAATCCATGTTCCTTTCACATTTGATAATGTTCTTCCTAAATATAATGGTATATCATAATTTTTAGCCAACTCTACGCTACGTGTCTCAAGTACACCAGCACCTAATGCGCTCATTTCCATCATTTCCTCGTATGATACATACTCCAAACGTTTGGCATGACTCAATATTCTTGGATCTGTAGCATACACACCATCAACATCTGTGTAGATTTCACAAGGAATCTGATTACTTGCTGCTAAAGCTACTGCTGTCGTATCAGAACCGCCACGGCCGAGTGTAGTTAATTCATGATCCTCGTTGATACCTTGGAATCCAGCTATGACAAGTACATCGTACTTATTAAAAGCTGTTTCAAAGGTTGATGGGTCAATTTCAGCAATTTTACTTTTTAAATGATGACCAATGGTCTTGATACCTGCTTGATATCCTGTCATTGCCTTTGCACTAATTCCAATATCATTGAGAACCATTGATAAATATGAAACAGTTTGTTGCTCTCCTGTAGTTAACAGTAGGGCGAGTTCTTGCTCTTTTGGTGTTGATGTTAATGTGGACACATTTTCCATTAATTGGTCCGTGGTTTTGCCCATTGCACTAACTACCACAATCAGTTGTTCACCTTGTTCAACACGATTTTTTAGCATACCTGCTATATTTTTAATTTTTGTAAAATCACTGACGGAAGAACCGCCAAATTTCAAAACACTTCTATTCAATATTTGTCCTCCTCAGTTAGTAGGGAGACACATCCATTCAATAAAAAAAGAACAAGTCTGGAATGCGACTTGTTCTACATTTATGTACAAGTGATGCACTCCATTATTGTGAAATAATGACAAACTCTTAGCTCTTAACCAAAAAGTCCAACAAATGATACCTGCTATTATCATTCGTTTCGGCATTGCCCCCTTTCAATATTAGCTGTTAGCAGACAGTTGCCTAATATTTACTCATGTTTAATGCGCCTCATCAAAATCTTATTCAATTGATATGTTTTTATTATACATATACCACATGTGACTGTAAACCGATAATTGTGATTTTTTAAAATAAACAGAAAATTTAGAGCCACTTTTTCAAAAAATATAGTGGCTTTTATGCAATCGTTGCTAAACGATTGTAAACCTTTTAGTGCATTTTAATGCTTAGTATCTCTTGTGCTCTCGGATAACAAGACGAGTGTATTCCTTTTGAATCTTTTAAAAGAATAGTGGTTCTTATGCAATCGTTGCTAAACGATTGTAAACCTTTTAGTGCATTTTAATGCTTAGTAACTCTTGTGCACTCGGATAACAAGACGAGTGTATTCCTTTTGAATCTTTTAAAAGAATAGTGGCTCTTATGCAATCGTTGCTAAACGATTGTAAACATTATAGTGCATTTTAATGGTTAGTATCTCTTGTGCACTCGGATAACAAGACGAGTGTATTCCTTAAAATATAAATAACTAGAGTAGTAGGGGAATGTTCATTATATCTGTATATAAAAAGCGTATAAATACATCATCAAAATGTATTCATACGCTCAATCGAAGTCATTTATTGTAATACTCCTGTTTCTTTTAAGTATTCTTCATAAGGAATTTCTTTAGAAACGGCACCAGATTGATTTAAATCAATCACACGGTTAGCAATTGTATTGATAAATTCAAAGTCATATGATGTAAAGATCAATGAACCTTTAAATGATTTCAAACCATCATTGACTGCTGTGATACTTTCTAAGTCTAAGTGGTTGGTAGGCTCATCAAGTAACAATACGTTAGCACTTGATAGCATCATTTTACTTAACATACAGCGAACTTTTTCGCCACCTGATAACACGCTTGCTTTTTTCTTAACTTCTTCACCACTGAATAACATACGTCCTAAGAAGCCACGTAAGAATGTTTCAGTTTGTTCATCTTCTGGTGCATATTGACGTAACCAGTCAACAAGATTCATATCCACACCATCAAAGAATTCAGAGTTATCTTTAGGGAAGTAACTTAATGAAGTTGTTACACCCCATTTATAAGATCCTTCATCAGGCTCCATTTCACCAGCTAAGATTTTAAGTAATGTTGTTTTAGCAATTTCACTATCACCAATTAAAATAGCTTTATCATTAGGATTCATTGTAAATGAAATGTTATCTAATACTTTTTCACCATCAATTGTTTTTGATAGGTTTTGAACAGTTAATAAATCATTACCAATTTCTCTTTCAGGTGTGAATTTAACATATGGATAACGTCTAGATGAAGGTTGGATATCATCTAATTCAATTTTTTCTAATTGTTTCTTACGACTCGTTGCTTGTTTTGATTTAGAAGCATTCGCTGAGAAACGCGCAACGAAATCTTGTAATTCTTTAATTTTTTCTTCTTTTTTCTTATTTTGTTCTTGAGCCATTTTTTGAGCTAATTGGCTTGATTGATACCAGAAATCATAGTTACCAACATATACTTTGATCTTACCAAAGTCTAAATCTGCAATATGTGTACACACATTATTTAAGAAGTGACGGTCATGGGATACTACGATAACAGTATTTTCAAAGTTGATTAAAAAGTCTTCTAACCAACTAATAGCTGGAATATCTAAACCATTGGTAGGCTCATCTAGTAATAATACGTCTGGATCGCCAAATAAACTTTGGGCTAGTAATACTTTTACTTTTTGGTTATTTTCAAGTTCAGACATTTTCTTGTCTTGTAATGAAGCATCGATACCTAATCCTGAAAGTAGGTTAGCTGCATCTGCTTCAGCATTCCAACCATTCATTTCAGCAAATTCGCCTTCAAGTTCAGCAGCACGAATACCATCTTCATCACTAAAGTCTGGTTTCATGTAGATTTCATCTTTTTCTTTCATTACTTCATATAAACGTTCATGACCTTTGATCACAACATCAAGTACGCGTTCATCTTCATATGCGAAGTGGTCCTGTTTTAAAATCGCTAATCTTTCATCTTTACCTAATGACACATGACCTGTTTGTGAATCTAACTCACCAGATAAAATTTTTAAGAAAGTAGATTTACCTGCACCATTTGCACCAATTAAACCATAGCAATTACCTTCAGTAAATTTAATATTTACATCTTCAAATAGCTTACGATCGCCAAAACGTAAACTTACATCAGTTACTTGTAACATGCATTTGCTCCTTTTTTATATCGTTATTCTAACGGAAGAATTATATCATATTATAACGATAGTTTCGACCACCGATAACTTGTAATGATAGATTACATGACTCGTGTTATACTATAAAAGAATAAAAGACTCGAAGGAGAATATAATGGCACTAGAAAAAGATATCGTAGGTTCTATAGAATTTCTTGAAGTGACTGGCTTACAAGGATCAACATATATGTTAAAAGGACCCAATGGAGAACAAGTTAAACTCAATCAATCCGAAGTAAATGAAGAAGACGAATTACAAATAGGTGAAGAATACAGTTTCTTTATTTATCCAAATAGATCAGGTGAATTATTCGCAACACAAAATATGCCTGATATTACGAAAGACAAATATGACTTTGCAAAGGTGCTTAAAGTCGATCGCGATGGCGCACGTGTTGATGTTGGCCTACCAAGAGAAGTATTAATACCATGGGAAGATTTACCAAAGGTTAAAACATTATGGCCAGAAGCTGGAGATCAATTACTCGTGACATTAAGAATTGATAGTCAGAACCAAATGTTCGCTCGTTTAGCAAGTGAAGGTATCGTTGATAACATGTACACACCTGTTAACGACGATAGTAAACAAAATGAAATGTTAGAAGCTAGACCATATCGTGTTTTAAGAGTGGGGAGTTTCTTATTAAGTACCGAAGGTTATAAAATTTTTGTTCATGAATCAGAACGTAAAGCAGAGCCAAGATTAGGTGAATTAGTTACCGTTCGTATTATTGGTCATAATGAACGTGGTGAACTTAATGGTTCATTTTTACCTTTAGCTCATGAAAGATTAGATGATGATGGGCAAGTCATTTTTGATTTACTTGTGGAATATGATGGCGAATTACCTTTTTGGGATAAATCAAGTCCCGAAGCTATCAAAGAGGTATTTAATATGAGCAAAGGTTCATTTAAACGTGCCATTGGTCATTTATATAAACAAAAGATGATTAATATTGAAACTGGCAAAATCAGCTTAACAAAAAAAGGTTGGTCTCGTACGGAAGACGAACAAAATTCTTAATACAAAAACGCATTTCTTCTATTAATATAGTCGAATCATATCACCATAGCGCTTATTGAATGAAATATTTCAATAAGCGCTTTTTTTGTAATATTTTAAGTATCCAAAACCATCATTTTTATATTTTGCAATTTTAACAACCCAAAAATTATATTATTTTTCAAGATCTCTAACTTTAAAAACACTGTTATATCAGTGTTCAAAGCATATTTACAATTCAATTCTCATTCTTAACAAAACATTTACATTAGCTCTATTATTAATTAACAATAAACCTTTAGTATTAGGACTGTAAGAAATACATATAACATTTGGGTTATTTATATTAGGAGGATGTTTCAATGAAAAAGTGGCAATTAGTCGGTACGACTGTATTAGGAGCTTCAGTACTTTTAGGCGCTTGTGGCGGCGGTAACAATGGCGGTTCAGGCGAAGGTAAAGATGTAAGTGGAAAAGTAAAAGGTGACGGGTCATCAACAGTCGGTCCAATCATTGAAAAATTAAACGAAAAATTCGCTAAAGATTATCCTAACGCTACAGTATCATCTGGTACTTCAGGAACTGGTGGCGGATTTGAGAAATTCATTTCAGGTGAAACAGATTTCTCAAATGCTTCAAGACCAATTAAAGATGAAGAAAAGAAAAAATTAGAAGATAAAGGCATTAAATACAAAGAATACAAAATTGCACAAGATGGTGTAACAGTTACAGTAAATAAAGATAATGACTTCGTTAAATCATTATCTAAAGATCAACTTAAAGAAATCTACTCTGGCAAAGCTAAAACATGGAAAGATGTTAACTCTAAATGGCCAGATAAGAAAATTAAAGCTTTCTCACCTGACCAATCACATGGTACATTCGACTTCTTTACTGAAGAAGTAATGGACAAAGGCGATATCAAAGCTGAGAAAAATGCTGATACAAACGTTATCGTTCAATCAGTTGAAAAGAATAAAGAAGGTATCGGTTACTTCGGTTATAACTTCTATCAACAAAATAAAGATAAATTAAAAGAAGTTAAAATCAAAGACGATAAAGGTAAAGACACAGAACCAACTAAGAAAACAATCCAAGATAACTCTTATGCATTAAGTAGACCATTATTCATCTACGCTAAAGAGAAATCATTAAAAGATAACAAAGCTTTCCAAGAATTCATGAAATTCACACTTGAAGATAAAGGTAAAGCAGCTGAGGATGCTGGTTATGTAGCCCTTCCTAAGAAAGACTACAAAGAAGAGCTTAAAGATTTAAAAAAATACATTAAGAAAAACAGCAAAGACTCTGATAAAAAATCTGATAAAAAAGAAGATAAATAATTAATAATAGAGTTTGGGAATACTAACGAAAATCATTGCAAAGTGGTTAAAATCAATAACCACTTTGTCTGATTTTCTTTTCAGGTTATAAGTCATATTACAAATCATGAGTCTAGCTCATCTATAGCCTGAAATATTCCCACTCTTTTTTTATAATTGGGAGATTTAATAAGAGAGAGGTTTTTAAATGGCTTCAAAAACAAATATTAGAGAAATGATTGCTAAGAACAATGCCAAAAAGGGTGGTACAAGCGATAAAATCGTACCGATTATTTTGGCTATCATTGCAGCGATTTCAATTTTAGTTACATTAGGGATTTTATTTACTTTACTTACAGAAACAATTACGTTCTTCACACGTGTACCAATTACAGAATTTTTATTTTCTACAGATTGGAACCCATTCTCTGCTAAACCATCATATGGTATTTGGGCATTAATCATAGGGACGTTAAAAATCACAATCATTGCTGCATTATTTGCCGTTCCAATCGGATTAGGTGCTGCTATTTACTTAAGTGAATATGCGACTGACAAAGTTAGACGAATTATCAAACCAATTTTAGAAATTTTAGCTGGTATTCCTACTATCGTATTTGGTTTCTTTGCATTAACTTTTGTCACACCAATTTTAAGATCAGTATTTCCACAGTTAGGTAGTTTCAATTCAATCAGTCCCGGATTAGTCGTTGGGGTTATGATTATCCCACTTATCACAAGTATGAGTGAAGATGCAATGGCATCAGTACCGAATAAGATTCGTGAAGGTGCATTGGGATTAGGTGCTACTAAATTAGAAGTTGCAATTAAAGTTGTGTTACCAGCAGCAGCTTCAGGTATTTTAGCTTCAATCGTATTAGCTGTCTCAAGAGCTATCGGTGAAACAATGATTGTATCTCTTGCAGCAGGTAGTACACCTACAGCTTCACTTAACTTAACTGGTTCTATTCAAACAATGACTGGTTATATCGTTCAAGTTGCGACAGGCGATGCTACTTTCGGATCAGACGTTTATTACAGTATCTATGCAGTAGGTTTCACGCTATTCATTTTCACATTAGCAATGAACTTACTATCACAATGGATTTCTAAACGTTTCAGAGAGGAGTATTAATATGGCGACAACTACTAATACATCAAATAGCAATAGCAAAACATTAATCGATCAAAAGCAAGTCGATAAAAATATTTCGAGTCGTATGACCAAAAATAAAATTTTCAAAGGTATATTTTTAGCCTGTACATTAATTGGTTTAATCGTATTAGCAGCTTTATTAGTTGATACATTAATTAAAGGTGCTGGGCATTTAACACCATCATTCTTTACTAACTTTTCATCTTCCACACCATCAATGGCAGGGATTAAAGGTGCATTAGTTGGTACATTATGGTTAATGATTACTATTATTCCAATATCAATCGTATTAGGTGTAGGTACAGCAATTTATCTTGAAGAATATGCACGTAAAAATCCATTCACGAACTTTGTTAAGGTTTGTATATCAAACTTAGCAGGTGTACCTTCAGTTGTATTCGGTCTATTAGGACTTACATTATTCGTTCGTGGTATGGGCGTTGAATCATTATCACTTGGTAAATCAATCATTGCCGGCGCATTAACAATGTCTTTATTAATTTTACCAGTCATTATCGTGGCGGCACAGGAAGCGATTCGTGCTGTACCTAACTCAGTAAGAGAAGCTTCTTATGGTTTAGGTGCTAACAAATGGCAAACGATTTATAAAGTGGTATTACCTGCAGCTTTACCAGGTATTTTAACAGGCTTTATCTTAGCGCTATCTCGTGCATTAGGTGAAACAGCACCTTTAATCTTAATTGGTATTCCTACAATTCTATTACGTTTACCAAGCGGTATTATGGATCAGTTCCAAGCATTACCAATTCAAATATATAACTGGGCAAAAATGCCTCAAGAAGAATTCCAAAATGTCGCATCAGCAGGCATTATCGTATTATTAGTAATCTTATTATTAATGAATGGACTGGCTATTTTCTTCCGTAACAAATTCAGTAAGAAATTTTAAGCTAACGTCGTTATAAAAACAGGGAAACGTTATTTACGATTAAGTAGACATTAAATCAACTTAGTTAATTAGAAGGAGTTTTAAATTATGGCTAATACAAAAGTCGAAGAAAACAAAACATTAGATCAATTGAAAGACAACTCAAATCAAGGCGTATCTACTATAGTAACTACACAAGATAAACACGATCCGATTTCTGATAGTGAACGTAAAATCGTTTATTCTACACAAAATTTAGACTTATGGTATGGTGATAATCATGCGCTTCAAAATATCAATTTAGATATTCTTGAAAACAATGTAACTGCCATTATCGGACCATCAGGTTGCGGTAAATCAACTTACATTAAAGCTTTAAATCGTATGGTTGAACTAGTTCCATCAGTTAAAACTGCAGGTAAGATTTTATATCGTGATCAAAATATCTATGATGCAAAATATTCTAAAGAAAAATTAAGAACGAATGTAGGAATGGTATTCCAACAACCAAACCCATTCCCTAAATCTATATATGATAATATTACGTATGGACCAAAAACACACGGCATTAAAAATAAAAAGATTTTAGATGAAATTGTAGAAAAATCACTACGTGGCGCAGCTATTTGGGACGAATTAAAAGATAGATTGCATATGAATGCGTATGGATTATCTGGTGGACAACAACAACGTGTTTGTATCGCTAGATGTTTAGCAATTGAACCTGATGTTATTTTAATGGACGAACCAACATCAGCTTTAGACCCTATTTCTACATTGAAAATTGAAGAACTTGTTCAAGAATTAAAAGAAAACTATTCTATCATCATGGTTACACATAACATGCAACAAGCTGCTCGTGTTTCTGATAAAACAGCTTTCTTCTTGAACGGCTATATAAATGAATATGACGACACTGATAAAATTTTCTCAAATCCAGCTGATAAGCAAACTGAAGATTACATTTCAGGACGATTTGGTTAATATATGGCAGTGATTAGACAAAAATACGAAGGCCAACTAGAAGACTTAATCAAAGATTTACGTCGTCTAGGTCTTCGTGTTTATTTTAATATTGAAAATGCATTAGTGTCGTTAAGTGATGATAAGAGAACTTTCGCAAGAGAGACAATTGAAAAAGATAAAGAAATTAATCGTTTAGACTATGAAATTAATGAAAAAGTCATCATGCTTATTACAAAGCAACAACCTATAGCGACAGACTTACGCATGATGATGGCAGCTTTAAAGATTTCTACTGACTTTGAACGTATGGGTGATAACGCCGCAAATATCGCTCATATTCGACTCAGAGTTAAAATAACTGACCATTATGTCTTAACAAGATTAAAGACTATGGGCAAATTAGCTATGCTAATGCTTGAAGATTTAAATACAGCTGTCAAAAATGAAGACATTACATTAATTAAAGAAATTATTGAACGAGATCAAGATATCGATGATTTATATATCAACATTGTCAATACGACATATTTAATTGATAACGATCCGTTTGTAGCAGGTCAAGCTCACTTAGCTGCTAGAAATCTAGAACGTGTCGGAGATCATATTAGTAATATTGCTGAAAGCGTGTACTATTTTCTCACAGGTGAACACTACGAAGCAGGTCGCTAAAATTCCTATTTAACCCAAATTTAAATATAACTGACTGATCTTCGTAATTGTTAGAACCTAAAGATATAAAAATCCCCTAAATGATAGCACTTAGCTACATTTAGGGGATTTGTTTTACTTATGAATTAGCCTCAATTTCATCAGTAAGCGCAATTGCTTCATCTACCAATTCAGATATATATCGTATTGTGTCTTTCAATGGTGCTTCTGTTGTGATATCAACACCTGCTTGTTTTGCTAATGCAACTGGTGATAAACTACCGCCTGACTTCAACGTATTTAACCAATCATTAACAGCTGGTTGTCCTTCAGTTTTTATTCTTTGTGACATGACAGTACCAATTGTTAAGCCCGCTGAATAAGTATACGAATATAGCCCCATATAATAATGCGGTTGTCTCATCCAAGTTAACTCCGTACCGTCTGTCATTTCAACCGCATTACCAAAGAATTGTTGATAAACATTAAGCATAATATCATTTAACACTGGCGCTGTTAATGATTCTCCATGATCTACTTTCTGATATACTTCACGTTGATAAGCCGCTTCTAGCAAATGCGTCACCATATTATGATAATACGTACGAGATAGTATAGAACCGATGACCCAACGTTTGAATCGTGGATCTTCGCTATGGTTGAATAAATAATTTGCCATTAACATCTCGTTCATTGTTGATGGTGCTTCCACAAAATACATTGAAGCTTCAGATTCTAAGAAATTCTGATTTTGTTGTGCTAAAGTGAAATGACCTGCATGGCCTAATTCATGTGCCAAGACAAATGTTTCAGCCATCTTTCCAGTCCATGAAATAAAGACATAAGAGTGTGTGAAATAAGGACTAGCACAGAACGCACCAGTATCTTTACCTTTATTTTGAGCGAAATCTATCCAGCGATTTTGGTATGCCGATTCAATCATAGAATGGTAATCGTCGCCAAGTACATCAAGTGCACCATAGATATAAGATTTAGATTCATCAATGGAAATTTCAGGTTCATAACTAGGATCGATTGAAACCTTTAAATCTTCAAAATGCATTTTTTCCAATCCATGTACACGTTGCAGTAATTTAGCATATTTTTGCATGACAGGTGCTAGATCACTCATAATGACATCAATTTGTCTATCAAACATATCACGTGTCACTTCTTGTTCTTGTAATAAATAATCAATCACTGAGTCATATCCTCTTAAATCCGCTTCAATTTTTTCTTGTTGTATTTGCATATTATAAGTGGCAGCTGTTGTATGTTGATAACGTCTAATCGCATCGCTAAATGCCTTAAAACTTTTCTGTCTAAATTCAGGATCAGCATGATCCTCGTATTCATTTTCAAATGTTGCATAATCCATTGGATACTCTATGTTGTTATGTTTAAATGATTCAAATGCAATATCTAACATTTTAGTAGTACCGTATAAATCATAAGGATGATTTAAAGTAGGGGATAGACTTGCTAATGTTTGTTCAACTTTAGGATCTAATTGATACGGTTTGCGTTCAATTAATTGTTGAATGTAATGTGGATATTGTGTTTGAGATTTCAGTTGCTGTAACGTGTCATTACTCAAATTTAATATTTCTGATTCGACAAAGGATAATCGACTTGCGATTTTACCATAAGACGTATTTAATTTAGCATTTAATGTCTGTGCATCTTCATTAGTTGTGTCTACACTTAAACGTAATTCAGCATAATTGCCTAATCGATCAATTTGTATTAAAAGTGCTTCATAATCTTTAAGCGCATGTTCAATCGTATCAATTTCTTTTAATTGACCATTATAACGCTCATTAAAAGATAATGAAGAGGCTAACGTCTCATCTAATATTTGGTAAAAATCTTCATCATTTTGGAATAAATCCTTTAAATCCCATGTTTCAGTACTAGGTATATCTTGTCTATTTGGTAAACCTTGTGTCAATATGATTCACTCCCTGTTTGTAATCAATAATTTTATTATACATGAGTTAAATTCGAAACGCAGTTGATACATATCAATCATACATCCGCAATTAGGTCGGTTATTAATCATTTAGAAATACTACTATAGTAGGTTTAGTTAAAGTAAATTAAATAGTATAATAATGTTAGTATTATTTAAAATAAGGAGAATCCATTTATGACTATTTTTGATATGCCGAATTTTCTATGGATTTCTATATTAGCAGTTATCATTTTAACTGTTTTCTGCACTTTAGTCTTACATAGATGGTTTATTGCAGCAGTTATTTCTTTTGTAGTATTAGGTGTATTAGCGTTCTTAATTCCTAATTTCCAAGATATTACATATCAACCATTACTAGGTTATGCTGCTTTTATGGCGATTGTGAGCTTAATTATCAGTTTCCTATTATGGTATTTTACACGTAATTGGAGACGTGAAAGAAAGAAAAAGCAACTCGAAAAAGATATGCGTCGATATGAACAATTTGAACACGAACAAGATGTTAACCAATTTCGTCGCCGTTAATATATAACGATCATAGGCCCAATTCTGAAATAATTTGACAGAGTTGGGTTTTACAATTTAAGTTTTCACTTATACCTTAAATATCATAGACAACTAATGGAGAGATACATATGAATATAATTAAAATAATCACTTCAAAGTGTCTTCAAATGATTGTAGTATTGTTTATCTTATCTACAATTACTTTTATTCTAATGAAATTATCTCCCGGTAATCCAGTAGACAAAATTTTACATTTAGACACTGCACAAGTTTCCAATGCTCAAATCAAAGCGACCGAAAATAAATTAGGACTAAATGAATCACTATTGGCGCAATGGTGGCATTGGATAATCCAAATATTGCATTTAGATTTAGGTGTAAGTTATCAAACTAACGAGCCAGTTAGCCAAGAGATTACAACCTATGCACCTCCTACACTAATCATTACTGTAGGAACATTAATCATGTCAGTCATCATTTCAGTGCCATTAGGTATACTTGCAGCAATTAATTATCATCGTCCAATTGATCGCATAATTAGAATTTTTACCTCTTTATCTGTTAGTTTGCCTGCATTTTTCATAGGTATACTACTATTATATATATTTGATTTAAAATTAAACTTACTTCCTCCAGCTAGTGATGGCCAATGGATATCATACATTCTACCTATCCTAACTATGAGTGTTGGTATGTGCGCCTATCTCATTAGATTAATTAGATCTAATCTACTAGATTTATATCAAAGTCCTATCGTCCAAGCTTCACGACTAAGAGGAATGCCAGAAAAGTATATTTTATTACATGACCTTCTCAAGCCAGCTTTACTGCCAACTATACCACTCATTGGTCTTTCTGTAGGTAGTTTAATAGGTGGCACAGTCGTTATTGAAAATTTATTTGAAATACCTGGTTTAGGCGCGTTTTTAGTTGATAGTATTCGCTCAAGAGATTACCCAGTCATACAAGGTATCGTCTTATTTATAGGTATATTAGTTATTTTGATTAATACATGTGCTGATGTATTAAGTATATGTTTAGATCCTAAACAACGATTAACACAACACTCATGGTTAAAATCGTCTCAATCATATAATGATAAGGAGGCGACACATCATGAAATTTAAAATCAATCGTTCGAATTGGATATTTTATGTATTTTTCATATATGTTTTCATCATTGTTATGATGCAATTTTTTGTTCATGACGATGCTGCTTTAAAAGTGCATTTATCTCAAACATTTGAACCTATGAGTACACAACATTTATTAGGTACAGATGATTACGGTAGGGATTTATTCACTCGTCTCGTAGTAGGTGCACGTTCTACGTTATTTATCACGGTGCTTACTTTAGTATTTACTGTCATTATTGGTGTACCTCTAGGACTACTGTCCGGCTATAAAAAAGGCTGGATAGATATGATCATCATGCGTATGATTGATATCGGTTTAAGTATTCCAGAATTTGTCATCATGATTGCACTCGCAAGTTTCTTCCGTCCAAGTATTTGGAATCTAGTTATTGCTATCACCATAATTAAGTGGATGAATTACACACGGGTGACAAGAGGAATTGTGAATACAGAAATGCATCAATCGTATATTCGTATGGCACAACTTTTCAAAGTTCCTACATTAACGATTTTATTTAAGCATTTATTACCAAAAGTATTACCATCCATTCTTGTATTAATCATTGTGGATTTCGGCAAGATCGTTTTATACATTAGCTCTTTATCATTTTTAGGATTGGGGGCACAGCCGCCATCACCAGAATGGGGGGCAATGTTGCAAGCAGGTCGTGATTTTATAACCTCTCATCCGATTATGATCATTTCACCAGCGACTGTTATCGCTATGACAATATTAATCTTTAACTTAACAGGTGATGCACTACGTGATCGACTATTAAAAGGAAGAGGTGACTAAATTGAATATCATAGAAATTAAAGGACTCACCATCAACGATTCAAACGGTCAACCACTTTTAAATCGTGTTGATTTATCCATTAAGAAACAACAAATCAATGCAATCATTGGTGAAAGTGGGGCGGGTAAAACCGTAACTATGCGTTTTATATTGAATCAATTACCTAAAGATTTTCAAATCGAATATGACTATTTCTTGTTTAATGGGCATGCTATGACACATTTAAATGATAAGTTAGGAAAAGACATTGGCTATATTTCTCAAAACTATACACAAAGTTTTAATGACCATACCAAGTTAGGTAAACAACTCATATCAATTTATCGTACACATTATGATGTATCTAAACAGATTGCTAATACTAAAGTAAAAGAAGCACTCACATGGGTCAATTTACCAAGTGAAGAGATATTAACACGCTATAGTTTTCAATTATCAGGTGGCCAACTAGAACGCGTTTATATTGCGAGTGTACTTATGCTTGATCCTAAGCTTATCATTGCAGATGAACCAGTAGCATCATTAGATATGGTAAATGGCTTACAAATAATGGATTTACTAGAACATATTGTTAGAGACCATCATCAAACTTTATTAATCGTTACACATAATATGAGTCATGTTCTTAAATATGCAGATCAAATTGATGTTATTCAAAATGGACAAATTGTTGATAGAGGTAATCGTTCTTATTTTGAAAGTAAACAATCGACACCGTACACTCAACGGTTATTTCATTTTAGAAGTCATATAAAGAGGGGATATCATGATTAAATTAGACAATATCTCATTCCATTATCATAAACAACAATCCGTATTAAACCATATCAATTTAACAATCGATGATAATGAAATAGTTGGTATTTTAGGTGAAAGTGGATCAGGTAAAAGTACACTTAGTTCACTTTTATTACATGAATTAAAACCAACAACTGGTTCCATTCATGTCGATACACATGATATTTTACCCGTATTCCAACATGCGTCTGAAAGTTTCAATCCTAAGTTAACCATTCAACAATCATTAGCAGAGCCGCTCTTGTATTACAAAAAACAATCTACTCAATATCAACATATTGACCAAATCATTCAAGATACGACGTCATCATTTAACTTGCCATTATCATTACTTAGCAAGTATCCATATGAATTAAGTGGGGGGCAATTGCAAAGATTTAATTTGCTAAGAACATTATTAGTTAAACCAAAAGTATTAATATGTGATGAAATTACTTCAAACCTAGACGTTATCGCAGAACAACATATGTTAGATATCCTAACTGAAAACTATCGTAAACACCCATATACCTTAATCATAATTTCACATGATCTATCTGTAATACAACGTATTTGTCACTGTATAATTGTATTAAAAGATGGGGCGATCGTTGATGATTTTAATACCGATCAACTCTTCAGTCATCAAAGGCATCCCTATACCAAACAACTTGTAGCTTTATATGAATCAAATTAAATTATGTGATAAAACTATACCAAAGAAGCCCAAAGAAAACTTTTATTCAAAGTAACTTTGGGCTTCTTTATATTGAATTTATGAATCAATTATTTTTTATTTTCAAAGGCGTCTTGAATATGTTCAAGTTGATCTATTGTAAGTTGATGACCACCTTCACCAAAATACCAAGCATTAGATTCAAATTGATATACGTTATGATTTTTGATTGCTTTTATATTTTTAATGACCTTATTATTTAGTTCTTTAGGTAAATGCTGATCATTGCCATCTTTTGTTCGATTAATCACAAATAGTTTGTCTGGATTGATTTTATTTAAATACTCATAACTGATTTGATTTCCTGCAGAATTGGCTTTCATGTTATTGTCCGCATGTTGTATACCTATATCTTTATTCAAGAAACCACCAAATCGACCAGTTTGTCCAAAGGCTTTCATACCTTTATCATCTACAACTAGTAGCAATACTTTGTCCTTATTAATCATACGTTTTGTCTCATTTACTTTTTCTTTTAATTCTCGATTAAGTGTGTTGGCTTTATCTTTTTTATCGAAGATTTTACCTAAATGTTGGGTTGTTGTCTCTATAGAAGAAATGTAACTATCATTATTAGGACTGACAAATAAAATTTGAGCATCGGGCGCAGCTTTTTTCATTTCATCGAGTGTTTTTGTATGAGCTTGCCTAAAAGAGGCTAAGATTAAATCTGGTTTAGATTTTGCTAAATTATCGTATTTAGGACGTCCTGGATTGCCTAAATTAATATATTGATCACTTTTAAATTCATTTAAAGCGTGGGGGAGAAATGCATTCCCTTGACCTTTAGCAACTGCTTTTACATGACTTTGTAATCCCATTTGTTGCATAATGTCTAATGCACCATAATCTAAGACAGCCACTCGTTCAGGATTTTTTGGGACCTTAACAGTTTCTGATTTCTTTACACCACGTGAGTGGGTATTATTTTTATCTTTAAACTCATAAGTATTTTTGATACTTACAGTGTCCTTTGAATTTTGATTAGATTGATCTGACGTTTGACTACATGCAGTTAGCGCAATACTAATGAGTAAAATGATAAGTAGTATATATGTATTTTTCATAATGATCCTCCTTATCATTATTTTAAATGAAATTGAGAATCATTATCAATTAATGTTATTGCTTTTTATTTAACCATTTATCCAATTCGTTACATATTGCTTCATTAGTGTCGTCGACTAAAGTAATTTGCGGATTATTAATAAACGTCGTATGATCCATATGTAAATTCGTTACAAAATAGCCACGAGATGCATGTTCTAGCATTTGAATATCGTTGTGATCATTTCCAAATGCGATATAATCGGTTGTAGCTCCAAGGATTTTTTGAATTGTAGTATGTTTATCAATACCTTGAGCTGTAATATCAATATAACTTTCATTTAAATGTTGTATTAGCTCCAGGGAATGAGATTTTTCAGCTAATATAGTAGCAATTTCTTCAAAATCATCTTGACGAATATCTAATATGATAGCTTTAATGGGTTCGACAATGTCATCCATATCCAAAATCTTTGCTGTATGGTTAGGATCAATGCGTTGAAATAATTCATACGTTGCATCTAAGTTAGTTGAATAATTATATTTATCATCTAATATATACTTTAATTGATATGCATGAATAATATCTTTAATTAATTGCAAATCATCCTGTGTAATAGATTTAATCACTTCAATCTGTCCATTTTGAGAAATGATTGAGCCATTACCACCAATAAGTGTAAAATCTTTAAATTCTGGTATAACTGGTAGCAAATCTCTAATTGGACGTGCAGATGCAAATATGACTTGATGTCCGAGTTGCTGTAATTTAAAAATGCGTTCTTCAATACGTTGATCAACGTGGTAACCATCAAATGAAATGGTACCGTCAATATCAAAAACAAAATTCATAAACAAAACTCCTAAATGTTAATATTAAAAATATGGATAAATTATAACATAGCAAATATATAATGAAGAATAGGGTCCCCTATATCGAATATCTATAACTTCCTATAATATATATTATGTAAACTAAAATCTAAAAATCAATAGAGGGCTATTATTCATGTCTTATAAACAGTTATAACTAATTAAAACGAATCCGTTCACATTTTGATTGATATAATCATTCGTTACTAAGACTTGTATTCTTAAATGTTCATTTCCTTAAACTCATATGTCAACCTAACGATACGTTAAATGATCAGTGTATTTAACCTTAAATCCAATATAATTCTTAACTTAGTCTTTGAAATACTTAATGTTATATTAGCAATGTAATTACATCTAATGACCAGTTATCCATCAAAGTAACTCTCGATGCAACTGAGACACTCTCACAGCATCAATATATTGTTTACACATGTTATACATATTAAATCTATAACATGTGTAAACGTTTATTTGTATTATTTATGAGTTTTTTCAAATTATCCAATCATCAACTATTTGATTAGAATATAGTTGCTATTTGATACCCAGTAAATCATTTTTACTTTATGACTTATTTTAAGTACTCAAAATAAATACAATAAGCATTTTATAAGTTATTTATTAGAAAATTCTCTATGACTATCATTGTTAAGGCTTTTGGTTATGCTATGATAATTTTAGTAGGGTGCAATATGATTTTAAATTAGATTTTTATAAAAATTATTTGTAGAATTTCACTTTATAAAAAAAGACATAAAAAAGGCTGAGACATTTATCTCAACCTAGTCATATCAATATAATTGCTATGTTTATTACTTTTTAACTTTTCTACGAATACGGTCTAATGTAGTGAATAACCAATATTTAACTTTGTTAATTGGCTTATAAAAATCTCCTATTAACTCTTCAATTTGAACATTAAATCCACGTTTAAAGCGATAAACACCATAGTCCTCACTATTTTCAGTAAAATCACCAGATAATCCATAGAAATTGTAACGATCATAACCATTATCGAAGCAATAATTAATCATGAACCAATGCATCATGTATGGTCCCATGTATTGATTGAATTTTTCTGATGAACCACCTGAGAAGTAGTTGACTTCATAAGCATTTGCAAAGTAAACACCAGAAGCAAGATTCAATACTGGGCCATCAGTTTGACGGATTTCACTAGCTTGTAGCATTTCTTTTTTATCATGCTCAATTTGCTTGTCTAATTCACTTATTTTCTTCAATTGCTTATCACTTTTGTTTTCTTTAGCCATCATTTGATCACGACGGTTTTCTTTATCATTTAATGAATGCTGTAATGACTCAATGTATTCATCTAAATCAATATATGCTAAAGGTACTAAGACCTTATCACCGAAATGATCAATGAAATTATAGAAATATTGATCGGTTTTTGAAGCAAATCCTGTTCTTTCTTCAGTTTCACGATATAGTTCTAAGAAAAGATCAAATTCATCCCTACTTAGAAATCTCACTTTCACTCCGTAGTTTATCGCTTTATTAATATTTCTTTTACGTTGACTATCGAATTCTTTCTTCAATGAAGCAGGTGTTTTGCCCTCTAAGTTTAAAACACCCATCCATCTTACTTGACTGAAGCTATCATAAGATGTTGTGAAACCATGATGTTCATAACCGTGAGATTTAAATAAATTAACAAGTGCATCGTTTTTCTCATGATTATCAAGTGGTTTAATATCTTTATCATAAATTTGATAAATCCAATATGGATCCATTTTGACATATAAACATTGATGTTGATGTAAATATTTATCTAATTCTCTCAAATAAAAATCAACTAACCCTAAGTCAGAGTAATCCATGACTGGACCACGATTTGAGTAATACACATAACTACCCATAGTTGGAATTTTTGAAAATAGACTTGCTGCAATGACCTTATTGTTTTCATCTTTAATACCTAATAATACAACCTGAAAACCATCCGTTTCACGAGTAGCTATATTTTCTTTTACCTGAAAATAATGACTTTCTAATGATGGATTTTGTACAAAGTTCTCAAATTCTTTAACTGTCAACTCTGTAAATTTCATAATTAGATAATTCCCTTCCTAATAAAAATTTATTATTTATGCTTATTTTTTAAGTAATTTTTTTAATGTCGTATAAACAGTGTACATAGGTTTATTAATTGGTTTAATGAAATCTCCTACATATTCTATAACATCAGCATTATACCCTTTTTTGAATTTAATTACGCCTGCGTCTTCTGCATCTTCTGAGAAATCTCCACTAATGCCATAGAAATTATAGCGATCAATACCATGGTCTAATGCATAATTAATCATCGTCCACTGCACTGCATAACTACCTGCAAAGTGGCGATATTTATTTGAAGTACCACCTGCATAATAAACAACTTCAAATGGATTGATGAAGAAATAACCAGCAGAAATGGGTAATTCATTGCCATGTTCGGCTTGGAGTTGTTGTGCTTCATCTATTTTTTGTTGATTAGCTGCTAATTGTTGTTCTAGATTCGCTTTCTTATTATGTGATTTCTTATTTTCAGGACGCTTTTCAATATCTTTCAGCGCTTTGTTTAAATCTTTAGTTAACGTTTCTTTTTCATTGTTTAGTTCTTCAAGATATTCATCAAAATTAATATATGCTAAAGGCACTAAGACACGATCCTTAAAGTGCTTATATCGATCATAATAATAACTATCATCTCTATCTAAGAATTCTTTTGACTCTGAAGTATCTTCCATGAATGATCTAAAAATAGGTAACTCATCTTCTGATAAGAATTTAACTTTCACACCATTTTTTTGTACTTTTTTAGTATTACGTTTACGTAAATTATCCATATCGTTTAAAACATCTTTGGCCGTTTTATCTTTTAGATTCAATACTAAATGGTATCTTACTTGTAGTATTGGATCGAAACCATTGTGGAAACCTTCATGTTTAAAACCTAATGTTGACAATTTATCAAATATCCAATCATTTCCAGCATTTTCAGTAATCTCTCCATCATGATTGCGATATTGATATGGAAGATATGGATCGACTCTTAAATATAAACAATGATGTTTTTTTACATATTTACTTAATTCATTAAAGAAGAAATGAACTAATTCTTTGTTATCATAATCAATGACTGGTCCTCTATTAGTATAGAAATATTTAAAAAATTTCATCACTGGTACTGCAGTTAATAAGCAAGCTGCAATCACTTCATTGTCGTTATTTTTAATTCCAACAAGATGTGACTCTGTCCCTTCAGCTAGTTTTAATTCATAGTTACCTACCATTTGCGTAAAATGAGTATATGGCATTTGGTCTGTAAAATCGCCAAATTCTTTAGCGGTTAAGTTTGTAAACTTCATAATCATAACTCCTATTGTATTTATCTCTATTTTTTCTCTCTATTTAAGAATTCGAATTGAGTTCATACCATGCTTAATTCAAGCGTTGTTACTATTTATCGTTATTATTTACACTAACACTGTGCGTAACAACATTGATATTATCAAACTAATTGTAACAATCTAAGTTGTTTTTTATTTTTCATGACTCTAATTAGTTAAATGCAATGACTCATCAAATACTTAGTCATACAACTTAAATTGAATATACGTAATAATAGTATGAGTCGAACTTTTATCAACTCATACTATTATCGTATTATCACCTATTATTTTAATGCATTTGCAAATCTAATGCCAATGACTTCCCTTATAACAACACAAATTTATACTAATCAAGTATAATCAATGTCAAATCGTGTAATAATTTACATATATCCTTTCCAATTACATTCTATTTAAATTAATTTATCTGATTTAATGCATCTCGTATTGATTTAAGATAGCTGATATTTTCTTCTGTAGTATCATTAGCAAATCGTTTAACGATTTCACTACCAATGACCACGCCATCTGCTATTTGTGAAATATCTTTCACATGTTGCACATTTCTAATACCAAACCCAGCTACGACTGGTACTTTTGCAAATGTCTTAATTGTGTCTAATTTAGACTTTAATTCTGGGTGGAATGTGCCATCCTTACCTGTAGTCGCATTCATCGTTACGGTATAAATAAAACCTTCTGCATTTTTGGCAATCAATTTCATTCGCTCTTCAGATGTTGTCATTGCAATGAGTGATATTAATTTCACATTATATTTATGAGCTTGTTCTTTTAATTGTTGTCCAAGTTCAAAAGGTAAATCAGGAATAATAAGACCATACACACCTGCACGTTCACATGCTTTAAAAAATAATGTTTCTCCATAATGGCATACAATATTGTAATATGTCATTAATACATACGGACAGTCGATGTCATTTTGATGCAATTCAAGTTCCTTAAAGATATAATCAATGTTAATACCTTCTTCAATCGCTTTTCCCCCTGCTTCCATGATTGTAGGACCATCTGCAACTGGATCTGAAAATGGCACACCTACTTCAATCATATCTGCACCATTTTGACAAAGTAATGTCATATTCTCTATCAATTGATGGTTTGCCATAATATAAGGTATAAATAATTTATTCATTGACTTCACCTCTTTGTTGTGTATATTGACGTATCGTTTCCATATCTTTATCACCACGACCAGAAACGGTAACGACTATAATTTTATCCTTATTCATAGTAGGTGCTAATCGCTCTACGTAGCTTAATGCATGTGCACTTTCAATAGCAGGAATAATGCCTTCAGCTTTAGTAAATCGAATTAATGCTTCCATCGCCTGTTCATCACTTGCATCTGTATAAGTGACGCGTCCAATATCATGATAATAAGAATGTTCTGGTCCTATTCCAGGATAATCTAAACCAGCTGAAATGGAGTGTGCCAATTGAACTTGACCATGTTCATCTTGTATTAAATACATTTTAGCACCATGTAACACACCTGGACTTCCTTTACCTATAGCTAATGCATGTTTATCAGTAAGTTTACCTTTACCAGCTGCTTCAACACCATATAATTTCACATCATCTTGGATAAAAGGATAAAACGTTCCAATTGCATTTGAACCCCCACCAATACAAGCAACAACCGCATCAGGTAAACGTTGTTCTTTATTCAATATTTGTGTTTTAATCTCTTTACCTATCACACTTTGAAAATCTCTAACAATAGTTGGGAAAGGGTCAGGTCCAAGAGCGGAACCTAAAAGATAGTGTGTATCTTCAACATGACTAACCCAATATTGTAGTGCTTTATTTACAGCATCTGACAAAGTACCTTGACCTTCCTCGACAGAAACTACTTTAGCGCCGAGTAGTTCCATTCTAAAAACATTTAATTGTTGTCTTTGGATATCCTCTTTACCCATAAAAACAATTAAGTCCATATCAAATAATGCTGCAACTGTTGCACTTGCTACACCATGTTGTCCTGCCCCAGTTTCTGCTACTAATTTACGTTTTCCCATACGTTTAGCCAATAACGCTTGTCCTAATGCATTATTAATTTTATGAGCTCCTGTATGGTTTAAGTCTTCTCTTTTTAAATATATTTTTGCGCCACCTAAAGATTCTGAATATGCTTTAGCATAAGTTAAAGGTGTTTCTCTACCTACGTATTCTTTTAAATAATACTGTAATTCATCTTGAAAAGTCGGATCATTTTTTGCCTTTTTATACGCTTGTTTTAATTCTATGATTGCTGGCATTAATGTTTCAGGGACATATTGGCCTCCATAAGACCCAAAAAATCCTAAGTCATCTGCGTCTGTTTGAATATGTGTATTCATTGTTTATTCTCCTTTCACAATGTTAACGATTTTTTTCATTTTTTTGACATCTTTATGATGCTTGATTTCAATGCCAGAGGCTACATCATAGCCACTGTGTTGCAATGATAAATGTTGAATATGTTTGATATGTTGATCAGTTAATCCTCCTGCAATTAAAAATGATATACCTTTGATATTATCTAATAGATGCCAATCATAGATTTGCCCCGTACCTCCAAATTGGTCTGAAGGAGTATCAATAATAAAAAAGTCTACAGCTTCTTTGTAATAAACTATTTGATCTTGCAACTTTTGATGTGCAGGCAATGCTTTAATAACTTTAATATGGGGATATTGTGATTTTGTCCATTTCATGATTTCTATCGGTTCATTGCCATGAAATTGAATTGTGTTGATATTTGTATGTGTCACAAGATTTTGAATTTGTGTTTGATCTGGATTGACTAATACTACTACACGGTCAATATAACTAGGTACGAGTGTGGTTAATTGCTGAATTTGATTCATGTCGCAATGGCGACGGCTATTTGGAAAATGAATAAACCCAATCGCATCTATAGGCAATTCAATCGCTTTAAGTACATCTTCTTTACTTTTAAAACCACAAAATTTTAAATACATGATTTCACCTTTTTCAACTTTAATTGTGGTAAAAATTGACTTAAATCGTCGCATTTCATTAATGCTTCACCAATAAGTAACCCATCGATACCGGAGTGAACAATTTTCTCTACATCTGATTGATTGTGAATACCACTTTCAGAAATATAGTGAAAGTCATCTTTTTTATGTGCTAATATCTGATTTGTGTGGGCTACATCTGTCACAAATCGCTTTAAGTCTCTATTATTAACACCTATGATTTCTGGTTTAAGCTCGTAAGCTCTTTGCAGTTCTTGACTATCATGAACTTCTACTAATACTTCTAAATCTAATTGACAGGCATAGTGATATAAACGATGGAGTTGTTCATCCGTTAAAATATTAACAATGAGTAGAATGATTGATGCACCTGCTGCTTTAGCTACATCAATTTGAATTTCATCTATCACAAAATCCTTACATAATACGGGTAATGACGTTTGTTTAGATAGTTGTTGTAATCGTTCGAAACTGCCACCAAAATAACGTTCATCCGTTAAGATAGAAATGGCATTGGCTCCATAAGTTTCATAATCTTTAATTTGTTGTGTCAAATTACGTTCAGGTAATTGCTTTACAGTTGGACTTTTCGATTTAATTTCTGCAATAATAGATAATTCTTTGTCATTTACTAAACTCGATTTCAAGGTGTTCTTTTTAGATGGTTGATTACATTGAGTATCTTTATTTATAGTTTTAAGTTTTTCATGATAATAATGACTAGATAATAATTCTTTTTTATATAATACAATTTCGTCTAATATTGTCATTTAATTCTCCACCATTCTTAAATATTGTTTCATAGCTGTTCCATCATCTATGAGTTGTTGTGCAAGTTGAACACCTGTTGCAATATCATTCACCTTTTCTGATACGTATAAAGCTATGCCCGCATTGAGCACCACTACATCTCTCTTACTCGAATGATCTTGGCCGTTTAAAATATTTACCGCAATGGCTTTGTTTTCTTCTGGTGTGCCACCTTTTAATGTGTCGTTAGCTGCGTTTTTTAAGCCAAAGTCTTTAGCATTAATCGTATAATGTTGAATATCTTGGCCAGCATTGACTTCATATATTAAATTGTCACCAGATAAACTTGCTTCATCCATACCACCAGCACCATGTATTACGACTGCTTTTTTACGTCCTAAATCTTTTACAGTTTGTGCCACATTTGCCAATTGAAATCGATCATAGATACCCATAGTTTGATATGTTAGTTTGAACGGGTTAATTAAAGGTCCCACAAGATTAAATATGGTTGGTTTAGTTATCATTTTTCTAATAGGTTGAATATATTTCATAATTGGATAAGATTCTGTCGCACTTACAAATGCTAAATGGTATCGATTTAATTGTTGGGTCACATCTTTAACTGGTGTGGTTTTAATATTTAATTGGTCTAGCAAATCTGTACTACCGGAATTTGAAGTGATACTTTTATTTCCGTGTTTAATGATTGATGAACCCGCACTAGCTACGACAAATGAAGCGGTCGTTGATATATTAAAACTTCCCGAACGATCACCACCAGTTCCACAAATACACATCGAGCCTTCATAAACAGGTTGTTCTTTATACATCGTTTTGATTAAACTTTGAGCTAAAAATGTTAATTCAGTTTGTTGCATTTCTTTTTCTGTATATGATTTCAAAGCCTCATATTTGATTTGATTTTCGATTTGAGGATTAATCATTAAATCGATAAACGCCTTCATATCTTGTTGGTTTAAATGTTGTTGCTGTTCTAATTGTTGTAAAATTCCCATCTAATCATCCTTTACTACTAAGTTAATAAAATTCTTAATTACATCTTCTCCATACTCCGTCGCGAATGACTCTGGATGATATTGAATACCAAAATGTAAATGATTGATATGTTCAAATGATTGTATGCAATCAGATGTCTCTCCTGTCACGACTAAAGTGTCTGGAAATTGCTTCCTATCACTGACGAGCGAATGATATCTCATGATATTAAATGTACTTGGTAAATTGGTATATAGTATGGAGGGCTTTTGAAGAATGACTTGATCTACCTTACCGTGCATGACGGATTTACCTTGTATCACTCGACCTCCGTAATAACATGTGAGTGCTTGAGCACCCAAACATACGCCTAAAATCGTCTTATCTTTATATTGATGAATAATTTTAAGTAATAAATCATTGTCTAAAGGATGTCCTGGCCCTGGTGAAATAATGACACCTTCTACATCTTGATGTATAACTTGCTCATCATCTGGATATAATACTTTGACTTTATTTTGATTCGATATACATTGGGCTACTATATCTACTAAGTTATAGGTGAATGAATCATAGTTATCTACGATTAATATCATGGCGACACCTCCAATAAACTTTTAGCTTTTAGTTTAGTTTCTTCTAATTCCTTATATGGCTCTGAATCATACACAACACCACAGCCAGCTTCTACATTGATATATGTCTCATCTACCATCATCGTTCTTATAGCTAATGCTAAATCTAAGTTATGATTACAGTTTATATAACCAATACCACCGCTATAAACGCCTCGCTTATGTGGCATAACTTCATATATTCTTTGAATAGCTCTTAATTTAGGTGCACCAGATACAGTTCCTGTAGGTAATAGACTTGCGATTACAGACATAGGTGAAATATTATTCTTAATTTCGCCTGTTACTTCACTTACAATGTGCATGACATGTTCATATTTTTCGATTTCCATTAATTTCTTGATATGTGATGTGCCCGTTTTACAGATTCGATGAATATCATTTCTACCTAAGTCAACGAGCATACTATGCTCACTTTTTTCTTTTTCATCGTTAATGAGTAGATGCGCATTGTTTTGATCTTCCTCTGGTGTTCGTCCTCTTCGTATTGTTCCAGCAATAGGGTTTGTGACAACTGTTCCATTTTGAACTTTGACAAAGCTTTCAGGTGAACTGCCAATGATTATTGGTTTCTCCATATTGATGTAATACATATATGGACTCGGATTTTGCCTTTTGAGATTTTGATATAACTGGAACGATAATGCTTGTAATTGATTATTAAAGTGATGTTTGTATCGATAAATACGTGATGGAACAACTTGGAACATATCCCCTTCTGTTATTTTCTTTTTAAAATCACTCACTATATTCATAAAATGTTGTTCACTCACGTTTGCTTCGATTTGTTTATCTTGAACTTGAAATGAAACTTTGGGTTGATATACTTGGATTGCTTTAAGATCCTCAATACGTTCTTTGACTCGTTGTATTAATACGTCTTGTTTAACTTGAGAAAATAAATTTGTACTAATGATGTAAAGTTCATCCTTGTAGTGATCAAATACATAAACATCTTCAATCATATAGAATTTGACGTCATGTTGAGGATGATCTTCTAACTCAATTTGCTTTAATATTGGAAATTCATGTCTTACTAAATCAAAGCTACAAGTGCCAATAAAACCTGAAATAAAAGGTAATTCTTGTAGTGTTTGATCTTCAATGTCAGCATAATAACTATTCACAAATTCCTTTAAGTATTGATAAGGCTTTTCTGTTTTAGTTTCTTTCTTTTGTTGAGTAATAATTTGGAGTTGTTTATTGTCTAATGTGACTTTGCCATAACTATCAAAAACGACAATAGAATATCGCCCTTTTAGTTTTTCTTGGCTCGTGCTTTCTAATATGATTTTGTTGTGCTTAAGTTGAGCTAATGTTTCTGGTGTAATATTGGCCTGTAACTTTTCATAATATAGTTCCAATTCAATTCACTCCTTTATTATTTCAGTTTGCTTAAACTTTATTGAAAGTGATTTTTGGTTTGTTAGGTATACTTAATTTTTAAAGTTTAAAGTAATGCTTCGATTGTTAAATATAAAAAATCAGCCTCCTATAAAAGGACGCTGACGCGTGGTACCACCTTAATTAACGCAATATTCTTAATATTCGGAATATTGTACGTTCACTCTTTGTTAATATTTAGTTGTTATGGTACAAAACCCAATTTCATTTATAGTGGTGTTAGTTCTCATCACCCACTAACTTTCTGACACTACCTTACTATAAACTACTACATTTTGTACGAAATAAAAGCACCACGATACGCGTAAAATCAATAAGGACGCGTTACCGTGGTGCCACCTTAGTTAACAAATATTTCTTGTTCACTTTAATGCTATTTAATTTTATATTCGAAAGCCCAATTCACTAAATATGATGTGCTAATTTTCATTACCCATTAGCTTTCTATTTGCTACAGTTCATATTCGCTACTTTATCTTTCGAATTGTTTAACAATTCTAATTATTTAGTATAATACATCCCTTAAATATTTTTGTCAACGCTAAATCTTATTTTATTTGTTAATCGGAGACATACAATACGCATATAATAAATTTTGAGTTGCTTCAATTGATTCAATATGCGTTCTTTCTAAAGCATGCGAGGACTCTATGCCTGCTCCAAATAAACCATGTCTTATATCAGCTCCTGCTCTTAGTGCTGTAGTAGCATCAGAGGTATAATATGGGTATATATCCACTTTATATGGAATACCATTCATTTTACATAGTTGCACAAGTTGTGAACGAAGCCCTTTATGGTAAGGTCCAGAACTATCTTTTGCACAGATAGATACGGTATATTCATCTGAAGATTGACCATCACCTAATGCACCCATGTCCAATGCGATAAAATCTACAATATTTTCTGATAATGAAGCATTTGCGCCATAGCCAATCTCTTCATTATTTGAAATATAAAATTGAGTTGTGTGTGGTAGCCTAATATTTTCTTCTTTAATTTTTTTCAATAATTCTATAATCATTGCTACGCTTGCTTTATCATCTAAGTGACGTGACTTAATAAATCCAGATTGAGTAATTTCAGTTCTTGGATCAAAGCTGACAAAGTCCCCTACATCTATGCCTAAGTCTTTCGTATCTTGAATTGAGTTTGTTTTTTCATCAATTCGAATTTCCATATGTTCTATATCTCTAGGTACTTTATGATTATTTTTATATACATGCACACTTGTTTCATGTAAACATATCGTTCCCGTATATATGTCGCCTGCCTCTGTTTGAATTTCACAGTATTCACCTTCAATCGCATTAAAGTGAAATCCTCCTATTAAATCAATTGCCAAACGTCCATCTTCTTTAATTTCTTTTACCATTGCACCTAACGTATCAACATGTGCTGTAATACATCGTTGCTGCTCTTGATTATCTCCCTCAACATTAATAATCAAAGCACCTTTATTCGTCAACTCTGTAGAATATCCTATTTCTTCTACTGTCTGCTTCACATATTGTATTGCTTTTTCAGCATTCCCAGATGGACTATTAATCTCTGTTAAAGTTTTGATTGTTTGTAGAATATCGCTCATTGTTATCCCCTTTCACATTTCTATGTTATTTAACTTTAGTTTAGACTATTTATTTGTTATATACTAATCATATTCTTATTGATTCCATAAACTTACTCATTTACAATATTAGTATTCTGAAAATTCCGAAACAGGTGATTACTTATGCAAAATATTTTATTTGTAGGACTTGGTTTGATTGGTGGGAGTTTAGCAAGTAATTTAAAATACTACCATCAAGACATTCATATTACAGCTTTTGATGCTGATGAATCTCAATTAGATAAGGCTTTATCTATTGGTATCATCGATGATAAAACAACTCATTATGAGCAAGCAATTAAAAAAGCTGACATGGTTATATATGCTACACCTGTCGAACAAACTGTTCATTACTTAGAACATTTACCACAACTCAATACTAAAACCAATTTAATCGTTACAGATACAGGAAGCACTAAATCAACTATTCAAGCATTTGAAAATATGTTGTTAAAACACGATATTCATCTCATTGGTGGACACCCGATGGCTGGTAGCCATAAGTCTGGTGTACTCAATGCTAAAAAACATCTATTTGAAAATGCTTACTATATTCTTGTATTTAATCAAGATGCTAATAAGCAGGCAGCAGAAAAGATTAAAGATTTACTAAAACCTACATTAGCGAAATTTATTTTCACTGATGCTAATGAACATGATTTCGTTACAGGTATCGTTAGTCATGTTCCTCATATTGTCGCATCAAGTTTAGTTCATCTCAGTGCTAATCAAGTAGAAAAACATCGTTTAGTACAACAATTAGCTGCAGGTGGATTCCGTGACATCACACGAATTGCTAGTAGTAACGCTGAAATGTGGAAAGATATTACATTAAATAATAAAACTTTCATCCTAGATATATTACAAGATTTACAAGATCAAATTTCCTCAATTTCATCTATGATATCTTCTTCTAATTCAGAAGATATTTATAACTTTTTTGCTCATGCAAAAGATTATCGCGATCAATTACCCGCTAAACAACAAGGTGCACTTACTACTGCGTATGATCTGTATGTCGATATTCCGGATAAACCGGGTATGATTAGCAAAGTTACTCACATACTAAGTTTACATAATATTTCTATAAGCAACTTAAAAATATTAGAAGTGCGTGAAGATATTTATGGTGCGCTACAAATTAGTTTTAAAAACCCTGAAGATCGAGAACGTGGCATTCAAGCATTAGATCAATTTGATACTTATATAGAATAGCAACTTCATTTATCAACCTGAGACACCTCAATGTAATGTCTTAGGTTGTTTTTTATTTTAGTATTTGAGAAATCCTCATCGCTATCGTGGAATACATTACTACATTTTATGTCCTGCCATGAGTCCTAAACGTCCATGTTTTGTACCAGCTTCAGTATAAGATATCGCTTTAGAAACAATGCCCTTTCCGTATTTCACATGTAAATGATCAATTGTTTTGGCTAATTTTTCATCTCTCTTACGCTCGTATTCATCGATGAATAAGTTCATTTGTCTTTCGTTTTCATCTATAAATTGTGTGAGTGACACACTTAATGTACGATATAAAGCCTGTTTGTCACATAATTGATTGGCAAAATAATTCACTACTTTAAAAATATCTTTTTCTAAGTTAGTTCCTTCTTCTAATGTATACTGCTTATTTACACCACCTTCATCACTATATCCAAATGAAAAATGTATGGTGCGTGCTAATTTTTTTCGTGCTCGAACTCTACTCGCTACATCCTCAATTAACTCTTGCATCACCACTTTCGCTTCTTCAAATTCGTAGTCTCTCATCAAAATTTGACTTTTACATATGGACGGATTATTCACTTTATATTTTTCTCTCATCTTACTTTGATCAATGCCATTAGCATGAAGATGCATATCTACACCCAATATTCCAAAATCTCTTTTCAAATATTGATATGGATATTGAGCTAAATCACCTACTGTAAAAATACCTCTTTTATTTAATTTAGTTTCTGTTTTTCTATTAATTCCCCAAAAATCTCTTAACGGTTGAATAGGCCACAGCTTTTCAGGGACATGTTGATAACGCCATTCAGCTACACCATTTGCTGTATGCTTTGCTTCAATATCCATAGCCACTTTACTTAATAACATGTTTGAACCTATACCAATCGTACATCTAATACCTGTTTCTTCATGAATTTCTTTCTGTAATCTTTCGCAAAATGCTTGCACGGTTGAATTAAATCTATGATAACTATCTGTCACATCCATAAAAAATTCATCGATGCTATATTGATGTAAATCTTCAGGCGGCACATATCGCAAAGCAATCTTAGATATAGCAACTGATACGTTAAGATATTTTCTCATACTTGGATTAATGATATATATATCATTACGATGCGGTATTTCAAATAATCTTGATCCTGTCTTGACGCCTAATTCTTTAAGTTTAGGTGTCGCTGCTAACACCACCGAACCCTGTCTTTTAGTATCTGCGACTACTGCTAATTTTGTCGTTAGTGGATCTAACCCTTTCTCTATACAAGATACACTCGCAAAAAAAACTCTTCTGATCAATACAAAGTACATCTCTATCTTCTAATAAATGATAGTCATACATGATTACCCCTCCCTAATACAATTTTATTATATACGAACATGTGTTCTAGTTCAAGTATAAAAAGAACATTTGTTCTTGTTTATAAATGTGTATTTTTATTGATAATTCATGCTATACTAAAGTTGTAATAAGAATATTGGAGGAATGACATATGCCAATCGTCAACGTTAAATTATTAGAAGGTCGTTCAGATGAACAACTTAAAGATTTAGTTACAGAAGTGACAGCAGCTGTAGAAAAAACAACAGGTGCCAATAAAGAAGCAATCCATGTCGTTATTGAAGAAATGAAGAAAAGTCATTATGGTGTTGCTGGTGTTAGAAAATCAGATCAATAAATATGTAAAGAGCCTCACATTGACATCGTCAATGTGAGGCTCTTTGAGTATTACTTTTTATTATTTTTATCATCGAAAAAATCTTGAATTGCTTTTTTGTTTTTCTCTTTATCAATTTGCAAGGCACTACCATCATTATTAGTAGTAATATCTTGATATGAGTTCTTAATAGGGACTGTTAATGAATCTACATTTTTATCGCCTCGAACACCGAAACTTATTCCAGTTTGGAACATCGCAGAATCAGGCATATCTGTATTAACATATCCTCTAAGAATTCCCGCTACTTTAGGTAACTTAGCAACTGTACCAAAATTCACTAATTCAGATTTAAGTGTTTGCATCACCTGTTGTTGACGACGTACACGCCCGAAATCGCCTTCTGCATCATGACGAAATCTAGCATAACCTAATAATTCTTTACCATTTAAACGATGATGTCCTTTTTTTAATGATACACCAATATTTTCAGACATATCTTTTTCAACATCCATTGGAACACCATTAGGTTCTAACTCATCTATCATTTTTTCGAAACCAGTAAAATCAACAACTGCATAATATTCAGGATTAATACCTAAGTTTTTATTTAAGGTTTTTCTTAATAATTCTGGTCCACCTAATGAATATGCAGCATTAATTTTATATTTATCGTAGCCAGGAATATCAGCATAAATATCACGCATTACTGACATCATTTTCATTTTTTTATGAATATAGTCATATTGAACAACCATAATTGAGTCTGTACGTGATTTACCGCCCTGTGCTTTATCTGCACCTAAAACTAATACAGAAATTTTACCGTCATTTTTTACTGGTCCGTTAAATTCATGTACTTTAATATCTTTCGCATGCTTTTCCGCATACTTTACACCACTATTATAACCATGAGCAATGTATGCAATTATAACGATGAGAATAATTAAAATAAATAAAATAATAAAAGGTAATTTGCGCACTCTCTTTTTCTTTCGTCGCCTAGAAGGTGGAGTTGATGTACCTGCTTGTCGTTTATACTCAGTTTCTTCTCTGTTATCCTTCTGTTCTCTCATATTTACCTACCTTATACCTTTAAAATTACAATTCTATCATCTATAATTAATATGTATTAACGTTATAGAAAAAGTATACAAAAAGCAAGGATTTTTTTAATAAATGGTACTAAGGTCCAATGAAAGGGTGTCATAAATGAATATAAATACTGCATATTTTGCGGGTGGGTGCTTTTGGTGTATGACAAAACCTTTTGATACATTTGATGGTATAGAACAAGTAACATCAGGATATATGGGTGGAGACATAGCCAACCCTACATATGAGCAGGTTAAAAGTGGCACTACTGGACACTATGAAACTGTCAAAGTTGAATATGATGTTGCGTTATTCTCATACAATAAATTATTAGAAATCTTTTTCTCTGTCATTGATCCACTAGATGACGAAGGTCAATTTCAAGATAGAGGGTCTCAGTATCAAACAGCTATTTTTTATTCCAACGAACATCAGAAAAAATTAGCTGAAGCGTATATCGCAGCAATGCAAGATACAATCAATGCAGATAAAGCGATTGCTACTAAAATTTTGCCTGCAACAACATTTTATAAAGCTGAAGCATATCATCAAGATTTTTATAAAAAGCAACCAGAAAGATATGCCAAAGAACAACAAGACCGTGAAAATTATAAGAAAAACTCAATCTAGTATAGATTGATATTGAAGATTAACACAAAAGCGATTGACGAAACCACTCAGTTTCATCAATCGCTTTTCATTGTATATTTATTTATGACGAATAACTCTCATCACTTTAATCATTGATTGCCATAAAGATGCATTTTTTCTATAAACTAAGAACCTCGGCTCCCAATTTGGACCATATTTTTCTTTATAACGTCTTAAACCTTGGAAACGATACAAACCGTTAAAATGTTCAAAGACTCTACCAGCTAGTCGTTCTCTAAGATATGAGTAATGCAATTGACCAACATTAGAAAGTGTTGCCATCCCCATATTAAATGAACGATAACCCTTTTCTTTCCCCCATGAAAGCATGTGTAAATATAGACCATCCATTAACGGTAAGTCTAATTCAGGTAACCAACGAATTAAATCAACTGAAATTGCATCATTAAAGTATGTTGGCATGAGTGTACAAAACGCAATGATTTTCCCTTCTTCATTACGCATAATACCAATTGGTGCTTTAGACAAATATGCTTCACTAAATTGACCTACTGAAAAATGCATTTCATTTCTGCCATCTAACCATTGATCACTCACATGTTGTAATGTTTCAATCATTTCTTTAGAAAATGGAGGTTCAATAACTTCAAATTTAATATTTAAATCATCAAACTTATTTAAAGTAGCTCTAAATCCACGACGTTTTTTACCTGAAGTCGTAAACGTTGTTAAATCAATAATTGCTTCTTCTCCTAATTTAAAAAATTGATTTCCAAAATTATGATAAAGTGGCATGAATCGATCGCTTACTTGATAAAAGATAATATCATAACCATAGTATTCTGCATATTCATAAAATGCTTCTAATAGAGATTCAAAGGATGAAACATCTCCAACTGGATCCCCTAAAACAACTAATGCATTAGATTTATATCGATACATTAAAAAGGCAGACTCATTATCATGAACAAAATAATCTTTATCTCCACTATAGATAAGATGTGTTAAATAATTACCACCATGTTCATGAATAATTTGTTCACAAATAGTTAAATCTTTATTTTGATTTGATTTGGCATAATGATAATCAAATAACCATGCAATTGACGCCACAATTAATGTAATTAAAGCTATTGTTATCCAGAAATAATATCTTAAAACTGTGGTATCAACTTCAAGATTATACACATCTAATGCATATAACGTGCTAGAGATTATAATATGATTGATATAAAGTACAATCAAACTGATGATTACTATTACAAATACGTTTTTTAGTCGCAATGGTCGTTTTAAAACTTTGGCACGTCGATAAGCAATAATTAGTAACACAAAAATTACTATTAACCATGTCAAAAGTAAGAAAGAAGCATAAGTATATATCGTTGCAGCAAAAATTAATACAACTGAAATAATAGCAAAAATAATAGCACGTCGGCTTTGTTTAAATATGCCTTTAACATTTAACATTAATAATAGACAAGCACTAGTATGAACAGACAATGTTATATAATACACGAAGTGGTTATCATCATATAATCCATCATAAATAATAGTTAAATTATTAATGAAGAATATCACACTCGTTAAAAACACTAAAATTGCTAATGAAAATGATGGAATTTTAGATAAAATATCCTTTTGATATGACATTAAGAATGATGTGACATCTTTTGCAGGTACAAAATATTTAGAGCCTTCGATGTATTTCTTAGCAGTGTTACCAAATTCAAATGAAGATAATACTAATGCAATAGCTACTGGTACAAAGTAATATGCGAAACGATAAAGTAATAACGCTAATAAAATATTCTCCTCATTTATACCAAGTGATTTAAATCCGAGTAACACGACTAAATCAAATGCACCAAAGCCCCCAGGAATGAAACTTACTAGTCCTGACAAAGCTGCAATAATAAAGACTCCGATAAAATTCATAAATGAAATATCAATACCCACGATTAGTGCTGAGAAATAGAGAACTACAGCCGCCGCCATCCACTCTATGCATGACACTAAAGTACAATAAACACCCATAAATCGATTATTTTTATCTGCGGGTTTCATAATAGTGTAAATAATAAATATTGGTAAAAATAAAGCAACAATATATAAAATCCAACGAACCCATGAAATTCGATCTAACATGTCAGATGCATTAAAAACATGAAAAACGACTAAAATCGATAATAAGCTAAGGCCTGTTAACATTGAAATGAGAATAATAGATATGTAATGTACGAGTTTCTTATTATCTTCAGTATAATTTTTATAAACAAATGCTCTTAACCCAGCACCGATAAATCCACCGAATCCGACAATAGCATTTAAAGCATTAATAATATAACTCACTCTAAAAACTTTCGTGAAAGACATATCTAATTTTAAAGATTTGACAAGAATAATATCGTATAAAGATAAAATTAATAACGATGCTCCCCCACCGGCAAATAATAATACTAACCACAAACGATTGATTTTGCCAAATTGCATCAATGTATCTTTAAAATTAATGGTTGATAATTCTCGATATAATGTGAATACTACAAATATAAATAGAGCTGCAGCAAACACAAATTTTAAAATAGATAATAATTTACTTTTATTTTCTTGGGTCATTTTTTCACTTCGATTCTAATTAATTCTTCTATATAGCAAAAATATATCATAAGCATATGATAATTAGAATATAAATAACTCTAATTATACATAACATTATTGTCATATCTTATGTTAGCTAAAGTCACTACAATAAAACATTTTACTTTAATAAAAAAGGATATCTTAGAAATTAGTAAGCTAAGAACAATATTAAATGCCCTACTTGTTCTCACATTCATTTCTAAAGATATCCTTGTATCATAACTACTCAGAGTAGTCTTGATCTTTATTCAATTGATATTCCCCAGCATCTTCTCCATAGTAACGATTATATCTACGTTTGAATAATAGGAAGACATGAGAAACTAAAACTTTTAATACTGCATATCCAGGTATACCTAAAATAACACCTACAATACCTAACAGGTTACCTGCACATAATAAAATAAAGATAATTGTTAGAGGATGTATTTTTAAAGTTTTACCCATAATATTTGGCGAAATGAAGTGTCCTTCAAAGAACTGAACTAATGTCCAAACAATTGCCAATTTAAGTACCATTAATGGAGATGTAATAATAGCAATAATAATCGCTGGTGATATCGCAATTGTAGGACCTAAATATGGTACTACACTCGTTACAGCTGCGATACATGCAAGAATTAAACTATATTTTAATCCAATAATTGAATAACCGATAAATAATAATACACCTATACAGAATGAGACAATAATTTGTCCTTGAATATATGAACCTACTTGAACACTCATTTTTTCAAGCAAGTCATGAAAATCTTTTCTGAATTTTGGTGGCATAATATTAGTCGTAAAATCTTTGAACTTATGACCATCTTTTAACATAAAGAATAATACAAATGGCGTTGTTACAATAACTACACCAACATTAGCAACAGCTTCTGCAAAAGTTGCTAGTTTTGAACCAAAACCATCAAAATAATCTGATAACATTGTAGGTATTTTCTTCGTTAATGAATTAAGTTGGTCGTTGATTTGACTATAATAGCCAGCAAAAATTGAATTACTAGTTAATTTATTGATTGTATTCGTAAATTTTTTGAAATATTGAGGCGAATTATTAATAAAACTTCCTAATTGTGAGCCAATAACCGGAATTAATAAATTAACAATTAATGCTATAATTCCCACAATCGCAATATAAATAATCATAATACCCACTAATCGTGGTATACGATAACGTTCCATCAAATTCACAAGTGGATTAAACAAATAAAATATAATCAATGAAACAATAATAGGTGCAGCAATCGTATTAAATATAATAATAAACGGCTCAAACACATATGAAACTTTATCAAATATAAATATTACAATACCTAAAAGTACAAGTGCTAATAAGCCATAAATTAAATCATTGCCGCCTAAAAATCGCATAAATCTTGTTTCAGACATACTGAAATTAGTTTTAAACTTTCCAGATGCCTTATTTTCTGTAGTCTTATTTTCATTCGACATTTGACATCACCATACCTTCAAGTTACCTCTCTTTATTCAATTCATAAAACAATTAAGATGATTAAAATAACTAACACTTATCATAACATAATTCATACAACTAAGGCGTATAAAAAATTAAATAAAATAAATATAACTGGTTTCAATCATTGCATAGTTAATACTGCATCAATTTAATGTATAGAACTATTAAAATACAACTAAGTATGATTAATCACGATTGATTTGCCCTTCAAAATGGTGAATGTGTAATGTTAAATAAATCACTTCAGCTTCATTAATTGTAATATCGAATTCCATTTGAATCATTTTTAAAATTTTAAAAGCTGTGGAATAGCATTGTGGGTAATGCTTTTTAATCATTTCAATAAAATCATTTTGTGCATGAATCGCTTCATTCTGTTTCAAACGACGAATAAGGAACTGAACATGTCTAATAAAACGTTGATATTGTATTGAGGATTGATCAACTTGATGATTTAAATCAGATTCAATGATTGTAATACTCTTATTAATTAATTGATTGATTAACGACATTTCTCGCATGGATAATTCTTCTGAATTAGAAGCAATATGTAATGCGATAAATCCAATTTCATCTTCTGGAAATTGAACATCTAATTGTTGATTGAGTCTTTCTATTACTTTGGCTGCTAATTGATATGCATCACTATATAAATATTTAGTCTCCATAGCAAACGGATTACTAATGAGTTGATTTTGTTTTAAACGTTTATACGCAAAAATAATATGATCAGTTAAGGCAACGACTAGATTTTTATCATCAATATCTAAAGTCGCGTTTGTGATTAAATTGACTGATTCTATGACTGCTTGCAGTACATGGTCATCCGCCATTTCAACCAATGTCTTATAATGCTCTTTATGTTTATCTTGATCAAGCTTATACACTTTTTCAATGGAAGCTGATTCATCTAAAATCAAACCTTGCTTTTTATTAAAGCCAATACCTTTTCCAATGAGTACAACTTCCTGATCTTTATTCGTGCATATGATAACGTTATTATTGAGAATTTTACTTATTTTGTATTTCCCCATCATTATCACCTTTCCTGCTCCATTATTAAAATTATAAAGCTAAATGATATAAATGAAAAGAAAATACATTTTTAAATCTTTTTATTTATAAAACTCGATTTTACTATTATCAAAGTACTTTAATTTCTAGTTACAAAAATTATCCTGCACAATACTAAAGAGTTCATAATCAATAACTTATGTTTTAATAAAAAAATCCTGAGACATTGAAATACGTCTCAGGATTTATCATTACTTATTATTTTTATTTGCTTTATTTGTTGCATTGATACCCCAAGATTCAATTCCAAATAAGTTGATCTCAAGGTTTTCTGGTTTGAACACAGGATTTTTACCTGCTTTACGTTGCATTTGATAATCTTTCATTACTGCAAAAGCAATATTAGAAAGACCAATAATAGAAACAATATTAACAATTGCCATTAGTCCCATAAATAAGTCTGCTGTACTCCATACTGTTTCAGTTTTAGCAACTGCACCAATGAATACAAGTACGACTACAAGACATCTAAAAATGAAAATAATTGTCTTATTATTTGAAAGGTATTCTATATTAGATTGTCCATAATAGTAGTTACCTACTACTGAAGAAAAGGCAAATAGTGTAATTGCAACGGTTAAGAAAATACCACCTGCTGAACCTAAATGTTCATTTAAAGCAGATTGTGTAACTGCCACACCTTGAGGTGCATTTTCTCCAAATTTTAATCCAGAATATAATAAAATCATGATTGCTGTAGCTGTACATACAAGCATAGTATCAAAGAATACACCTAATGATTGAATTAAACCTTGTTTAACTGGATGAGGTACGGCAGCTGTTGCTGCTGCGTTTGGTGCAGAACCCATACCTGCTTCATTTGAGAATAAACCACGTTTAATACCCTGTAATATAGCAGCACCTACAGCACCACCAGTTACTTGTTCAAAACCAAAAGCACTTTTGATAATAGTACCAATCATTGGAACGATTTGATCTAAGTTTAATAGTAAAATGATTAAAACCATACCAATGTATATGATCGCCATAATAGGAACGATTAATGATGATAATGTCGCAATACTTCGAACACCACCAAAAATAATGATAGCTGTAATGACAGCTAGTACAATTCCTGTAATAACTGGGCTAATATGATACTGAGTATTTAATGATTCAGCAATCGTATTTGATTGAACTGTATTAAACACAAATGCGAAGGTAACTGTGATTAGAATCGCAAATACAATACCTAGCCATTTTTGGTTTAATCCTTTAGTTATGTAATATGCTGGTCCGCCTCGGAACCCACCATCTTTATCATGTACTTTATAAATCTGTGCTAATGTTGCTTCCATAAATGCACTTGCTGCACCTATAAATGCAATAATCCACATCCAAAATACTGCACCAGGGCCACCTAATACAATTGCTGTTGCTACACCAGCAATGTTTCCTGTACCAACCCTTGAACCTGCACTAATTGCAAATGCTTGGAAAGGCGAAATACCTTTTTCGCCACTTTCTAATGTTTCAGGTTTCTCAACTAATGCTCTAAACATTTCAGGTAACATGCGAAGTTGCACAAATTTAGAACTGATAGTAAAGAAGAAACCAGCTGTAAGTAACAATCCAATTAGATATTGAGACCAAATTAAATCATTCCCTACTTGGACAAAATCTTTAAACCAACCAGGAATTAAACTATCAAAATCTTTCAAATAAATCCCTCTCATCTATAAATAAAATTCATATCTTAAAAATTCAAGAGATTCATATTATCATATAGCAATCTAATTAAATAATGATTCAAAGTATCAATACTTAACACTAGATTGTTCAATTTAATATAAACCTCTTGAACGCTTTAATTGTTATTATTATATTTTATTCTATCATCTTATTCATGTATTGCATATACTTTTATTGTAAGTACATACCTTTAACTTCACCAAAATCATCAATATCTACAATAAACGAACCGTTCGTATATTGTTCAGATTTGTGAATTGACGCAATTTCGCCACTCTCTTGATTGTTATCTGAGTATAATGTATATGTCGTATGATTAGCGCAGACAACATCAGCAGCTACAATTCGATGCGGCGCCTTTTTCAATTCTTTAAGTAAAGTTATACCTCTTTGTGCACGTTTAGCTTCTTGTAATACTTTGAATCCAATATGCTTAATTGCACCACGTTGAGTAGCCATCATCACTGATTCTGAGTGGTTAATCATTTGAGTCATTACTACGAAATCTTCATCTTTTAAATTAATAGATTTAACACCAGCAGCACGAAGACCTGTATCAGATAGTTCATTTGTAGAATAAGTTAGTGACATACCTTTGTGCGTAACCACTGTAATCAATTGATCTGATTCTACTCGCATGATGTTAATCACTTCATCTTGTTCTTTTACTTTCATAGCAATTAATGGCTTGTTATAGCGTGTTGTTTTAAACTGCGGAACGCTACTTTTCTTAATCATGCCATTGCGCGTAGCCATAATATAAAAGGCTTCGCGTTGGTTAAAGTCTTTCTCATTAAACACATCAATCACTTGTTCATCTTCATCAATAGAAACAATTTGTGACACATGTTGTCCTAACTCTTTCCATCTAATTTCAGCTAATTTATGAACAGGAATGAATAAATATCTACCCTTATTTGTAAACACGAGTGCAGTATCCTGGGTATTTACATCAAGATACTTTAATAAGCTGTCCCCGTCTTTTAAGCCTACTTCAGAAACGCCACTTGCGTTAAAACTTCGTGTGGACGTACGTTTAATATAACCATGTCTTGTCAAGCTCAATACTACTTCTTCACTTGGTACCATAACTTCTTTATCAATTTTAATTTCAGAAATTTCCGCTTCAATTGTAGAAAGACGATCTGTTTTAAATTTCTTTCTAATTTCAGTCAATTCATTTTTAATCACATTTAATAATGCATCGTGATCATCTAAGATATGACGTAAATCTTTGATTAAATTCGATAATTCATCATGCTCTTGTTCTAAAGCAACAATATCGGTATTTGTTAAACGATAAAGTTGTAACATCACAATCGCTTCTGCTTGAGCTTCAGTAAAGTCAAATTCAGCCACCAAGTTATCTTTAGCATCTTTTTTATTTTTAGAATTACGAATAAGTGCAATGACTTCATCCAATATTGACAATGCTTTCATTAAACCTTCAACAATATGCATGCGTTTTTCAGCATGTTCTAAATCAAATTTAGTTCTATTCGCGACGACTTCAATTTGATGATTGATATAACTATCAATAATTTGTTTAATACCCATTAATTTTGGTCGGCCGTCACTAATTGCTACCATATTAAAGTTGTAAGATATTTGTAAGTCAGAATTTTTATATAAGAAATTTTTGATTGCTTCGCTATTAACATCTTTTTTAAGTTCTATAGCAATACGTAAGCCAGTTCTATCCGTTTCATCTCGAACTTCAACAATACCGTCAACTTTCTTATCCGCACGTAATTCATCAATACGTTTAACTAGACTACTTTTATTCACTTCGTACGGAATTTCAGTCACAATCAATTCTTTACGTCCATTGCGTAGTTCTTCTTCGTCTACTTTTGAACGTACCACAATCTTACCTTTACCTGATTCATATGCCTTTTTGATACCATCTAGACCTTGAATAATGCCTCCAGTTGGAAAATCAGGTCCTTTCATGTATTTCATTAATTGGCTCACAGTAATATCAGGATTATCAATATATTTTAAAGTCGCTTGAATAACCTCACCAAGATTATGTGGTGGAATATCAGTTGCATAACCTGCTGAAATACCAGTAGAGCCATTAATTAATAAATTAGGGAATCTAGCAGGTAATACCATAGGCTCTAATGTTGTATCATCATAGTTTGGAATAAATGACACGGTTTCTTTATTGATATCTCTTAACAGTTCTTCAGATAATTGACTTAGCTTAGCTTCTGTATAACGCATCGCTGCTGGTGGGTCATTATCAATACTACCATTGTTACCATGCATTTCAATTAAGACATGTCGTAACTTCCAATCTTGACTTAAGCGCACCATGGCATCATATACTGAAGAGTCACCATGAGGATGATACTGACCAATGACATCCCCGACAGTTTTAGCACTTTTACGGAAATTTTTGTCGAATGTATTACCACTTGAATACATCGCGTATAGAATACGACGCTGTACTGGTTTAAGCCCGTCACGAACATCTGGTAATGCTCTCTCTTGGATAATATATTTACTATATCGTCCAAAACGGTCACCTATTACATCTTCAAGTGATAAATCTTGAATTATCTCACTCAATTCGTTTCATCCTCCTCATAGGTTTCATTTTCCAAAATTTGAACTTCAGCATTATCTAAAATACTTAAATCTTCTTGCATACCAAATTCAACATGATTTTCAATCCATTCTCTACGTGGAGCTACTTTATCTCCCATTAACGTTGTTACACGTTTTGAAGAGCGTACTTCATCTTCAACTTGAACTCGAATCAACGTACGTGTATCTGGATTCATTGTTGTTTCCCATAATTGTTCAGGGTTCATTTCACCTAAACCTTTGTAACGTTGTAATGAGAATCCTTTACCAAGTTGCTTTTGTAATTTATCTAATTCATCATCTGTCCAAGCATATTCTACTTTCTTAGATTTACCTTTACCTTTTTCTAATTTATAAAGTGGAGGTAATGCTATAAAGACTCGACCTGCTTGTACTAAAGGTTTCATATATTTGAAGAAGAACGTTAATAATAACACTTGAATATGGGCACCATCTGTATCAGCATCGGTCATAATGATAATTCGACTATAATTACTATCTTCAATTTTAAATTCATTACCAACACCTGCACCAATGGTATGAATAATCGTGTTGATCTCTTCATTTTTAAAGATATCTTCTAATCTAGCTTTTTCAGTATTAATGACTTTACCTCTTAATGGGAGTATCGCTTGAAATTTACGATCACGACCAAGTTTAGCCGAACCACCAGCAGAGTCACCCTCTACTAAATAAAGTTCATTTTTCTCTGTATTTTTACTTTGAGCAGGAGTTAATTTACCTGATAATAAAGTATCTTTTCGTTTGTTCTTTTTACCAGAACGTGCATCTTCACGTGCTTTACGTGCAGCTTCTCTAGCTTGTTGTGCTTTAATCGCTTTCTTCACAAGCGATTTAGACAATTGTCCTTTTTCTTCAAGATAAAATGGTAATTTTTCAGAAACAACTGAATCTACAGCACTTCTAGCTTCTGATGTACCTAATTTAGATTTAGTTTGTCCTTCGAATTGTAATAACTCTTCAGGAATTCTTACAGAAACGATAGCTGTTAATCCTTCACGTATATCATTTCCATCTAAATTTTTATCTTTTTCTTTTAATTCATTGATACGTCTCGCATAATCGTTAAATACACGAGTCATAGCTGTTTTAAATCCAACTTCATGTGTACCGCCATCTTTAGTACGCACATTATTTACGAAACTTAAAATACTTTCAGAATATTGATCGTTATATTGGAAAGCCACATCAACTTCGATGCCATTAGTAGTACCTGTAAAAGTTGTAACCTCATGAAGGACTTCTTTACCTTCATTGACATAACTTACAAATTCTTTAATACCTTCTTCGTAATGATAATATTCTTCTCTTTCTTTACCACGACGTAAATCAATTAATTTAATTTTTAAGTTTTTTAATAAGAATGCAGATTCTTGTAAACGCTCACTTAGAACATCAAAATTAAATGATGTTGTGGCTTTGAAAATTTCAGGATCTGGTTTAAACGTTACTTTTGTACCCGTTTTCTTTGTTTTTCCTTCTTTGAGTAACCCTGTCGCAGGCACACCACCATCTTTAAAACTCTGTTTATAAATATTACCGTCTCTATGAATTTCAACTTCTAACCATTCACTTAGTGCATTAACTACCGACGCACCAACACCGTGTAGTCCACCAGATGTTTTATATCCACCTTGGCCAAATTTGCCTCCAGCATGTAATATGGTAAAGATAACCTGAACAGTTGGTTTACCTGAAGCGTGAATACCTGTTGGCATCCCACGACCATTATCTTCTATTGAAATACTATCATCTTGGTTTAGGATAACTGTTATTTCATCCCCGTAACCATTTAATACTTCATCGACGGAGTTATCGACAACTTCATATACTAGATGATGCAATCCACGTTTATCAGTTGATCCTATATACATCCCCGGTCTTTTTCTAACAGCTTCAAGACCTTCTAAAACCTGTATAGAATCATCTGAATAATGATTTTGTTTATTCATTGCCAATGATTTCGCCCTCCTACAAACGTACGTTCGTTTTTAAAACTATACAATAGTTATTCTTATATAAATCTGTATAAATTGCAAGTATCATCTTGATAATTCAGTTTATTTTAATGATTATTCATTTTTAAATTATCAATTTTTATTGTTCTAAAATAAGGGGTATATGGTAAAATAGTGCTAAGTTACTAAAGGATGTGTATTTTATGATGATCGTCGTCATGTTAATACTAAGTTATCTTATTGGTGCTTTTCCAAGTGGTTTGGTTATTGGAAAGCTATTCTTTAAGAAAGATATAAGACAATTTGGTAGTGGCAATACTGGAGCAACAAATAGTTTTAGGGTATTAGGTAGACCAGCAGGATTTGTGGTAACCTTCTTAGATATATTTAAAGGGTTTATCACTGTATTCTTCCCTATTTGGTTACCAGTACATGCTGATGGACCTATAAGTACATTCTTTACCAACGGACTAATTGTAGGTTTATTTGCAATACTTGGCCATGTATATCCTATATATTTAAAATTTAAAGGTGGTAAAGCAGTTGCTACGAGTGCTGGGGTAGTTTTAGGAGTCAATCCCATTTTATTATTAATTTTAGCTGCAATTTTCTTTTTAGTGCTAAAAACATTTAAATACGTGTCCTTATCAAGTATCGTAGCAGCCATTTGTTGTGTGATAGGTTCACTCATTATACAGGACTACATTTTACTTGCAGTCAGTGGAATTGTTTCTATAATTTTAATTATACGCCACAAAACAAATATTGTCCGTATCTTTAAAGGTGAAGAACCTAAGATAACATGGATGTAAATTAAATAAACAAAGTTATGAGCGCTTAGTTAGGTATTTGTTAAATAGATATCTTACTAAGCGCTTTTCTATATTGTAATCAATTGTACACAGATGATTTTATATTTTTGTAAGTATTACGTTTTAAATATAGTGTTTAAAAATATATTAGAATGATAGGCTATGCTATAATTCTAATATCACTAAAATTGACAATCCATCTAGTAAAATATAGAGATTTAATATGGAGGAGATTAAATGAAAATTGAACTTACAGATCAAGCAGTTCAATGGTTTAAAGATGAATTTGACTTACCTGAAGATAATCAAGTATTACATTTCTTCGTACGTTATGGTGGCGAATTTCAATTAAAACAAGGATTCAGCCCAGCATTTAATGTTGAAAACAAATCTGATGTTGCGGTTGCTTACGAAGAAGATTATAACGGTTTAACGATTGTTATATCTGAAAAAGATTTATGGTACTTTGAAGATGATCATATTGTTGTAGATACAGTTGATCATGAAGATGAAATTTCATATACAAAGAAATAGAAATATTATATAGCCCTAGAATGCATTTATAAAGCACTCTAGGGCTATGTTTAATATGTCTTATTAGTTTAAATTATAAATGATCAATACCATTAGTGACTTCCTCGTTGATGCCTTCTTTATTTAAACCTTCAACTTTACTATATGTTTCATGCCAATCTGCAAAATAACGATCTAATCTAATCGGTCTAAATGTATCAGCTTTCATACAAATTAACTCAGTATAACCTGTAGTTGCAAGTTCGCCCTGTTCATTAAAAATTTCATATCTATATACAGAACGCAATCTAGAGTATTTTTCAACCCAAGTTTTAATGGTAACTTTTTCAGGATAAAAAATTGATTTTTTATATTTGATATTTAAGTCTGTAACTGGAGAAATGATCCCTTGCTTTTCCATATCAGCATAGCTAAATCCTAGTTTTCTAATGTAATCTGTACGAGCTACTTCAAACCATGTTGCATAATTACCATGATAAATCACGCCCATTTTATCTGTCTCTTGATATCTTGGTTCAATTTCAGTCAAACTATAAATCATTTAAGTCCAATCCTTCCTTAACTATTAACATTACATATATAGTTTAGCATAAAAAAACAGTGCTAACCTAAACGTTAGCACTGTCAAAAGTCACTTTGTGATTATTGAGCTAATTTATTTCTTAATACCATTTGTAGAATACCGCCATGACGATAATAATCTAATTCTACTAATGAATCGAAACGAACCATTGCTTCAAAATCAACAACTTCTCCGTTTTCTTTCTTAGCATGAACAGTTACTAAGTCATGAGGTTTAACTGTTTCATCGATATCTACAGAAATTTCTTCTTTACCTTCTAAACCTAGAGAATCAGCTGATTCACCTTGTTTAAATTGTAATGGTAATACACCCATCATTACTAAGTTTGAACGGTGGATACGTTCATAACTTTGTGCGATAACAGTTTTAACACCTAATAAGTTTGTACCTTTAGCAGCCCAGTCACGAGATGAACCCATACCGTAATCATTACCTGCTAAAACAGCTAAACCAGTACCATTTTCTTTATATTTCATAGCTGCATCATAGATAGGCATGATTTCTCCTGTAGGCCAGTATGTTGTAAATCCACCTTCAGTACCTGGCGCTAATTGGTTTTTAATACGGATATTAGCGAAAGTACCACGTACCATTACTTCATGGTTACCACGTCTTGAACCATAAGAGTTAAATTCTCTAATTGGAACATCATGGTCTAATAAATATTTACCTGCTGGCGTATCTTTACCGATAGCACCTGCTGGAGAAATGTGGTCAGTTGTAACTGAGTCACCAAATTTACCCATAATACGTAAATCTTTTAATGGTTCAATAGTTCCTGGTTCTTTAGATAAACCTTGGAAGAATGATGGATTTTGAATATAAGTTGAATTTGGATCGAAATCATATAATGGTGCGTCAGTAACGTCGATTTCATTCCACATTTCATTATTTTCGTATACATTTGCATATTCTTCTAAGAATAATTCTGGTGTTACGACACTATCAACTGTATCTGCAACTTCTTTGATACTTGGCCAGATATCTTTAAGGTATACATCTTCACCATCTTTACCTTTACCAATAGGTTCATTGTGTAAATCGATATCAACTGTTCCAGCTAATGCATAAGCTACAACTAATTGTGGTGAAGCTAAGTAGTTAGCTTTAACTAATGGATGAATACGACCTTCAAAGTTACGGTTACCAGAAAGTACAGAAGTTACTAATAAATCTTCGTCAGCTACTGCTTTTTCAATTTCAGGTAATAATGGACCTGAGTTACCGATACAAGTTGTACAACCATAACCAACTAAGTTGAAACCTAAGTCATCAAGATATTCTTGTAAACCTGAATCTCTTAAATATCCAGTAACAACTTTTGAACCTGGTGCTAATGAAGTTTTTACATAATCAGGTACTTTCAAGCCTTTTTCAATTGCTTTTTTAGCAACTAGACCTGCACCTAACATAACGTAAGGGTTAGATGTATTTGTACATGATGTAATCGCTGCTATTGCAACATCACCAGTTTTCATAGTTGAAGTTCTACCGTCATTGAATTTGATTTCAGCTTTCTTATCAAATTCACTTTCATCTAAACCGTGACCTTGGTTACCAGCTGGAGCTGTAACTGATTTTTCGAATTCAGTTTTCATGTCACTTAAGAAGATTAAATCTTGTGGACGTTTTGGTCCTGATAAAGAAGCTTGAACTGTAGATAAATCTAAATCAATCACTTCAGTATATTCAGGATCTTCATTTTCAACTTGGAAGAACATATTATTTTGTTGTAAATATTCTTTTACAAGTGCAATATGATCATCTTTACGACCAGTTAATTTCATGTATTTAAGTGATTCTTCATCAACTGGGAAGAAACCACAAGTTGCACCATATTCAGGCGCCATGTTTGCAATTGTAGCACGGTCAGCTAATGGTAAGTTTGTTACACCTGGACCGAAGAATTCAACGAATTTACCAACTACACCACGTTTACGTAACTCTTCAGTTACACGTAACGCTAAGTCAGTTGCTGTTGAACCTTGTGGTAATTCATTGCTTAATCTTACTCCAATAACTTCTGGAATTGGGAAGTATGAAGGTTGTCCTAACATACCTGCTTCGGCTTCAATACCGCCGACACCCCAACCTAATACACCAATACCGTTAATCATTGTTGTATGAGAGTCAGTACCAACTAATGTATCCGGGAACGCAGTTTGTTCGCCATCAACATCACGAACATGTACAACATTCGCTAAGTACTCTAAATTTACTTGGTGAACAATACCAGTTGCTGGTGGTACAGCATTATAATTATCGAATGCTTTAGTTGCCCAGTTTAAGAATTGGTAACGTTCATAGTTACGTTCAAATTCTAATTTCATATTACGTTGTAATGCATCTGGATTAGCATAGCTATCAACTTGTACTGAGTGGTCAATAACTAAGTCTACTGGTACTTCAGGGTTGATTTTATTAATATCCCCACCAACATCATTCATTGCTTTACGTAAAGACGCTAAGTCAACTACAGCTGGTACACCAGTGAAGTCTTGTAAAATTACACGAGATGGTTTGAAAGGTACTTCACCTTCGTTACCTTTTTTGCCAAATTCTGCTAATTGTTTAATGTGATCATCAGTAATTACAAAATCATCTTCCTGACGTAACACAGATTCTAGTAATACACGGATTGAATAAGGTAACTTTGAAATTTTAGTTAAACCTTGTTCTTCTAATGATTTTAAATCATAGTACGTGTATGATTGGCCATTTAAATCAAATTGTTTCTTTGCTGTTTCTTTAAAGTTAGAAGCCATTTGATATCCCCCTTGAATTTCTATATATTTATATGCCTTAGTTAAATTGTATTATTATATGTTTTCGAACACAACTGTATAGGTATATAAAGGAGTCATTTTTCATTTCGCATTTTTAATCAGGTTATATAAGTAAAACTTATTATGACGCATTTGTACTATAAGTTATTTTTATTAATTGAGAATGGTTATCAATCGCAAGTAATTATTATTTTATATGCTTGAAACATAAAAATAGCTATCAACAAAATTGTTGATAGCTATAAATCCACCTTTAAGTAGATAATTCATTCCATTATTCTTCTTTTTCACGATTACGTCTAGATTCACGTTTTTCTAAAATATCAGATTCGTAATCCTCTTGTTGATATTTAACATATTCTTCTAATCTGTGTTTATTAGGAGTTAATGTTAATCCTAAGAATTTACGTTCCTTATTAGCATCCTTGTAGAAACTGATCATCATTAATATGACGACAAAGGAGAATGGGAACGCACTAATAATGGCGGCACTCTGAATTGCGTTGAGTGCTTTTGTTCCATCTCCGCCACCAGCTAATAATAATACAAAGGCAATAAGTGCTTGAGCAATACCCCAAGTTACTTTAACCATACTACTTGGATTTAATGAACCAAATGTTGTTTGCATACCTAATACGAATGTTGCTGAGTCAGCTGAAGTAATAAAGAATGAAGCAATTAAAATAAGTGCAATAAATGATAATACAATACCTAATGGTACGTGGTTGAATACACCAAATAATTGTGTTTCTGGAGTCATTTTGAATAAATCTGGATGTTTCTTACCAGTTTCGATACCAAGAACACCGAATACACTGAACCAGATGAAACTAACAATCGCTGGTACTAATAGTACACCAGAAATAAATTCTCTGATTGAGCGTCCTTTTGAAACTCTGGCAATAAACACACCAACGAATGGACTCCAACTTAACCACCAGCCCCAGTAGTAAAGTGTCCACGTAGACATCCATTCACGTTTTTGTCCATTTAACGCTGCAGTATCAAAACTATTAAATAAGAATGTATTTAATAAGCTACCTGTTGAACTAGTCATCATGTTTAAGATTAAAACAGTCGGTCCAATAATTAATGTAATGATCATTAATAAAGCACCTAATCCGATGTTAAGATTACTTAAATATTGGATACCTTTACTTAAACCTGACCAAGCACTTGCAATAAATAAGATTGTAACTATTACAATAATAATAGCTTGAACCCAAGTTGTATTCGGTACGCCAAATAAGTAATTTAAACCACCGTTGATTTGTAATGCACCCATACCAAGTGATACGGCTACACCAACTAATGTAGCAAATACTGAAAGTACGTCGATGAATGTTCCAATAGGTCCTTCAACTTTATCACCTAAAATTGGACGTAAAGTTCTAGATAATAATCCAGGCTCTCCTTTACGGAATTGTGCATAAGCAAGTGCCAATGCTACAACACCATAAACAGCCCATGCATGGAAGCCCCAATGGAAGAACGTTGAACGTAATGCTTCTGTGTAAGCTTCTGTCGTTTTCGGATCAGCATCAGGTGGTGAAGCAAAATGAGACATTGGCTCGGCTGCACCATAAAAGACTAAACCGATACCCATACCGGCACTGAATAACATCGCAAACCAAGAAATAGTATTAAATTCCGGTTTGTCATTTGGTTTACCTAATTTAAGTTTCCCAATTGGACTGAAGATAAGGAAAATACAGAAGAATACTATAATCGTAGTTAGAATTAAGTAATACCAACCTAGTTTATCTGTTATCCACATTTTGACTTCATTCGTTACTGTGTCAAATTGTGTTGGGAAAATAGCACCAATTAATACAACAATTGCTGCGATAATTGCACTATAGATAAACACCGGAGAAATCTTCTTACCGTTCTTTTCTTTAGAAGAAGAAGAATTCATAATTAATTACTCCCTTCATATCTATTATTAAATTTTCAAACTAGTAAAATTAAAATATTCTTTTTTTATCTTAAAACATTTAATTTTACTAAAGCACTACTATAGGATAACAAACGTCCTATTTAGAATCAAATTTGATTAAATTTCCTATTTGCTAAATTAATTATATGTTGTATAATGGCTCTTAAATATTGTTTAGAAAGGACTATTTAAATGCTAAAAGAATTTAAAGACTTTGCGTTAAAAGGCAACGTGTTAGATTTAGCTGTAGCCGTTGTTATGGGAGCAGCTTTCAATAAAATTATCTCTGCATTAGTCGAATACATCATTATGCCATTAATTGGGAAAATTTTCGGTTCAGTTAATTTTGCAGAAGATTGGGCTTTTTGGGGAATTAAATATGGTTTATTCATTCAATCAATAATTGATTTCATAATCATTGCTTTTGCATTATTTATCTTTGTAAAAATTGCAAATACTTTAATGAAGAATGAAGAACCAGAAGAGGAATTAGAACAAAATACTGTTCTTTTAACTGAAATTAGAGATTTATTAAGAGAAAAACATTAGTAATAATTTTAAATCGATTTATCAACTTTTTAATTGTAAGTTGATAAATCGATTTTTTTATAGAGAAATTTTACTTTAGTTCCATTTAAATTTTGTCATACTTTGATATTGATTTGATGTAACCTCTAAAATGAGTGGTATTCTTTGTTTTAGTTCACTAACATGGGAAATAATACCTACCATTCTTCCCGTTGATTTGAGGTTCACTAATGTATCTAGTGCGGTTTCAAGTGTTTCTTGATCTAATGTACCAAAACCTTCATCAATAAACATTGATTGAAGAGAGATACCGCCTGATTCTTGTTGAACAATTTCACTTAAACCTAATGCTAGCGCTAGAGATGCTTGGAATGTCTCTCCACCTGATAAAGAACTGATATGTCTTGCTTTATTAGAATAAAAATCGAAAACATCAATTTCCAGACCACTAAACCCTTGAGATAAAGCTTCCCTTCTTTGCAATTGATATCTTTGACCACTCATAGTAGCAAGACGTAAATTAGCTTGTGCTATAATTTTTTCTAAATAATAAATCAGAACATAATTTTCCAATGTTAATTTTTGACTGTTTCTACCAGACAGAATTTCTGCAAGATTAAATATATCTTGTTGCTCTTTCAACTCTTTATTTAAATACTCGATATTAGATACGATTTCATCCACTTTTTGTTGATTTAATTTCAGTTGATATTCTAATGTGGCTATTTCATGATTCAAATGTTCAAGTTCAACTTTAAGTTGTGAAAGTGCTTTTTGAATTTCTTCTATATTATCTAATTTTTTCCCTGCAACTAACTCTTTAAGTCTGTTCATTTCCAATTCATACTTATGGATTTGTTTATCATATTCTTTAATTTCATTCTCAATTTTTTCTTTTTCATTAACAATTTTAACTATATCCTGAACCTGCTCAATAGAATCTATATTTAAACGATTCATTTCAGCTTCTATCGATTGTTGTGTTTGTTTGATATCTTCTTGGATTTCATTCTTAGTTTGCTTATGATGCTGCAAGTTATTTTCTTCAATACTTAATTTTTGAGCAATTTCATTTCTATTTTGTTGATGCTCTTCAAGTGATTTTAAATAATGATCTACATTACTTTTTAGCTTTTTAAAATATGATTCAAATTCATCTATTTCAGTATGTTTAGTTGTTGATTCAAAATCATTGATTCGTATCTCACATTGTTCAATTTTTGATTCAGCATTCTTAACTTCATTTCTAATTTCAAACGTTTCTTGACGTTTTCGTTCTACTTTCTTATTCGTTTTTAAGATAAATTCATTTTCTTTTTGTTGTTTTTCTTTTTCTTCTTTCTTTCTACTGATTTTAGAATACAGATTTTCAATATCCGGTATGGAATTTTGATCAATATAAATATTATTTATTTGCTCTGTTAAATGATTTAAAGAACTTTCCAATTTTGCTTTATCAATATTCATTTTATTAAGATCTTCTTGTAATGATTGAATTAAATTTTGCTTTTTATTAATACTATCAAAATCAATATGTTGTCCTAATGAAGTAATTTCATTCCCGCAAATTGGACATATGTCGCCAAGTGACACGACTTGTTGAAGTTGTTCTACTAAAGTTTCTTTGTTATTTAAATTAATTTCTGTCTTATCTATTTCATATAGCTTATTAGATAAGTCATCTATTTCAATACACTTTTGATTATAAGACGCTTTAGTGTCATTCAACTTAGAATTTAATTCTTCTTTCATTTGCATATCATTTTTTAACTTTTCAGCTTGTTCTATTTCCTTTTCAATATTGAAAATATCTTGACTCAATTGTTCAACATGACTGTAGTTGATTTCTTTTGATTTAATAGCTTCATTTAATTCTAATAATTCACGTTCTACTAATTCGCTTTTTTCATTTAAATTTACTAGTTGAGAGGATAAACGTTCTTTTTCTTTATAACTATTTAAATACTGAGACAAATTGTTATAGAAAGTATTAGTCTTTTCTAAATAGTCTTTTTCTATGTTTATAGACTCCTCTTGTTCAGATAGTTGATTTAATCCTAATTGATTTTCTTCTTTTTCTTTTAATAAATTATTAATTGAATGCACAGCAATTTCTATAGATTTTTCTGCTTGATTTAACTTTTTATTGGCCGCTTCATTTCTATCGAGTAGTTGCGATAATGGTTTAATTTCATTAATCTTATTCAGTTTCGCTCGATGTTGATTAATAAAACTTTCATTTTGCTTAAGTTGCTTTAATTCATTTTCATTTTTCTTTAACTCATTTAAATTGAATTCTAACTCTTTATTATCATTGAGTTTTTGTTCTACTTTTTCTATTTCATTTTCATGACTTTTCTTTTGTTCATATTTTTTTCGCCCTATTTTTTCACCAAATTCATTAAATCTATGTAATACTTCATTGATTTTATCTGTTTGATGTACATTGATACTTTTTAATTCTTCTAGATCATTATTTTCAAAAGTATGGATGTCATTCCATAATCGTTCAATATTTTTATATCTTTCTTCAATTTGGATTTTTTCATTTTTAACATTTTCATTTAATCGTTTTTCTATTTCTTCAAATCGTTCACTATTAAAGAGTGTTCTTAATATCCCTTGCTTTTCTTTACTATTAGATAATAAGAATTTTTTAAATTCGCCTTGTGGCAAAATAAATAATTGTCTAAACTGTTCAGCATTAACACCAATTAAGTCGATGATAAATTGGTTACCTGCACTCACCATACTTTCCCTTAAATCAAATTCGTTTTCTATATACTCGAAAACATTTAATTTCGCGGGAGTTTTGGTGGTATTTCCCTCTTTGACAAAAGGCCCCGTACGAACTATCTTAAATAGTTTATCATTAAGTTCAAATTCGAACGTCACTTGCATTGCTGAATTTCCATCTGCAAAATGACTTCTTAAATCATTCTCCTTTCTATTTTTAGTTGAAGCTTCGCCATATAAAGCATATACGATAGCATCAAATATCATTGTTTTACCGGAACCAGTCTTACCACTAATTAAGAACAATTGATTTTGATCTATATTTCTAAAATCTATTGTTTCATTTAAGAAAGGACCAAAATTGTTCAGCTTTAACATCATTGGTTTCAAAGTAATTAATCTTCCTTTCTTATCAAATCATTAATAATTTGATTCATTTTCTTTTCTTGAACATCAGTCAATTGCTCATTGGTGATTGTTTTATAAAAATTATTAATAATTGATAGATCATCTTCTTTTTTTATTTCAATGTGTTGAATTGCTTCATGGTGCTCAAACGTTTCGTTTGTTAATGCTAATGTATTGGGATAGATTTGTTTCAAGTTAATAATAGGATCTGTAATATGAGACATATTTCTTAATTTGAAATGGATATAATTATTCTTATTTGATACGTTTACCTTTTCTTGTATAACGTCTTGATAATCACCTGTGACTATTTCTAATTTTCTCAATGGTTCTATTGGAACAAAATAATCTTGAATATCATTTTTTTGATTAAACTTGACTACTCGATAACCTTTAGGTTGCCCTACTTCTGAAAAAGAATATTGAAGTAATGATCCACTGTATTTAATAGTGTCTTCATTAATACTAAATGGATGATGTAAGTGTCCTAACATGACAAAATCAAAAATATTAAATGATTTTCTTTCTACTGTTTCGACAGTACCTATAGTTAATGGTCTTTCTGAATCGGATGTCTTACCACCTTGTACAGTTAAATGGCCAATCAATACATTAATGTCTTGAGGTTGAAGTGTTTCTGACATACTAGTTATACATTTATCCAATGCTTGTTGATGTGTTTGAATTGAGTCATCTTTAAAATAGTGTTGTACTTCAGCAACAGTTGCAAAAGGTAATGTATAAAAATTGATACCATTAATACGAATGGGCTGTGTCATATTTTCTAATTTAGTTCTAATATATAAATTACTATGTTCGAACCAACTTGCACCATAATTCAAACGCTCTTTTCCATCATGATTTCCACTAATTAAAATAACTGGAATTTTTAAATCAATATTTAACTTGGAAATCGTCTTTTCGAATAATTTAATCGTATCTTTACCTGGATATGTAGTATCGTATAAGTCTCCAGCAATAACGATTATGTCTGGTTTTTCTTCTTTCATTTGATTTATAAATTGATCTAATACATACCTTTGATCTTCAAGTAATTGTTTACCATTTAAAATGCGACCTAGATGCCAATCTGCTGTATGGATTACCTTCATTTTTTACCTCCGAATAGAACGTTTGTTCGTATTAATCATAATACTTTTTCTCACATATTTCAAGCAAAAAACCACTCATCTCAGTAGATAAGTGGCTCTTATATATTTAATGAACAATAGATTTTTTTACTTTTTTGTACTTGTAATACATCGCTAATCTCCATGGTACTATCATACAAAAAGCTAATAAGAAAAACATACCAGCAATCTCTCCTGGGTCAATCTCATTGCTAATGAATATTTTTATAACAGTACGTATAACTAATAGTGATATCAAGATAATTGGAAATGCTTTTGAACGTTTCATATAAATCTCGCTACCTTTTACTTCGAAACGTGATGTCCATATTAAGACTGTTGAAAATAAAACACCTAAGACAAAAGATTCTAGTATCTCAATCCCTGTTAATCTAAAATACGGTATTACATACATTAAAGCACCCGTTGCCATGAAAAATGGTGGTAAAATAATTTTCTTTTCATTGACTGGAAATTTTTGTGCTTTCATACGAATCACAATAACAACTGCACCCATCAAGAATGCAACTACAATTGAAAATATTAAATATGCCACTGTTACACCTTCTCATATATTCTAAACTGCAATACTCTTTTTTAATCACGTGTTAGTATATCATTAATCATGTATATTTTCATAGCTTTTAATTTAAGAAATGCTTCCCACAAAATCAAACAATTTAAACTTTATTTAACTTTTGAATTCTCATAAAGCACTTAACTTTTATTGTAGTATAAGAATAAAACAGTATGCATATGTCATTTATCATAAATGACATATCCTAACCACCAGAAAAAGAATAATAATATAACCGTGATAATAAATGTTAACAATAATCGTAAAACCACATGCACTTTAAGTTGATTGCCAATGAATGACCCTATTAAAACCGATAAGAATGATGCAATACCTATAATGATACTATCTGGTTCTAAATTCATATTAACACTCACCTCAAAAATTAATAATTAATTATAGATTCTTAACGATAAACTTAATAATTCCAATAATCCTCACCTTATTATAAAAACATTTTAATTTTAACTTAACATTTAAGAATTGTATTTAAAAGAATGATCATATCAAAAAAAGGATTAAGACAGCATTTTATAACTGTCTTAATCCTTTTTATCTTTTTTATTTCTTTTGACCTTTCATACCTTGGTCCATATTTTTGTTCATCATAGTCATCATTTGATTGATTTTCTTTTGAGAAGGTTTTTGACCCATTTGCATCATCATCATACGTAGCATTTCTTCATTAATAGGTGGGTTTTTTTTCAAATAATCCATCATATATTTTCTAGCTAAGAAGAAACCACCAACTAAACCTGCGATTAATGCTATTACAATTAAGATAATTGCTAACCACGTTGCCATTGTTTCACCCACTTTCTTTATCCTAATGAATTTTACTAGATTCAAATATTTATTTCAAGACAAATTTAAGACTTAAAATAATGCACATCAAAAATCATAACAAATTTTCTAATTTTATTAAACGTACTTTATAAATTATTTTAATATTTAAAAACGAAGCCTGGGACATAATAAATGTCTCAGGCTACAAATATATATTTAAATCGTCATTGAATTAAAATTCACGAATTTGATTTAAAACATTTTCTTTTGTAAATCCATATTTTTCAACAACTAAGTCGCCAGGAGCACTTGCACCAAATCCATCGATACCAATGACTTTACCTTGAGTACCGACATATTTATGCCAACCTAATGTTGATGCCATTTCAATAGCTACACGTTTAGTAATATTTGAAGGAATCACAGATTCTTTGTAGTCTTCTGATTGTTGTTCGAATGCGAACCAGTTTGGCATAGAAACCACTCGAACACCTTTACCTTGTGCGTCTAAATCTTTAGCTGCTTCAACCGCTAAGCTTACTTCAGAACCAGTTGCTAATAATAAATATTCAGGTGTTTCTTTAGATTCATAAACGACATATGCACCTTTACGCACACCTTCTTCTACTGTTTCTTCTGAAACATCTAAAGTTGGTAAATTTTGACGTGTAAGTACTAATGATGTAGGCGTGCTTTCAGATTCTAAAGCAACTTCCCAAGCAACTCTTGTTTCATTACCATCTGCTGGACGAATAACATTCATGTTAGGAATTGCACGTAATCCAGCTAATTGTTCAATTGGTTCATGAGTAGGACCATCTTCACCTACTGCAATAGAATCATGAGTAAATACAAATGTTGAATTTAATCCCATTATTGCTGATAAACGTAATGCAGGTTTTAAGTAGTCACTAAAAACAAAGAATGTTGCCCCGTATGGATGTAATCCACCGTGAGCTGCCATACCGTTAACAGCTGCGCCCATACCAAATTCACGAACACCAAACCAAATGTTTTTGCCATCACGATTATCTTTATCATAATCTTTAGCATCTTTAACATTTGACTTATTTGAACCAGCTAAGTCTGCAGATCCACCAAAGAATGATGGCACATGTTTACTTAATGCTTGAATAACTTCACCTGAGTCAGCACGAGATGCTGCATTATGTTCTGCATCAAATTTAGGTAATTCTTTTTCATAATTTTGTGGTAATTTACCACTAATCGCTAATTTGAACTCTTCAGCTAGTTCTGGATAAGATTTACTATATTCTTCAACTTTATTTTTCCAATTTTCTTCATGCTCATTAGCACGTTTTAACATTGTAGAATTGAAGATATCGTAAACTTCTTGTGGTACATTAAATCGTTTTTCAGGATCTAAACCGTATGCTTCTAATGTTAATTTACGTTCATCTTCACCTAATGGAGCACCATGTACGCCGTTAGTACCTGATTTATTTGGAGAACCAAAACCTATTACTGTTTTTACTTCAATAATAGTTGGTCCTTGTTGAGATTTAGCTTTATTAATTGCATTATCAATTTCTTCTAAGTCATTTCCATCTTTAACTAAGATGTAATTCCATCCATATGATTCAAAACGTGATTGCGTTTTTTCAGAAAAGGCTTTATCTAAATCACCATCTAATGAAATATCATTTGAATCATATAAAACGATTAACTTATCTAATTGGTTATGGCCGGCAAAAGAAGCTGCCTCATGTGAAATACCTTCCATTAAGTCGCCATCTGACGCAAGTACATAAGTATAATGATCTACTACATTATAATTATCTTTGTTAAATTTACCTGCTAAATGACTTTCCGCTAAAGCCATACCTACTGACATTGCAAAACCTTGTCCTAGTGGACCTGTTGTTACTTCTACGCCATCAGTATGTTTGAATTCTGGATGTCCTGGAGTTTTAGAACCCCATTGTCTAAATTGTTTAAGTTCATCCATTTCTAAGCTACCAGATACATGTAATAAGCTATATAATAATGCCGAACCATGTCCTGCTGATAATACAAATCTATCTCTGTTAAAATAATCTTTAGATTGGGGATTAAAATTTAGGTGTCTTGTCCATAGTGTGTATGCCATTGGTGCTGCACCCATTGGTAAACCAGGGTGTCCTGAATTGGCTTTCTCTATTGTATCGATACTTAAAGCACGAATCGTATCGATTGCTAATTGATCTTCTTTATTAAACATTATATTTTCTTCCCTTCTTCAAATAATACCTCAAATTAATTATAACTTATTTTAATATAAATTCATAAAGAAAAATCTGAAAAATCCCTCAGTTTTTCTATTAAAATAAATCTAAAATGATAAAATTTCACGCTTATTTTTCTTTCTTATTCTGTTGAATTTTCTTTAATTTTTCAGGAGTAACGTCATTACCTTCTGGATCTATCACTTTAGTATTTTCTAATTGCTTTTTGAATCCCTCTCTAAATGAATCAAGATATTTTTTTCTTAACTTAGATTGCTCTTTTGCTTCCTCGTTAGTTAAACCTTGCTCTTTCTTCTTTTTAGCTAATTCATTAATTCTATCAATATTCAAATCATTTTTAGACATTCAACTTCCTACTTTCATCTCAATTATTGTTCAATTATATATATATCATAATTTTCTAACCTTATATCATATATTTTTATATTCTTATAATAATATAGCGTTGATAAACCTTCCATAAAATATAACAAAAAAAATGAGCATAACCAAATCGTTACGCTCACTTTCTCTTTATTTAATCTATCTTAGTGGGCTAATGCGAACATAGACCCAGATTTATGTTCGCTGTTCCCATCATTATTAGGTACTTGATGTTCATTTTGGTTAGCATTCTGATGAATTTCATGATCTGTCATTTCGTACGTTTGTTCTGAATGTGCACTTTGATTAACACTTAAGAAGAATACTAAAAAGATAAGGCAAGATACTAAAAACACTGCTATATATGTTAAAAATGTCTTTGTTTGTTTTGTTAACATGAATTTCACTCCTAGAACGTTCGTTTGTATTTATAATTTAACAGAACAGATGTTCCATGTCAACACTTTAACGAACAAACGTTTGTTATTTGATTATAGAGATGCTATAATAAACTTAAATAAAACTAGGGAGTGCCTATATATGAGAGAATTAACGAAAAGACAAAGCGAAATATATGATTACATTAAGCAGATTGTTCAATCAAAAGGGTATCCGCCAAGTGTTCGCGAAATTGGTGAAGCAGTAGGATTGGCCTCAAGTTCAACCGTTCATGGTCATTTATCAAGATTAGAAGAAAAAGGCTATATTAAACGCGATCCTACTAAACCTAGAGCAATTGAAATTGTTAGCGAACAATTAAACGATAATATTAGTATGGAAGAAACGATTCATGTTCCTGTAATAGGTAAAGTAACAGCCGGTATTCCAATTACTGCAGTCGAGAATATTGAAGAATACTTTCCATTACCTGAACACTTAACTTCCACACATAATAGCGATATCTTTATTTTAAATGTTGTTGGAGACAGTATGATTGAAGCAGGTATTCTTGATGGCGATAAAGTCATCGTTCGTAGTCAAACAATCGCAGAAAATGGCGATATCATTGTTGCGATGACTGAAGATGATGAAGCAACAGTTAAAAGATTTTATAAAGAAAAGAACCGATACAGATTACAACCAGAAAATAGTACAATGGATCCAATTTACTTAGATAATGTTATAGTAGTTGGAAAAGTAATCGGTTTATATAGAGAAATGTAATCATAACTTATCCTCATAACCCCCTATAAAAAAAGGATTAGGCCATTAGCCTAATCCTTTTTATTTTGATTCTTATTCAAAACTTCTTTTACTTTTTCTAAGATATCAGGTTGTTGTTTTGATTTAGTTGACATTCTATCTACTTCCTTACAACTACTTAGTACCCCAACATATATTGTTTTAAACGATTAACCAGTATAATTTTCTGTCCAATATGGTTGTCGTTGATCATTAAAATCGACGCCGACACCTAAAGTTGAAAAGCTATCATTTAGTATGTTTTTTCTGTGTCCTAATGAATTCATTAATCCTTCGTGAGCATATATACTATTTTGTTGTCCATAGGCTAGATTTTCTCCAGCTGCATTAAAATCATGACGATCTGCTTTCAATCGGTCAAATGGCGATTTTCCATTTAAATCAGTATGATCAAAATAACTATTTTCTACCATATCTTGGCTATGCTTTCTAGCAGTGTCAGAAATGGATTTAGAATAACTTAATGTTGATAATTGTCTTTGCTTTCTTTCTGCATTAACGATATCAAAATCCTGTAATTCAAAACTTTTTTCTAAAGATTTAGAAGGTGCACCATATTGCTCTTGAAGCCTATTTTCCATTTCGTCACTTACTTGATATAACGCAGTGACACCATTCTTTTCATGTTTATCATAGAAAACTGTAGTATAAATATGCTTTTTGTGAAATACATCATATTCATCATTTTTAATTTCGAATCGCTTATTCCCTTTTTTTATCTCATCAAGAGGTTTACCTAAACGATCTCTCACCTTGTTTTTAGGTGTCGCATATTTTATTTTAGACTGAGAAGAAATTAAGTTTTGATTAGTATACATACCGTTTACTCTATCTTTAATATAACTAATCATGACAAATTGGTTATAATCATCATCGTAATACGTATACCAGTTGGTACCATATTCATTAGAAGTGATGCGCTTTTCTTTACCTAATTTATCTTCTACTTCTTTTTTTGACATATTCATTTGAACATTATTAATAGCAAACTCTTGTTTATTTGGAACATCCAAACTTATATCTTCTTCATTAGAATCTCCAAATGCCCAATGATCTATCTGTTGCCTAACTTCTATTTGAAGTTTTTCAAGTGGCTTTAACTCATTCAGTGGCAGAAAAATCACTAAACATAAACATGCGACAAAAAATACGAGAAACTTTTTAATTGTAGTCACCTACCATAAGATACTTAGTCTCTATCTCCGTTAAAGATTGAATTTCTAACAATCACATAATCTACTGTGCAAAGTGATTTTAAATCTTTTCCACCCGCATAAGAAATAGAGCTTTGTAAATCTTGTTGCATTTCTTTTAAAGTATCTTTCAATGATCCCTTATGTTCTACAAACATCTTTTTGCCTTCAACGTTTTTATGTTCGCCCTTTTGGAATTCGGAAGCACTACCAAAATATTCTTTATAGCGTTTACCTTCGAGTTCAACTGTTTCTCCCGGTGATTCTTCGTGTGCTGCAAACAATGAACCAATCATAACCATTGAAGCCCCAAAACGGATTGATTTAGCAATATCACCGTGAGTTCGTATACCACCATCAGCAATCAATGGCTTTCGAGCTGCTTTACTACATAAATTAAGTGCAGCTAATTGCCAACCACCTGTACCAAATCCTGTCTTAATTTTAGTTATACAAACTCGACCAGGTCCGATACCTACCTTCGTTGCATCAGCACCGGCATTTTCCAATTCTCTAACGCCTTCTGGTGTTCCTACATTACCTGCAATAACAAATGAATTAGGTAAATATGATTTAATATGCTTAATCATATTAATGACAGAATCAGAATGTCCATGTGCAATATCGATTGTAATATATTCAGGTGTTATTTCTTCATTTGCGAGTTGTTCAATAAATTCAAACTCGGTTTTTTTTACACCAACTGAAATAGATGCAAATAAATGATTACTTTGCATTTTTTTGATAAACGGAATTCTAGCTGCTTCATTAAATCGATGCATGATATAAAAATAGTCATTTTCTGCAAACCATTGTGCTAAATCTTCATTCATAACCGTTTGCATGTTAGCTGGTACAACTGGAAGTTTAAATGAACGTGGACCGAATTGAATTGATGTATCACATTCAGATCTACTTTCAACAATACATTTGTTTGGTATTAGTTGTATGTCTTCATAATCAAATATTTTCATATTAATCTAAAAGCCCCTTTATAAAAACAATATATTTTGGGATAAATAGCTAAAATCCGAATAATCAAAACAAAATCAGTTGCTTTATTCAGAAAAATATTATCCTTACTTACTTTACATTGTTTTATTGTTCTTGTAAATGGACTTTAGTACGAGTTTTACCAACTTGATTTTTTCACACCTGGTATTTGTCCTTTATGAGCATGTTCTCTAAATGCGATACGTGACATTTCAAATTTTCTCAATACACCTCTTGGACGTCCAGTCACTTTACATCTACGCGTTAAACGTGTAGGTGATGAATCACGTGGTAATTTTCTTAAAGCTTCATAATCACCTTTAGCTTTAAGTTCTTTTCGTAATTCAAAATATTTATCTACTAATTCTTGTCTTTTTTGTTCTTTTGCGATTTTTGATTTCTTAGCCATTCTTATTACCTCTCTTTTTACAAATCGTAATTATTACGTTTTATATAATAACACGTATTTTGATTTTTGCAACCTTGAAATTTCCTTAGCTAAGTAAATTGTTGACTTTCTTTATTAAAAAAAGACCTTTTTCGATTAAGAAAAAGATCTTTTCGCATTTCAAATTGTCGTATTTGAAAGATAAGTGATTATTTAGTTTCACGATGTAACGTATATTTGTTTAATCTTGGGCAGTATTTTTTCATTTCAATACGCTCAGGATTATTTCTTTTATTTTTAGTTGTGATATAGTTACGATCGCCACATTCTGTGCATGCTAATGTGATATTTACGCGCACGTTCAACACCCTTTCTAGTTAGGAATACTTACGATTTAAAATTTTATCATATAAATCTTCTGTGCGCAATCTTAACTTTTAATTTTTAAAGTTCTCATAAGTTTCGTCTTGCTCACCTTCTAGATCAATTGAATCAATATCAATACCTAATGCTTTCGCTACACCTTTACCATAATCTGGATCTGCTTTATAACAATGACGAATATGACGTCGTTTAACATCCTCAGTCACACCATCCATCGCATTTGCTGTATTAGTAAAGAGTCTCTCTTTGGCTTCATCTGATTGTAATCTAAATAACTTACCTGGTTGTTCAAAGTAGTTATCATCATCTTGACGTTGGTTATATTCATAACCATCACCATCAGCTGGGAATGGTGGCTTTTTAAATTCTGGTTGAGAATCATACACACCTTGATTATTTGGATAATAATGAGGTCCGCCACCTTGGTTATCATCTAATATACGCATTTGTCCATCACGACTAAATGGACATAAATTTTCAATACCTACACCTTTAGGTTGGTTAACTGGTATTTGCCAATGGTTAACTCCTAATCTATAACGTTGAGCATCACCATAAGAGAATAAACGACCTTGTAACATTTTGTCTGGTGAATAGTCTAGACCTGGAACGATGTTTGTAGGTGCAAAAGCAGCTTGTTCAACATCTTGGAAGTAGTTATTAGGATTGCGGTTTAATTCAAATTCTCCAACTTCAATTAATGGATAATCACCATGGTACCAAACTTTTGTTAAATCAAATGGGTTATCTTTATGATTTCTTGCTTGTTCTTCTGTCATTACTTGAATATACATTTTCCATTTAGGATAATCGCCATTTTCAATCGCATTATATAAATCACGTTGTGATGAATCACGATCCGTAGCAATCACGTTAGCCGCTTCTTCATCTGTTAAATTTTTAATGCCTTGTTGTGTTCTAAAATGATATTTAACCCATACGCGTTCACCTTTATCATTGTACATAGAATATGTGTGTGAACCGAATCCATGCATATGTCGTAAATCTTTTGGAATACCTCTATCAGACATTAAAATAGTCACTTGATGTAATGCTTCTGGCAATCCTGTCCAGAAATCCCAGTTATTTTGTGCACTTCTCATATTTGTTCTTGGGTCTCTTTTAACTGCTCTATTTAAACTTACGAATAATTTAGGGTCTCTAAAGAAGAATACAGGCGTATTATTACCAACTAAATCCCAGTTTCCGTCTTCAGTATAGAATTTCAAAGCAAATCCACGAATGTCTCTCTCAGCATCTGCTGCACCTCTTTCACCAGATACAGTAGAAAATCTTGCGAACATTTCAGTTTGTTTACCTACTTCTGAAAACATTTTAGCACTTGTATATTGTGTAATATCGTTAGTGACTGTAAATGTTCCAAATGCACCAGAACCTTTAGCATGCATACGTCTTTCAGGAATCACTTCACGATCAAAATGTGACATTTGCTCTAAAAAGTAAATATCCTGCATTAAAAGTGGACCTCTTGGACCTGCTGTCATACTATTTTCTCTATCAGACACGGGTGCGCCGAATAAACCTGTTAACTTGCCGTCTTGTTTAGACATTAAATTCCCCTCCACTTAAATTAGAATTATTATAATATAGTATCCATTATAAAGTATCCCCTAAATGAATGAAACTTAAACGCCTTTTCTTAGATAATTATCAGAAAATTTGAATATTTTGCTTTAAAGTGCTAAATTACTATTGAATAGTAGGTATAAAAGAATTAAAATGATGGATATATTTAAAATAGATGGGAGACAGTATATGGAAGATAATAATATGAAGAGAGGTTTAACCTCCAGACACATAACCATGATTGCTATAGGTGGTGCAATCGGAACTGGTTTGTTTGTGGCCACAGGTAGTGTCATTTCCGAAGCTGGACCTGGCGGCGCTATTCTTGCTTACCTGTTAATTGGTATCATGCTTTATTTTTTAATGGCGTCTATTGGTGAATTAGCTACTTTCTATCCAGTATCTGGTTCATTTAGTTCTTACTCTACACGATTTGTTGATCCGTCATTAGGTTTTACCATGGGCTGGTTATATTGGGGAATGTGGACCCTTGTAACAAGTGTAGACGTTATTGTTGCAGCAAATGTGTTAAAGTTTTGGGATGCTTTTAATTTCTTTAGTCCCTTAGCTTGGAGCTTGATATTTATTACGTTACTTTTACTACTAAATATCTTCTCAGTAAAAGCATTTGGTGAAACAGAGTTTTGGTTATCACTAATTAAAGTAGTCACAATTATTGTATTTATAGTTTTTGGTATTTTGATGATTTTTGGTATTTTAGGTGGACATTCTTATGGATTTGAAAATTATACTAAAGGAGAAGCACCTTTTGTAGGTGGTATCTCAGGTATCTTAAGTGTTTTATTAGTTGCTGGCTTTTCTGTAGGTGGTACAGAAGTTGTTGCAGTCACAGCTGGAGAATCAAGTGATCCAAGTAAATCAATGCCTAGAGCGATTAAACAAGTATTTTGGAGAATTTTATTATTCTATGTATTATCTATAGCAGTTATCGCTGCAATAATCCCATATATTGATCCATTACTATTAAATGAAAGTCAATCTGTTACTCAAAGTCCATTTACAATCGTATTTGACCGTATAGGTATTGCTTTTGCTGCTTCAGTCATTAATGCAGTTATTTTAACTTCATTATTATCAGCTGCAAACTCAGGTATTTATACAACAAGCAGAATGCTTTATTCACTAAGTGTTGATAAACAAGCACCACAATTTTTCAACAAATTAAATAAAGCTACTAAATTACCGATTAGATCTATTCTAACAACTTATTTATTAGTAGTAGCTGTAGTAATATATGCTAATTTTAATTCTAATGCTGTATTTAATTTATTAAACATTATTGGTTCGATGGTCATCATTGTTTGGGGCTCTAGTATTTGGGCACAAATAAGAGTGCGTCGTGCTATTAAAAAACAAGGTAAAGATGCTAATGAATTATTACCATATAAAGCACCGTTTTATCCATTCGGTCCTATAGTTGTAATTGCTACATTATTATTCTTATTATTTGGTAGTTCTTTCGGAAGCATTGCTTCTGGTGATTGGATTAGTGTGATTAGAAACTTTGCACCTATTCTAATCCTAGCAATTATCTTCTTTGTTCATAAAATGATTAAGAAAACGAAGTTTGTCAAACTTGAAGAAATGGATTTAAGTTCTCATATTTTCAAAAATAATTAAAAGTCATTAAAATGATTAATATTCATTACACCTTTCAATTGATTTGTTTAACTAATTTTAATTGAAAGGTGTATTTTATTTTGTCAAAATGAACGCGCAACAATTAATAAATTACTATTGTTTTATAATTAAAGTTTATTTTCTGTAAACAAAATATCATGTATAATAAAGTTAAGAAAAATGGCTTATGAGGTGGTTTCAATGATTGGTCAAACAAATTTGTTCGATGATGTGATTAAAAGTGACGAACGTTTTGTTATTGTCGTGCAATCTTTAGAAGAAAAAAATGGTCAACTCGTTAAGAATACATTGCGAGAATATCCAAGTTTGAATCACGACCAAATGAACAACTTATTTACACATCTTAAAGAAGTATTTTTAGAAGAAAAGTTTCAAGAAAACCAATCAGCATTTACTATAACTGTTTATACAAACCTTGATTATGCTGCGGATCAAGTTTATGCACATGTTAAGCGCTATAAAGGCAAAAATGATTGGACACACACAGCAAAATAATCTAAAAAAAGACTTAGGTAACTTGTCCTTGGTATACATCGATAACATGTTAGTAAATATGTTATCGCGTTACCATCAAGATACCTAAGTCTATTTAATTATAAAAGACGTTTTAAAGCATGTGGAATGCCATTAGAATTATTATCTAAAGTTACTTCATCCGCAATATTTTTTAATTCGTCACTTGCATTGCCCATAGCTACAGCATGACCAACAACCTCTAACATAGATTGGTCATTTAAACTATCACCAAATGCGACCACTTCTTCAAGTGAAATATCTAGTTTTTTACATAATGCTGTAATAGCATTACCTTTTGAAACATCTCTTGCCATAAATTCTAAAAAGAAGGGCTTACTTGTAGTAACATCAATGTCCTCATTAAAGAAACCATTCAAGTCGATACGCGCTTCAGTAATATTACCTACATAATCGACGCCCATAACTTTTGGCACACTATGTGTAATATAAGATTTAATATCTTCCACACGTTTCATCGGTAGACCAGTTAATTCTGATTCAATATTCATGTATTCATGATCGCCATCATAAATAATATAACCTTCGTCATAAGTTAATACTAAAAAGCCTTTTTCACGGCAATAATCTACAATCGCGTCAAAATTTTCTTTAGATACGCTTTGACTTACTTCTACTTGTTCTGTAGTCATATTAATTGTTTTACCACCGTTATAACTAATAATATAACTTTCATGTTCATTTAATTTCAATGTTCTTGCTACAGGTAACATCCCTTCAGTTGGTCTTCCTGAAGCTAAAACAACTTTATATCCTTTGTCTTGAATATCAATAAGATAAGATTGTGTTTCTGGAGATACTTGATTCTCACTATTCATTAGTGTGTCATCCATATCCATTACGATTACTTTATATTTACTCATGTTATTTCGAATCTCCTTTCAATGACTTATCTATATTTTACATCAAAACAAGCTCACTGGTACACTACTTCTTCAATGACACCAACTTCATTGATAGTCACTAATTCTGAGATACAATGTGACATGTCTTTCTTTAAAGTTCTTACTATTTCACCACTATGTTCACGTGGACTCATCGTTAATACTGTTGGTCCCGCACCACTAATGACAGTTGCATATGCATTGTGTGCTTTAGAAATTTGTCTAATTGTTGCAAATTCTGGAATTAAATGTTGACGATAGGGTTCATGAAAACCATCTTGTTCCATCATTTTTCCAGCTAATTCATATTTGTGTTGTATTAATGCACAGATCATTGTATTACTGATTGCACTATTTCTTACTGCATTAGAATGTGAAAAAGTATTTGGTAATGCTTGACGAGAATCTTCAGTTTTAAGTTCATAAGGTGGTATTGTTAGTATGATATCTACTTTAGGTACATCAATACGTGCAACATCTGTCACTTTAGTATCTGGATTATAATAACCAGAAATTAATCCACCATATATAGTAGGCGCTACATTATCAGGATGACCTTCAAACTCAGTTGCAAGTTGAAGTAATTCATACTGAGATAATTGAATATTTCCGAAATAGTTAGCAATATAGAGTGCACCTACTAACGCTGAAGCTGAAGAACCTAAACCTCTTGCTAAAGGTATATCACTTCTCATATCGATACTTAACGCTGGTAACTCTACATCATATTTATTAGCAACTTTTTGAGCGACCTGATAAATATAATTGGATTTGTCCTTTGGTAAACACTCTAGTTCTTCATTAAAGTAGTTAAATTCCCAATTATCACCTTGAATTGCTTTGACGTTCATATGAAGATATTTATTTAATGCCATACCAATCGAATCAAATCCAACACCTAAATTTGCAGTTGAAGCGGGAATTTTCAACTTTAACATAGCTTCCATATTATAAAGCTCCTTTAATATACTTAATGATGCTTTCTTTATCATTAGGAAGTGGTTGAATTGGGTTGTCTAGTAAAGAAATAGCTGTGTCTGGATCTTTCAAACCGTTTCCTGTTAAAACAGCTACAACTTTTTTGCCTTGTGGTAAGCGACCAGCACGTTTTAATTTAATTAAACCTGCAATTGAGGCATTACTAGCAGGTTCACTGAATACCCCTTCCTTAGATGTCATCATTTGATAAGCTTCTAAGATTTCTTCATCTGTCACACTATCAATTAAGCCATTTGATTCGTTTAGTGCATTAGTCGCTTTCTCCCAACTCGCAGGATTTCCAATACGAATAGCAGTAGCGACTGTTTCTGGATTTTTAATGACCTTATTTTGAACGATTGGTGACGCGCCTTCTGCTTGGAAACCAAATAATTGTGGTAGTTGACTACCTTTTTTCTCATGATATTCCTTGAAACCTTTCCAATATGCAGTTATGTTACCTGCATTCCCAACTGGAATCGCCAAAATATCTGGCGCTTCTCCGTCAAGTTGTTCTACTAACTCAAAGGCACCCGTTTTCTGCCCTTCTATTCTAAATGGATTAACAGAGTTCACCAATTCAATATCGCCATTTTTAGCAATTTCTTTTACTATTTCTAAAGCTTCATCAAAATTTCCTTCGATAGATACGATTTCCGCACCATACATTACTGCTTGTGATAATTTACCTAAAGCAATTTTACCTTCAGGAATAACTACTATTGCTTTTAATCCTGCTCTCGCTGCATATGCCGCTGCAGATGCTGACGTATTACCTGTTGACGCACAAATAACAATTTTTTTACCTTGTTCTTTTGCTTTAGTTACAGCCATAACCATACCTCTATCTTTAAAAGAACCTGTTGGGTTCGCACCTTCATATTTCACGTATAATTCAATCCCAAGCATCTCCGACATATTTGCACAATAAATTAACGGTGTATTACCTTCATTCAACGTTAATTGAGGTGTTTGATCATTTACAGGTAAATATGTTTCAAATTCTCTAACTAAACCTTGCCATCTTTTCATAAGTATTAAACCCCTTCTACTGGATAAACTTTATTAACATCAAATCCTGCATCATTTAATAATTGTTCAGGTGATTGATCTAATCCTAAAATTACTATTGCATACGTATCTGCGTCACGCTTAGTTACCTTTAATGATTTATGGAATGGTAAATGTGATTTAAGCTCTTTTTCTAACTTTTCTTCAGACTGTGCTTGAGATTTAAGCACTACATAAAAGTTTAACTTTTCTTGAACGAGAACGGCTTCTTCATTATCCATCATTTCTCTTGTCTCTTCAGTTTTCAATTCAAAATGAGGTGGTAGCGTATGTAAATTTGATTCAAAGAATAAAGCAACATTCAGTAAATCACTCACTACAGCACTGCCTGTAGCTAAACTACCTGCACCTTTACCATAAAACATTGTATCTCCTACAGCATCACCAATGACATAAATGGCATTATACTCATTTTCAACTGCCGCAAGTTGATGCTTTTCATCGATCAAAGTAGGTTCTACGGATGCATTAACCTTTCCATTATTATAAGTTCCCTTACCAATCAATTTAATTTTATATCCTAGTGCCTTTGCCGCATTGATATCACTTAATGTCGTATTTCTAATACCTGTCAATTGAACATCATTAAGTTTAATCACTTGGTTAAATGATAGATAAGACGTAATTACTACTTTTCTAGCGGCGTCTACACCATCTACATCGTCTGTTGGATCAGCTTCAGCAAAACCTAGACGCTTAGCTTCCTCAAGTGCATCTTCAAATGTTGTTTGATCTTGAGTCATCTTTGAAAGAATAAAGTTTGATGTTCCATTTAAAATCCCCATAAATTTAGATATATTATTGGCATTCAAACCATTATTAATTGCATTCACAATAGGAATACCACCTGCAACACTAGCTTCAAATTTTAAAGCAACACCGTTAGCTTCTGCCAAATCTTCAAGTAATTTTAAATGTACTGCTAATAAATCTTTATTCGCAGTAATGACATGTTTTTTATTCTTTAAAGCACTACGTAACCAATCAACTGTAGGTTCAATGCCTCCCATAACTTCCACAACAATATCAATAGTGTCATCATTTAAAATTTCATTTACATCTTCAGTTAAGTGATATTGACTAATATTTAATGGACGTTTCTTAGATTTGTCACGAACAAGTATATGTTTGATAACAATATCTTTATTGAGCGTATCTTTAATTTGTTGCCTATTCTCTTCAATAATTTTAACAACGCCTGATCCTACAGTACCTAAGCCAAGTAATGCAATATTTAATTCCTTCATGTTGCTGTACCTCCTTGTTCACTTGAGAAAAACAAATGTATCGTTGAAAAATACTATATGATGGTATAGTATAGAATTATTCTTAATTTTTGTAAAGTTCACAATAATGAAAATATAACTTTATAGTACCACGCTCCACCGAAAAACTAAATAAAATTTTCTGATTTTTTAGAAAGGTTGTTTTATTATGAAAGTAGCTAAATTTGGAGGCAGTTCAGTCTCTAACGCCAAGCAAATTAAAAAAGTATTAAAAATTGTTAATGATGATCCAGAACGTAAGATTATTATCGTTTCTGCTCCAGGAAAACGTTCAAGTGATGATATTAAAACGACTGACTTACTCATTCGTTTATATGAAAAAGTCATCAACAACATTGACTATCAACATAAAAAGCATGAGATTATTCAACGTTATGCAGATATTGTTGAAGAATTAGATATGGACCGTGATATTCTTACTACAATTGATGAAACTTTGGAAAAACATATCCGTGAACTTAAAGATAAACCTGCACGTCTTTATGATGCTATTGTGTCATGCGGCGAAGACTTTAATGCACAACTTATCGCAGCTTACAACAATAGCCAAGGTGTTCCTACTAAATATATTTCACCGAAAGATGCAGGTATTTTAGTCACTGATTTACCTAAACAAGCTCAAATTTTAGATTCTGCCTATGAACAAATATTCAAATTAAATGATTACAAAGAGAAATTAATCATTCCTGGATTCTTTGGCGTTTCCAAACATAATTTTATAGTTACTTTTCCTAGAGGTGGCTCAGATATTACGGGTGCTATTATTGCTCGAGGTGTTAAAGCATCCCTATATGAGAACTTTACAGATGTATCTGGTATATTCAAGGCAAATCCTAACATTATTAAAAATCCTGAAATTATCGAAGAAATAACTTATAGAGAAATGCGTGAACTTTCATACGCTGGTTTTAGTGTATTCCATGATGAGGCGCTACAACCTTTACATAAAGACCGCATCCCTGTTGTTATTAAGAATACAAACCGTCCTGAAGATAAAGGCACATTTATCTTACATGATAGGGAAATCAATTCTAAAAATGTTATAAGTGGTATTAGTTGTGATAAAGATTTTACTGTTATTAATATCAAAAAATACTTGATGAACAGACAAGTTGGTTTCACAAGAAAGATTTTAGGTGTTCTTGAAGATTATAATATTTCATTTGATCATATGCCTTCAGGTATAGATAATATCAGTCTTGTCATGCGCTCTGACCAAATAAGAGATGTAGAAAGTCGTGTACTAAACGATATACAAAGACATTGTGATGTTGATGAATTGAGTATCGATCACGACCTTGCAATTTTAATGATTGTTGGTGAAGGAATGAATAGAGTTATTGGTACTGCCAGTAAAATTACCCATGCACTTGCAGAATCTAATATTAATTTAAAAATGATTAACCAAGGGGCATCTGAAATTTCAATGATGTTTGGTATCAAATTAGAAGACGCAGAAAAAGCTGTAAGAGCAACATATGAATTCTGTTATCATGGTGTTTGCATAAAAGATTAATTAAAAAAGCAACTTTCTAAATAGGACAAAATCTAGTCCTTTAGAAAGTTGCTTTTAAGCTTCTAATATCTTTTTATTATTTAAAATAGCTTCTTTAATTCTTTTTTCACCCACAACAAGTTTAAGAATGAAAAATTGATAGTAACTCAATGAATCAATTACTTTTTTATAATTCGAGAATTGATGATAGTTTTGGTTATCTAATAAATCATACATCAGTACGATTTCCGGTTTAATATAATCCACACCATAATTTAATGAATGGAAATAAATATTATTCTTAGGCAAACGAATTTGGGAATTCAACCTAAATATCCACTCATCATTCACAACATCATATACAAAAATCTCCATAATTTGACGCTCTTCATCATAAACATTTGCATGTGTAATTTCTTTTAATGACATGTTATGACTATCGGAACATTCACCAGCTTTATTAAAAAAGCGAACATTAAAATAATTAGGTATAGCTTTGACAACATCTATTAACTTTTTTCGTTCTACACAAATATCTACTTTTGAAGGTAGCTCAAGGTCATCACTTAAAAATAACTGCATTGCTACAACACCATGAAATTTGAAAGATTGTGATGATGATTGAATTAATGCTTCAACTAAAGTTTGAGTATTTGAATGTTCTTCCATATACATGTACACCACCTTCTTAGTAAACGCTTTCATACCCTATATTATACCTTCTAGCTACATCTTTTTCAATTGATTATTTGTGAACAATTAGTAAAAATTATATTTAATATATTGATAATTTTTTATTATTTTATCTTAATTGGTGGTTACTCCAATGGTTATTTATTAAAAGTGTCTATAACGTTAAAATTTCAAATATTATTCTTAATTTCACTTACAATAGATTGAACATCATTAAATGTAAGTTTATAATCAATATTGAGTTATCAATTGTGTGATTTTGATTATATATATTATTTTCTTTTTCATAAAAATTAATATTTCATATCACTATCATACATATGCATTACTGTTTAAATCTAAATAGATTCGGGTGAAAATTATGTCAACTTTATCGATAATTCTAATAATTATCATCATTGTTTTGATTATCGCATTTTTCTTGAATCAACAGTATTTAAAAAGTAGAGTTGAAACTGAAGAATATGCAAAAAATCAAATCGTAGCCAAAAATTCAGCTTTAAGTGAGGAAAATCTTTCTTTAAAAAATCAAATGCTAAGTACCAACAAAGGCATTAGCCCACATGCATTCAAAAATGCGAAGCGTGATTTACGAGGTATCTTAGATCAATTTGTGGAAAGTGGTCAATTAAATGTATATAACATTATAGCAACGAGTAACCTTGCCACTAAACATCCATTATTTGATTATGTAAGATCATTTGATTTTATTATTGTTACTGATGTCGGTTTAATCAATGTTGATGTTAAACATTGGAACCAAAAAACTTTCTATCATTTTGATGTGCCTGATAAGCATATTAATTTAGACCAACAACCTCTAAATAGAGATAAAATAGTTGGACATTATATTAGTGAACAGTATCATAAACAATTCAATACTACTCGTGAAGGTGTCTATACATTTATTGAAATGCTTCAAGATAATCGAGTGATTTATGAATTTTATGATTATGATCCATACCAACAAGCTGCTAATAACGCTAAAGCATTAAAAGACCAAATCGAGTCACAGTTTAATTTCAAAATTCAAAGTATCGGTGTGGTGTATTTTAATGATGGAACTGTCAATATTATCGAAGGTTCTGAAGAAAGCGACAAATATGTAGACACAGTTTCAACTAAATCATCACTTGAAAAAGTGATTAGCGATGCAGTAAGTTTATCTAAACATCCACTAACTAAAGATCAAGTTGAACAAATTACACAACAATTTAATTAAAATTGATATGATAAAAGGCCAATACATTTATGAAATGATATCCATAAATTGTATAGGCCTATTTATTATATATTAACTCCAAATATTAACTTTGTTTTTCTTAGCTTCATTTTGAGCTTTTTTAAATACATCTCTATACTTCCCGTTTGGCGCAAAGTACTTCTCTCTTGCTAAACCTTTTTCAATTAGTTCTTTATTATACATATGATCTTTATCTAGCCATACATATGCTAATGTTCTACCATATCTATCATTTTTTTCTTTATCATATTCAAGATATACATCTTTATTGGTTAAAGTTTTCTTACTATAGTTTGAAGCTTCTTTACCATATGGTTGAACAGGTGTGTTCGGTTTAACTGTTTCAGGCGTATCAACACCAATTAAACGCACTTTAATTTTTTTGTTGCCCTGTTTTGCTACAAATGTATCACCGTCAACTACCCTATCAATATGGACTTTTTCCTTTCCTTTTAATTCTGTACTAGTATTTTCAGATTTAGATCCACTAAATGGTCCAGTATGATTAATAAATTGAAACAATAATACACAAACAACTATGATTACCAACACGAGTGTTGATAAAGACTTTTTCGATTTCATTGATGTCACCCATTCTTACTTATTTATCCTGACTAATCATAATGAATAATAATCATAGCGTCAATACTAAATAAAAATTTTTAAACAAGCATGACCATGATATAATAATCAATGATAGGAGTGAATTAACAATATGTCTAGTGAGAATAGAGTCACACTTATAGCAGTCATTGTGGCAATTATAATAGGTATTGTAATGCAAGTCGTATTCAAATTCCCAACTATAGTTTCTGCCGTAGTTGCATTATTTTTAGGGATTTTTGTAGGATTTATCGTTTATTTAATTACTAATTTCATGGAAAAAAGAAAATAATAGCAATTAATTTTATAAAATATCAATAATAAACAAAGCGTGCCATTGAAATCAAATTCAATGGCCTTTTTTCATTTCAAAAAAATATTTATTTTGTAACATTTATGTGAATATTAGAGGAATAATTTGTAAAATTTGTGGTATATAAAAATTAATAAAACAATTAATTCAATAAAATTTTTAGGAGGGGGAAATTATGGAAATTATAGATTGCATCATTGATAGCTATGAAATTACTTATAAAGTTAAAACACCCCAAAATCATACATTCGATCATACTTTAAGCATTGAAACACCAACTTATAAAGCAATTGAAATTTTAAAATTACTTTCAGAACATGTTGATAAACAACCAAGCTAATTATATCCACCCATTATTTGTGGCAATTTTCCAAGCATCAAAACGATTTTCTGCTTCAAGTTTATCAATAATAGATGAGGTATAATTACGTATTGTTCCATTTGATAAATATAATTTATCTGCAATATCCTTACTACTTAATCCATTACCGATTTCTCGTAAGACAACTTGTTCTTTGTGCGTTAATGGATTGGTGTACGTAATTAATGATGTCATCAAGCTATCACTATATTCTTTCTTCCCTTTAACTACCTTCTGAATAGTATTTACTAATTCATCTATGGATCGCTCTTTTAAAACATATGCATCTACATCATTTGCTACAGCTTTTTCAAAATATCCTGGTCTTTTAAAAGTTGTAACAACGATAATTTTGGTCTGTAATTTTAACGCTTTAGATTCTGCTAAGACTTCAATACCAGTCATACCTGGCATTTCTATATCTAGAATTGCAATATCAGGTTCATATGTTTTTATTAACTCTAATGCCTCATTACCATTTCCTACATCTGCTATTACCTTCAAATCATCATTTAATTCGATAAGTTGTACCATAGCTTTTCTAAGCATATGTTGATCTTCAGCTATAATCATTGTAATCACATCATTTCACCTCTAGGTACACAGATTGTTAGTTTAGTTCCATTGTGATTTTCAATATTTAGTTCTCCGTTTAAATAATTTACTCTACTCCGAATACTACTCAGCTTTTCTTTATCTTTATTATTCATTCCTATACCGTTATCTTGGATAGTTAACATAATGCAATTTTGATAATCACTTAAATTAATTTTAACTGCAGTTGCATTAGCATGTTTAATAATATTATTTATCGCCTCTTTTAAAATCATGGATACCAAAGCCTGTTTAGCTGGATTTAAAGATGCTACTATTTGTGTGTTAGAAAAAGCAAAATCAATTTGAGCATCTTTTAAAATTGTCGATACTGCTTTAACTTCTTCTTGAAATGAAGGCGTTTGAAGATTTTCTATTATATTTCTCACTTTTTTTAACGTGTCTTTTGATAGTTCATTGATAGATTCTATTTCATCTCTAGCTTTAGCTGGTTGTTGATCAATCAGTTTCATAGCCAGCTCTGATTTTAAGGTTAAACTTGCAAAAACGTGACCTAATGTATCATGCAAATCTTGTCCTATACGTGATCGTTCTTGTTCCGCTATTAGAATATTAATGTATTTATTCTGTTCTGTAAGTTTTTCTTTCATTTTACGCTCTTCTAAAGCATAAATATTCCCTACACACATTAAAAATATGACCACAAAATAAATTGATAAAGGTAATGTTGCATCATTTATAATAATAAACGTGATTCCTAGTGTTACTATCATCGCAATAACAAATGTAATAAAATATTTAGACTTAAATCCTTTTTTCAACATGAAAGGAATAGCAAATGCACTAAAGAAATAAAATAATGCATTCATCGGTTGTTTACATATAACAAAATAATCTAATAATATATAGTGAATCAAAAACATTGTATACAGTGTTTTATCACTCACGTGATTATAGTAAAAAACAATTGTGATATAATCAATTACAAAAATGATTAGAATCAGTAAATATTCCAATTTGGGTCTGTCAATACTGTAATCGATAAGGTTTAATATCGGAAAAATCAAATAAATTAAAGGAGTTATTCTAGTTCCAATTTTTGTCCAAACGGATACATTTGCCATATTAATCCACTGCTTTCTGTTTATTAATCAGTATTGCGATAATTAAAAATATCACGCTATAAAAAAATATTATTCCAAAAGAAGTAAAATCGAGACTATCACCTTTACTTAAACGATAAGCCAAATGTTTAAGATGATAAGTAGGTGTTAATTTAGAAATAGTTTGTAACCAATTAGGAAATGTGTTAGTTGGGAACCATAAACCTCCTAAAATCGCTAATCCTATACCTATTAAGTTAGCAATACTGCTTGCTTTTTGAGTATCGTTAAATTGAGCAATAATTAAACCTAATGTTAACAACAAACTAGCACCTATCCATAATATAACTGCAGATTTTATCCACTTTATCATTTCCATATTTACGTTATTATAAAAATGTGCTACTACAAATATTAATACAATAGCTAATAAAAACTGAAAAGTAGTCTTACTAACTTTAACCAAATAATATGACGTTATATTGAGAGGTGTGGTCATAAGATGCTTAAACCACCCATTTGTTCTTTCTTCAATCATATCAATAGGAAATGAAATCAAACAAAAGTTCATACAACTAAATACTACCATACTATACATATATTCCTTATAAAATATTATTCTTTCAGACTTAGGCAAATCTAATATAGAAGTGAATAAAAGATAAAAAAATAGTGGTAAACATATGGACATGATTAAATATAATCTTTTCCTAAGTAGGACTTTAAATTCGATTGTAAAATAAGACATTAGCATTATATTTCCTCCTCACTGATATGCGACTTATTAAATAGCACTTCTAATAGAGATGATTTATATATTTCAATTTCATTTAAATCAATATTCTGATTCATCATTTCTATTAATATGTCCTTGACTTGTTTTGTTTTAATTTCGAACTTTTGTTCTAATTTTTTGAATATAAAATTAATAGCCAGTTTTTGAACTTCATCTTTATATTTAAGTGGAATATATATGTAGGATGTTTTTTCTAATGACTTTATTTTATTTATATCTCCCTTAATTTTAATATGACCATTTTCTAATAAAGCAATTTGATCTGCCATTCTTTCTACTTCCTCTATATAATGTGTGGTATATAAGATGGTCATACCTTCACTTTTAAATCGATTGATTATTTTCCAAAAATGTTCTCTCGTTTCAATATCCATTGCAGTGGTTGGCTCATCTAATATAAGTAACTTTGGTCTACCAGTAACTGTTAAGGCAAAATCTAAAATTCTTTGTTGTCCACCAGAAAGCTTTGAAGCCCATTGATTTAACAATTGTTCGTCAAAGTTAGTGATATTCATAAAATCCTCTTTAGAAATATGCTCTTGGTATAAACTACAATATAAATTAAATAACTCTTTTACTTTTACTAATTTTGGAAAATGTGTTTTTTGATATAAAACAGCCATATATTTTCTATTAATTAAACTATGTTTATCAATAATTTCACCAAATTCCATTGCTTTATTACCAATAATAATATCGATTAATGTTGATTTTCCTGCCCCATTCTTGCCAATGAGTGCCGTGCAAATCCCATCTTCTATATTTAAGTTAATATTTTCAAGTACATTGACATTGTTAAATTGTTTACTTAAATGATTTATTTTTATCATTTATACCACCTCTTTTTTGAGTTGAATACAGAATATCAAGTTTGTATAACTCAAAATAGTAGCGTTTGTCATTATTTAGATATGACATTTGTCACATACTTTACATAATATACTTATAATAAACAAAAAAACTGCCACCATTAGTGACAGATTTTTTGTTTATTATAAAATTGGTGAAATAAGTTTAGCTAAATCTTCTTTAATTTTAATTGTTAATGAACGATTTCTATAGCCTTCTATTGTTAATTCTTTTGACTTTTTAATATCTTCTTTATAAGCTTGTTTAATTTTTTTAGCCATATCTTTATCATACACAAATGCATTAACCTCAAAGTTTAATTCAAAACTTCTATAGTCCATGTTTGCTGAACCGACTGACACGACCTCATCATCAATTAAACATACTTTAGAATGTAGGAATCCATTTTCATATGTATAAATATGGACACCACTTTCTAATAATTGTGCCGCATTCGCAAATGTTGCCCAATAAACAAATGGATGGTCTGGCTTACAAGGAATCATTAAATGTACCTCAATACCAGTCGCTGCTGCCATTTTCAAAGCATTGATATATGAATTATCTGGAATAAAATAAGGCGTTTGTATATAAATCGACTTTTTCGCTTTCATAATCATTTTAGTATAACCAAATTCAATTTGATGCCAATCTTCTGCTGGACTACTCGCCACAATTTGCATAGGTACATGTCCATCTTGCACATGCTTTTTCGGGAAATATCTATCGTTATATTCGAATTGTGGTCTATGTGCTTGTGAATTCCAGTCCATCATAAATCGAGTTTGTAAACCATCAACTGCATCTCCAGCAATTCTAAAATGCGTATCTCTCCAATAACCTAATTTACCTAAACCAAGATAATCATCACCAACGTTGAAGCCACCTATATAGCCAACTTGTCCATCAATGACTACAATTTTACGGTGATTACGGTTGTTCATTCTAAAATTGATAATAGGTAATTTAGAAGCAAAAAACGCCTCTACTTCTCCGCCTAGTTCATTAAAGTGTTTAAAATTAGCTCTTCCAACTTTTTTAGAACCGACATCGTCATATAATAATTTGACTTCTAAACCTTCTTTCAGTTTTTCCTCTAATGCTTTGATGATACGTTTACCTAAGCCATCCAATTCGAAGCCAAAGTATTCTAAATGAATATAATCTTTAGCATTTCGAATATCTTCTAACATTTGATCATATAATTCATGACCATCTGTAAAAACATCAAGTTGGTTATTTTCAGTAATAAATCCATCTTGATTCATAAGTAACATTCGTACTAGGTCATGGTGTTTCGCTACTAATTCGTTATCAGTACCATAATTGTGTTCATCAAAATCCTTAATCTGTTTATCAATAAGTTCATTAAAGGCATCTAATTCTTTACCATTATTTTTATCCAACTTACGTTTAGACACTGTACGTCCAAAGAATAAATAAAGGATAAAACCAATTAAAGGTAATACAAATAGTACAAATAACCACGCCCATGTAGAACTTGCACTACGTCGGTTTCTCTCCAAAAATATAATAATAAATGCTAAAACAACATTAATTACAAAACCTATTGCAAGTAATATCGTAAAAAGCATACCCAAATCATGAGAAAACTTTAATTCCATAAACATATACTCCTAACGACATATTATCTTTTAATTTGACTCATTTTTGACTAAAGTCACAAAAGCAGTGAAATCTTCCTCAATATTTGGAAACTTTTGTTCTTCAGTCTGTTTAATTGTAACATTTAACAAACGATAATTTGCCCCTTCTTCTGATTTTAAAAATTCATTTAAAGTACTTTCTAATTTTTCTAAACTACTTTCTGTAAAAGTCTTAAATTTAATTTGTTCCATGTTCTAATCCCCTTTTCTTTTTATTGATTAAATGATACGGCTTTTCCAAAAATAATTCAATAAATAGCGAAAGCGACAAAAGTAATTAAATATATTTCGACATTATATTGCTCGGAATATATTTGAAATATATTTAAAATAAGATATAATATATTCATCCATCTTAGTTATCAGAATAATCTAACTAATTAAGGAAAGTAATTCATTGTAATATTGGAGGGAAAGTAAATGTTATCTTTTGAAAATGACTATTTAGAAGGTGCACATGAAAAAGTTTTACAACGTTTAATTGAAACAAATCGAATTCAAGCTCCAGGATATGGATTTGATCAATTTACTGATCAAGCTATCCAACAAATTAAACATAAAATCAAATGTCCTGATGCAACGATTCGTTTTTTAGTAGGAGGTACGCAAACAAATCAAGTCGTGATTAACTCCATGTTAGAAAGCTATGAAGGTGTTATCTCAGCCGAAACTGGTCATGTTGCAGTACATGAAGGCGGCGCAATTGAATATAGTGGACATAAAGTACTGACAATCCCTTCATCAGAAGGAAAAATCACTGCCAACGGTGTTGAAGATTATATTGAAACCTTTAATAGTGATTTTAAACGTGATCATATGGTCTTTCCTGGTATGGTATACATTTCCCATCCTACTGAATACGGTACATTATATTCAAAAAGTGAATTAGAAGCACTATCTAACGTTTGCCGAAAACATAATCTACCCCTTTTTATGGACGGTGCGCGCTTAGGTTATGGTTTGATGAGTGATCAATCAGATATGACTATTGAAGATGTTGCGAATTTCTGTGATATTTTTTATATCGGTGGAACTAAAATCGGTGCATTATGTGGAGAAGCAGTTGTATTTACGAAGCAGAATGAACCCAAACATTTTACGACACGTATTAAACATCATGGTGCCCTATTAGCTAAAGGACGATTAACCGGCATACAATTTCTTGAATTATTTACAGATGATTTATATTTCAAAATTAGCCGCCATGCGATAGAAATGGCCAATAAAATGAAAGAAGGTTTCCTTAAAAAAGGATATCGACTATATTTTGATTCACCCACTAACCAACAATTCTTCATTTTAAGTAACGATAAAATTAATGAATTAAAACAAAAAGTAAAATTTGCCGTTTGGGAAAAATATGATGATCAACATCGAGTTGTAAGATTTGCGACAAGTTGGGCCACAACTGAAGAAAATGTTAATCGATTATTAGAATTGATATAGATAAGTATTTTGAAAGCATCATTCTTTAAGAGATAAGAGAGTGGTGCTTTTATTATATGTTCACGGAAGACATTTTTTAGACTACCTGGTCATCAACATTGTCCACACCAGCTTCTTTAAGCATTAATCGTGTTTCCTCTTTCATTTGATTCAAAGCTTTTTCTGCTTTGAGTTCTTGATTTTCTTTCAGAACTTTTTCAAGTTCATATTGAGTCTTCTGATCACGATTCATCTTGGCTAATTTCTCAGCTTCTTGAACAGCATCTTTAATACGTTCATCTGACTTCTTACGTTCTCTGGTCAAACGGTCTTTAAGTATTTGTGATACTTCTTCTTGAGAAAAAGTTTTCTCAGTTTATTGTGATTGTTCATCACTGTTGTTTAATTCCTCATTGTTCTTAGGTTCTTCAGTAATATTACTTTGATTATTCTCCATGAGATATACCTCCGTTTATAGTCTGTCGACTGATATTCCATACTTGCTTTTAAAATGTCATCAGCACGTTTTGGACAATAAAAATAACCTTCACATTGGAAGGTTAAAAAAATGTATAAAAATAGCACCACTTTCTATATTTTTATGTAGAAAGGATGCTATTGGGTGATTGTTTGTATTTCTTTAATTTCTGATTCATCAAATGAAAATATTCCTAGGTCATTTTCTAAATAGACAACAATATTTCCTGTTTCACTTTCGAATTCATTTTCATAGTCTGTCACAAATCCTTTATATATATCATTATTTAAAAGTGTTATAACAACATCTTTACGATATGTGTCTACAATTCTCAATATTCTCACCTACTTATTAATGTACGGTACTATATGTGCACCTGTTTTTGAATAATGTACTTTTCCTAAACTAGTTGTAATATAGTAATTATTAATATACACTTTTCCAATTATTTGTTTAAAATCAATAATCTCCTTTCTATCAAATCTTTTTCCACTTAATATTAATTCCCCAGTGGTATTTTTTTCTTTTAATAATTTATTTAATAAATCAATAGGTATTTCTGTATAGCTAGGTAATTTATTGTTCTTTAAAATAGCATTTTTCCTATTTTCTTCATATAGCTTATGACCTAACATATGTCTATTTTGTTTTTCAGGATTAATTTCTACTTTTATTTTACCATTACTTATCATTTCAAGCATTTCTTTTTTAGCTTTTTCTTGTAATTTTTCTTTTTCAGATACTTTATTCTCTACTTGATATTTACCTTTACGCTCTTTAAAGAACTTGTCTCGCCAATTCCCTACATGTGGCACTGTGGTACTTCTACACCATGGATGCATAGGTGGCGCATTTACACCTGGAATCATTTCTTTAACTTTAAATACTTTGCCGTTGAGTTAATGACATAGTTTAGATGTTTTCTTATCTATTTTGGCCACATATTTATATTCGCCATCTTCACCTAAATCTTTTAATTGTAATCAGCACGTTTTGGACAATAAAAAATAACCTTCACATTGGAAGGTTAAAATTGGGTATAAAAATAGCACCACTTTCTATTTATTTGTGTAGAAAGGATGCTATTTTGTAATTATTTGAATATCTTCAATTTCAGAGTCATCTATAGAATATATACCCTGTGATGTATCTAAATCCATTACGAAATTTCCAGTATCACTTTCAATAGGGTTTTCAAAATTAATGACATTTCCAATTATATTATTATTATCTTTTAAAATTACATTAACTTTTCGACCATAGGCCTTTGCAATTCTCATTATTCAACCTCCTTTTTAACATATGGAACTACATGTGTCCCTGTTTTTGAATAATGTACTTTTCCAAAAGTTGTATCTAAATATTGGCCATTTACAAATGATTTTCCAATTACAATTTCAAAATCTATTATTTCTTTTTGATTAAACTTATCTTTTAATATTAAAAATTCTCCAGTTCCTACTTTCTCTTTTAATAACTCATTAAGTTTTCGATTGGATATAATTGTATAACTAGGTAACATATAATTACTACTTATTGCTTGTCTTTTACTTTTTATAAATAAGTGATGATTTTTGTTATGTCTATTCTGTTTTTCAGGATTAATTTCTACTTTTATTTTACCATTACTTATCATTTCAAGCATTTCTTTTTTAGCTTTTTCTTGTAATTTTTCTTTTTCAGATGTTTTATTCTCTACTTGATATTTACCTTTACGCTCTTTAAAGAACTTGTCTCGCCAATTCCCTACATGTGGCACTGTGGTACTTCTACACCATGGATGCATAGGTGGCGCATTTACACCTGGAATCATTTATTTAACTTTAAATACTTTTCCGTTGATTGAATGACATAACTTAGACGTTTTCTTATCTATTTTAGCCACATATTGATATTCGCCATCTTCACCTAAATCTTTTAATTGTCATCAGCACGTTTTGGACAATAAAAATAACCTTCACATTGGAAGGTTAAAAAAATGTATAAAAATAGCACCACTTTCTATATTTTTATGTAGAAAGGATGCTATTTTTCTAATTTTTGTTCTTTATTCTTATTTTCTAATTCTATTGCTTTCTTGTATTCTTCATCCAATAATTCTTGTGACTGTTTATTAGTTATTTCACCATCTAACTGTGCAAAATACATTTTAATCACCTAACTTTATATATTATGTTACCACTATTATATAATCTCTTTAGAATCATATCAATATCCTTATGATTGAATTTTTTTATATTCTTATTTTTATTATATTTTTTAATACAATCAATACAAGTTGATTTGCAATATTCTTTTGTCTTAGTTAAGTACTTTGTTTGACCTTTATTTGTAACAATTGTCAGTGTTTTAATAGAATTATTAAATATAAATAAATACAAGTCTGTAAGAGAAAAACTAGACTGCCCAGGATGGTTATGTAACATAATAATTGTATTAGGTTTACTGTTAAATAACAATTCTGTTGCTTTTTCCCCTGGTACAAAAGATACACTATCTTGATCACCATATACTTTTGTAACTTTACCATCTTTTAATAAATAAGCTACTTCATTGCTATCATTGTTTTCTTTGGCGTCTTTAAGCAAGGCTTTATGTTGTTCTTGTATATATTGATTTTCTTCTTTGGTATGTGTTGGAATATCAACGTATCTTACTTTATCAATCGCTTGATCAGTAATATTAATTTTCTTACCTAACACTTTAGCTTGTTTAAGCTCGTTATTTTCTTCTTTTTGTTCTACTTGATACTTACCTTCACGCTCTTTAAAGAACTTGTATCGCCAACTGCCGACATGTGGCACTGTGGTACTTCTACACCAAGGATGCATAGGTGGCGCATTTACACCTGGAATCATTTCTTTAACTTTAAATACTTTGCCGTTGAGTGAATGACATAGTTTAGATGTTTTCTTATCTATTTTGGCCACATATTTATATTCGCCATCTTCACCTAAATCTTTAAGATAAGTTAACTTTTGTGACTCTGCTTGAACGCGCGCTGATTCAGTGACTAACAATCGACTAGCGTTATACGTAGTAGATTGCGTTTGTTTTTTAAATTCAGATACGAATTCATTTGGATAACGGCCACGAATAACGACGTGACTCGTGACACGTTCTAATTTAGTCATTACATGAGAAAAGATTTCGTTTTGTATGATGTCTTTGAGATCTTATCACTTTTTACATTTAAAAAGACGTATCTAATTAGATACGTCTTGGTCTAAATACAGTATTCACTTATGGCAAAATTTAAATTAAACCATTTCCAAATAGTTCAATGTTCAAATAGCTTATTCAAACTAAATTAAATATTTTATTAAAAGTATAATTCCTATTAAGAGAAGTGCACCTTTTAAAAAATCTAATTTCTCTTGTTTTGTCGTTTTCCTTACTGTAATCGTTACTTTCATAATTATTTACCATAACATCAGTAAATATATAACTAATGTCTACCTTTCTTTTTATTTTATATTAATTATTTGATATCTATTATCCATCTATTTTTGCGTTCTTATTTTTAAATTATCATTTCGTTCACTACGACTATAATAGAGTCATACTAACTTTTTTATTTCTTCCCTCAATGATATTTATAATAAAAGTTAATTGTCTTAAGTTCATTAAAAATTCTTTTATTTCATTTTTATCGAGAGAGGTGGACAATAAGTGGACAACAATCTAAACACGATTCTACATAAATTGTATTGTTCACGCCATCATACAAAAAAGAGCTAAAGCAAAATTGCTCTAGCCCTTGATATAACGACATTCCCCAATGTTGTTTAGCGTTTTAGTATTGTTTCATATATTGCTCGCGTTCCCATTCAGAAACTTGAGTTCTGTAATAATCCCATTCAATTGATTTTGAATTGATGAATTGGTTATAGATATGATTACCTAACGCTTTTTTGATTGTTGGATTTTCACGCATTGCTTTTAACGCAGTGTATAAAGTTGATGGTAAATCTTGGATACCAACAGCTTCACGTTCTTCACGATTCATTTCATAGATGTTTTGGTTTACTGGTTTAGGAACTTCTAATTTGTTTTTGATACCGTCTAATCCTGCTTCTAAGATTGCTGCTAATGCCATGTAAGGGTTAGCTGCTGGGTCAACTGAACGTACTTCAATACGAGTAGATAAACCTCTTGATGAAGGTACACGTACTAATGGTGAACGGTTTTTACCACTCCATGCAATATAACATGGCGCTTCGTAACCTGGTACTAAACGTTTATAAGAGTTTACTAATGGGTTACATACTGCAGTGAATCCACGTGCATTTTTAAGAATACCTGCAGTGAATTGGTACGCTGTTTCAGTTAATTCCATGTCGCCATTTGGATCATAGAATGCATTTTCTTTACCTTTAAATAATGATACGTTGAAGTGCATTCCGCTTCCGTTCACACCAAATAATGGTTTTGGCATAAATGTTGCATGCAAGTTATGTTTACGAGCAATTGTTTTAACTACCAATTTGAATGTTTGGATGTTATCACATGCTGTTACTGCATCTGCATATTTAAAGTCAATTTCGTGTTGACCTGGCGCAACCTCATGGTGACTTGCTTCAATATCAAAGCCCATGTCCTCTAATTCAAGAACGATGTCACGACGGCAGTTTTCACCTAAATCCGTAGGTGCTAAGTCGAAGTAACCACCATCATCATTTAATTCTAATGTAGGTTCACCTTTGTCATCTAACTTGAATAAGAAGAATTCTGGTTCAGGCCCTAAGTTGAAGTCTGTGAAACCTAAATCTTCCATTTCTTTTAAGATGCGTTTTAAGTTGGCACGAGGGTCACCTTCGAATGGTGTACCATCTGTTTTGAATACATCACAGATTAAACGTGCAACTTTTCCTTGACCAGCTGTCCATGGGAAGATAACCCAAGTATCTAAGTCAGGGTGTAAGTACATATCTGATTCTTCAATACGTACGAAACCTTCGATGGATGATCCGTCAAACATCATTTCGTTATCTAATACTTTTTCTAATTGACTTACTGGTACTTCAACGTTTTTAATTGTTCCTAAAATATCAGTGAATTGTAATCTTAAATATCTCACATTTTCTTCTTCAGCAAACTTACGAATATCGTCTTTTGTAAAACTACGTTTTGGCATACTTGAAATCCTCCAAATTTTATTTTATAAATCGGGATAAGTCTCCTCGATTTATCGGCAATGTTTCACCGTATGGTTTTTGAGTTGCATCTACAATCATTTTCTTTCTAGTTTCATGTTCGTCTGATGATAAGTGATTCTCTTGTTTATGAATAATTTGTTTAATACCTTTAATGTTAAAGCCTTTTTCAATTAAAGATTTAATTTCTAATAATCTTTCCAAATCATTCAGTGAAAATAATCTCTTATTTCCCTCAGTTCTTTCCGGCTTAACAAGTTCATGTGTCTCATAATAACGAATTTGTCTTGGACTTAATTCTGTTAATTTACTGACTACACTCATGGAGAATACAGCCATGTTTCTTCTAATAGAATCATTAGACATCGCTAACATCTCCTCCACTTTTGAACTTGTACTTAATTTAGCATAGTTTAGCTCAGATTACAAAAATATGTTAGGTTTTCTGACATGATAAGTAAAACCATTGATATGACTGCATTTTAGAAGCATTGAAATACCACCACGTAACAACATTCACAAAATTTCTGAATAAATTTTAAAATTTTCTGATAAAACAAGCTGAAACAGGGTGGGACAACGCTAAAGAAATACTTTTTCTTTAAAAATTAGTATTTCTAATGAATGAGTTTCACTCATGTATTCCTATTTTAAAGTACACATTAGCTGTGGCTAATGCGTAAGAACCACTACATCATCAATGATTAGTGGTTCTTTATGATTTCTGCCCCACTCCCAATATCAAATTAAACAAGTCCTTGTTCTTTTAATTGAGTGACTGCACGTGTAACAGCTAATTTAACATGTTCATATGTTAAACCACCCTGAACATATGCTTCATACGGTTCACGTATAGGGCCATCAGCAGACAATTCAATTGAGGAACCTTGAATGAAAGTACCCGCAGCCATAATAACATCATCTTCATAACCTGGCATATAACTCGGCTCTGGGCTAAAATGTGCATTGATTGGTGATGCATGTTGGATACTTTGGCAAAATGATATCATTTGTTCTTTTGTTTCAAATATCACAGTTTGGATTAGGTCTGTACGTTTAATGTTATACTTAGGTGTTGTAGTCATATTTAATTTTTCAAGTAACAGACTCGTAAATAAAGCCCCCTTTAAACTTTGACTGACGACATGAGGTGCTAAAAAGAATCCTTGATACATTTCTTGTAATGAATTTAAAGATGCGCCTGCTTCTTTACCAATACCTGGTGCAGTTAATCTATAACCACAACGCTCAATTAAATCCTTATTACCAGCGATATAGCCGCCTATTTTAGCTAATCCACCACCAGGATTTTTAATGAGTGAACCTGCAATTATATCAGCGCCAACTTCTGTAGGTTCTTGTTCTTCAACAAATTCTCCATAACAATTATCGACAAAGATAATGACATTCGGATATTGTGCTTTAATTGCCGAAATCGCTTCTTTAATTTCATCAACAGGTATTGAAGGTCGTTGATCATAACCTTTGGAACGTTGGATAGCAACGACTTTAGTTCGATCATTAATTGCATTTAGAACGTTAGGTATATCAATTTTACCCTCTGCTAATGCTACTTCATTATATGAAACACCATGTTCCTTTAAACTCTCAATGCCATTGCCGTTTACTCCGATAACTTCTAATAATGTATCGTATGGACTACCCGTGATATATAATAATTCATCACCGTATTTCAAATTACTTTGTAAAGCCAAGGTAATGGCATGTGTTCCAGAAATAATTTGAGGTCTTACAATGGCATCTTCTGCTTTAAATGTTCTTGCATAAATTTCTTCTAAATGATCACGTCCAAAATCATCATATCCATAGCCAGTTGTTCCTAATAAATCACTTTCTGTAGCTTTAACTGCATGAAACGCATCTAATACCTTTTCTTGATTAATCAAAGCAATGCGTTCAATATCTTTAAAGTACGGTGTCAATGTAGATTCTACATCTTCAATAAGACTTCTCATATCTGTCATCTTGCTAACTTCCTTTTTATATTTTTTTATATCCTTTAATTTCATAAGACTCGTCTTTTTCATTGAAATTGAGTTCACTGACGAGTGTATGTTGTTTTAAGAAATAGAGTCGGTCTGCATCCGAACTCGGTACTGTCTCCTCGTAATACGTTAAACTACGCTTAATTTGATTGATTAATAAATTTTTCACTTTATCCTTATCTGATTCATCTCTACTTGAAACAAATACATAAGGTTGTTCAGAAACTGGTAGTTCCATATTACTTGGACATTGATCCTTTTTATTAAAAATCACTGATTGAGGAATTTGATCCATATCTAGCTGCTTAATAAGTTGATTGACAGTATCATATTGAGAGCGATACTCTGGGTGACTTGCGTCAACCACATGTAAGAGTAAATCTGCTCCTTTAGCTTCTTCTAAAGTTGATTTAAATGCAGCTACTAGCGTTGTAGGTAATTTTTGAATAAATCCAACTGTATCTGAAATGATTAAATTAAATCCTTCATTGATTTGTATTTGGCGTGTTTTAGGATCTAATGTTGCAAACAATTGATTCTGTTCATATGTTGTTTCATTAGTTAACACATTAAACCATGATGATTTACCAGCATTAGTGTATCCTACTAATGCTATTTGAAAGACTTGATTCTGTTCTCGTTTACTTCGGTATCTATCTCTATGCTCAACAACTGTTTGTAATTGATGCTTGATTTCATTCATTCTTGTACGGATATGTCGACGATCCATTTCAAGCTTCGTCTCACCTGGACCACGTGTACCAATGCCACCACCAAGTCTTGATAAACTACGACCATGTCCTTGTAATCGTGGTAATAAATAATCTAATTGTGCTAATTCTACTTGTAGCTTACCTTCTCTACTTTTTGCTCTTAAAGCAAAAATTTCAAGAATTAACTGTGTTCTATCGATAATTTTTATGCCCAAATTGCCATTTAATGTTTTAGATTGAGCTGTCGTTAATTCATCATTAGTCACAACGACATCTATATCATGGAATTCTATAAAAGCTTGAATTTCTTCAATTTTACCTTTACCAACATAGTATTTGTGATCAACTTGTTCACGGTTTTGGGTGATTTGACCTTTAACATTTAATTGGCATGTTTCTGATAGCGCTTCTAATTCTTCCATTGTCGATTCAAAATTAAATTCATTATCGTTTTGAGCATGTACACCGATTAGTACAGCCGTTTCTAATTTTTTCTTTGTATCATGTGTTGATAGCTGTGCCATGATATACATCTCCCTTTTAATTTAGTTCTTAAATATTTTATCATAGTGCCAATATAAAGACTATTCGTCAATATTATGTTAAATTGTAATTAATTCGAAAGGGTGATCTTATGGAAAATATATATGACTTCGTTGTAGAAAAGAATACAGGAGAAACATATAAGTTAGAAGATTATAAAGATTATGTGATGTTAATCGTAAATACTGCAAGTGAATGTGGTTTCACACCACAATTTGAAGGGTTACAAAAGCTTTATGAAAAATATAAAGATCAAAAATTTATTATTTTAGGCTTCCCTTGTAATCAATTTGGTGGTCAAGAACCTGGATCGGGTGAAGAAGCTGCTCAAAATTGTAAATTAAATTACGGTGTAACATTCCCTATCCATCAAAAAATTGATGTTAAAGGAGAACATCAACATCCGTTATTCCGCTTCCTTACTGATGCACAACAAGGGATGTTTAATGAAAAAATCAAGTGGAACTTCACTAAGTTTTTAATTGATCGTGACGGTAATGTAGTTAAACGTTTTTCTCCGCAGAAGAAACCGGCACAATTAGAAAATGAAATTGAAAAACTTCTTTAAAATATCAAACATAAACTTCTCATTTTTTAATATTAAAAAGCTTCATTTAAAGTGATCTGCAATAGCGAATTGATATACGCGAATGCTTACTTTAAATGAAGCTTTTTTGAATTACAATCTTTAATACGATAAAGCACTAATTAGAACCAATAAATCCATTATTTCTCTTCTATGTAACTATTACTACGTTCATTTATGATTTGTGCTTTACTGCACTTCAATTATGTCTTATTCTTCAGATGTTTCTGATGCTGAATCGTTTTCATCATCAATCATGAAAGTGCTGATCGCATGTTTGTAAATCAGATGTTGTTTTCCTTGTGAAACTAAACGAATCACTTGGCTGTCGAAATCTTCAATTGTTCCTTTCATTTGGAAACCATTTAGAAAGAACACAGTGACTTCTGTTTTTTCTGATTTAAAGTTCTCTAGTGCTTGATCTTGGATGTTTTCATTTGCAATCATGTTCAGTACTCCTTTTATTTATTTGGGGTGTAATCTCATCTAACATCATTTGAAGTGACATATTTTCTCTATCTAACCAGTGAACGTTCATTTTATTCTTAAACCAAGTCAATTGACGTTTCGCATACTTTCGCGAATTCTGTTTTAACTTATCAATAGCTGACTGTAAATCCATATTCCCTTTCACAACAGGTATTAATTCCTTATACCCAATTGCTTGCATACTTTGACTTGACTCATAGCCTTGTTCAACTAAGTGTTGCACTTCATTAAATAATCCGTGGCTCAACATAATATCAACACGTTTATTTATTTTTTCATATAATGTTTCACGCGACATTTCAATCCCTACTAATAATGTATCATAATTTTCAGTGAATTGTTGAACTTTCTTGCGATAACTTAAAAGTTTTTTTGTTTTTAAATAATATTCTATCGCTCTCAATACTCTTTTTCTGTTATTAGGGTGTATATTGTCGGCTGATTCAGGATCAAATGAATTAAGATATTCATGTAATTCATTATTATTTAATTTTGCTAATTCATTTAATTTAGATTTAACCTCTTTCATTTTTTCTTCTGAAACGGTTTCATCTTCAAATTGATAATTATAAAGTAAAGATTGAATATATAATCCAGTTCCACCAGCAACAATAGGTGTCTTACCTCTATCTCTAATATCATTGATACACTTTTCTGCTCTTTGTTTGAAATCATAAGCAGAAAATGTGTCCTCAGGATTCAATATATCAATCATATGATGGGTAATACCGTCCATTTCTTCTTTTGTAACTTTAGCAGTACCAATATCCATTTGTTTATATACTTGCATAGAGTCGCCACTAATAATTTCTCCATTACATCGTTTTGCTAATTCTATGCTTAATTCTGTTTTTCCAGACGCCGTTGGTCCTACAATTACAATTAGAAATGGCTTATCTGTATTACTCATCTTATTCACTCACTTTATTTTTCTTTAATATTTGCTTTTTAATCCATTCAAACATATGTTGCCAAGTTGTTAAATAATCATCTTCAAATAATATTTCATGGCGTTTATTTTTATATAATTGCACAGTTATGTGTTTGATTCCTGCTTTTTTATAAATCTTACCTAGTTTTTTAACACCTTTACCATATTCTCCAAAGGGATCATCTTTGCCTGAAATTAATAGTATAGGTAGATTGTGATTCATCTGCTTTAATGATTTAACATTGGCAGTGTCCATCATATATTTAACTGTTTGATAAATCAGTTGGTTAGATACTCTGAATCCACAATATTCATCATCGATAAATTTGTTCACTTCTTCTCTTTTGGTAGATAGCCAGTCACTTTCTGTTTGAGGTTGATCAATTTTTTTAGTAAAGGATTTATTCATTAATTGGTTAACCCATTTAACTCGACGTCTTTTACCTAAAATCATTGTGATTAATTTCAATAGAACCATAGTTGGGATACCTTTCCATTTAGGAAACATACCTGTACCAGTTAATATGAGACCATTTGCAAATTGAGGGTATTGTTTTACAAATAGTCTTGCAATGATTGACCCCATTGAATGACCTAACACAATATAAGGTAGTTCAAAATGGCTATCATAAATGGTTTCTACTATTTCGTATGCATCGTCAACAACCTGTGTCATATCATTAAAGTGGCCTCTTTCATTCTCATCTATATTTTTACCATGACCTCTATGATTGTGTCTAAGTACATCATACCCTTGTAGGTTTAATGCTTTAACTAACTCATCATATCGGTCCATATGTTCAGCCATACCATGAAAAAGATGGACTATACCAATTGTTTCATTATTAGCTTTATCTATTTTCACTTCAATCATTGTTCCATCTTTGACTGTAATGTTGAATTGACTTTGACTCACGCATATACCCCCAAAACTTCTTATCTTCATTCATCATGTTTATTAATATAAACATACATATTATATTCAATATACCTTTTGATAACATCGGAATCAAATTGTATGCATATTTAGTTAACAATTCACATTCAGATGTACTTTTTGTCTTATAAGCATGTATGACAAATATAACATTTCATATAAAAAAACTACTAACATTGAGATAAAACTCAATGCTAGTAGTTTGAAATTGATTTAAATTATTCTTTAACTGCTGGTTGGTTATTACCAGATTGTGCTTCATCAATCGCTTTATTTACTTCATCAGTATAGGCTTGTTTTTGACCTTCACTATATTGAAGCATATCTGCTAATACATCGATAACTGCATCTTTATATTGTAGTACATCATCAATATTAAAGTATAATTTACCTGATCTACGTACAAGGAAGTCAGTTGGTTTAAATACCATTTCTTGTTGGATACCATAGATTAATTCTACATAAATTTCTAATGGTAATTGACTAGTATGATATTGCGCAGTTTGAGCAATGTTGAATAAATCATCAACATTTGAACCGTATTTACTTGCTAAACGGTATGCTACATCTTCATCAATACCAAAACCTTTAGCAGCGTCTACTTTTTGTTTAACAAAGTGGTCAAAGTTTTTACTACCACCAACGTCACCACCAGAAATTTTCAATTCTTTAGTCGCACATGGTTTGAATGTTAAACCATATTCTTTTTTAAGACGTTTAGCTAATAAATCAACAATTTCTAATGCCATATGACGGTATCCTGTTAATTTACCACCCGCGATTGTTAATAAGCCTGATTCGCCTTCCCATACTTCGTCTTTACGAGAGATTTCTGAAGGGTCTTTTCCTTCTTCTAAAATTAACGGACGTACACCAGCCCATGTAGATTCGATGTCTTCATCTTTTACATCAACTGTTGGGAACATGTAATTAATCGCATCAATTAAATAATCTCTATCTTCTTGCGTTGTTAATGGTGTTGCTTTTTCATTATCATAGAATGTATCAGTTGTACCTACATATGCTTTACCTTCTCTAGGAATCGCAAAAATCATTCGACCATCTTTTTCTGTATCAAAGTAAACTGCTTGTTGTAATGGGAATTTAGATTGATCGATTACAACGTGAACACCTTTTGTTAAACGTAATTGTTTGTTATTACGTGCATAGTCACCGCTTCTTACTTCATCTACCCAAGGTCCTGAAGCATTGATTACTTTCTTAGCTTTGATAGGATACGTTTCATTATCAATCATATCTACAACTTCAATACCGTTTACTTTTTTATTTGAATCATAAGTAAAGTGTTCTGATTTTGTATAGTTAATGATTTCAGCACCTTTTTCGGCTGCTTTTTTCATCACTTCAATAGTTAATCTTGCATCATCTGTACGGTATTCAACATAATAACCGCCACCTTTTAGTCCATCTTGTTTCACTAAAGGTTCTTTATTAATTGTATCTTGTTTAGAAAGCATTTTTTTACGTTCAGATTTTTTAACACCTGCTAAACGATCATACATTGTTAAACCAATAGCCGTTGTAAATTTACCAAATGTACCACCTTTATGCATAGGTAATAACATCCATTCAGGTGTTGTTACATGTGGACCATTTTCATATACAATCGCACGTTCTTTACCAGTTTCAGCTACAACGCCTACTTGTAGTTGTTTTAAATAACGTAAACCACCATGTACTAATTTTGTAGAACGTGAACTTGTTCCTTGTGCGAAGTCTTGCATTTCTACTAAAGCAACTTTCATGCCACGGTTACTAGCATCTAATGCAATACCTGCACCTGTAATTCCGCCACCAATAATAACAACGTCATACTCTTCATTCTTTAAATTTCTCTTAATGTGATCCCTTTTTAGTGTTGATAAACCCATAATTCAACGCCTCCTATTTAGTATAAAAAAAGAGAGACTTATCCCACAATTACCATTTAATTGTACGAATAAATCTCTCATTTCTCGATTTCCTTATTAACTTGCTTCAAGTATAACATAAATAAGAAAATCTAGTCTATCTCGAGCTTACAATTTATTGATTTGCTAAAGACTAATCTTCTAATTTAAATACTTGTGTAGCTTCTACAGCTTTTTTCCAACCTTTATAAAGCTTAGTGCGTTGTTCTTCTTCCATTTTTGGTTCGAATTCTTCTTCAAGTTTCCATCTGTTAGCAATGTCATCTTTACTTTCCCAGAATCCAACTGCTAAACCTGCTAAGTATGCAGCACCAAGTGCAGTTGTTTCTTGAATTTCAGGTCTTTCTACAGGTGTATTAACAATATCTGCTTGGAATTGCATGATAAAGTTATTTTTAACTGCGCCACCATCAACTCGTAAGTTTTGAACTTCGATACCTGAATCTTTTGACATTGCTTCCATTACATCGCGAGTTTGATAGCATAGTGACTCTAATGTTGCACGAATGAAGTGTTCTTTTTCAGTACCACGAGTTAATCCAAAGATAGCGCCTCTAGCTTCAGAATCCCAGTAAGGTGTTCCTAATCCAACAAATGCTGGTACAACGTATACACCTTCAGTTGAGTCTACTCTAGTCGCATAGTTTTCAGTTTGTGGTGCTGAATTAATCATTCTTAATCCATCACGTAACCACTGAATAGCTGAACCTGAAACAAAGATAGAACCTTCTAAAGCATAGTTTACTTTACCATCAATACCATATGCGATAGTTGTTAATAATCCGCTGTCAGATTTAACTGCTTCTTCACCAGTGTTCATTAACATGAATCCACCAGTACCGTAAGTATTTTTCACGTCACCTTTGTCGAAACATGCTTGACCAAATAAGGCAGCTTGTTGGTCACCAGCGATACCTGCGATTGGTACATTTTGACCAAAGAAATGATAATCAACTGTATGTGCATAAACTTCACTTGATGGCTTCACTTCAGGTAGCATACTTTCAGGTACTTCTAAAATATCTAATAATTCTTTATCCCATTTTAAGTCATGGATATTGAACATTAATGTACGACTTGCGTTTGTATAGTCTGTGATATGTGCTTCTTTACCAGATAATTTCCATACTAACCAAGAATCAATTGTACCAAATAGTAAATCGCCATTATCTGCTTTTTCACGTGCACCTTCAACATTATCTAAAATCCATTTGACTTTTGTTCCTGCAAAATATGGGTCTAATAATAAACCAGTTTTGTCACGGAACAATGCTTCATGACCTTGGTCTTTCAATTCTTGGCAAATACTTTGCGTTTGACGAGATTGCCATACAATTGCATGGTAAATTGGTCGACCGGTATTTTTATCCCAAACAACTGTTGTCTCACGTTGGTTTGTAATACCAATACCTTCGATTTGTTCTGCTCTAATGTTATGTTCGTTCATGACCTCTGCCATCACAGATAGTACTGACGTCCAAATTTCATTCGCATCATGCTCTACCCATCCTGATTGTGGGAAATGTTGTTTAAATTCTCTTTGTGCTACACCTTTAATTTCGCCATCTTTATTGAATAGAATAGCTCTTGAACTTGTTGTTCCTTGGTCTATTGATAAAATGTATTTTTCCATAGGTATTTGACTCCTTTTGATGTCTTCAATATTATTTAAAGTATTTTAATGATAATTACTTATATCATATATCAACACATCATGTTAATTTATATGCAATTTTTTAATAACAAACACTAAAATTGTGATATTTTCTTATGTTGATTAATAGATTGACTCAATATCATTACTTTTAGAAGTTCTATTTAAAATCACACCTAATACTAATGTAATGATAACTAAAATAATACCAACTACACAACTTACATTAAATGTTTGTTTATAAAATACTTCATAAATGACTGCGCCTAGCATACCTCCAGCAATAGGACCTAGTACAGGTACAATCGCATATGACCAGTTTGAACCGCCTTTACCAGCAATTGGTAAAATGGCATGCGCGATACGAGGACCTAAGTCACGGGCAGGGTTAATTGCATAACCTGTTGTACCACCTAAACTTAACCCGATTGCAATAATTAAAGCACCGACAATTAATGGATTTAAACCATCAGCAATTTTATTTACACCGATGAATAAAATACCTAAAGTTAAAGCTGTTGTACCAATAATCTCACTTAAAAAGTTTGCGAAATAATTTTTAATTGCAGGGGCTGTTGAGAACACGCCTAATTTTGTAGCTTGATCTTCTGTTGCTTTCCAATGTGGTAAATACATTAACCATACTAAGGCACCACCAACGATACCTCCAAGCATTTGGCAAACGATATATCCTGGAACTTGCGCCCAACTAAATCCACCATCCATGGCTAATGCAATTGAAACTGCTGGATTTAAATGTGCACCTGAAAATTTACCAACTGCAAATGCACCCATTGCAACGGCTAGACCCCATCCTGTAGCGATAACAATCCAGTCAGCGTTATTACCAGCACTACGTTTTAAATTAACGTTAGCACAAACGCCGCCACCGAAAAGTATAAGGATGGCCGTACCTAAAAACTCTGCTAAATAAGCATTCATATAACTATTCCTCCCAAAATAGATAGGGAGACCCCTACAACGTTATAAAGCTGCAGAAATCTCCCCTTCTCTGTTCTAATATTAACTTTTAATAACTTGGTTATATATTACAGTTATATTGTAAGCGTTGTCAATATTTTTGTTATAAATTTGTCAAATTTATTTCATTTCAATCCTCATTACTCAACTCATTTTTGATATATAAAAAGGAATCAGCGACTCAACAGTTCGACTGATTCCTACACTTATTCATAGAGATATTATTCTATTGTTACCATAATTTTTGATTGCTTGTTGTAATATATTCTGCACCATTATTTATGGCCTCTTCTACTTCAGATACTTCACTAATCAATCCACCTGCAATCACAGATGTATCAGTCTCTTCTTGAATACATCTTACTGCTTTGTGTGCAATACCCGGTAGCACTTCAACGAAATCTGGTTGTACCTTTTGGATTAATTCAATACTCCGACTTAAAGCCTGACTATCTATAATAAACACTCTAAAGATAGTTAGCGTATTTAGCGACTTTGCTTTTTTAATCACTTTAGTCTTTGTTGAAACGATGCCTTTAGGTTTATATTGTTGAATAATATATTCACAAGAATATTCGTCATGACTTAACCCTTTAATTAAATCAATATGGATATAACATTCAATACCTTTATTTTTCAAAAGATCTAATATACTTTTAAGATGACCGATATGCATATCCAACAGTACACATGATTTATATTCGGTTTTAATGAGCTTATCTAAATCTTTCATATTTCTAATTGCCGGGAGTATATTTTCTTTCAAATGATTGCTCCTCTCTACATTACACGTTTAAATAATTTTTCTAATTCGTAATTCGAAAAGTTAATGATAATGGGTCTTCCGTGCGGGCATGTAAATGGATCTTCCATTTCACGCAATTGATCAATTAAATCTGCCATCTCATTATTTTTAAGATAATGATTAGCTTTAATCGACTTTTTACAAGACATCATTATTGCTGCATCTTCACGCATTTTTTTCACATCAATTTTTTTATTTTCTAATACGAGTTCTATCATATCTTTGATGATCTCTTCCGCTTCTGCTTTTGGAAACCAAACTGGATAACTATTAACAATATAATCATGTCCACCGAAATGTTCAAGGTGTACGCCTACTCTGTCTAATTCTTCTTGATACTGATCTATAATGAACTGTTCATCTTTTGAGAAATGAAATGTCATTGGAATTAACAAGTTTTGAACTTCATTTGTTACTTCCCCAATCTTTTCTCTAAAATACTCGTATTTAATACGTTCTTGAGCAGCATGCTGATCAATCATAAACATGCCATTTTCGTTTTGAGCAATGATATATGTGCCATGAACTTGTCCGACAACTTCCATATATGGTACACGTCGACGTGTTGAAGCACTTACTGTACCTTTAATGTCATTTTCATTTTGATTTTCTTCTTGTTCTAGAGTCTCATATTGATTATCTAATTCATTTAAAATATCTTTTTGATTATTGAAGTAATAATCATCATGATTACGGTTAATATATTGAGAGTCATTAAACAATGTACTTTCATTGTCTTCGTTCACTTGTGAAATATTTTGATTCTCAACTTTATCTAATTTGGTTGCACTTAAATCTTCTTGTCTCTCATCTTCAGATGATTGTGGACGATTTTGGACTTCATTTTGTTTACGTTCAAAGTCTAACTTTTGTTGTTCAAAGCTATTGAGCACTTTATTTTTCTTTGGATGATGATCTAAGTCATTTTTAGGAATAAGGATTTTATCTTTAAATGCTTCTCGTATTTTTTCTACTATCAAATCATATAGTTGTTCTTCTTTAGATAATCTCACTTCAAGTTTAGTAGGATGTACATTGACATCTACTAATATAGGATCCATTTGTATATTGATATAACAAATAGGATATCGACCAATAGTTAGTAACGTATGGTAACCTTCTACAATGGCTTTATTCAAAACGAAATTTTTAATATATCTACCATTAATAAATATAGAAATATAATGTTTGTTACTTCTTGAATGTTCAGGTCTAGCTACATATCCTTCTAGATGGTAATCACTTGTATCACCTGTGATATGTACGAGATCTTTTGCCACTTTCATGCCATATATTTCTGCCATTACTTCATTTGTTTTCCCAGAACCATTCGTTTTGAGTAGTGTCTTGCCATCAGAAACAAGAGATATTCTTATATCAGGATGACTCATTGCCATACGGTTAACTATATCAGTGATTTTTCCTAGCTCTGTATAGAGACTTTTAATATATTTTAATCTAGCCGGCGTATTGTAAAATAATGATTCTACTAGGATATCCGTGCCTTTTTTCGCTTTAGCTGGTTTTTGGTTAATAATTTCACCATTCTCAGCATATATTTCATGTCCACTTTCATTATCTGTACATGTACGTAACGTTACTTTCGATACTGAAGAGATACTGGCTAAGGCTTCGCCGCGAAATCCTAATGTTCTAATATGAAATAGATCATCATCTGCATCTAATTTACTTGTCGCATGTCGATGAAATACCAAACTTAAATCATCAGCTTCTATTCCAGTACCGTTGTCTACTACACGTATTGATGCAACACCAGATTGTTCTACTTCAATATTTATTTCAGTTGATTGGGCATCGATGGCATTTTCCAGTAATTCTTTAACAACCGAACTAGGTCTTTCGACTACTTCGCCAGCTGCAATTTTATTAGCTAAGGAGGTTTGTAGTTCTTTAATTTTTCCCATTTACAACACCTCTATTTTAATTGATTTTGTAATTCGTTTAATTTTATCAATGCTTCGATTGGAGTCATGTTTGATAAGTTTAATGATTTGATGTGCGCTTCAATTTCGCTTTGTTGTGTTTCCGATTCAAATAAGTTAAATGCGGCTTGTTCAAATGATGCTTCTTTCTCATCACACTTGTCATGATTTGCCTTTTTATTAGGTGCCTTAGTTTCATCAGCTTGATATGATTCAGTTTGAACGATCTGAGGTTCAGGACTATCAGATTTTTGTTCAAAATCATTCAAAATAACTTGTGCTCTTTGAATGACTTCATCAGGTAAATCAGCAAGTTTCGCTACTTGAATACCATAACTATCATCAACCGCACCATCTTTAACTTTGTGTAAGAAGATGAGCTCTCCTTTATATTCATTAGCCGCTACGTGCACATTTTTTAAACATGGTAATAGCTGATCTAATGTCGTCAGTTCATGATAGTGTGTTGAGAATAGCGTTTTAGCATGTGAGGTTTGTGCGACATACTCTATCATCGCTTGTGCTAACGCTAAACCATCATACGTTGACGTTCCTCTTCCTATCTCATCGAAAATAATCAAACTATCCTCAGTAGCATAGGTTAATGCTTTTTGAGCTTCTAACATTTCTACCATAAATGTACTTTTACCTGAAACTAAATCATCTGCAGCGCCAATACGAGTAAAAATCTGATCAAAGATTGGCAATGTCGCAGATTCGCAAGGTACATACGCACCCATTTGAGCCATTATACTAATAATTGCAATTTGTCTCATATAAGTCGATTTACCAGACATATTAGGGCCCGTTATCAGATAAATAAATGTGTCATTATCTAAAGCACAATCATTAGGTACGTAATCATTATAATCCATGACACGTTCAACAACTGGATGTCTAGAATTTTTTAATTTTAATGTTTTATCATCACTAAAATGTGGTCGAACATAATTATATTTTTGAGCTATTTCTGCGAAACTTTGTAAACAATCCAGTTCCGATATGATTTTAGCTTGTTTTTGAAGTCTCTCGGTATATTCTTTAATATGTTCTCTTAATTTGACAAATAATTGATATTCTAACTCTATTGCTTTGTCTTCGGCACCTAAAATAATATCTTCTTTTTCTTTTAACTCATCTGTTATAAAGCGCTCAGCATTAGATAATGTTTGTTTACGATTATATCCAAACTGTGATGGATCAAAGCCTTGTAAGTTGGCACGAGTAATTTCGATAAAGTAGCCAAATACTTTATTAAAACTTATTTTTAATGATTTAATGCCTGTACGTTCTCTTTCTTTGGCTTGTAATTCAGCAAGCCAAGATTTACCATTACGTGAAGCTTCTAAATATTCATCTAATTGGTGATTAAATCCTGATTTAAATAGGCCACCATCTTTGACTGAAATAGGTGGTTCTTCAACCAAACTATTCTCTAATACTTCGAGTAAGTCATCAAGCGGTTCGAGTGCATCAAATTGCGTAATCGTATCGCTATCTAATTGACTTAATAATTGCTTTATATTAGGTATTTCACTAATTGAATGTTTAAGTTGAATTAAATCGCGTGCATTTACATTTCCGTAACTTACACGACCTACTAATCTTTCTATGTCATATACTTGATTCAAATAGTTTCTCAATGTATCTCGTTCAATAAAATGATTGATAAACTCATCAACGATATTTAATCGTTCTTCGATTTGTTGTTTATATATTAACGGACGGTCTATCCATTGTTTCAGTCGTCTTGCACCCATTGGCGTCTTGGTTTCATCCATCAACCATAGAAGTGTCCCTTTTTTAGATTTCAATCTAATGCTTTCTGTTAATTCTAAATTTCTTTTAGCATAGAAATCCATCTTCATAAAATCAATAGCAGCATATTGTTGGACATCTTCTAAGTGTGATAAATCTCTTTTTTGTGTATGTTGTATATAATCTAACAATAATTGCGTTGATTGTTGCATGTGCTGATGTTCGATGTTATTCACTTCAAAATATTGATTTGAAATCTCATCTCGAACTGTTATGGTTTCGGTAATCATATTAATTTGTCGTTGCATATTCTCAGATAAAGGTTCACAAATAACTATTTCATTGGGATTGATAGTCGTGATTTCATTTAATAATGTAGCTTCATCTTCAAAATGTGTAGTTTTCAATTCACCTGTTGAAATATCACAATAACTTAATGCATATTCATGAGGAGATTGTATAAAACTTAAGATATAGTTATTTTGCTTTTCATCCACGCCACCTTGATCCATAACTGTCCCTGGCGTTACGATTCGAACAACTTCTCTTTTAACCATACCTTTAGTTTGTTTTGGGTCTTCCATCTGTTCGCAAATCGCTACTTTATACCCGTTATTAATTAGCGTCTCTATATAACTATCTGCTGAGTGATATGGAACGCCACACATAGGTATAGGATTATCTTTTTTGGCATCTCTTTTTGTTAGCGTAATCTCTAATACTCTTGATGCTTCTTTAGCATCATCGAAGAACATTTCATAAAAGTCTCCAAGTCTAAAGAATAACAAGCAGTCATCATATTCTGATTTGATTTTTAAATATTGTTGCATCATTGGTGTCACATTTGACATAAAGTTCTTCACAACCCTTATTTTATAGTCTTTTTATTAATATGGTTCAATAAATTTATGTAATTTTTTACGTATTATTTAACTCATCTATTTTAACATATACAATCACATCTAGCCCATTATCTAAAATGAAGCATAAAAAATACGCATAATCCCATGTGCTAAATCATTACAGTTACACATTGGACTATACGTACTCAATCATTATTTTTGAAAACGATCTAAGAGGCCTCGTCTTTTTAATATTATTAATAACACATAACTAATAGCTGCACCGATAATACTAGATACAATGAAAGTAGTCATAAGCGGTTTTACAAAGAAGTTTTGTAAGTTAAGTATCCATGCTAATGGAATACAGATCAAACTGCCTATAATACCCGTGCCTAAAACCTCACCTACTGCAGCCATAAAAATATGTTTACGATACATGTAAAATAAACTAGCCAATAACACACCGATCATACTGCCTGGAAATGCAAATACACTTCCTGTACCAAATGTTACGCGTAAAATGGATGATATTAAAGCCTGAGCTAATCCATACCAAGGCCCTACAAAAACTGCACAAAGTACATTAACTAAGTGTTGCATAGGTGCTGCTTTGATTGGACCAAGTGGGATGACAATGATACTGCTTAAGATGACATTAATCGCTATTAATAACGCTGTTATGGTTAATTTTCTAATATTCAATGCATTGTCTCCTTATCCAATTTATTTATCGTGGTAGTTCTCATTATGCTCATTTAAGCGATTTTCCATTGTATTAATCATCATTTGTAATAAATCATTAGCTTCGTACTGTGATGCACGGAATTCTTCAACAATCGGCAATTCATTGATTTCATTTTCTAACTGATGTATTTGATTCTCTGACTGGTGAAATGCCGTTTCCTTACCATAATTTTGTAAGTTAACTGATTGCTTCTGTTGCTTTTTTAATTGATTCATTTTATTTTCAATCGCTTTATTATTATGAATTTGTGATTCAATTGATTGATATTCTTTGATCATTTCTAAGTTTTTAATCTTCTGCGCTAATTGATCTGCATTAGAAAGTATTTGTGTTTTGTTATACATTATTATTGCATCACCAATTCTCTTTGATGTTCTCCTATAAAGGTACCATTTAAAGAATATTGTTTAGCTTCATCAATCTTAACATCTACTAGCTTGCCAACCATTTCTTTTGGTGCTTTAAAATTGACTAATTTATTTTTTGAAGTATAACCCGCTAAAACAGAATCATCTTTTTTACTTGAGCCTTCACATAACACTGTGACAATTTCATTTTCATATTGGCTCATAGCTTTTTGAGAGTACTCTCCGACTTTTTTATTTAAGCGTTGTAGACGTTCTTTTTTAACTTCTGTAGGTACGTTGTCTTTCATTTTCGCAGCTGGTGTACCATCTCTTTGAGAATATAAATACGTGTAGGCATGTTCAAATCCTACTTCATCATATAAAGTTAAAGTATCCTCAAATTGTTCTTCAGTTTCATTAGGATAACCAACAATAATATCCGTCGTTAAGGCAATATTAGGAATGGCTTCTTTTATGCGAGATACTAAATCTAAATAACTTTCTCTCGTATATTTTCTTCCCATAATTTTTAATACTGCGTTATTACCTGATTGTACTGGTAAATGGATATGCGGAACAATATTACCTCCATTAGCAATTACTTCAATCATACGATCTGTAAAGTCCCATGGATGGCTAGTTGTAAATCTTACTCTCGGAATATCAATTTTAGAAATATCTTCTAGTAAATCGCCTAATCCATAGTCTAGTCCTTCAATATCTTTACCATAAGAATTAACATTTTGACCTAATAATGTAATTTCTTGATAACCTTCTCTAGCCAACTCTCTTACTTCATCAATAATGTCTTCTGGTCTACGACTACGTTCTTTACCTCTAGTAAATGGCACGATGCAATATGTACAGAACTTATCGCAACCATACATAATATTTACCCATGCTTTTATATGACCATCACGTACTTTAGGAAGATTTTCAATAACATCTCCTTCTTTAGACCATACTTCAACAACCATTGCTTTTGATAAGTAGGCTTCTTCTAATATTTCTGGTAGACGATGGATATTGTGTGTACCGAAAATCATATCAACGTTTTGGTATGATTTTAATATTTTGTTTACAACTGATTCTTCTTGAGACATACACCCGCATACCCCAATTAAACAATCAGGTCTTTCCTTTTTTAAATGTTTCAAGTTACCGATTTCACTAAACACTTTATTTTCTGCATTCTCACGAATTGCACAAGTATTGATTAAAATGACATCAGCAGTGTTAATATCAGTCGTTGCACTATAACCTAAAGCTTCTAAAATCCCCGCCATAACTTCAGTATCATGTGCATTCATTTGACACCCGTATGTTTTTATTAAAAATGTACGTTCTTTACCCATGCCACGATATTTTTCATCTATTTGAAAGTCTCTATTGTATTCAACTTCTTGTTTCCCACGCTTTTTAGCTTCTTTTAAATTAGGTGGTTGATACACATGTTCAAAATATTTGCTATAATCTTTTTCTTCTTTACGATTACGTTCTGCTAAAATATCTATCGTACCAGCTTTTCTCTGCTCTTCATTCACTATTAAAAATCCTTTCTATATGCCCATATATCATTTCTACATTATATTAAATTTAATACAAAAGTGCAAAAAGCGTCATCATTCAATCATACAAAAAAGGCTAAGACCAAAGCCACTAGCATGATTATCAATACGAAAAATTGACGAAGAAAATCTCTTTTCTATCTATATCAAAATGACTAGCTTTTGGTCCTGCCTCATTTATGCACTATGATTTTAAAATTTATCATTTGTTAGAATATGCTTTAGATATTATTATTTTACCTTGCATCATATTTTCCAGTTAATGTTTCTATTTCTATACCTTCTGGCACATGATAAAACTTAACTTGACTTATTATACTTGGACACTCTAATTCAACCATTCGTTGATTTAATTTTTGTATTAAAATTAAACATTCATTCATGTCTCCTTGGACTGTTGTCTCGAGAGGCCCTACGCGATAATGTAAACCAGATTGATCAATGATTTTAATTGCTTCATCAACATATGGAATAACATCCTCATTTTTTGGTGTTTTCGGTATAATTTGAATACTCATTAGTGTATCGATCATTTTATGCACCTCAATTTATATAATATATCGTTCTATATGATTACTTATATTCAACTCTCATTTTCTACTTTATCAAGTGCTGTTGCAAGTGCATTAGCAAAATCATATAAAAAATCATCCCAATTATTTTTATCTTCTCTACTTTTACGACCAATTTTTCCATCTTTAAAAAATTGCTTTCTTAAAGATTTCGTCAATTCAAGTTGAACGCCACCCTTAATACGAGTTTGATTCACAATATTCTCTTTTTGCTTACCAGACATTGTAGAAGGCGCATGCTCCACATTCACACCAATTTTATCAAGTTCTGATGTGATAAGTTCAATTAACGCTTCATCTTTCCCACCGATGTAAGCGACTGATTCATGTCCAGTACATCCATGTATTGAAATAGCTCTTTTACTTTTTTGAGTCAATTGACAAGCCGTATCATTATCGTAGTGTATAGATGTCACATGTAATTCATTATTACCTTTACTTCTATCCCCTTTAAACGTAAAAAAATTATAATCATTGGTTTGTGCAGTGACTAATGCTAATTCACTAGTTGCAGGTTCAATACCACCGCCATGAATAGCTAGAATAGTAACATCATGATGATTATCTATGGATTCGATATGCCAATCTTTATCTTCATTAGTATATTTTTGTAATTCATTCATCGTACTATATTTATCCATACCTATACCTCCTCAGTTAATCCTTGTTATTCTATTCCACCATCTTTATATTTTTAATTCTAATTTACAAAATCATTATAATACTAACAAATTTATAAAAACGAAAATGCCCTTTTCAATTTCAAAAATTGGAGTGTTTCAATAATAAAAATATTTTTATAAAATCAAGGATGTGTAGTTAAATAAATATTTCTTATGATTTGAATATTTAAGTCACATATAAAATTAACCTGAGCCATCTTTATTGTGCCTCAGGTTAATTCATTAAAGTTATACAAATTGTTTTGTTAAATCATTAAATGTTTCTTCAGAAATGTGAATATCTTTTTTAGCTAATGCTTCGCCTTCCATTTCTTCAATTTGTGATTCATATGAAGGTGTTTCTGTATCTTGGTAAACAATACCTTTAACTAGTGATTCATGTTCCAACACAGTTTGAATGGCTAGTTGTTTATTAGTTGGATCATAATTTTCAATATCGTCAATACTAATTAAGTTTTCTTTAAACCAGTCATAAGTATTAATTTTATTATAAGTCACACATGGTGAAAACACATTTACAAATGAAAAGCCATCATGATTGATAGCGTCTTCAATTAATTTCGTTAGTGCTTTGATATCACTTGAAAAACCTTGTGCTACAAATGTTGCGCCTGATGATAATGCCAATTCTAGAGGTGCTACATTTTTCTCGATATTACCTTTTGGTGTTGATTTAGTCACAAAGCCTACAGCAGATGAAGGTGATGTTTGCCCTTTTGTCAATCCGTAAATTTGATTATCCATGACAATATATGTCATATTCATATTTCTACGTAAAGCGTGAATTGTATGACCCATACCAATAGCATATCCATCACCATCTCCACCTGAAGCGATAACAGTTAAATCTTTATTAGCCATTTTTACGCCTTGTGCAAGTGGTAATGCACGACCATGTATCGCATGAACCCCATATGCATTTATATAACCAGATAATCTACCTGAACAACCAATTCCTGTAATGAGTGCAACTTCCTCAGGTTCTAGTCCTACATTTGCTGCTGCTTTTTGTATAGCCGCTTGAACAGAGAAATCGCCACACCCAGGACACCAGTTTGGCTTAACATTATTTCTAAAATCTTTAAATGTAGCCAATTAGACCAACTCCTTTAATTCTTTGGCAACTTCTAAACCTTTATCTTCAATTTCATGTGGTAAGAATGGTGTGCCATCATATTTCGTTTGATTCACCAATTTATCTTGAATATTAACATTCATTTTAATTATACTTGCTAATTGTCCTTGATAGTTATGTTCTGCAATAACTACTTTTTGAGCTTTATCAATTGCATTTTGAATCGTTTCTGTAGGGAAAGGATGCAATTGTCTAATTTGTAATGTATTAACAGCAACATTTTGATTGTTTAAACGTTCTGCCCCTTCTTGAATTGCCCCTTTACTAGAAATGAATCCAATATATAAAATATCTGCTTGTTCATGATTTTCAGTAAGTTCTACAGGTTTTTCTATTAGAAGATTTTTCGTTTTTCTCATACGTTTATCCATTTGTTGTTGACGATTTGTAGCAGCTTCACTTGTCTTACCTTCTTCGTTATGTTCAACACCAGTTATATGATGAATACCACCTTTTGTTCCTGGAATAGGTCTAGGTGAAATACCACTACCTGTTAATGCATATCTTCGGAAGTAAGATTTATCATCTTCTTCTCGTTCTATATCAGATTGGATTAGTTCACCACGTTTAATTTGAATTTTATTATAATCTAGGTTTTTAACGGTTTGTTTACCTAATGATAATTGTAAATCACTTAAGATAATTACAGGACATTGGTATTCTTCTGCTAAGTTAAATGCTTCCATCGTTAAATAAAATGCATCTTCTGCATCAGTAGGTGCAACAACAATTTTAGGAATATCGCCATGTGTGCCATAAATCATTTGCATTAAGTCAGCTTGTTCTTGCTTTGTTGGTAAACCAGTTGATGGACCACCACGTTGTGTATTAATCACAACAAATGGCGTTTCAGTCATACCTGATAAGCCTATCGATTCCATCATTAATGACAATCCTGGACCTGCACTAGCTGTAAAACCTCTAACTCCTGCATAATTTGCACCAATAGACATCGTTGCAGCTGCGATTTCATCTTCAGTCTGAACTACTGTTCCGCCTACTTTAGGTAAATTAGCAATCATATACTCCATAATTTCTGACGCAGGTGTAATTGGATATGCAGCCATAAATCTAGAGCCTGCTGAAATAGCACCTAATCCGATAGCATCATTCCCAATCATATAAAGATGTGGTGCTTCATTACTTTCTTGTAATTCAAAGTCACCATTGATATCGGCTAATTGTTCTTTCATTAGTTGATAGCCTTGATTTAATGCTTGAATATTCATTTCAACAACTTTGTCACCTTTTTTAGTGAACATATTAGTAATTAAATCTTCAAATGTAGATGTATCTAAATGCATTAATGCTGATGTAGCACCGATTGCCACCATATTTTTCATTAATGCAGTGCCTAATTCTTTTGCAGTACTTGTAAACGGTAAGTCTATAAGTTGTGCCTGACAATTTTCAGGTTTAACTGGTTTCGCCTTTGAATCAGCAATAATGATGCTATCTTCGCGCATTTCATGATGATTAACTTCAATAGTCTCTTGGTCAAATGCAATTAAAATATCTAAATCATCACTTATTGCATGTACTGGAGATGTAGACACTCGAATTTTATTGTTTGTGTGCCCACCTTTGATACGGCTTGAAAAGTGTCTATAACCATATAGGAAATAACCTTTTCTATTCATTGCAGTCGCAAAGATTTCACCAGTTGATTCAATACCTTCACCTTGTTGTCCGCCCACTTTCCATGATATTTGTGATTTCATATCATAAGCCTCCTGTGGTTTTAATTCATATTAAATGATAACAAAAAGAACCACTGTATTACTATGTAAACAGTGGCGTGTTTTTAAATTCATACTAATGGACGATAACTAATTGTAACTGTTATGTCACATGTCATTGCACTATAATTTCATAGGATTATCGTCATTAATCAGTATTCTTTCAATGTTAGTCGTTTTACCATTCTTATCTATATCAATGATAACACCAGATAACACGCTTCGACCATTGTCAGGAACTACATGACGTTGAGGTAAACTTGTAATAAATCGTTCTATCACTTCATCTCTATTAATACCTAATATGCCATCGTAAAATCCTGTCATACCAACATCAGTAATATATCCAGTTCCACTAGGTAAGATACGATTATCTGAAGTTTGGATATGAGTATGTGTACCAACTACCGCACTAACTCGACCATCTAAATACCACCCCATAGCATTTTTTTCTGATGTCGTTTCAGCATGAAAGTCTACAAAAATATAAGGTGTCACATTTTGTGCTTCTTTAACAAGTTCATCAGCCTTTTTAAATGGATCATCTATATCTTGCATAAAAGCTCTACCTTGTAGATTAATAATCGCTAACTTAATATCATTAATTTGAATAATGCGCATACCCACGCCAGGTGCTTCGCTCGGGAAGTTAGCTGGTCTGACCATTCTTTTAGCTTCATCGATAAATTCATAAATTTCACGTTGACCATATGTATGATTACCCATTGTCATAAAATCAATGCCTTCACGAAGTAATTGCTTATATATTTTTTCTGTCAGTCCTTTACCGTGTGCTGCATTTTCTGCATTTACAATGGAAACGGTAGGACGATATTCTTGTTTTAACTTAGGTAAATATGTTGAAATCGCATTTCTTCCAATCTTACCAACGATATCTCCTATAAATAATATTCTCATGTCATGTTCATCCTCTCATACAAATAAGTTTAATAGATAGATAATTTTATTTAAAGTACTCTTTGAAAATTATTTATTTGAGTAATAACTGTCTTTGCTTTTTTATCAACATATATTATGTTAGTATATGTTTATCAAAAGTTTAGGAGTTGTAAATAATAAATGTCTATTAATATCGATCCTGAAAAATTTGCAGAATTAGTAGTAAGTGCTAACCCATCTAAATCAGAAGATGTGGAAGATATCGCAAAAGATAGCTTAAAATTATATATCAATGCATATCGCTTAGCTGAAAGATACGCTAACATCGCTACTAACTGTTATGACACAGCTGAAATTATCCAAGAATTGAAAAAAACAGATTTACAATTAAAATAAACAATTTTAATACTAACATAATATGAAAAAGTGATTATTGATTTGATGTAAATCAATAATCACTTTTTTTAACATAAAAACCCCCAATCACCTTTACGATGATCAGGGGTAAGAAATTATTTAGCATATTCTACTGCTCTAGTCTCTCGAACAACTGTCACTTTGATATGACCTGGATATTGTAATTCATCCTCAATTTGAGTTTTAATATCTCTAGCCAATCGATATGATTTTAAATCATCTATTTCTTCAGGAGATACTACCACACGGATTTCTCTTCCTGCTTGAATTGCGAATGCTTTTTCAACACCATCATAACTTTCAGAAAGTGTTTCTAAACGCTCTAAACGACGAATATAATTTTCTAATGTTTCTTTACGAGCGCCAGGACGTGCTGCTGATAATGCATCAGCTGCTGCAACTAAAATTGAGATAATAGATGTTGGTTCAACATCACCATGATGAGAATGAATAGCATTAATGATTGTTTCATTTTCACCATATTTTTTCGCTAATTCAACACCTATTTCTACGTGACTACCTTCGACTTCATGATCTATTGCTTTACCAACGTCATGAAGTAAGCCAGCACGTTTCGCTAAAGTAACATCTTCACCTAGTTCGGCTGCTAACATTCCTGATAAATGTGCTACCTCAATTGAATGTTTAAGCACATTTTGTCCATAACTTGTACGGTAATTTAAACGGCCAAGTATTTTAACTAAGTCAGGATGCATGTTATGAACATTGATTTCGAATGTTGCTTGTTCACCAGCATCTCTAATGATATCGTCTACTTCTTTTCTAGCTTTTTCGACCATATCTTCAATGCGTCCAGGATGGATTCTTCCATCTGAAACTAGATTAACTAAAGCTGTTCTAGCGATTTCTCTTCTGATAGGATCAAAACCAGATAAAATGACAGCTTCTGGAGTATCATCGATAATTAAATCGATTCCCGTAAGTGTTTCAAGTGTTCGAATATTTCTTCCTTCACGTCCGATTATTCGACCTTTCATTTCATCATTTGGCAAGTTTACAACTGATACGGTTGACTCAGTTGTATGATCTGCTGCTAATCTTTGTACTGTAGTAGCTAACAATTCTTTTGCGGTTTTATCTACTTTTTCTTTAGCTTCTCTTTCTTTTTCCTTAACAAGTATTGCAATATCTTGTGACAGTTCTTCTTCAACTCGTTGAAGTTGCTCATTTACAGCTTCTTCTTGAGTGAGACCGGAGATGCGTTCTAATTCTTGTTCATGCTTCATTATTAATGTTTGAACACTACTCTCTTTTGCATCTACTTGTTGTTGTCTTTCTTCAATTTTTGATTCTTTTTGCTCTAAAATCTCATCTTTTTTATCCAATAGATCAGATTTTCGCTCTAAGTTCTCTTCTTTTTGAAGAAGTCGGGTTTCTTGTTTTTGTAATTCACCACGTCTTTCACGTAGTTCATTTTCAGTTTGTTCTCTTAAAACTTGGTTTTCTTCTTTTGCTTCAAGCAATTTTTCTTTCTTAGTGTTGTCTGCTTCTTTGTGTGCTTGATTAACAATGTCATCGGCAGTTTGTCTAGCCTGAACTTGTTTTTGATGCAATAAATTTCGGGCAACAACATACCCTACAACAACGCCTAGAATTATACCCAGCAAAATGAGTAGGAGGCCTAATAAATTCACATAAACACCTCCTTTATCTAGGGTTTGCTCTGTATATCAAAATCAATATGATTATATGAAATTATATAAGAATCATACATACTAATTGTACGGTTTTACACTTATAAGTGTCAAGATATCAATTTGAACTTATCAGTATCATAAATGTATTAAATACTTATATTACAAGATTTAATTTTTAACTTTTAGTTTTCTATATAAATAAAAAAAGAGGTGAAGACATAAAGTTTTTATACTCTGGGTAACCGATAAACAGCATCCCAATAGCAGGATTTATCTGCAGTATTCGTTAGTTTTCTAATTGAAAACTAATGATTACTGCCTGTTGAACAAGAAACTCACACGATTCAACAAAATTTTAATAGCAATTTTGTTCATCAATCAGTTCTGCTCATATCCTAAATACTTATGTCTTGACCTCTTCCAATACATTAATTTATTTTACTCTTCATCAAATAATGACTTCGGAGCGTCTTCTTCTTTTTCTTCTACGTCACCATCAAAAATACCGAGCTTTTCACGTAGTTTTTGATCAATTTCATCTTTAATTTGAGGATTTTCTTTAAGGTAAGTTTTAACGTTTTCTTTACCTTGTCCCATTCTTTCCCCATTATAAGAATACCAAGCACCAGATTTATCAACGATTTCATTTTCAACACCAAGATCAATCAGTTCGCCTTCTTTAGAGATACCTTGACCATACATAATATCAACTTCGGCAACTCTAAATGGTGGTGCAACTTTGTTTTTAACTACTTTAATCTTAGTTCTATTACCAACAATCTCTTGTCCTTGCTTCAATTGTTCGGCACGACGAACTTCTAATCGAACAGAACTATAGAATTTCAATGCTCTTCCACCTGGTGTTGTTTCTGGATTACCGAACATTACACCTACTTTTTCACGAATTTGGTTAATGAAGATAGCAGTCGTATTTGATTTAGAAATAGCACCAGAGAGTTTACGTAATGCTTGAGACATTAATCTCGCTTGTAAACCAACATGTGTATCTCCCATTTCACCTTCAATTTCAGCTTTAGGTGTTAATGCAGCTACTGAATCGACTACTACGATATCCACTGCACCACTACGAACAAAAGCTTCAGCAATCTCTAAACCTTGTTCCCCATGGTCAGGTTGTGATAAGTATAAGTTATCAATATCTACGCCTAATGCTTGAGCATAAACAGGATCTAAAGCATGCTCAGCATCAATAAATGCAGCAACGCCACCATTTTTTTGTGTTTCTGCAATGGCATGTAATGCAACTGTAGTTTTACCAGAACTTTCTGGTCCATATATTTCAATAATTCTTCCTTTAGGATAGCCACCTACACCTAATGCGTTATCTAATGTAACTGAACCACTTGATGTACTTGAAACTCTGCGACCTTTATTATCGCCTAATTTCATTACTGCACCTTTACCAAATGATTTTTCCATATTTTTTATTACTGTATCGAGAGCTTTTTGACGTTCGTTATCCAAAGCGAGACCTCCTAAATTGAGAATGTTTTCTGTTTAATATCTTAATTCATACTATACAAGCTTTTAAATAAAATTACAAGCATTTTGCGAATATTTGTTCGCGTTATTCCAAGATTTAATTATACAAAAACGAACAAACGTGCTATTAATTTAAACGGTAATTGATTTATTTCGATTGTTCTAACCATTTTAATAATCTAATTAGTGCATAATTTTGACTTCTGCTTCTAAGTAAATTTCTGTTCTGAGACATTTTAAATGACTCAATTTCCAATTCTTCTCCGACAAGTTTTCCTAAATAAACTTCATTTTCATCGTGCAATAATGCCATACCCATTTCTACATTAAATAAATCTCGGACGTATTTAGCACTCTCATATAATTGTTCATTTATATTTAATTCGCTATCAACAAATTGCGAAGAATGTGGTAATGCACCTTTTAATAGTTGTCTATCATCTACATTTTTCAATCGTGTATATAATGCACCATTAGTGACGCCGTCATATATTGCAAATGAAGTGTCCATACATTCCATCACTGATTCTTCTATACTGATATCATCAGATCCAAAGTAGTAATTACCAATTCGACTCAAAATTTCGTTTTTCATCGGTTGGATTAGTTTCTGACATTCTTCTTCAGTTTCAGCGTTTGCAGTTAATCTGATATATACTTCATGTGTTCCTGCAAGTGGCGCAATAGTAGGATTAGTTTGTTGGTCGATTAAATCCATTAAGATAGTTTCAACTTTGGACTCACCTATTCCCGCAAATTTAAGTTGTTCTGAGAAGATGACGTTATCGTCATCTAAAATATAGGGTAACAACTCATTTTTCGCCATTGGTTGCATTTCTTTAGGCGGTCCTGGTAATAATACTACCTGTTTATCTTCAATTTCCACTAACATACCAGGAGCCATACCATTCTTATTTGGTAGTACAGTAGCTCCCTCAATAACAAGCGCTTGTTGTTTATTGTTTGGCGTCATAACTTGTCCCTGGTCTGCAAAATAACTTTCTATATATTGTAAAGATGGTTGATCTATAACTAATTCTTTATTTAATACTTTGGCAACTGTATGCTTTGTAAGATCGTCTTTAGTTGGACCTAACCCACCTGTTAGTACAATCATGTCAAATCGCATTAGTCCTTGTCGTATGATGTACTCTAAGCGTTCAGGATTATCTCCAATAACAGTATGTTCGACAACGTTTTTACCTACTCCGTTTAGTAATTTGGATAAATACTGACCGTTTGTATTAGCTATTTGACCTAATAGTAACTCTGACCCTACTGCAATTATTGAAATATTCATAACATATTTCTCCCCTTTTAATACTTGAATGTAAGTAATATCACTATTATAAACGTTTAAAAAATTAAAATCTAAGAATGAGAATTACTCAGTTATTAGACACTTCAAATCATTCTTCAAGTCCAAAATAAAAAACGAGTTGAAATTAAATGTCATTTCAACTCGCTAAAATATTAATGTTTAAATACATCTCTGCCTTTATAAAAGTATTCAATACCAGATAAAATAGTAAAGAAAACACCGATATATAATAACACCTGTCCAATCGGGAATCCAATCCAAGTTGCTAAAGGATCACCTAATAAAATCCAAATAATGGCAACCATAGTAACTGCTGTTTTGATTTTACCTAATTGACCGGCTGCACTTACAAAACCTTGTTCAATTTGTAATAATCTAAGTCCAGTTACTGCAAATTCTCTAGCAATAATGATAATAGCAACAATAGAATTGGTTAAATCAAGTTGTACCATCACAATTAATGCACTAGCAACCAATAACTTATCAGCTAATGGATCTAAAAATTTCCCCATGTTTGTAACTAATTGCCATTTACGAGCCAAATAGCCATCTGCGAAATCACTTAATGATGCAATGATAAAGATCAAACCACTTATTAAAAGCTCTATTTTAATATCATATCCACCTAGGAATGATACTTTTCCAAAACCAAAATTGACTAATGCAAATAAGATAAATACTGGTATAAGTACAACTCTAAATACCGTTATCTGATTTGGTATATTCATTTAAAATCCTCATTTCTAATACTTTTTTATCTAAAATAATAGTACTGCAATAATCCACAACATAAGTGTAACCAAGATAACTAATCCAATAATGACTACTACTTGTAAAGATTCTTTCGACTTTCTTCTATAAGGAGGTGCTTCTTTATTAGCGAATGAATGAATCGCATCATCTAATTGAATACGATTGTCCGGTATTTCATCTTGATGAACTTCAATTAAATGATTAGGCTCGATATTCACAACACTGGCATATTTTCTAATAAAACCTTCAGTATAATTACTGTTAGGTAATTGATTAAATTCATTATTTTCAATTTGTTCTAAAGTATGACGTTTAAGTTGTGTACGTTGCTCTAATTCATTAAGAGTCATACCTAATCTTTCACGTCTACTCTTTAAAACTTCACCTATTGTATTCAAAACGATGCCTCCTTAAATACTATTCAAAGAATCCAAATCCTCCACCAAACGGGTCACCAAAGTCTAAATTATTTTTACTTTTAGTTTGAACCGTTTGTCTTTTCATCTCTTCATATTGAATTTCTTGATTTTTATTTTCGCGTAATTCTATGATGTAATCAAAATCATCCATACTATAATCACATGCCTCTACAAATAAATCAGGATGTTCTACTACTTTGACTGAAGGAAGTGTCATGATTTCTCTTACTAAATCTTGATGTTTCATATTAGATTCACGTGCTGTAACAGCACCATCAATAATATACACATGATTCGAATCATATTCACCTTTAATTAACGAACTTCTAACTGTTTGTTTAATTAAGGTTGAACTAATAAATAACCAACGTTTGTGTGCACAGACGCTACCAGCAACAATTGATTCAGTCTTTCCGACTCTAGGCATACCACGAATTCCTATTAATTTATGACCTTCTTCTTTAAATAATTCTGCTAAGAAATCCACTAATAATCCTAGGTCTTCACGTTCAAAACGAAATGTTTTTTTATCATCTGCATCTTGCTCTATGTAACGACCATGTCGGACAGCTAATCTATCTCGTAATTCTGGTATACGTAATTTAGTAATATCAATTTCATTAATTTCTTTAACTATTTGTTCAAATCGTTCTACTTTTTCTAGTTTATCGGTTTTAATTAATAAGCCACGCTTACCTTGGTCAACACCATTAATCGTTACAATACTAATTCCTAACATACCTAATAAACTTGAAACATCACCTAACAAACCGGCACGGTTCATAGTAATCTCATATTCGAGATACCATTCTTTTCTTCTCTCTGCCACTGACACCAATACCCACCCCTTGTTTAAACACGACTCAAATTTCAATTTCACTGATTAAATATAATAATAATCACATTATAACATCGAATTGAATATCATGTACTAGAGAAATCATGTTTTTATAGTTGATACTATTAGTTGAAGCGATTATAAATACCATCCGCCATTCACTTTTTGAATAGTCCCTGTAACACCTTTAGCCATCGGATTATATAAATATGCACAAGTGTGTGCTACTTCGCAAGGTTCTATCATGCGATGTTGCGGGAGTTCATCTAGAATCTCTTCCAACTCTTCTTCTGACCACTTTTTACTCATGTTACCTGAGACAAATCCTGGTGTAATAGCATTTACTGTCACTGTTGTTTGAGCCAGTTCCTGACTTAAAGCTTTTACAAAGCCAATTTGAGCACTTTTCATAGCAGAATAAATCGTTTCCATACTTGCACCCGTTTCACCCCAAATGGATGAAATGACTATTATTCTACCATTTTCACTTTGTCTTAAAGTATCAACAAAATAACGACTCAGTCTTATGAGTTGTCTTACATGGATATGGTAAGACTTATCAACTTGTTCATCTGACATATCTTGAAGCATGCCATACAATGCTGTTCCTGTTGCATAAATCATACAATCAAGATGGTTGATATGACCAAAATACTTTTCTAAGTTGATATCCTCAGATAAATCACATTGTATTAAATTAACAGGTCTATTTTGATATCGGTTAATCAACTGCGTTTTATCAGCTGAATTAAATTGTAAATCTACTTCATAACCATCTTCTAATAATCGATCAACAATTGCAGATCCAATTGACCCTGAACCACCCAATACTAATGCTCTCATTAGTTTTTAAGCTCCAAACGACTATCCACCATCTCATCTAAATCTAAGCATAACTGAGACGTTTCATTAACACTTTCAAGCGTAATATTTTCAACAATGTTTAACATATCAAATACACTAACACCTTCGAAATATAACTTTGCGTATTGATTAGCAATGTATTCAGGAGAATTAAGACTTGAAATAAATTCTCCTATAAATTGTTTTTTCAATAAATCAAATGCTTCAACGTCAGTAAGATTACCTTTGGTATCCTTTAATTGTTTGATAAGCAACTGTTTTAATTGATCTGGATGATTGGTTGCACTAGTAATAATTGAAAAGCTATAAGTTGGCTCTAAAACAAATTGATAACCAAATGTTTCATCAATTAAATCATCATTCAATAACTCTTGATAAAACTCTGTTTCTTCACCAAAAATAAGTTCATAGAAAAATGTCATTTCTAAATCACGTTGAACATATTTCTCTGGTGATTCATCTAAAGGTTGATTTTTAAATCCTAGCATTAACTTAGGAGATTGTAGTTTCATTTCTTCAGATATAACATGTTGATTCACTGATTTTGGTTCATCAATCAATGCACGTTCAATTTTAGGTTGATTCGTTTTATCTCTAAGGTTTTCATGTTCTTCTACAATATCAACAATATACTGCGGTTCTACATCGCCTACTACGAAAAGCACCATATTAGATGGGTGATAAAATGTTTCATAGCAAAGATATAAATCATCTTTTGTAATATCATAGATACTTTCAACACTACCTGCGATATCAACTCTAATAGGATGTTTTTCATACATAGCTCTTAATGTATTAAACATGAGTTTATATCCAGGTTGTTCTTGATACATTTTAATTTCTTCAGCGATTATACCCTTTTCTTTGTCTACAGTTTCTTTTGTAAAATAAGGTGTCTCAACCATAGTCAATAACCGTTTGATATTATTCTCAAGATGATCTGTCGCACTAAATAAATAACTTGTGCGGTCAAAGCTAGTAAAAGCATTGGCTTGTGCATTTTCCTCAGCAAATGCAGTGAATAAATCTTCTTCTTCTTTTTCAAATAACTTATGCTCTAAGAAGTGTGCCACACCATCCGGTACAGTTACAAAATCTTCTTTACCTAGCGGTTTAAAACGACTATCTAGAGAGCCAAATTGAGTAGTATAGGTAACAAACGTTTTTTGAAATCCTGGTTTAGGTATGACAAATAAACGTAATCCATTTTGTAGTTCATGTTCATAAACTGTCTCATCTATGACATCATAATAATGTTGTTTCACTACTCATTCCCTCCTTTAGTAAGTACATAAATTGTATCTAATACTGCTTCATTTGCTAATTTTATAATATCTTCTTTAGTCACTTTATCTATTTCATTTAAGAAAGCTTCATCACTTTGAGGCTCATCTAATAAAATTTGATTGTGTGATATTTCTATAATACTTTTTGGTCTATCTGCAGATTCATGTCTCTGGGATGTAATGATTTTTTTAGCTAATGCAAGTTTATTATCGTCAAATTCACCTTTTTTAAATTTATCAAATTCTTCTAAAATCGTTTGCTTCGCAATTTCGTATTTATCTGCTGATACACCACTCAACACAAATAAGTAACCATTTTTACCATCGATCTGAGAGTGTATAGAGTATGCTAAACTTTGACGTTCACGTACTTCATTAAATAACACTGATGATGGATCTCCTCCGAACATGATATTAAACACAATAAAAGCGTAATAATTACTTTTACCATAATGAGTTGGGAATCGATAACCTAAATTAAGTTTAGCTTGGTCAACATCATCTGTTGCAACAATTGTCTTTGGCAGTTGTTCAATTTTATTGTCTAATTTTTGTGCTTTATTATCAGAAACTTCAAAAGTAAACGGTTTAATTTCGAATTTAGATTGGATTTGATTGTAGACTTGTTGTTTATCAACATTACCAACAACATAAATAGCACAGTAGTCGTTTTCAATCATAGATTGATATGTATCATACAGTGATGCAGGTGTTACCTGTGGTACTTGTTCAATTTGACCAGTTGCTAAATATTGATATGCTTCATTTTCAAACATGTTTTCTAATAATTTTAAAAATGAATATTGTGCTTTGTTATCAATCATCGCCTCAATCTTTTTACCTAACAATGATTTTTCTTGTTTCACAAATTTGTCGTCAAATTGTTTATTATGTATTAATGGATTCCAAATTAATTCATTTAATAAATCTAATCCATGCTCAAATAATAGTGTTTGATCTTTTAAATATCGTTCATTAACTATTTCTAAAGAAATAGTAATTACATGTTTATCTTTAAATTTCGAAACAAAACTATTTACATATGCGCCGTAAAGTTCGGATAAACGACGGTTTAGGGCTTTGTCATCCTGCCATTTTTGAGATGCGCGTACAAGTACTTTGCTTAATACTGAACGTGCAGTTATTGTTTCATATTCAAGTGGTGCCATAAATTTAAACGTAATCATTGTTGTTTTAAATTTCTCGGTTGGCAAGACATGTATATGGCTTTTTTGATTTTCTTGCTTTTCGTTATGCAACTGCAATACCTCCATTGACATTTTTCATTATTTTTCTCTCGTAATTCTAAACTTAACTAAACTACTCTTCATATAATTTAAAGAGTATAAAATTGGATTATTTTGTTCATCAAAATGAGTTACCTTAAGTAACATCAATCCTTCATGTGGTGAGGCATTTAACATTTCAGAAATATGTGGTTCATAATTAACCGCTTCTAAGTCAGTTTCAGCATAAGTTACTGTATGTCCTGTTGCATGTTTAATTGCATTTAACATTGATCCATTACTTTCTTGATATCCCGTACATGTTAAATAGTCCTTTGCAATCTTGTCTAAACAATAAACTACAGGTTGATGGTTAGCAGTTTTTAATCTTTCTATAATAGTTACTGGTTGTTTCTCGTTAATACCCAAACGCTTAGCATCTAATAATGTTGCAGGTTGTTCATCAAAGTTTAAATATTCTGTACCAGATTGATAACCAGCACTTTTTATCATCTCTGTAATACTAATTAATTCATTTAATGGATAAAAGAAAGGGGGCAGTGATTTGACACTGGTACCCTCTTCAAAATTATCTACAACTACTTGTTCAGTAATTAATTCCCCTATACCTTCATAAACATCATCTGTTTTAATATTGAGTTCTCGTGCAATAGCTAAATTGCTTGGTAATTTACTACCAAACTCTAATTCTCCAGACTTAATTTTGTTTAAGATATATTGTTTCACTCTATAAATAGCATTCATTTCCGCCATAATTACACCTCATCTTTATCAATATCAACTAAAATTTGTCTTGGTTTACTACCTTTTTGTGGACCAATCACTTGGTTTCTTTCAAGATCATCCATCAGGCGTGATGCTCGGTTATACCCAATTCTAAACTGTCTCTGTAATAAAGATGTACTTGCTTTTTGTTTTTCAATTACAAATAAATAGGCTTCATCATATAAGGTATCTTCACTTTTCATTTCTGACTTATCTACTGGCGCATCAGGTTCCATTTCTTTAACATAATTTGCTTGTTGTTGCTCAACAACATAGTTAACTACATCTTGAACTTCTTGGTCACTTAAGAATGCACCTTGTATTCTAGTTTTAGTTGAATCTCCATTTCCAACGTACAACATATCACCTTTACCTAATAATTTTTCAGCTCCACCAGATCCAATGATTGTTCTTGAGTCTGTTTGAGAACTTACAGCAAAGGCAATTCTTGATGGAATATTATTTTTAATAATACCTGTGATAACATCCACTGATGGTCTTTGTGTTGCAACGATTAAATGTATACCTGCTGCACGGGCCATTTGTGTAATACGTTGAATTGCATTTTCCACTTCTTTACCTGCTACCATCATCAAGTCCGCTAATTCATCGACAATGACAACGATATAAGGTAACTCAGCTTGTTTTTCATCTAATTCTCTATTTTGTTTTCTTATAAACTGATTGTAACCTTCAATGTTTCTAGTTGATGAATGTTGGAATAAATCATAACGTCTCTCCATTTCAGCTACTATTTTTTCCAATGCTTGAGCTGCTTTATGTGGATTAGTTACAACTGGTATTAATAAATGTGGAATACCATTGTATACATTTAATTCTACCATTTTTGGATCAATCAGCATAAGTTTTACTTCATGCGGTTTCGCGTTTAATAACAAGCTTGTAATGATTCCATTGATACAAACTGATTTACCACTACCGGTAGAACCTGCTACCAACAAGTGTGGCATTTCATTCAATTGAATCGTTATAGGATCGCCTGAGATGTCTCTACCCAAACCTACTTCTAATTTATCATTAGATGGGAATTTTTCCTCTAAAACTTCTTTGAGTGCTACAAGAGAAATTTTATCATTTGGAACTTCTATCCCAACAGCTGAACGGCCTGGGATTGGCGCTTCTATTCGTACATCTTTAGCTGCTAACGCTAAAGCAATATCATTATGCAAGTTTACTATTTTATTGACTTTCACACCTTGCGCTGGCTGCACTTCATATTGTGTAACTGCTGGACCTATTTTAATTTGTGTCACTTTAGCATCTACACCAAAGTTTTTCATCGTAGATTCTAGAACTTGACCTTTTCTTTTCACTTCTGCTTTTGATGTCGATTGTTTTTGTGTTGGTTGGTTTAATAATGATAATGGTGGCACAACATAAGCCGCATTCATTTCTTCTCCAGCTTCTGAAATTGAATTTTCATTATCTTCATCACTAGACTGTTGATGATTTTCTGGCTCATCTACTGTTGATGGTTGTGAAGTGTTTGGAGTGCCATTTGTCATTGGTGACATTTGTTCTGAATCATTACTAAATGAACGCTTTTTTCGTCTAGAAGGCGTAGGTTCTTGCTCAGAATCACTGTGTCCATAAATAGGAATATCGCTATCTTGAGGTACTTCAGGTAAATCTGAAACATCTTTAACTTCGTCTTTATCATTAATACGATGTCGTTTGTCTATTCTTTCAGCCTTATCTTTAACTCTTTGTTCTTTATTCGATTTATTAGCTTCACGTTTTTCTTTTAAAGTTTGAGTGGCTGAAATGCTCGATGCTCTAACACTTTCAAATACTTTTTTAGTTACATCTCTATGTCGTAAATTAAATAATAAAATAATACTTGAAGCAACAAGTAAAACAGTAATGATAAATACGCCAATAATAGAAATGAGTGGAATAAATAACTCTAATAGATAATATCCAATTAAGCCGCCACCAAAATTAGGAAAATGACTATGTTTGTATGATTGATAAACGTATGATAAAACTGGTTCTCTTTCAGATATGACACCTTTACTAAAGTGATAATATAATTGAGAAATAAATAATAACGCTACTTGTAACGTAATCGTACCAACCGTACGTCTTGTTTTAGGAATTTTTTTAGAATATGTGATAAATCCAGTTGCTAATAATATTAATATATATGTTAAATAACGACTCATTCCGACAAAATAATTAAAGAAACTATCAATCATTCGTCCAACGATGCCTAATTGAAAAGCACCTAAAATGACTAAAATAACCACAATGATAGCAATGATGTATCTTAATGGACTCTCTGTTTGCTTTTTCTTTGTGGTTGATTTTTTCCTAGTTGTATTCGATTTTCTCTTTGTCGGCGATTTTTTCTTTGCTTGTGGCAAATTCGTACACCTTCTTTTTTTAATCTTACGTATGTATCGTATTGATTTAAAGTTTTATTAAATAAGATGAAAGAGGTAAGGACGTCACACACATAATAGAACATCTGTATGATATAACGAATCTACCTTGATGCAGATTCGCATTTCAACATTTGCCTATTGAAGTCTGTAGTGATTTACATACTTGAACTACAAACAACGTGAGTTTGTCCCAACCTCTTTAGTTTATTTTATAATGATTATATTTCAGAAATAACTGGAATAATCATTGGACGACGTTTTGTGCTTTCGAAAAGTAATTTACTAATTTTATCTCTCATGTTTTGTTTGATTTCTGACCATTCAATTCGTTTTTCTTGTAAGCCAGCTTCAACAATTTCACGTACTTTTTCTTCAGCTTCTTTTAATAAGTCTTCGCTTTCTCTTACATATACAAAGCCTCTCGATTGAATTTCAGGTCCAGCAGCAATTCTACGGTTTTTAGGGTCGAGCGTTACGACAGCAATAAAAATACCATCTTCAGCTAATAAATGACGGTCTCTTAATACAATATTACCGACATCTCCTACGCCAATACCGTCAATTAATACATTACCAGAATGAACTTTTTCATTTAATACCATATTCTTGCCATCATAATTAATGACGTCCCCTTTTTCAACAAGGAAAATCTTTTCAGGCGCAACACCTGCTTCGGCTGCTAACTTAGCATGAGCAATTTGCATTTTGAATTCACCTTGAACTGGTACAAAGTATTCTGGTTTCATAATGTTAATCATCATTTTTAACTCTTCCATGCAACCATGGCTTGATGCATGTATTTTTTTGTTATTTGGAATAATGTGTGCACCAGCACGTACTAATTCATTTAATGTATCAGCAATAATCACTTCCATATTTGCAGATGCAGTAATTGCTAAGAAAACTGAATCACCTTTTTCGATGTTCATAATTTTATGTTTTTGTTGAGCCATTTGACTTAACGCTTCTACAGGTTCACCTTGCATTCCTGTTGCAATGATGATGACTTCATTTTTCGGATAATTTTCAACTTCACTAATTGGAATAAGTAAATCTTTAGGAATATCGAAATATCCCATTTTGCGTGCGATATTAAATGAACTTTCTAATGAACGACCTAAAAATGACACTTTTCGATTTAATTGGCTAGCAATATTCAACACTTGTTGAATTCTGATAAAATTCGATGCATAACATGAAACAATCAAACGACCTTTGACTTTTGCAAATGCATCATACATATGATGTTCGATGACATTTTCAGGTGTATTATATCCCGGTTTTTCTGCTTCTGTAGAGTCACTAATTAATGCAAATACGCCTTCTTCACCAATTTCAGCCATACGTTTGAAATCTGGAGAATATTGTCCACTTAAACTTTGATCAAATTTAAATTCACCAGTATAAACAATTGATCCATAAGAAGTGTGGATACAAATGCCTAAACTATCAGGAATACTGTGTGTAGTATTAAAGAAACTAATATTCACATTTTTAAAACGCATCACAGATTCATGATTAACTGAATAATAACGCACTTTTTTATTAATATTTCGAGATTTCATATTCTCTTTAACAAGTGCAATTGTTAATTTTGAACCATAAACAGGTGCATCAACTTGTTCTAAAATATAACTTACAGCACCCATTGCATGTTCATGTCCATGTGTAAGGAATATTCCTTTTAACTTTTCTTTATTTTCAATGACATATTGAATGTCTGGTATTACAATATCTACACCTAACATTTCATCTTCTGGAAACATTAAGCCTGCATCAAGCATAAACATTTCATCGTCTACTTCAACGATATACATATTTTTCGCAATTTCTCCAACACCACCAAGTGGTATGATGCGAATGTCTTTGTTTTTTTTCTTTATTAAACTCAAAATGTTACCTCCTATAATTAATCCCCGTCCATATATAAACTCACCATTTATTATAAGTTAAAATTCGCTTGATGTACACTATTAATGCAAGTCATGACTCTATATTATAGTAGGATATTTGAATTCTTTAAATGAACTAAAAAAGATTGGAAACCTTTGTTTGGTTTCCAATCTTGTAAGGTATTATTATTTTTCATTAATAGCTTTGTGAGATGCATTAACGCGGCCTTGTTTATCAATTTCAGTTACTTTAACTTCGATTGAATCACCTAATTTTAATACATCTTCAACTTTATTAATACGCTCAGTTGAAATTTGTGAGATGTGTAATAACGCATCTTTTCCAGGGAACAATTCTACAAAGGCACCATATTTTTCAATGCGTTTTACTTTAGCATTGTATACTTGACCAACTTCAGCTTCACGAGTGATTTCTTCAATGATTTCACGTGCACGATTAATCATTTCTTGATCTATAGCACCAATGAATATTTGTCCATCTTGTTCGATATCTAATTTTACACCTGTTTCATCAATAATTTCATTGATTTTTTTACCACCAGGTCCAATTACGTCTCTAATTTTTTCAGGTTTAATATTCATAGTAACCACTTTTGGTGCATACGCACTTAATTCATTTCTAGGTTGATCAATTGTTTGTAACATATGATCCATAATCGCTAAACGACCTTGACGGGCTTGTTCTAAAGCTTCTTCAATTACTTCACGTGTAAGACCATCAATTTTAATATCCATTTGAATTGCTGTAATACCATCTTTAGTACCAGCGACTTTAAAGTCCATATCACCAAGTGCATCTTCCATACCTTGGATATCAGTTAAAATAGTGTAACTATCTTCACGTGTAACTAATCCCATTGCGATTCCGGCAACTGGTGCTTTGATTGGTACGCCGGCATCCATTAATGCTAATGTTGAACCACAAATAGAAGCTTGTGATGATGAACCATTTGATTCTAATACTTCACTTACGATTCGTACAGTATATGGGAAATCCGATGTATCTGGAATAATATATTTAAGCGCTCTTTCACCTAGTGCACCGTGACCAATTTCACGACGACCTGGCGCTCTTACAGGACCAGTTTCACCAACAGAGAAGTTAGGGAAATTATAGTGATGCATGAAGCGCTTTTCTTCTTCAGGTCCAAGACCATCAATTAGTTGATAATCTCCAAGGGCACCTAATGTTAAAACGGATAAGGCTTGTGTTTGACCACGAGTGAATAATCCTGAACCGTGTGCTCTTGGAAGAAGTCCTACTTCTGATTCTAACGGACGGATTTCATCTGGTTTACGACCATCTGGACGGATTTTTTCGTCTGCAATCAGACGTCTCACTTCTTCTTTAACTAAATCGTTTAAAATGGCATATACTTCTTTAATTAACGCCTCATTATCAGGATCTTCTTCATCAATAAATTCAGCAACAATATCTTCTTTTAATGCGTCTAAATTAATATCACGTTGTTGTTTGTCAAAAGTTAGTACTGTGTCTTTTAAACCTTTAGCTTCTGTTAATGATTTAACCTTTTCAACAAGTGCCTCGTCTCTTTCAACTGGAATAAACGCCTGTTTTTCCGGTTGAATATAATCTATGATTTCTTGTTGGAAAGCAACTAGTCGTTTAATTTCGTCATGACCAAAGAAGATTGCCTCAAGCATTTCACTTTCTGTGATTTCACTTGCTCCAGCTTCAACCATGTTAACTGCATCTTTATGGCCTGCTACCTCTAAATCTAAACGTGAAACTTCTTTTTCAGCAACGGTTGGATTAATCACATACTTGCCATCTACATATCCTACATTGACACCTGCGATAGGTCCTAAGAATGGTATGTCAGACACACTTAATGCCATTGAAGAACCAATCATAGCAGCCATTTCAGGCGAACAATCAGGGTCAGCACTGAGTACAATATTCATAATTTGAACATCGTGCTTATAGCCTTTAGGGAACAACGGTCGTATTGGTCTATCTATTAATCGTGCAGTTAATGTTGCGTCATCTCCTGGACGTCCTTCTCTTTTTTTAAATCCTCCAGGAATCTTACCTGCAGCGTACATTTTTTCTTCATAATTAACTGTTAATGGGAAAAAGTCACCATCACGTGGTTCCTTAGAAGCTGTAGCAGTTGATAAGACAACTGTATCACCATAACGAACTAAAACAGCACCATTAGCTTGTTTGGCTAATTGTCCTGTCTCAATCGTTAATGATCTGCCAGCCCACTCAGTTTTAAACACTTTCTTCTCTTGAGACATTATGAATCTCCTCTCTAAATTCTATTATCTATATCATATCATTTATTACATTTAATTTATATTAGTTCTTATTTGTCAGATAATAAAAAAAGGAAAGTACCAATCGAATGGTGCTTTCCTAATTTATTATTAAGATTAACGACGGATACCTAAAGATTTGATTAATTCACGGTAACGTTGAATATCTTTACCACGTAAGTAGTTTAATAAGTGTCTACGACGACCAACCATTTTTAATAATCCACGACGTGAATGGTGATCTTTTTTGTGCTCACGTAAATGCTCGTTTAATGCAGAGATTTCTGCAGTTAAAACAGCGATTTGTACTTCTGGAGAACCAGTATCTGTTTCGTGAGTGCGGTATTCTTTAATTAATTCATTTTTACGTTCTTGTGAAATTGCCATTGTCAATTTCCTCCTTTAATTTGTATACTCCTTTATCCGAGTTAGGCGTCGGAGTCTCGACCTACTAAGAAAAAGGTTGTCTCTTAAACAAGGTTAACTTGTTTTAATCAACTTTATATATTATATGATACATCATCACCAAAATCAACAGATAATAAATATTTAGCACGTGCTTTGTCATCATTCATCTGCTCTACCAATGGATCAATGCCATCAAATTTTATTTCAGGACGTAAGAAATGATGCCAATATACCACTACTCGTTCGCCATAAATATTTTCATCGAAATCGAAAATATTTACTTCTATTACCACTTCGGCTTTAGCTGGATCATGGAAAGTGGGTTTAACACCTACGTTTGCAACGCCTCTATATAATTTTTGTTCAGTGCCGATTTCCATACTTACTGCATATACACCTTTTTTAGGTAACAAATAATCATCACTAGGATGAACATTTGCAGTTGGAAATCCTATTGTTCGCCCACGCTTTTCACCTTGAACGACTGTACCTTTAATTTTATATAAGTAACCTAATTCCTCATTCGCTTTTTGCAATTCACCGTTTTGTAACGCATCTCTAATCGCTGTAGTAGAAATTTTTTCATCGTCTAATTCCTGTTTGCCTACTATTGTCGTATTAAATGAATCAACTTCGTTTAACACTGTCATATTACCTTTACCAAATTTACCAAATGTAAAGTCAAATCCAGCAATAACTTCTTTAACATTATTTTTTATAATATATTCTTCAATAAATTCTTCAGAAGTTACATTCGCAAACCTAGATGAGAAATTGATAACAATACAGTAGTCCACATCATGTGAAGCTATCATATCAATTTTGTCTGAAAGTGGTGTTAAATAAGTCGTTCTTTTACGTTCAGGATTTAACACAACTGATGGATGTGGATCAAACGTCATAACAGCTTTCTTCAATCCACGAGATTGTGCCTGTTGATCTAATGTTTGAAAAACTTTATCATGCCCTTTATGCATACCATCAAAGAAACCAAACGCCATCGCAACATTTTCATTTATTCGTTGGTCTTCTTGAATTGGATGGGTAATTTCTATCACTTTCATAATAAATCTCCTTTAATTAAATACTTTTTTTGGTTTTAATTCATCTGGTTTATCTGGATGTACAATGTATATTGCCATCGCTTTTTGAGTTGAATCATTAACAAATACAAATTGGTCATTCGTTATATTTTGAAATTGCTTTTTATAAAACTTTTGACCATTTAAAATGCGTTGTTTGATTTGTTCATCATCTATACTAATTTGTGGTAAACCTTTCAAACCATATTCTATAGGAAACAATTTATCTTGTAATGCATCATGCTCATGTAAAGAACGTATATCATCAAGAGTGAGACTTTGTTCAAGACCAAATCCTCCTGATTGAACACGTGTTAATAATGACATATGTGCTGGCAAGCCTAACTTTGCACCTATATCAGTCGCTAATGTTCTAATATATGTTCCTTTACCACAATTTACTGAAATATCGAAATGACATTCTCCATCTTTGAATCTTAAAGGTGATGTACGTACTATGTGTTTAATGGTTACTTTTCTCACTGGGCGCTCCACAGTTTCATTATTACGTGCATACTCATATAATCTTTTCCCATTAACTTTAACGGATGAGTACATGGGTGGAATTTGTTCAATTGTACCTTTAAATTGATTGATAATGTCATCCACCTGAGTTTCAGTTAATGTATTTTCTTCAATATTTTGATATTCAACAGTTTCTCCTGTTTGATCTTCTGTTGTTGTACTTCTTCCAATTGTTACGGTTGCATTATAGGATTTCCCCATTTCCATAACATAATCACTTACACGTGTTGCCGAACCGATACATATAGGTAGGACACCTGATACTTCGGGATCCAACGTGCCCGTATGACCGATTTTTTTAGTTTTAAGTATCTTTCTTAATTTAAATACCACATCGTGACTTGTTAACCCTCGATCTTTATATACTGGTAATATACCGTTATACATGGTTTCACACCTTTTATTTTCCAAAATTATTACGCTTTATATTATAACATTTAGCAAAGTATTTGATGATTGAGTACATCGATTAATATGATTGATTTTGATATGTATATAGCCTGAGAAACATTTTCCCAGGCTAAAATAATATGATAATTATTTATCTTGTTTGTGTAAATCTTGGATCATACGTTCAATTTTATTACCATATTCTATTGATTCATCATATTCGAATGATAATTCTGGAATAATTCGTAATCTCATACGTGAGCCAAGTTCAGATTTAATAAATCCTTTAGCTTTATCTAGTGCTTTAAAAGTATTATCTACTTCTTTTTGATTACCTAGAACTGTTAAATATACTTTACCTTGAGATAAATCATTTGTTAATTCAACATCTGTAATTGTAATAAAACCTACTCGAGGATCTTTCACTTTATTATTAACGATATCCATGATTTCTTTTTTCATTTGTTCGCCAACACGTTCTGCTCTCATATTACTCATTTATTGTCACCTCTTTTATTCTTTATTTTTGAGTTTAAATAAGAGGTGAGACATAAGACAATTATTTATTAGAACATGGTTTAATGCTCTAATATATCTCGCCTGTCTCAACCTCCAAACTTCATCGCAAAATTAGCGATTATCTTTTGATTTCAACCATTTCGAACGCTTCAATAATGTCGCCTTCTTTTAGGTCGTTATATTTTTCAATCGTAATACCACATTCATAACCTTGGGCTACTTCTTTAGCATCGTCTTTGAAACGTTTTAATGTGTCTAATTCACCTTCAAATTGAACAATGCCATCACGAATAACGCGTACGCCTGCATTACGAGTAATTTTTCCTTCAGTAACATAACTACCTGCTATTGTACCAACTTTAGAAACTTTGAATGTTTGACGTACTTCTGCTTGACCAATGACTTGCTCTTCATATTCAGGGTCAAGTAGACCTTTCATAGCTGATTCAATTTCTTCAATAACGTTATAAATGACACGGTGTAAACGCATATCTACGTTTTCTGCTTCAGCTGCACGCTTAGCACCAGCATCAGGACGTACATTGAATCCGATGATAATACCATTTGATGCATTGGCTAAAGTAACGTCAGATTCATTAATTGCACCTACAGCAGTATGAATAATACGTACATTCACACCTTCAACATCTATTTTCATTAATGATGCTGCTAATGCTTCAACTGAACCTTGTACGTCACCTTTAATAATAACGTTTAAGTCTTTCATTTCACCTTGTTTCATTTGTTCGAACAAGTTATCTAACGTAACGTTTTTACTTTCTTGACGTTGTTGAATAACGCTTTCTTCATGACGTGCTTCACCAATACGACGCGCTTGTTTTTCATCTTTAAATACTACAAAGCGATCGCCAGCTTGTGGTACATCATTAATACCTGTAATTTCAACTGGTGTAGATGGACCAGCAGTTTTGATTCGTTGACCTAAGTCATTAACCATCGCACGAATACGGCCATACGTATTACCTACAACAATTGAATCTCCTTGATGTAATGTACCATTTTGTACTAGTAATGATGCTGCAGGTCCTCTTGATTTATCTAATTCAGCTTCAATCACAGTACCTACTGCTTGTTTATCAGGGTTTGCTTTCAACTCTTGAACTTCTGCAACTAAACCAATCATTTCTAATAGGCTATCGATACCGTCTCCACTTAATGCTGATAGTGGTACGAAGATCGTATCGCCACCCCAGTCTTCTGGAATTAAACCGTACTCTGTTAACTCTTGCATTACACGGTCAGGATTTGCGGTTGGTTTATCTATTTTATTAACTGCAACAATTGTAGGAACATTCGCTTCTTTAGCGTGATTAATCGCTTCAATTGTTTGAGGCATAACACCGTCATCTGCAGCTACTACTAGGATTGTAATATCTGTAACTTGAGCGCCACGTGCACGCATTGTAGTGAATGCCGCGTGTCCAGGTGTATCAAGGAAAGTAATCTTTTTACCTTCATTTTCGATTTGGTAAGCACCAATATGTTGTGTGATACCACCCGCTTCACCTGCAGTTACTTTAGTATGACGAATTGAATCTAATAATGTTGTTTTACCATGGTCAACGTGTCCCATAATAGTAACAACTGCAGGACGTTCAATTGCATCTGGATCTTCAGTTTCATCGTCGAAATAAATAGATAAATCTTCTTCTTCAATGATGACTTCCTCTTCAATTTCAACACCATAGTCATCTGCAATTAACTCAAGTGTCTCTTGGTCCAATGATTGGTTAATGTTAGCAACAATACCTAATAAGAATAATTTTTTTACAATACCTGAAGATTCAACATTCAGTTTATCTGCTAATTCTCCTACTGTAATGCCTTCTTGATACGTAATTTTAGATGGCATTTCTTTAGGTTCTGCTTGTTGTGGAGCACTTTGCTTTTGGTTATTCTTTTTATTATTTTTGTTGTTTTTGTTATTTTTATTATTCTTCTTATTGTTATTGTTGTGTTGATTACTTTGTTGTTTACCTTTGTTGTTATTATTCTGCTTGTTTTGATTATTTGATTTATTATTATTTTGTTTTTGGTTACTTTGTTGCTTATTTTCAGATTTATTGTGATTATTTTGAGTATTCTTTTGTGTTTCGTTACTTTGTCCTGGTTTGAACTTTTTGTCTAAAGCTTTAATTTGGTCATCTTCTAAAGCTTGCATATGGTTCGACACTTCAACGTTCATACTCTTTAATTCATCTATAATCTCTTTACTCTTTAGATTTAATTCTTTCGCATATTCGTAAATTCTTTGTTTACTCATATAATCACTCCTCACGATATTCATCTATCATAGACAGCAACTTTTTGGCAAAACCTTGATCAGTAATGCCAACGTTGACTCTCTCGCCTTTACCAAGTGCTATCCCTATTTCTTCTCTAGTTCCAAATACCCTTAAAGGCACTTTATAACTCGAAGTTTTATTTTTAATTAATTTCATAGTGTTTGGAGAAGCATCATTAGCTAATATAACTAACTTTATATTGCCTTTTTGCATATCATTGACAATAACTGATTCACCCGTTTTCACTTTACCTGCTCTCATCGCAAGACCTAAAAAATTAAATATCTTCTCATTAATCATTTTGTTGGAATCTCTTCTCTATAAATTAAACGAATAACCTCTTTATATACAGGCTCTAATTGTTCTTTAGAAGCTTTAAAATATTTTTCTAAAACTTCCTTTTGTTGTGCTTTTTCTACTAATTGAACATCTTTTGAAACATAGGCACCACGGCCTTGTTTTTTACCAGTAGCATCAGCGAATATTTCGCCTTCTTTGTTAATTACAACTCTAATCATATCTTTCTTTGGATGCATTTCATTAGATATGATACATTTACGCATTGGAATTTTTTTCTTTTTCATGTTCAATCATCACTCCAACCTATTTTTCTGTATCTTTATCTTCAGTAGTAACTTCATCCGTATCTTCTAACGTTTCATCTGTTTCAGCTGCTAATTCGGCAGTAGTTAAATTTGATTCTTCTAAATTCACATCTTCAAATTCAATGTCTTCATCACCAGTATTTACAACTTCATCAGCAATTTCTTCTGATTCAATAACAGGATAAACGCCTGCTTCACGAGCATCACTTTCAGATTTAATATCAATTTTCCAACCAGTTAGTTTAGCAGCTAAACGTGCGTTTTGACCACGTTTACCAATTGCTAATGATAATTGATAGTCTGGTACAACTACTACTGTAGATTGATTTTCTTCGTCTACGATAACTTCTAACACTTGTGATGGACTTAAAGCATTTCTTACAAATACTTTAGGATCTTCATTCCATTGAACAATATCAATTTTTTCTCCACCAAGTTCTTCTACTACAGCTTCAACACGAGCACCTTTTGATCCGACACAAGCACCTACTGCATCGATTTCAGGATTATCAGAGTACACACTAATTTTAGAACGATCTCCTGCTTCACGTGCTACTGATTTAACAATAACGGTACCATCAAAGATTTCAGGTACTTCTTGTTCAAATAGTCGTTTTAATAAGCCTGGATGGCTTCTTGAAACATAAATTTGAGGTCCTTTAGTTGTTTGTTCAACTTTGTTAACAAAGACTTTTATTCTTTCGTTAGGGATATAGCTTTCATTCGGACTTCTTTCTGCCTCAGACAATACTGCTTCAATACGACCTAAATTAACGTAAACATATCTATGGTCTACACGATCGATCACACCCGTTAAGATGTCTTCTTCTTTATCGATAAATTCATCATAAAGAATTTCTCTTTCAGCATCTCTTAAACGTTGCATGACTGCTTGTTTAGCTGCTTGAGCACCAACACGTCCGAAATCTTGTGGCGTCACATCTTCTTCATATATGTCACCAATCTCGTATGCTGGATTTTTAACTAATGCAGTACTAATATCAACTTCTTCTCTATCATCGAATACTTCTTCAACAACTTCTTTTCTAGCAATAACTTTGAAAGTACCTTCGTCCATATTAAGTTCTACCCTAACATTTCTGGCACTATCATAGTTTTTTTTGTAAGCAGTAATTAAAGCTGCTTCAATAGCATCAATTAATACTTCTCTTGGAATTTTCTTTTCCTTTTCTAAATATTCAGTAGCTAATAATAATTCATTACTTGACACGGCTCTTCCTCCTCACCACGTTATAGCATTACTGCGTGACGTGCTTTTGCAATTTTATTGCGTGGTATCTCTATCGTTTTTGTTTTAGATTTTTCTTTGACTTCTATTAATATAATATCCTCTTTGACTTCTTTTAAAATACCTAACCATTCTTTTTCATTTTCGATTGGTACATAAAGTGAAATAAAAATGGGATGTGATATTGCATCTTTAAGCGCTTTCTCATTCTTGATAGGTCTTTCAGCACCTGGAGATGCTACATCTAAGTAGTACATTTCAGGTATTGGATCATTTTCATCCATCGCTTCGCTAATCTTTTCTGAGGCTAACGTACAATCATTAAGATCGACGCCACCTTCTTTGTCTATTGAAATTCTTAAAAAATGATCTTTACCTTCTTTAACATACTCAATTTCAACTAGTTCAAAGTTAAGGTCATCTAATACGGGTTGAATAATAGGTTCAACTTGTTCAGCTATTTTACTCATACAGGCCTCCCTTTTAGGCAAATAGAAAAGAGCGGGTTTATGCCCACTCTTTTGCCTGAGTCACTAATTTTTTAAGCAATCTAAGTATACCATAAGTTATACTAGTAAACAAATCACACCCTAATTAATGGGAACATCCCTGTATACACTTAATAATTTAATAACTTCTTTATTGTTTTACATTACATGTCAAAAATAGATAATTGTGCTTTATCAGGTAATCCTGGTAATGAGCCTAAATCGTCTAGATATTCAATAACCTTTTGTGATAAACCTGCTTTTTTATTTAAATCTTCTTTAGATAAAAATGGTCCTTCTTCTCTTGCTTCAACAATTCGTTTGGCAACATTTTCACCAAGTCCTGGTACGGCTATAAATGGTGGAATTAATGTATCACCTTCAATAATGAAATCAAACGCTTGGCTTTTTTCTAAACTAATCGGTTGCATACGATAACCTCGATGAGCCATTTCATTCATTATTTCTAATACTGTTAATACATCTTTTTCTTTTTTACCTAAATCCATATAGCGAGAGTACATATCTTTTACAGTGTTTTTAATACCTGTTTTATCTTTAATCATAGTAATTAAATCAAAATCAGATGCTCTAACTGTAAAGTAAGACGCATAATAATATAAAGGATGATGTACCTTAAAGTATGCGATACGGACTGCCATTAATACATAGGCTGCCGCATGGGCTTTAGGGAACATGTATTTGATTTTACGACAGGAATCTAGATACCAATCAGGAACGTCATTTTCTTTCATAGCTTCAACCATTTCATCAGTTAAACCACGTCCTTTACGTACAAATTCCATTGTTTTGAAGGCCATAGATGGTTCTAATCCTGCATACATCAGATATACCATGATGTCGTCACGACAACCAATAACTGATGATAAATCACAGATACCTGCACGGATTAGTTCTTGTGCGTTACCTAACCAAACATCTGTACCATGTGATAGTCCAGAAATTTGTACTAATTCAGAAAATGTTGTTGGTTTAGTATCTTCAAGCATTTGTCTTACAAACCCTGTACCAAATTCCGGTACACCAAATGTCCCTGTTTTACATAAAATGTCTTCTTCAGTCACACCTAAACTTTCTGGACTACTAAATATTTTCATAGTTTCTTTATCATCCACAGGAATCGTTTTAGGATCAATGCCAGATAAATCTTGTAGCATACGTATCATAGTTGGATCATCGTGTCCAAGTATATCGAGTTTTAAGACGTTATCATGGATAGAATGGAAATCAAAATGTGTTGTCATCCAAGCAGAACTTTGGTCATCTGCTGGATATTGTATAGGTGTAAAATCATAAATATCCATGTAGTCTGGAACTACTATAATACCACCAGGGTGTTGTCCAGTTGTACGTTTAACACCTGTACAACCTTTAACTAAACGATCCACCTCTGCTCCACGTTTATGAATACCTTGGTCATTAAGATAACCTTTAACAAATCCAAATGCAGTTTTTTCGGCAACTGTACCAATTGTTCCTGCACGGAATACTTTGTCTTCACCGAATAATACTTTTGTATAGTTATGTGCATTAGGTTGATATTCACCACTGAAGTTTAAGTCGATATCTGGTACCTTATCACCTTTAAATCCTAAGAACGTTTCGAAAGGTATATCTTGCCCCTCTTTAATTAGCTCATTGCCACATTCAGGACATTTTTTATCGGGTAAATCGAATCCTGAACCAACAGAACCATCGTCGAAAAACTCACTCGTTTTACAATGCGTACAAATGTAATGCGGCGGCAATGGGTTAACTTCAGTGATTTCTGTCATAGTCGCTACAAAGCTTGATCCTACAGAACCACGTGAACCTACTAAGTAACCATCATCTAAAGATTTTTTAACCAAACGTTGTGAAATTAAATAAATAACTGAGAAACCGTTCCCTATAATACTATCTAGTTCTTTCTCTAAACGATCAATAACAATTTGAGGTAAATCTTCACCATATAACTTTTTGGCATTGCTATAACTTAATTCTCTAATTTCTTCATTCGCACCATCCATTCGTGGTGTATATAATTTATCTTTAATTGGTACAACACGTTCAATTTGATCTGCTAAGGCATTAGTATTTGTTACAACTAACTCATAAGCCTTTTCTTCACCTAAGAAATGTAATTCATCCAACATTTCGTCGGTTGTTCTAAAATGTGCTTCTGGTAAAGTTGAACGATTTAAAGGATTCCCCGGTTGGGAAGCAATTAAAATTTTACGAGCGATGGCATCGTGTTCATATAAATAGTGTGCATTACCTGTTGCTATAACAGGAATATTAGCACTCTTTCCAGCTTCAATTAAACGATGATAAATCTCATGAAGTGTTTCAGTATCTCTAATGAGTTCACGATCAATAAGATCTTGATAAAGTGCTGGTGGTTGTACTTCAATAAAGTCATAATACTTTGCTATTTTTTCTACTTCTGATTGATCTCTTTGCATGACAGCTGTAAATAATTCACCTTCATCACATGCCGTTCCAACAAGCAAACCTTCTCTATACTCATTTAATAAAGATCTCGGTATTCTTGGTGTTCTATAATAATACGTTACTAATGATTCACTCACAATTTTGAAAAGATTTTTTAAACCTTGTTGATTTTGAACTATTAATGTGACATGTGATGGTCTAGCACGTTTATATGCATCTTCATTAGATAGTTTTTTATTAATATCTATATGATTTGTCACGCCAAGTTCTTTCATTTGTTGAACCATTTTAATAAAAATATATGCAGTAGCTTCAGTATCATATATCGCTCTATGATGTTGTGTTAAGTCCACACCATATTTTTTAGCAAGGAAGTTCAAACCATGCTTACCATAATCAGTATTTATAGTACGAGATAATTCTAGTGTATCAATTACACCATTAGTTGAAGGGCCGAATCCAAGGCGTTCATAACCTGTATCAATGAATCCCATATCGAATGAGGCGTTATGGGCCACGAATATAGCATCTCCTACCCATTCTTTGAATTCTGTAAGTACATCTTCTATTTCAGGAGCATCAGTTAGCATATCATCTGTAATATGCGTTAAATTAATAATTGTTTCTGATAATTTCTCATGAGGATTACTAAATCTTTCAAACTTATCTATGATTTCTCCGTTATGTACTTTAACAGCTGCTAATTCGATAATTTTATCATATTGATTAGATAAACCAGTCGTTTCTACGTCAAAAACAACATATGTAGCATCTTTTAAATCTCGATCTGTAGGTTTGTAAGCAATAGGTACACCATCATCCACTAACATGCCTTCCATACCATATATCATTTTGATACCATGTTTTTCAGCAGCAGCATGGGCATCTGGAAATGCTTGAACAACATTATGATCTGTCACAGCAATCGCTTGATGACCCCATTCAGCTGCTTGCGCTACATAGCCGCCAATATTAGGTATGCCATCCATTTGACTCATTGATGTATGTAAATGGAATTCAACTCTTTTATTCTCTGCCTTATCTTTTTTAGGCGATTTTTTAATTTCTTCAATATCAGACATCATCATAACTAAATCTCTAACAAAAGTATCTTCTTCAATACGACCTTGTGCACGAACCCACTTTCCTACACTTAAGGCTTTAAAATGATCTAAATCATTTTTATTTTTACGAGTAAACATTTTCAATACTAATGAATCTGTATAATCCGTTACTTTCAATTCTACGATATGACGTCCACTTTTCAATTCTTTTAAATTAATATCAAATATAACGCCCTCAATTGCCACTTTAAATTCTTCTTCTATAATCGATTCTATTGATCTTAAATTTTCAACTTGAATTGGTTTACCAATTTGACATTTATCTACATCGCTTTCGTTGTTATCTTGTTGTTTTGCTTTTTCCGCTTTCATTTTTTCAAGTTTTTCAGTAGCCTCACGTGCACTTTGTTCATCTTCTTCTTGAATATGCGCTTCTAATGATGCTAGATCTTCATCATGGTTAGTAGTATCTGTTTCAAATACGACTTTATCTATTTTAAATCCGCATTTTTTAAAAGCAGCGACTAAACTACCATTACATGCCTTATCAAAATGGTTACGTTCAATATCATTGGAAACCATAACTTTTAGAACATTACCTGACATAATCAAGCGCTTTTGTTTTAACTGCCCTTTTACTTTAGGAGATAAGGCAGTTTGATCGATACAATGTGCAAAATATTTAATTGCCTGTTCATCTTGATTATCAGTGTTTTCAATCGTGAAATGACAGCTTACATCCGCTATTTCTTTAAATTCTTCTACAATCGCATGATTAAAAAGTAAATAATCTTCATGAGATAAGAAATATGGCAATGTAATATGAAATTCCCATGTTCTATTTTTACTTGAGACATCAATTCTAGTTAGTTCTCCTTGCTGTAGGATTTCTGAATCTAATTGATTAGAAATTTTAATTTGATCAGCAAGTACTTTAAATTTTTCCTGATTTGTCATTGCCAATATGAAAACCACCTTAAATTTATACTTCTTTAACATTGCTTGAATTAGTAATTTGGAATTATGAAATCAATCATACAAATTATACTGATGAATCGTTCGAAGTTCAAAGCAAATTTATATCTTATTATACGCTTAATTGGTATAGATTTCATCGATATGAATTAAATACATTTACGAAAAATAAGGAGTGGATAAGAATTCTAATTGAATCCATCATCACACTCCCAATACATAAAACCTAAAAGGTCAAATGTTCATATTTAGTTTAATGTTAAATATAAATCTTTAATATAATTTTCTAAATCATCAATATGAATTTCTTCACTTTCACCTGTTGAACGTTGTTTAACTTCTACAATACCTTCTTCTGCACGTTTACCAACTACAACTCTTAATGGTAAACCTATTAAATCAGCATCGTTAAATTTAACACCCGCACGTTCTTGGCGATCATCATATAGTACATCATAGTTATTCATTAATTGATCATATAATTGATCACCTAGCTTACGTTGTTCCTCTTTTTTAGGGTTAATTGTAATTAAATGTAAATCAAATGGTGTAACTGATTTAGGCCAAATAATACCGTTATCGTCATGGTGTTGTTCTACTATAGCACTCAATGTTCTAGACACGCCAATACCATAACAACCCATAATGAGCGGTTGTGCTTTACCTTGGTTATCTAAGAAAGTCGCATTCATTGATTCAGAATATTTTGTTCCGAGTTTAAAGACTTGTCCAACTTCTATTCCTTCTGCAAATTGTGCATTTCCAGAACCATCACTTAAAGGTTCACCTTCTAAGATAAATCTAAAGTCTCCAAATTCGTCAACTTTAAAATCACGATCTAATTGTGCATTTTCGAAATGATATCCATCTTCATTTGCACCAATCACAAAGTTATTTAAGTCTTGAACAAAATGGTCAGCATAGATTTTAATATCTTTATCATGAATAGGACCTAATGAACCTGGATGTGCACCCACAATATTAACAATTTCATCTTGGCTAGCCATTTCAATTTGGTCTGTACCAAAGTATGCTTTTAATTTCACGTCATTCAACTCATGATGTCCTCTTACAAGTACCATGATAAACTCGCCATCCACTTTAAATATCATTGTTTTCACAATTTCATCTAGCGGACGATTTAAATATTCAGCTACTTCTTCAGCTGTTTTTATATTAGGTGTCTCTACCTTTTTCAATTCAGCAACTTCAGTATTTTTAGGGTTAGCTGTATAAACCACTTCTGCTTTTTCAATGTTGGCAGCATAATCACTTTCATTACTATAAACGATAGTGTCTTCACCAATTTCACTTAAAGCCATAAACTCATGTGTATGATTACCACCAATTGCCCCTGAATCTGCTACAACAGGTCGTGCATTGATGCCTACTCGTTTAAATATACGATCATACGCGTTATACATATCTTGATAAGTTTCATCTAATGATGCTTCATCAGCATGGAAAGAATAAGCATCTTTCATGATAAATTCTCTACCACGAAGTAACCCAAAACGTGGACGTTGTTCGTCTCTAAATTTAGATTGGATTTGGAACAACGTTAAAGGTAAACGTTTGTATGACTTTAACTCATCTCTAACAAGTGATGTCACTACTTCTTCATGCGTTGGTCCTAATGCAAATTCGCGTCCATTACGGTCTTTTAATCGCATTAATTCAGGACCATATGCACCCCAACGGCCTGATTCTTCCCATAATTCAGCTTGTTGAAGCGCTGGCATTAAAATTTCTACTGCATCTACTTTTTCCATTTCTTCACGTATAATCTTAGAAATATTATTCAGAACACGTGTAGCTAATGGTAAATAGCTATATATTCCACTTGTACTTTGTTTAATTAAACCTGCTTTTAATAATAAACGATGACTTAAAGCTTCAGCTTCTGCTGGCACTTCTCTCATAGTTGGTATAAAAACTTTAGATTGTTTCATAGTTACTTTGCCTCCCTATTTATAAGAAATATCTTTGAATATCGTTCCATGTTACTAGAATCATAATGATAACTACAAAGATTGCACCGACTGCAATAATACCTGTTTCTGCCTTTTTATTAATAGGCTTTCTAAATATTGCTTCGTAAATCACAAATAAAATTCTTCCACCGTCTAATGCTGGAATTGGTAATAAATTCATAATACCTAAGTTTACACTTAATAATGCTGTATATGTGATCAAGTTAATAATTCCCGATTTCACAACTGAATCCACATTATGATAAATACCTACTGGCCCATTCAACATGTCAAATGAAAAACCACCAGTAAAGATACTCGCAAGCATGCCAACGACTGCTGTAAATATTAACGTACCTGCTTTAAAGAACTGTTCAACTCCTGCGACAAGAGGTTTAAATACCGTATGTTCTGTTTTCGGTTTGAATCCAATTTGATAAACTGTCTCAGATTTATTCTTTGTTTGTTTGATTTCAGTTTTCTTAGGTTCGATATCGATTGATTTCATCTTACCGTTTCGTTCAACTTTAACAGTAGTTTTAGCAGATTTATTTTTATCTAAAATGTTTGAAATATCATTATAATCTTTAACTTTGTGGTTACCAATTTGTTCAATTTTGTCGCCTGCTTTTAATCCTGCTTTTTCAGCGGGATAACCTTTGGCTAAATCGCCTACTGTTGTTGTAGGTGTACCATGATAATATGCTAATCCAATAAATAGTAAGATAGCCAAAATAAAGTTAAATAACGGGCCGGCAAATAATGTTAAAAATTTGGGTAACGGCTTCTTATGTGTGAATTGACGTTCTCTAGGTGCTATTTGAATTAAGCTACCATTTTCAACGAAATATGCTTTCTTAGCGATATTGAAATGATGACGCTCTTCATCATATGATGTGATACCTTCAATAAAAAGATCATCTTTAAAATCACATTTTTTCACTTCAATAGCTTCAATTTGTTGGAATTTATGTTGATCATCTAAAATGATATGTGTAATTTGATCATGATCATTTAATTTAATTTTTACGTTCATACCTGGTTCAACAGGCGGCTCCTCAAGACCATCACCTGCCATACGCACATATCCGCCTACAGGCAAAATACGAATTGTATATAACGTTTCATCTTTTCTAAAACTAAAGATTTTCGGTCCCATACCGATGGCAAATTCTGGGCACATAATGCCCGCTCTCTTAGCAAAGAACATATGTCCATATTCGTGGACAGTTACAAGAACACCAAAAACGATGATGAACGCTAATATTGTTATTAATGAGCTCACTCGCTACACCTCTATTTTAAGTAATATTTCAAATTTCTCTCGATTAATTATTAAAAGATAATATAAGACATTATATTACGTTTGACTTAATTAGCATATTAATTTGGCTAATCATGTTCATTATACTTTTGTACCAATGAAAATTATGTATAAGTTATGAAAAGGAGTTAAGAAATGCTATGAACATCTCAATAACTCCCCCATTATAACATTTTATTTATTAAAAAATGCTTCAAGATATTAAATTTGAATTAAAAGAATGTTTAACAATGGTAAAACAAACATGAAACTATCAAATCTATCTAATATACCACCATGTCCTGGTAAAATTCTTCCAGAATCTTTCACACCGAAATGACGTTTAAATCCAGATTCTACTAGATCACCTAATTGTCCAAACATGCTTAAGATGATGGTCACAATTAACAATAACCACACGTTTAAATTAAAATCTACAAAAAACTGCATTACTAGCGGTACAAGTAAACTACAGAAAAGACCACCAATAAATCCTTCAATTGTTTTGTTTGGACTTATAACTGGCCATAACTTATGTTTGCCCATTAAACGGCCAAAAATGTAAGCACCAGTATCTGTTAACCAAACTATTAAGAATGCATATAAAATGTAGTGTAATCCTTCTGAACGCGTTTCATAAAAGTACATAAAACCAATTCCGACATAGGCAACGCTCATTAAACAAAATGCTGCATCCATAAAACTAAATCTATTTTTTGATAAAACAGTATAACTGAGTACTATAAAACTCATTGCGACTAAACTTTTCAACTGTATGACTTGTACCCAATCTCCGGCATCCTGAGGAAGCATAATAATAATTAAACCGATTGCACTTATTATCCCGGGAATTGAAATAAATTTAATCATATTCATATTTAAAAGTTCTTTTAATGCAATTAATGCTAATAAATAAGCAAAAAGCATTAGTACTAATCCACCCTTTAAAAGGATAGGCAAGAAAATTAATAAAGCAATAATCGCTGTCAATGTTCTTACTTTCATACTTTACTCCTCACTCAATCCTCCAAAACGTCTTTGGCGTGATTGGTAAATTTTTAAACAATTTTTCAATTCGTCACCATCAAAGTCTGGCCATAATTTTTCATTAAATATGAATTCACTATATGAAACTTGCCAAATTAAAAAGTTGCTTATTCGTTGCTCACCAGAAGTTCTAATTAATAATTCTGGATCAGGATAATTCTTAGTCATCAAGTGTTGATTAATTAAATCTTCGTTAATATCACCACTACTCAATCCTTTATGTTGGATTTCATCTACAATCGTTTTAAAACTTTGAACGATTTCAGCACGCCCACCATAATTGATGGCAAAAATTAATCTTAATCCTGTATTATTTTTCGTTTTTTCTTTGGCATGATCAATAGCTTCGATTGTTGATGTCGGTAACCCTTTTTGAAAACCAATTGTTTCAACTTTAACATTCTTCTCTATCAATTCTGGTAGAAATGTTTTTAAAAAGTTAACTGGTAAATTCATAATATAGTTTACTTCACTTTCAGGTCTAGACCAATTTTCAGTGGAGAAAGCGTATAAGGTAAGATATTTAATACCGATATCACTAGCTTCTCGTGTGACCTTCTTGATTGTTTGCATACCTTCATAATGTCCTTTAATACGAGGCATTTTGCGTTGTTTAGCCCAACGGCCATTACCATCCATGATAATTGCAACATGTTCAGGTATATTATGTAAATCTAAATCATTAAATTGATTACTTTCACTCTTATTATTATTTCTAAGCTTTTTAAACATGGTCTTTCCTCCGAGCCTGATCATCTCTGTATTATTGTATAGGTTGTTTAAACAATCATCTACCATTTTATCATACTCATTTATAGCATTGAATAAGCAAATAAAAAAACTGTACCAAAGTCTTACTTGGTACAGTTTAGACTAGAATGAATATTGCATCATTTTGTCTTACATTAACACTGTATAAGTGCCATCTACAATAAGTTAATATGACTTTTAAGTTTGTCAGAAGATTATACTGACATAATGTCTTTTTCTTTGTCATCAACTAATTGATCAATTTCTTTAATTGAATTATCCGTTGCTTTTTGAACGTCGTCTGTTTGACTTCTTAAGTCATCTTCAGTAATGTCGCCGTTCTTTTCATCTTTTTTAAGTTGATCGTTAACATCACGACGAATGTTTCTAATTGAAACTTTGGCATCTTCACCAATTTTTTTAACATCTTTAACTAATTCTTTACGACGCTCTTCTGTTAAAGCAGGAACAGAAATACGAATAACTTCTCCGTCACTAGTTGGGTTAACACCAAGATTAGCCGCATTAATTGCTTTCTCGATATCAGCCACAGAAGATTTATCGTAAGGAGAAATAACAAGTAATCTTGCTTCTGGAACATTAATACTTGCTAATTGTTGTACTGGTGTTGGTGCACCATAATAATCAACATTTACACCATTTAATAAATTAGAATTCGCTCTACCTGCACTGATATTAGCTAATTCTTTAGATAAATTATCGATAGATTTTTGCATTCTTGCTCTAGTATCTTTAATAATGTCACTCATTTTTTACACCTCATATTATTTTGTAATTAATGTACCAATTTTCTCGCCCATTACAGCTCGTTTAATATTACCCTCTTCCATAATAGAGAACACATTTAATGGAATATTGTTATCCATACAGAATGAAGAAGCTGTTGAGTCCATAACTTGTAGACCTTCTTGAAGCATTTGAATATGTGTTAAATGTTCATATTTAACTGCATCTTTATCTACTTTAGGATCTGCAGAGTAAACACCATCAACATTATTTTTACCCATTAATATAACGTCTGCTTCTACTTCAGCCGCTCTTAGTGCCGCTGTTGTATCAGTAGAGAAATAAGGGTTACCAATACCTGCTGCAAAGATAACAACACGTTTTTTCTCTAAATGACGAATGGCACGACGACGAATGTAAGGTTCAGCAACTTGCTTCATTTCAATAGAAGTTAAAACACGCGTATCACATTCTAATTGTTCAAGGCTATCTTGTAGGGCAAGTGCATTCATAACAGTGGCTAACATTCCCATATAGTCAGCAGTACCGCGATCCATTCCTAAATCGCTTCCTGTTTTACCTCTCCAAATGTTACCGCCACCAACTATTACAGCAATTTCGCAATCCATTTTTGCTATTTCGGCTACTTGCTTAGCAACACTTTTAATAATCATTGGGTTAATGCCAAATCCTTTGTCACCTGCAAGTGCTTCACCACTAAGTTTTAAGACTACACGTTTATATTTAGAAGTTTGAGCCATTTTCTTATCCTCTCTATAGTAGAAATATGTAAAAGTATATAAGTAAAGAAGACACGGACGTCCTCTCTAAATTAAAAACTACTGCTTTTAATCTGAGAAAACCTTTCAGGTGTCTTCTTTCTTGTTAACAATATGACTTATTATTTCATTTGTCCTTTAACTTCATCAGCAAAGTTTTCTTCGCGTTTTTCCATACCTTCGCCTACTTCATATCTTACGAAGTCAACAAGTTTACCACCTTTAGATTTTAAGAAAGCTTCAACTGTTTCATCTGGGTTTTTAACGAAGTTTTGGTCAACAGCACAAATTTCTTGTAAATATTTACGTAAACGACCTTCAACCATTTTTTCAACGATGTTTTCTGGTTTACCTTCATTTAATGCTTGTTGTTTAAGTACTTCTCTTTCATGATTAATTTCATCTTCGCTTACTTGGTCAGATGAAACATATTTAGGGTTGATAGCAGCAATGTGCATAGCTACATCTTTAGCAGCTGCTTCATCAGTAGTACCTTCAATTACAGTTAACACACCGATACGTCCACCCATGTGTAAGTATGCACCGAATGCATCGTTATCTGATTTAGTTCTAACTGCAAAACGACGGATGCTTAATTTTTCACCGATTGTTGAAATAGCTTCTTTCATTTTTTCGTCAACAGTTTTACCGTCTTCGAATTTAGTTTCCATTAATGCTTCAACAGATTCTGCTTTAGTAGCAAGTACTTGGTTAGCAATTTCTTTTACTAAGTTTTGGAAACCTTCGTTACGAGCAACGAAGTCTGTTTCTGAGTTGATTTCAACGATAGCTGCTTCGTTACCATTGATTTCAACATGTACAAGACCTTCTGCTGCGATACGATCAGCTTTTTTAGCTGCTTTAGCAATACCTTTTTCACGTAAGTAATCGATAGCTTTGTCCATATCACCATCAGTTTCAGTTAGCGCTTTTTTACAGTCCATCATGCCAGCGCCAGTTTTTTCACGTAATTCTTTTACAAGTTTAGCTGAAATTGCCATTAATTATTCCTCCAGTATATATAATTCTGTTACAGATATATTTAAATTTTACCATTATTCCTAGTAAAATTTCCAATACTCTATACTATTAATTTATTTTTTAAAAAAAGGTGATAAGCATTAGTATCTTATCACCCATTTAAACTATAACTTAGTTTGATTCAACAGAAGTGTTTTCTTCAGTTGTTTCTGCTTTGTCAGATTCTTCTTTTTCATCTAAATTGATGTTTTGTTCTGCAGCTACTTCTTCGTTTGATACACCTTGTTGACCTTCTAAAACAGCGTCTGCCATTTTACCAGTTAATAATTTAACGGCACGGATAGCATCGTCGTTTGCTGGGATTACATAATCAATTTCATCTGGGTCACAGTTAGTGTCAACAATACCCACGATTGGAATATTTAATTTACGTGCTTCAGCAATTGCGTTGCGCTCTTTACGAGGATCAACTACGAATAATGCTTGAGGCATAGTTTTCATATCACGAATACCGCCTAAGAATTTAATTAAACGGTCGTATTCTTTTTTAAGTTCAACAACTTCTTTTTTAGGTAATACTTCGAATAAGCCGTCTTCTTCCATTTTTTCAATTTCAGAAATACGTTTGATTCGTTTTGAGATTGTTTTATAGTTAGTTAAGATTCCACCTAACCATCTTTGGTTAACGTAGAATTGACCAGCACGTTCTGCTTCAGCTTTAACTGAATCTTGTGCTTGTTTTTTAGTACCTACGAATAAGACTTTACCGCCATCTTCTGATACTTGTTTGATGAAGTTATATGCTTCTTCAACTTTTTTCACTGTTTTTTGTAAGTCAATGATATAAATACCATTTCTCTCAGTGAAGATATATTTTTTCATTTTTGGGTTCCAACGACGTGTTTGATGGCCGAAGTGAACACCAGCTTCTAACAATTGTTTCATTGATATAACTGCCATTATAAATTCCTCCTATTGGTTAATTACCTCCATAACAAACTCATATAAAGACAGTAATTAAATACTGCACCCTCTATATTTACATTTATTATGTGTGTATTGGCTTTATAGCCGAAAATAAATATATCATAATTCGACATTGATTGCAATGCCTTTCGTCTAATAAATGATTGATTAAATCAAACATCATCTAGTGTCATTTATTATTTATTTTTCATCGATAAAGTGTTACTAAAAATCATTATCCCTTATTTACAAAAAATTAAGGTTTAGGCATCCCAATGGTAGCACCTAAACCTTAATAAATTTATTTATTACGTTCTAATTCATCTAAGAATTTTTCTTTTTTGACTTTGATAAATGTACCTTTCATACCTAGTGAACGTGACTCAATCACACCAGCGCTTTCTAGTTTACGTAGTGCATTTACAATTACTGAACGTGTAATACCGACTCTATCAGCAACTTTAGAAGCAATTAATAACCCTTCATTACCACCTAATTCATCAAAGATATGTTCGATGGCTTCTTTTTCTGAATAAGATAATGAATTAATGGCCATTGTGATTGAAGCTTTATCTCGTGCTTCTTTTTCAACTTCATTGTGCTTTTCACGTAAAATTTCCATACCAATGACAGTTGCAGCATATTCGCCTAAAACTAAATCATTTTCATTGAAATCATCTTGAACTCTTCCTAAAACTAACGTACCTAATCTTTCTCCTCCACCTAAAATAGGGAATATTGTTGTTCTACTATTTACAAACACTTCTCTATTTTCTGGTGGGAATACCGTTAAAACATTATCAATATCAATATTAGATTGTGTTTCTTTAACATCCATTAATTGATCAGTATATTCTGCAGGGATATGTCTATCTTCAAGCATGTGAATGATTCGATCACTCTTCAGTAATTCATTTAAGCTCGACCCTAAAATTTTACCTCTTCTCGACACAATAAATACATTAGTTACTGTAACGCTACTAATCGTTTGGGCAACGTCCTTAAAATCTACTGCGATGCCTTTGTGTTTCTGTAATAACGTGTTTAACTCTCTTGTTTTAGATAATAAGCTCATAATTTTTCTCCTTCTTTTTATTTTTATAGAATAAATGCACTTAAATCTTTATTTGTTGAGATTGATTTTAATTTATCATCAACATATTGTGGCGTAATATCAACAACAGCATGTGGCATATTCGGTGCTTCGAATGATAAATCTTCTAACATTTTTTCTAAAATTGTGTGTAATCGACGCGCACCAATATTATCAGTATCTTGATTGACTTGATATGCAATTTCAGCTAATCGTGTAATTGCTTCATCTGAGAAGTTAACTGTTACTTCTTCTGTTTGAAGTAACGCTTCATATTGTTTTACTAGTGATAATTTAGGTTCCTTAAGAATTCTAACGAAATCTTCTACTGATAAACTATCAAGTTCGACTCTAATTGGGAATCGTCCTTGAAGCTCTGGAATTAAATCACTAGGTTTAGACACGTGGAATGCACCAGCGCCAATAAATAGCATATGTTCAGTATTTACAGTACCATATTTAGTTTGAATCATGCTACCTTCAAGAATTGGTAAGATATCACGTTGAACACCTTGTCTTGAAACATCTTGACCACTATTTTGATTATTTGTAGCCACTTTATCGATTTCATCGATAAAGATAATTCCCATTTGTTCAGCTAACTCTAATGCTTCTTGATTTGCTGTTTCTTGATCGATGAGTTCATCTGCAAAGTCATCTGCAAGTATTTTACGTGCCGTCTTAACTGGAACTTCACGTTCAACTTTCTTTTTAGGCATAAGTTGATTCATCATATCTTGCATTTGTTGGTTTTGATTTGTACCTAACATTCCTAAAGCACCTGGATCTTGTTCAACTTTGATACGCACTTTTTCTTCTTCAAGTTTGCCCTCTTCAAGTTGTTTTTTGATTTCTGAACGTTTAGTTTTAATTTCCTCTGTTGGTGGCTCTTCCTCTTCTTCATTATTTTGATTAAAATTCGGAATTGCTCCACCGAATAAAGATTCTAATGGATTATTACCTTGAGATGCTTTTTTCTTCATGCTAGGAACGAGTAATTTTACTAATTTATCGTTAGCTTTTTGCGTTGCTTCATCTTTGACCATTTCTTTCTTTTCATCTTTAACTAATCGCACTGACACATCAACTAAATCTCTGACCATACTCTCTACGTCACGACCTACATAACCAACCTCTGTAAATTTAGTTGCTTCAACTTTAATAAACGGTGCACCTACAATTTTGGCCATTCTACGTGCTATTTCTGTTTTACCTACACCTGTTGGTCCAATCATTAAAATATTCTTGGGTGCTATTTCTTGTTTAGATTCTTCATCTAATAAGCTTCTTCTGTATCTATTACGTAAGGCAATGGCTACTTTCCTTTTCGCATCATCTTGTCCTACGATATATTCGTTTAATTTAGATACAATATCTTTCGGTGTTAATTTTATACCATTTGTATCCATATATGGATGACCTCCAATTTCTTACTTTCTGAAATTAATGCTATTTATACTTACTACAAATCAATTTGCTCGATTGATTATAGATTTTTATAATGTTTCAACTATAATATTATCATTTGTGAACACACAAATGTCAGATGCCACCTTCAAACTTTCATAAGCCATTTCTTCTGCTGACATTTGTCCTGCGTGTCGTTTTAGTGCTCGACCTGCACTTAATGCATAATTTCCGCCTGAACCTATCGCTATTAAATCATCATCGGGGGCAATCACTTCTCCTGTCCCGCTAACAACTAATATGGCATCTTTGTCCATTACTATTAACATTGCTTCTAACTGACGCAGTTGTTTATCTCCACGCCACTCTTGTGCAAGTTCAACGGCTGCTCTTTCAAGATTACCACTAAATTGTTGAAGTTTTGTTTCGAACTTTTCAAAAAGTGTAAACGCATCAGCAACACTACCTGCAAAACCTGCTAGTACCTTTCCATCGTATAAGCGTCTCACTTTTCTTGCTGTTTGTTTCATTATTACTTGTTGTCCTAATGTGACTTGTCCGTCTCCGGCCATTGCTGCGCCACCATTATGTCTTACAGCATATATCGTAGTTGCATGTAATGAGTTATCCATCATTCATTCTCCTTTTTTGCTCGAGGATGTGCATTAAGATAAACTTTTCTTAATTGTTGATTAGATACGTGTGTATATTTCCCAGTGGTTGATAAATTAACATGACCTAGTAGAGATTGCACTGTTCTCAAATCAGCTCCTTGGTTTAACAAGTGTGTTGCGAAGGTATGTCGTAATTTATGGGGGTGAATATTCGTTACACCAGACGTACGTTTTACTACATCATTAAGTACGTATCTAACTCCTCTTTCTGTTATTGGTTGACCTTGCATATTAACGATTAAATAGTCATGATCAACATGTTTAAAAGGTTTAAATTCCTTTAAATACCGTTCTATACTTTGCTTACAAAATTCTCCAAAAGGAATAAATCTTTCTTTATTACCTTTACCTAATACTTTAACTCCAGGTAACTTCATATCTAAATCTTGTGTTTTGATATGCACCAATTCAGAAACACGAATACCTGTTGCATATAATAGTTCAAGTATTACTTTATCTCGCATACCCTTTTTACTATCAGTATCTACCGTTTTAAATAAAGCTTCCATTTCTTCTTCATAAAAAAATTGTGGTAAGTACTGTTCTTTCTTTGGGTGTACAAGTTGAACAAATGGATTAACAACGGACTCATCCTGTGTCATCCAATATTCATAAAAAGTTCGTAACGTAGAAATTTTACGTGAAACTGTAGTTCTTTTCAAATTTTTCGAATATAAAAAACTTAAATAATTTCTTGCATCTTTATATTCAAAGTCATTTAAATCTAAAGATTCCTGATATAAAAAATCATTAAATTGCACAATGTCATCATGATAAGACTTGAGTGTGTGATCAGAAAAATGTCGTTCTACTTTTAACATATAGAGAAACGCTTTTTGAATATCATTCAATAAATTTCGCCTCCATCATATAGAATTGTAGCATATCCGTGGTAGGGCTTACAGTGATTTGATATTCAATTCAAAATCTTTCGAGAATTGTAACATATACCGTCAGCAATCATAACCAACAAAAAACTAGATAGCATAAGCCACCTAGTTTATGTTCTTAAAAATTATAAAGTTTTTTTATAATTTTCAAGATATTCTAATGCACGATTTGCTTGTGTTTCATATCTTTCTTTTTTATCTTTAATTCTCTTTTCTAATGATGGTAATAAACCAAAGTTGGCATTCATTGGTTGGAAGTTCTTTTCATTTTTAGCGTGTGAAATATAGTAAGCCATGCTACCAATCATTGTTTCCCTAGGGAAAATAACCTCACCTTTATCTAGTAATTTATGTGCTAAGTTAATCCCTGAAACTAATCCGCTTGCTGCACTTTCAACGTAACCTTCCACACCTGTCATTTGTCCTGCAAAGTAAATATTTTCATGACCAATTAATTCATACTTTTCGTTTAAGACATCTGGTGAATTAATAAATGTATTTCTGTGCATCACACCATATCGTACGATATCTACATTTTCTAATCCTGGTATTAATTTGATAACTTCTTTTTGAGCACCCCATTTTAAATGTGTTTGGAAACCAACAATATTATATAACGTGCCTGCTGCATCATCTTGTCTTAATTGAACAACTGCAAATGGTCGTTTACCAGTTTTAGGATCTTCTAATCCAACTGGTTTCATTGGCCCAAATAGTAATGTTTTTCTACCACGTTCTGCCATTACTTCAAACGGCATACAACCTTCAAAGTATTTTTCTTTTTCAAATTCATTAACGGGAGCGACTTCTGCTTCTAATACGGCATTATAAAAACGGTCAAACTCTTCTTCGGTCATCGGACAATTTAAATATGCTGCTTCTCCTTTATCATATCTAGATTTTAAATAAACTTTATCCATATCAATTGAATCTTTTTCGATAATAGGTGCTGCAGCATCATAGAAGTACAATTGATCTTTTCCTGTAATATCCACGATTTCTTGTGCTAAGTTTTCTGTAGTAAGTGGTCCTGTCGCTATGATTGTATATCCTTCAGGAATACTGTGTACTTCTTGATTTAAAACTGTCACATTGGGATGATTTCTAAGTGTGTCTGTGATATAGCCAGCAAAATCATGTCTATCAACTGCAAGGGCCCCTCCTGCCGGTACTCTGGCTTTATCTGCAGCTTTTATAATTAAAGAATCTAAGCGTCGCATTTCTTCTTTTAATACACCTACAGCATTTGTAAGTGCATTACCTCTTAATGAGTTTGAACATACTAACTCTGCAAATTTATCTGTATGATGCGCAGGTGTTTGTTTAACTGGGCGCATTTCTATTAAATTAACTTTAATTCCTCTTTCTGCTAATTGATATGCAGCTTCGGAACCAGCTAAACCTGCACCAACTACATTGACTGTTTGTGTCATGCTTATGCCTCCTGTAGAATTCGTTTGGTTATATTTTAACGATTTATGATCTTTATTCAAACTATAAAAATAGCTCGCACAACTTGATTGTGTAGCTATTTTTATATAAGTCATATCTATTTTTGTACTTCTTCTTTGTAATCACAATTTGAACAAGTCACTTGGCTACTTCGACCTTTTTTCTTATCAACTAGGTAATGATTACATTTTGGACAATCTCTGCCTACCGGTTTATCCCATGAGATGAAATCACATTCTGGATAATTAGAACAACCATAAAAAATTCTATTTTTCTTAGATTTACGTTCAACTACTTCTCCATCTTTACACGTAGGGCACTTAACACCGATAGTCTTAACAATTGCTTTTGTATTTCGACAATCTGGGAAATTGGAACATGCCATGAATTTTCCGTATCTTCCCATTTTAATAACCATTGGAGAGCCACAAACTTCACAGTCTTCTCCAGCAGGTTCATCTTTTATCTCAATTTTTTCCATTTCCTCTTCAGCACGTTCAACATCTTGTTTGAAACTATTGTAGAAGTCACCAACAACTTTTCTCCAATTCATGTCACCTTCTGCAATTTTATCAAGTAATGTTTCCATATTAACTGTAAATTCGACATCGATAATTTCTGGGAAGTATTCTTTCACTTGTTCATAAACGATTTCACCTAATTCTGTTGGCATGAAACGTTTACTTTCAAGTTTAACGTAGTTACGCTTTTGAATTGTATCTATCGTTGGTGCATACGTAGAAGGTCGTCCAATCTTCAATTCTTCTAATGTTTTAACTAACCGTGCTTCGGTATATCTTGGTGGTGGTTGTGTAAAATGTTGTGCAGGTTCAATTTGTGTAGCAGTGACTTTATCACCTTGTTCTAATTTAGGTAATTTATTTTCTTTATCACTGTCTTTATCATCTTTAGTTTCAACATATAATGTCATGAAACCTTTAAATTTTATTGTCTGACCATTCGCTCTGAATTTAATATCATTCTGAGTGACATCTAAAGCAATAGTATCTAAAATTGCTGGAGCCATTTGACTAGCTACGAAACGTTCCCATATCAATTTATATAATCGATGTTGGTCACGTGTTAAGAACGGTTTCATTTCTTCTGGTGTTCTTAGTGTGCTTGTAGGTCTTATAGCTTCATGGGCATCTTGATCCCCTTGTTTACCAGATGCTTTCCTATTAGATACATATTCATTGCCATACTTGTCAATGATATAATTTTTAGCTTCTGATTTAGCTTGATCTGAGATACGAGTTGAATCAGTACGCATATAGGTAATTAAACCAACTGTTCCTTGTCGTTTCAAATCAATACCTTCATATAGTTGTTGTGCAATCATCATTGTTTTACGTGCTTTAAAATTCAGTTTACGTGCCGCCTCTTGTTGAAGTGTAGACGTTGTAAATGGATTAGCTGGATTACGTGTTTTTTCTTTTTTATTAACATTTGTTATTTCAAACTCGTCTCCATCTAACGCTGCAGTAATTTTTTCAACGTCTTCTTTTTTATTTAATTTATATGGTTTGTTTTTATAATGAAGGAATTTGGCTGTAAATTTAGACTTTTTATATCTAAACTCACCTTCAATTGTCCAATATTCTTCTGGTTTAAAGTTTCTTATTTCATTTTCTCTATCAATTACGAGTTTCAATGCTACAGATTGTACACGTCCAGCTGATAAACCTTTTTTAACCTTCTTCCATAAGACTGGAGAAATATTATAACCCACTAATCTATCAAGTATACGACGTGCTTGTTGCGCATCTACTAAATCCATTTCAATACCTCTAGGGTGTTTGAAACTATCCTTTACTGCATCTTTAGTTATTTCATTAAATACTACTCTGTTTTCTTTTGAATCTTCTAATTCTAAAATTTTTGATAAATGCCAAGCAATCGCTTCACCTTCGCGGTCAGGGTCACTAGCTAGAAAAACTTTTTTAGCTTTCTTAGCATGCTTTTTCAATTCTTTAACGACAGGACCTTTACCACGTATTGTTATATATTTGGGTTCATAGTTATCTTCAGTGTCCACGCCCATTTGACTTCTAGGTAAATCACGAACGTGTCCCATTGAAGCAATAACTTTATATCTTTTTCCTAAATACTTTTCAATGGTTTTAGCTTTTGCAGGCGACTCAACTATGACTAAATTATCTGCCAAAGTGATTTCCCCCTTGCTAATCTAATTACTAAAGATAAATGATAAACGTTTAATTTTGTTTTTGTCAATGTTTTAATATTTTATCAAGCATTTTGTTTTATCTTTTATTTAATTTCCCAATCATTTCTTTAATGATTTTAATCCATTTTCATTATGTCTAATTGTCTCATACAAACTATTTTATCAATTTAAATAGTCTTGTAAAATATCTTCTTCACTAACGACTATAGTAGCCCCTTCTTGGTGTAATAATAAATTGCCTTTTGTTTTGGAATCAAATAATTTACCTGGTAAAACATACACGTTTCTATTTTGTTCTAATGCACAATCAATTGTAATTCTGCTACCACTTCTTTCGTTTGCCTCAGTTAGTAATACACCTTTTGACAAACCACTAATAATCCTATTTCTTTCTGGAAACTTATATTTAGCAATTGGCGAAAAAGGTGGATATTCAGAAATGACTAACCCCTCTTTTTCAATCCGATTTCTTAATGAAACCGAGGATCTAGGATAATAATAATGGTGTCCAAAACCTAGTACTGCAATGGTTGGTAAATGATTTTTCAATGCTTGTATGTGTGCTTCACTATCAGCGCCTTCTGCTAGTCCAGAAATGATTGTAATATTTTTATCTTTAAATGAAGGAAAAAGAAAATGAAGCGTTTCTTGAGTATAATGTGTACATTTCCTAGACCCAACTATGGCTAGAGTTTGACTACTTAAAAATAGCTTTTCATCTCCTTTATAAAATAGAACAAATGGATAATCATAGATTTCTTTTAATAAATGTGGATAACCTTGGTCGAAACAAGTGATATATTTTACATGTAATTGTCGAAGAATTTTCATAATTTCTTGTATATTTATTTGTTTATATTTATGAAATTTAGAAAGAAACATAGGATGATGATGTGTTATCCAGCGTAATAATGACGTTTCTTGTTCTTTAGGAGTCATTTGGAAAATATGTGGGTAGTACCGATAGAATTGATGGATTTGAGAGGTTGTAAATTGCGACCAGTATAATTTAAGTAAAAAGTATTCGTTCAAGTTCATTACTCCTTTAACTTAATTATACAAAGAAATAACTCATTAAAATATTACAGTTGAAAAACATCTTAGCACTAATTGTAACGTACTTTTAAGAAGTAAAACTATCAACTCTTTATACAACTGAAATGACATATGAACAAATAATCGTAATAATATAATGCTCACAAAAAAGCTTAGACACTTTTAGAAGTGTCTAAGCTCATAACAAACATTATTCATACTGATTATTTTACAGTTAATAATTCTTCGTAAATACCAGCTTTTTTAGCTGCTTCGATTAATGTTGTACCAATTTCAGAAGGTGTGTTAGCTGTTTCTACACCACAACTATTTAAAGTTTTAATTTTTTCTGATGCAGTACCTTTACCACCAGAAATAATGGCACCAGCATGGCCCATACGTTTTCCTGGAGGTGCTGTTTGACCACCAATGAATCCTACAACTGGTTTAGTCATGTTGGCTTTAATCCATTCAGCTGCTTCTTCTTCAGCTGTACCACCGATTTCACCAATCATAACAACCGCTTTAGTTTCAGGGTCTTCATTGAATGCTTTTAATACATCGATGAAGTTAGTACCGTTAACTGGGTCACCGCCGATACCTACAGCAGTTGTTTGACCAATACCTTCTTCAGTTAATTGGTGAACTGCTTCATATGTTAATGTACCTGAACGAGATACAACACCTACGTGACCTTTTTTATGAATATAACCTGGCATAATACCAATTTTACATTCATCTGCTGTAATAACACCTGGGCAGTTTGGTCCTACTAAACGTGTTTTTCTACCTTGTAAATAACGTTTAACTTTAACCATATCTACAACAGGAATATGCTCAGTAATACAAATAACCATGTCTAATTCTGCATCAGCTGCTTCTAAAATTGAGTCTGCAGCAAATAGCGCAGGCACATAAACTACTGATACATTAGCACCAGTTTCTTGTTTTGCTTCTTCTACAGTATTGTATACTGGAACACCTTCTACTACTTGTCCACCTTTACCAGGTGTTACCCCTGCGACAATTTGTGTTCCATAATCTAACATTTGTTTTGTATGGAAAAGGGCAGTAGACCCTGTAATACCTTGTACAATTACTTTAGTATTTTTATCTATAAATACACTCATCTTAGTGTTCCCATCCTTTCCTTATGATTCTTTCACAAGTTTAACAATTTTTTGAGCACCTTCAGCCATAGTAGATGCTGGTTCAATCGCTAAACCTGAATCATTTAAGATTTCTTTACCGCGTTCTACGTTTGTACCTTCTAAACGTACTACAAGTGGTAAAGTTAACTCTACTTCTTTAACTGCTGCAACGATACCTTCAGCAATGACGTCACATTTCATGATTCCACCAAAGATATTTACAAAGATACCTTTAACATGTTCATCACCTAAGATGATTTTGAATGCTTCAGTAACTTTTTCTTTAGTAGCACCGCCACCAACGTCTAAGAAGTTAGCCGGATTTCCACCAAAATGATTGATTGTATCCATTGTAGCCATGGCTAAACCTGCACCATTAACCATACAACCAATATCTCCATCTAAAGCGATATATGATAAATCATATTTAGACGCTTCGATTTCTTTTGGATCTTCTTCTTCTAAGTCTCTTAATTCCATAATATCTTTATGTCTGAATAAAGCATTATCATCGAAATTAAGTTTAGCATCTAATGCTAAAACATCACCATCACCAGTAGTTACTAGTGGGTTAATTTCAACGATTGAACAATCTTTTTCAATAAATACATTGTAAAGTGAAATTAAGAATTTCGCTGCTTTATTAATTGATTCTTTAGGAATATTAATATTGAAAGCAATTCTACGTGCTTGGTAAGGTGATAATCCTACAACTGGATCAATTGTTTCTTTAAAGATTTTTTCAGGTGTTTTAGCAGCTACTTCTTCAATTTCAGTACCGCCTTCTTCTGAAGCCATTAAAGTCACTTTATCAGTAGCACGATCAATTACAAAACCTACATAATATTCTTTTTGAATATCGCAACCTTGTTCGATATACAAGCGTTTAACTTCTTTACCTTCAGGTCCTGTTTGATGTGTAACTAATTGTTTACCTAATAATTCATTAGCGTAAGTTTCAACTTCAGATAGTGATTTAGCAATTTTAACACCGCCTGCTTTACCTCTACCCCCAGCGTGTATTTGTGCTTTAACCACATATACATCTGAATCTAATTCTTTCGCTTTTTCCACCGCTTCGTCAGCAGTAAATGCTACTCGTCCTTCTGGAACGGCAACGCCCATTGAACGAAATATTTCTTTACCTTGATACTCGTGGATATTCATCTTCCATCCTCCTGTTTCTTAGGTTAAGTTCCCTATTAATTATAAAAAATGTAAGCGTTATTGTAAACTGATACACCATCTTTTTTGCAATTAATTTAAAATTCAAACTATTGTAAGATTGATTTAATCGGTTCAAAAGTTTTACGATGCTCTGATATGACACCATTTTGAGCTATACCTTCAAGATGAGCTTTAGTACCATAACCAACATTTTTTTCGAAATCATAACCAGGATATTGTTTCGCTAAATCCTTCATATAATGATCTCGGTACTCTTTGGCCATGATACTTGCAGCTGCAATAGATACACTTTTAGCATCACCTTTAATAATCGATGTTTGGCTAATCTCATTATCTAAAGTCATCGCATCAATTAATAATTGAGTTGGTTGAATGTTTAATTGATCAATAGCACGTTGCATAGCCAACCGCGTTGCTTGATAGATATTCATTTCATCAATTTCTGCTGATGTCGCAATGCCATATGCATAATCTGTCACACCCTCTTTTAATTGTTGATTCAAGATTGCTCTATTTTTGGCAGATACTTTTTTTGAATCGTTTAGACCTAGATATCGATGTCCTGGATTTAAAATCACTGCACATGCCACGACCGGTCCAGCAAGCGGTCCTCTTCCAACTTCATCAATACCGCAAATAATTGCTTTGTTATTTTGAGCTAATATATCATTTTCATACCTATTCATATCTTCATAATTACGAATTAATGCTAATTCTTTTTCTAATTGTTTTCTACGTGAAGCAATGGCTTTTTGAACACCTTTACGCGCATCGTTATTACATTCATGTTGTTCAAGCACCTCTAGAGAATCAATTTGATCAATAATTGATTTCATCTCTTTAATTGTTTTACTCATGTTCTATGTCACGCTTCATTTCTTTAAAAATATCAAAGCAATATGTACCAATTTTAGCATTACGAATTTCATAAATAATAAGTTCAATAACTGCTTCATAATCTACTTCGTTACCCTTTTGCAGAAGGCCTCTACGACGACCAATTGCATCAAACCATTCTAATATTTCAGCTTGTTCATCAACGTCAATATTATAGTGATTTTTTAATCCATCTAAATCTCTTTCAATCATAAATTGAAGACCGTAAATGGCTACTTCGTCTAAATGAACAATGCTATCTTTAATTGCACCTGTTAGACTCAATTTTTTACCTACTTCTTCGTCTTCGAATTTTGGCCATAAAATTCCTGGTGTATCTAATAATTGTAAAGAATTACCTACTTTAATCCATTGTTGTTGTTTCGTAACACCTGGTTTATTACCAGTTTGTGCAATACTACGATTGGCAAGTTTATTAATGAGTGTTGATTTACCAACATTAGGTATACCAACAATCATTGCTCTTATCGCTCTTGGTCTTAAACCTTTCGCTTTTTCACGCTCAAATTTCTCTTTAGTAGCTTGTATTGCTGCTTTCTCAACATCTTTTAAATTTTTACCATGCTTCGCATCTACAGCAACTGGATAATACCCTTTCTCTTCAAAAAATTGTTCCCATTTTTCTAGTTCTTTTAAGTTTGTCATATCTTTTTTATTTAAAATAACCACTCTAGGTTTTTGTTTAATTACTTCATCAATCATTGGGTTTCTTGAGCTATAAGGAATACGAGCATCGACAAGTTCAAACACAACATCAACTTTTTTTAATTGCTCACTTACTTCCCTTTTGGCTTTAGCCATATGTCCTGGATACCATTGAATTGCCATAGTTATCACCTTTCGTTACTATCAATTTTTCTAAAATACATATTGTTCAAATTATACGCTAACATCTTCATCTAGACTAGGTTTAGTTTAACACGATAAGCTTGTTTGACCATTTTACTTCAATTTTTATATTTTAAGATTTTGTAAAATGTCTAAAACAGAAGCATAAATACTTTTCATCAATCATACTATCACCTACAATTTGATAATAAGCATGAATTTAAAATTAACATATAAACCACTTAACTTTTGGTAGTGTAAAACATGCTCATGATAAATATATGCAAGTAGGAGAAAGACATGAAAAAATTACTTAAATACATATTCATATTCGTACTTTTATCACTTGTTGGTCATAGCTACGTTATATATAAATTTTATCATGATGGCATACTTTTTACCGGACCTAATGATGGTATGGAACAAATGGTTCCTATCCAAATGTTTCTATTTAATCAATGGAGTCACGGTAACTGGTTTTATTCATCAGATTTTGGATTAGGTGGTGACTTCTTCACCGATTTAAGCTATTACTTTTCTACAAATATACTCTTTATAATCAACGCATTCGCCATTATGCTGTTCAAGCTGTTTATTCATTTAGACACATCTCAATTATTATTTTGGATGAATAACGCACTTATCGTTTCTATTATTAAAGCAAGTATTGCACTTTATTGTACTTATTTATTTGCAAAGCATCTAACAAAACATCATCTTATCAGTCTACTTATGGCCTTTTTATTTGTAATATCACCGTTATATTTTAGATTCACCGTATACTGGCCATTTTTTAGTGATGTTTTCATTTTCATGCCTTTGTTACTTTTATCTATAGAACGATATTTAACATGTAAAAAAATAGGTTTATTTGTTGTTACAACGTCGCTCATATTGATTAATAATTTTTATTTTGCTTATTACTTACTTATCATTGGTGCTGGTTATATCATTCTTAGAATTATCTTTAGACATCCTAATGATTTAGCCAATCGTAAGCAAGCGCTCTGCATCTTTGGTATCAGTGGTTTTTTATCGTTCGGTAATAGTCTTTTTATTTTTTACCATAGTGTTCAAAGTTATTTAAATAACCGTAGAGTACCTTTCTCAGGTAAGGTGCCACACTTTGAACATTTGGATGCAAATACAAATTTATTTTTTGATAATTATTTAATCGTCATTTTATTTATAACTATCCAAGCTATTTTAAGTTTCAAATTATATAGACACTTTTATTATCGAGTATTTGCCATTTTAACTATTATATTTATATGTTTTAATTTTATTCCATTTATAGACCAATTATTTAATGGGTTTTCTGCACCTCAAAAAAGATGGCATTTTATCATTGCATTTAATTCAGCAATGCTAATAGGCCTTTATGTAAAATATTTTAAAACTATATCGATTAAATCATATCTCATCACAAGTATATTGGCTCAAAGCGTCATATTTATTAGTGCAATTATATATCATACGTATGTTGCATGGATTATATTGGTGCCTATCGTATCTGTCATTGGTTTATGTATTTTAATTATCAACGATAGAACGAGTCGTACCAAATTGACCTATCTATTTATCATTGCCATTGCCATACTTAACATTATGGTGTCAATTGTTTTTATAAAGAATCAAATATACTTTGAAGATCATAAAGATAGAGCAAATACGTTCTACCTTAATTCCAATATGTATAGTTCCGAATTACAACGCGCGTTAGTTAAGCAAATGAATGATTCTAAACGTAATGATGAGCGTATTGATTGGCGTGTCAACGAGCAAGACAACACACCTATGTATCAACATTTCAAAGGATTAAGTTTGTATTCAAGTATTTTCCATCATAATATACTCGATGATTATTATGACGATTTAAAGATTAACATGGCTGAAGAATCACTGAGTCGTTATCAATCGACGAATGGTAGACAAAATATTGCCAGTCTGTTTTCTATTCGATACGTCATGTTGAAAGAGTATCAACATAATATCCCAAGTTTCTTTAAAAAAGTTAAATCTGCCGGTCAATATTCTATTTACGAAAATGCACTTAATCTTCCTTCAGTTAAAGTGACAAATCATATTTATGATAGTAAATCTTTAAAGACCCCTATAGATAGAGAACATGCAATGTTAGACGGTGTGGTATTAAATAATAAAGGAACAAACTATAAACAAAAAGCTAAAAATTTATTAAATCAAGTTGATATCTCTAGTCAAAACATTGTTAAATCAAATAAACATCATATTAAAGTCACTCAATCTTCAGGTAAAGTTAAACTTCATTTACCTAAGTCCTTACAAAAACGTTATACTGATTTTTATTTAACTATGAAAATTAAAAGAGGTTTACCAGATAGTAATTATACAGTGGGTATTAATCAATATAGTAACAATCGTTTATACAATGATTCTGTTTATAGAATCGGTGTAGATACACAACTTTACCGAACACAACCCGATAAGAATGGTGATATAACGATTCAACTATCACCAAAAGGCACTTTTGATTTTCAATTATTGAACCTAAATGGTGAAAATTATGATAAGCTCAAAAAAGCACATGAAAACGCAAACTTTAATTTGAAATATCATGACATTAAAAATGGCGTCAAAGTTAATTTAGATAAACATTCAAAAGGTATAGCAACTATTAACATTCCATATCGAAATGGTATGAAAGCTTTTGTTGATGGAGAACAAGAAAATGTTTATAAAGCCAATGGCATGATGACAGCTGTACCAGTAGAAAAAAATGCCAAAACAATAGTCATTAAATATCAACCACCTTTATGGAATACAATGATATTCGTTTCGATTTTAAGCATTATTATAAGTTGGTTATTCATTAAATACATTTATCCTAAAAAGAGAAAGAAGAGGACACATAGTGTTTAAAAAAATTGTTTCTAAGCCATTCTTATTATTATCTTCAATTATTATTTTAAGTTGCATTTTATCATTATGCATATATATTCCATTCATTTACCGTTTTATCACTCAAGGTATTGTCTTTAGTGGTGAAGGTGATGGCTTTAGGCAAATGATGCCCTTTCAAATGTATCTATATGAACACTTCACGCAATTCAAAGGATTTTATGATGAATCCTTTGGATTAGGTGGAGATTATGTAAAGGGCTTGGCATATTATTATTCCATGTCGCCTTTAATGTGGTTAAACTTTTTAACGATATGGATATTAGAAAACATGGGGTTAGCAAATCCTCACGATATTAGTTATTGGCCAATTAATCAACTCATTATGGCATATGTTAGAACAGTTATTACATTTATCTGTACGTTTTATTTCTTTAAATACATAAAGTTAAAACCTCTAGCAATTATAGTGGCAACGATAATGTATGGTATGTCAACCGTAGTTATCTACTATAACTTTACATGGTCATTTTACGGTAATTTGTTAATTCTATTACCACTATCATTATTTGCGATGGAACGCTTCTTCAAAGAGAAGAAAATAGGGTTATTTATCTTTGTCATTGCTTTAACTTTATTTATGAATTTCTATTTTAGCTATTATCAAGCAATTGTCTTAGGCTTTTACTTTATGTATAGAGTCATCGTCGTTCACCCTAATGATATCGTTAATAGATGGCAAAAATGCTATTTACTCATTATCGGTGTTTTATTAAGCGTAATGAGTAGTATTTTAGGCTTATATACAGTATTATCGTCATTTTTTAATAATGACCGAGCACAAAATCCTAAACTTAAAACACCATTATTTACAGATCTTGTTAATCCTAATTTTAATATTTTTTCAGATGGCTTTTATATAACCATTACGTTTATTACTATTATTGCTTTATTTTCATTTAAATTATATCGTCATTATTATTTTAAATTATTTGCGATGATTACTTGGATATTACTTATTGGTTCTCTATCTCAATACTTTGATAGTGCTTTTAATGGTTTTTCGATGCCACAAAGACGTTGGGTATACGCTTTAACACTTTCTTCAAGTGCTTTAGTCGTATTATTCATACAACATATCAGTGAATTATCTCTTAAAAGATATAGTCTGATTGCTATCCCTATAACCATTTACGGGATTGTTTATTTTGCATTAGCAGAAAAAAACTTATTCTGGATTCCAGTGTCAATCGTATTGATATGTTTATTAGCTTTACTGATTAAGCAACCACAACTTCAATCAAAAAGATGGATTCAAATCGCACTCGTGTTGTTGATATTCATGCAACAACTTGGTATTGAACATATCACTACGCAAAATACAATTGAGCCATACCAAACAACGATGAAAACAATTGATGACCCAAGCTACAGAGGTAAAGCATTAAATAAAACTATTCAACATATTAAAAGATCTCAATCTAATCCATTATCAAGAATAGATTATATGTCATTCTATGGTTTAAATTCACCATTTATTTACCACTATAACGGTATTTCTCTCTATTCAAGTATATTTGATGGAGACATTTTGAAATATTACGATAAAATGATGCAAATCAATATGCCAGTAGATAAAAACAGTACCTATCGCTATTTAGGAAATCGTGCTAACTTAATGGCACTGTGGGGTGTTGAAGATCGTCTTAGACATCCTAACGATATAAATATGCCTTATGGATTCGAAAAGGAAAAGTTAATAAAAGATAAAGATGATCAATGGATTCATTCACATAATATGATTGATTATCCTGCAGCACATATCACAAATAAAATTTATGATTCAAGTGATTTAAAATCACCTTTAGACCGTGAACAAGCAATGATTCAAGGCGTCGTATTGAATGATAAAAGTTCAAAACCAAATACATCATTTAAGCCAAATTCTAACCTTATATCCCAAGCTGATATTAAATTAAATCATGCTAAGCAAATCAAAAACCATCAGATTGAAGTTACCAAAAATAACGGTGGTATAGAGCTTCAATTACCAAAATCTTATGCACAACGTTATAAAGATTTATATGTAGAAATGGATGTCGAATTGTTAGCACCTGACAAGAAACATCGCGTTGGTGTTAATGAATATAGTCAAGAAAGGAATCCTCTCACATATAAATATCGTAGATTTGTAAGTCCAGTCACTATGAGAGTAACGTCGTCTGACCTATTAAATATTAAGCTTTCACCAGGTAAATATCGACTTAAGATTAACGGCATTTATGGGGAAAAATATCAAACTTTACGCAAATCAGCAAAACAATTGAAAAAAGTGGAAATTCATAAACAAAGAAATGGCTATACAATTAAAAAAGATAAACAACAAAATGGCTATTTAATCATGCCTATCCCTTATGCCAAAGGGATGAAGGCAACGATTGACGGTCACGCAGTGGATGTTAAAAAAGCAAATGGTATTATGACAGCTATACCTGTAAATAAAGGCCAAGAAATAATTCGATTAACATACACTCCGCCACACTTTTATTTACTTATCGTAATCTCAATTATTGGTGTTGTCCTTAGTATGATATTTGCTAGAAATATGAAAAAGAATAATTAATTGATGAAAAAGATGGTCGTAGGACACAATAGTGAGTTCCTCGACCATCTTTTTTATATGAATATAAATAAAAAAGCATTAAACTTTGTCTAAAGTGACAACAGTTTAATGCTTGATGTTTGAATCTGTTATGATTCCATTTTATTGATCGAATTGGCTGATTAACGAATTTCTTGAATTCTAGCAGCTTTACCACGTAAATTACGTAAGTAGTATAATTTAGCACGACGTACTTTACCGCGACGTTTAACTTCGATTTTTTCGATTTTTGGAGTGTGTAATGGGAATGTACGTTCCACACCTACACCTGAAGAAATTTTACGAACTGTGAAAGTTTCTGAAATTCCTCCACCACGGCGTTTAATTACAACACCTTCGAATACTTGGATACGTTCACGTGAACCTTCAATGATACGAACGTGTACACGTAAAGTGTCACCTGGACGGAATGAAGGTAAATCTGTACGTAATTGTGATTTAGTTACTGCTTCGATTAACTTATGATTACTCATTATAAATTCTCCTCTTCAACCTATGTTCTTGCCTAGACAAATGTATAGCAGCGGATCATAGTGATTTTTAGTGTTTTTTCACACTTAAATTATGTTAGCATAACGTTAGTCATTTTTCAATTGGTTTTTGTATGTTTGGATTATTTTTTTATCTTTATCTGTTAAATCATATTGCTCTAATAAATCCGGTCTCTTATTCAAAGTGCGAATCAGTTTCTGTTCATGACGCCATTGATCAATATGAGCATGATTGCCAGATAATAATACATCTGGTACCTTCATTCCATTATACTCACGTGGTCTTGTATATTGTGGGAATTCTAGTAATCCATCAGAGAATGAATCATCCTGGTGTGACTGTTCATTACCAAGTACTCCGGGAATTAATCTAACGATAGCATCAGTCATAGTCATTGCAGGTAATTCGCCACCTGTTAACACATAATCTCCCATGGAAATTTCGTCAGTTACTAAATGTTCTCTTATACGTTCATCATAACCTTCATAATGACCGCATATAAACACAATATGTTTGGCTTCACTTAATTCTTGGGCAATGTCTTGCGTAAATGGACGCCCTTGAGGACACATTAATATAACACGAGTATCATCGGTCCTATTGATGTCTTCCATCGCATTAAACACTGGCTCAGGCTTTAATACCATACCTTGTCCTCCACCAAATGGATAGTCATCTACTTGATTATGTTTATTTACCGAATAATCTCTAAAATTGATAGTATTCACATTTATAATTTCTTTGTCTTGCGCTCTTTTTAAAATAGAATGATTGAGTACGCCATCAAACATTTCCGGAAATAAAGTTAAATAATCGATTTTCATTAATCTAACAGTCCTTCCATTGGTGTGATAATGACTGTTTTATTTTCTACATCAACGTCTTTAACAACATCTGCTATGTAAGGAATTAAATATTCTTTGTCTCCTTTTACAACCCACACATCATTAGCGCCTGTTTCAAAAATACTAGTTATGCGACCAATTGGCTGTTGTTCATCATCAAATACAGTACATCCTATAATATCTGAATAATAAAATTCATTTTCTTCAAGTTCGATATCTTCATGGTCTCGTTCTTGATATAGTACAGCGCCTTTTAAATACTCGATATCATTGATGTTGTCAATACCTTCAAATTTCAACATATGAAATCCTTTGTGTGTACGATATGACGTCACAGTCAACTCTTTTTCAATTTGATTTAATTTTGCTGTTAACACTTCACCCGGTTGAAAACGTGTATCTGTAAAATCTGAATTAGATTTCACTTTGACTTCTCCTTTAATTCCATGGGTATTGACGATTTGTCCTACCTCCACTTCCATAATGACTAACCTCCTTGTAAATTTAAATATTGTTAATTAATGATTTTACTATATCATTGATTAATACGTTATACATGCATTTTTTCTTAATCAATCAAAAATAAAAAAGGACACCAATATATGGCGCCCTTTCAACTAAATATATAAACACGTCACGAGTGACTATGATTATTTAGCGTTTTTTTGGTCATCGAATTTTTTCAAAATACCTTCTCTTGATAAGATATTATGAACTGTATCAGTTGGTTTTGCACCGTCTTTTAACCATTTTAATGCTAATTCTTCGTCAATTTTAACTTCTGGAGCATTAACGTGTGCTGGATTGTAAGTACCGATTTGTTCGATGATACGACCATCACGTGGTGAACGAGCATCTGCAACTACGATACGATAGAATGGATTTCTTTTTGAACCTAAACGAGTTAAACGAATTTTAACTGCCATTATAAAACTCTCCTTTAAACATTTCAATTTTTATTTTCTACAAGAATAAATAATAACAGGTATATTAAACTTTGTAAAGACATTTTGCTTTACCAACACTTTTTTCTTTCAGAAAAATTAGTGTTGGTTATGCTTGAGCCTTGGTCTCAAGCGTTACATCTTTATTAAATTCATGAAATGAATTGTAGATTTGGTTATGCATTAGCTTTAGCTAAGGCGTTCCTTTCTTTCAGAAAAATTAGTGTTGGTTATGGGAGTGAGACAGAAATAATTGTTATTATTTCTATGTCTCACCCCGGCAATGCTGACTAGGCTAGAAAGTAGCTTAGAATAAGCGTATTTTCTGCCAGTCAGCTACTGCCACATATAAATTTAGACCATGATATTCATCTATATCAAGCGTTTCATCTTCATTAAATTCACATAATAAATTGATTTTTATGACCCTAATCAAACATTCGATTTTAATTAAATATAAAAATTCCAACAGACATACATCTGTTGGAATAAAACTTCATATTAGAAAGGTAAGTTCATACCTTTTAACATATTTTCCATCTGGCTTCGTTTCGCTTTCTTACCTTTACCGCCACCAGTGAATTGTTTCATCATTTTCTTCATGTCATTAAATTGCTTCATCAAACGATTGACTTCTTGTAAAGAACGTCCAGACCCTTTTGCGATACGTTTTTTACGAGAAACGTTTAACATCGCTGGATTCGCTCTTTCACTTGGTGTCATGGATTGAATAATCGCTTTAATATGATCGATTTGTTTGTCACTCATATTAAGTTGATCTAAGCCTTTCATCTTATTCATACCTGGAATCATTTTCATGATGTCGTCTAGTGGTCCAAGATTTTTAACTTGATCTAGTTGTTCTAGGAAATCATCTAATGTGAAAGACGAGTCTCTCATTTTCTTTTCTAAATCTTTAGCTTTATCTTGATCGACATCTTGTTGCGCTTTTTCAATTAAACTTAAAACATCACCCATACCTAAAATACGGGACGCCATACGTTCTGGGTGGAATAATTCTAAACCATCAAGCTTTTCACTCATACCTACAAATTTAATTGGTTTTTGAGTTACTGAACGTATTGATAATGCAGCACCACCACGAGTGTCACCATCTAATTTAGTTAATGTCACACCCGTTACATCTAATTGTTCATCAAATGATTGTGCAACATTAACTGCATCTTGACCAGTCATTGCATCGACAACCAACATAATTTCATCTGGTTTAGCAATTTCTTTAACTTCTTGCAATTCATTCATCAATGCTTCGTCAATATGCAAACGACCTGCTGTATCAATAATGACAAAGTCTAAATGCTCTTCTTTAGCATGTGCTAATGCATTTTGAACGATTTGTTGTGGTTTAACTTGATCTCCTTCACTATAAACTGGGACATCTAGTTGTTTACCTACTGTTTGTAACTGATCAATGGCAGCTGGACGATAAATATCTCCAGCAACTAACATTGGTTTTTTATTATATTTTTTACGCATTAAAAGTGCTAATTTACCTGCAGTTGTAGTTTTACCTGCACCTTGCAAACCAACCATCATGACAACAGTTGGGGGCTTATTAGCCATTTTAATCGTTGAATTCTCGCCACCCATTAAATTAGTTAATTCATCTTGAACAATTTTAATAACTTGTTGTCCAGGTGTTAATGACTGCATCACATCTGAGCCTAATGCTCGTTCTGAGACAGTTTTGACGAAATCCTTTACGACTTTAAAGTTAACGTCGGCTTCTAATAACGCAAGACGAACTTCACGCATCATTGCTTTGATATCTGCTTCTGTTACTTTACCCTTGCCGCGCATTCTTTGCATAGATGCCTGTAAGCGATCCGACAATCCTTCAAATGCCATAATTATTCCCTCCTCTTTTTATCGCTATTCTAATTCTTCTAATTGATCTATATATTGCTTCAATAATTCTGGTTTATCAAGAGATTGTTTCATTTGATCATAAATATCTCGTCGTTGTTCAAACCTTTTGTATAATCCTAATTTAGTTTCATAATCTTCTACTAAATCGCCAGTTCTTCTTATATTATCATAAACTGCTTGTCTACTCACATTAAAAGTATCAGCAATTTCACTTAATGCATAATCTTGTAAGTAAAATAATTCTAAGTAGTTTCTTTGTTTATCAGTCAGCAAAGATTGATAAAAATCAAAAAGATAATTCATTCGTAGTGTTTTTACTAAATCATTTTGGCTCATGAGATGCATCTCCATTATCAGATGGAGATTCTGCTAATTCATCTGGAATCTCTTCATTTTGTTCAATCATATCAGCAAATAGTCCATAAACATAGCTTTCAGGATTGAATGGTTGTAAGTCATCTAATTTTTCACCTAAACCTACATATTTAACAGGTATTTTAAGTTCGTTTCTGATTGCTAAAACAATACCACCTTTGGCAGTACCATCTAATTTAGTTAATACGATACCTGAAACATTCGTTACTTCTTTGAATGTACGGGCTTGTGATAATGCATTTTGACCAGTTGTAGCATCTAAGCACAGTAAAGCTTCATGAGGTGCGTCAGGAACAGCTCTACCAATAACACGTTTTACTTTTTCTAATTCTTGCATTAAATTAGATTTATTTTGTAAACGTCCTGCAGTATCACAAATTAAAATATCTACTTGTTTATTTTTAGCGGCATTAATTGCGTCATACATCACTGCGGCTGGGTCTGAACCTTCGCTTTGACTAATAACTTCAACGCCAACTCGCTCTCCCCAAACTTTTAATTGTTCAATAGCTCCTGCTCTAAATGTATCACCTGCAGCAAGCATGACTTTTTTACCTTCCATTTTATAACGGTATGCTAATTTACCAATTGTTGTCGTTTTACCTACACCATTGACACCGACCATTAAAATAACATTTAAGCGTCCATCTTCAAGATTCATCGCTTCTGATTTATCATCTTCTTGGTGATAAATTTCTACGATTTTTTCAACAATAACTTCACGTAAATCTTCTGTTTCTTGAATGTTACGACGTTGTGCTTCAGCACGAAGTTCTTCAGTTAATTGCATTACCGTATTGAAACCTACATCGGCTGTTATTAACATTTCTTCTAAAGCTTCAAAGAATTCTTCATCGACTTTTCTATAGCGCGCAATTAAATTGTTTAACTGTTCTTGGAAGTTTTCTCTAGATTTTTCTAAACCAGCTTTAAATTTTGCACCGATTTTTTGTGCTTCTATCTCTTCAAAATCTTCAATGGAAATTAAGCCATCTTCATCAAAATCTGCTTCACTTAATTTTCTAGGTTTCTTTTTGGGTTTATCTTCTTCTTGTTCATGTTGAGATGCTTGTGGTTCATCATCCATTTGTTTAGAAGAATCATCTGAAACCTCTTCACTGGATAATTCCTTTTCTATGTCTTCTTCACTTGGTCCTGAAAATTTATCTTTTAAGCGTTTAAAAAAGCTCATGCTTCTTCCTCCTTCATAACCTCATCTATTGTATTTAGGTTAACACTTACTAATTTTGATACTCCTGATTCTTGCATAGTTACACCGTATAGTCGGTCTGAAAATTCCATCGTACCTTTTCGGTGTGTAATAACTATAAATTGTGTTTGATCAGATAATTCATTGAGGTATTGTGCGTAACGAATCACATTGGCTTCATCTAATGCCGCTTCTACCTCATCTAATATAACAAATGGTGCTGATCTTACTTTTAATATAGCAAATAATAAAGCAATTGCACTTAATGCGCGCTCTCCACCACTTAATAAAGATAAATGTTGTAGTTTTTTACCTGGGGGTTGAACAATAATATCGACACCAGCTGCTAAATAATCATCTTCTGTTAATTGTAATTCAGCTTGTCCACCACCGAATAGTTGTTTAAAGACATCACTAAAGTGACTTTGTACAGCATGGAACGTTTCTTTAAATCTGTCTTCTACTTCTTTATCCATTTCGTTGATGATCTGTTCTAATGTTGATTTAGCTTCTCTTAAATCTGTTCTTTGTTCATTTAAAAATGTATATCGTTCATTTAATTCTTCAAATTGCTCAATCGCATTTAAATTAACTGGACCTAATTCGTCAATTGACATTTTAGTTAGTTTGACCTTTTTACGTAGCTGATCAATATCCTCATCGTTGTCATAGAGCATACGTGCACGTTCGACAGTCAGTTGATATTCATCATTCAAATGATCAATCGCATGATTAATAAGGACATCTAATTTAGATTGATTGGCTTTAATATCTTGATAATGGTTTTCGATAGATAATAAGTCTTGATGACATTCTTGTAGCTTACTATCATTGTCTTCAATCATCTGATTTAAGTCAACTCGTCGCTGCTTCATTTCATCAAGTTGTTCATTTAATTCCGTTCGAGTTCGCTCTTTATCAGCAATTTGTGCCTTGATTTTATCAAAAGCCTGTTCACCCATCATTTCATCAGAATTAAATAATTGTATTTTTTCTTTAACTGTATCAAGTTGTTGTTCGGTACTTTGTAATTGTTTTTCTAAGCGCTCGATTTCTTGTTGTTGCCCTTTAATTCGTTCTTTAACAACTGCAAGATCAGATTGTTTTTGATGTAAGTGTTGTTGAGTTTGGGTAGTCGTTTCTTTACCTTCTTTAGATAGCTTCGTATACTTTTCAATATCTACTTCTAATTGTTTAAGTTGAGTTTGAATTTCAGATAGATGCTGTTGTTTTTGCTCCAGTGTTGCTTTACTTTCATCACTTTGATAACCATCATTTTTTTCAAATTCAAACTCTTCATGTTCATCTTTTAAATGTGTTTCTTGTTTCTTCAAGCGATCAAGCTCTAACTCATAGCCATGTGCTTTTTCTTTTAAGTTATTATAACTTTGACTTAACTCAAAATATTTTTCACTTAACTTTTCAGATTGTGCTTGATGTGATTGGAACTGTTTCTCAAACTCTTGTGTCTGCTTTTGATAATTTTCTAATTGATGACGCATCGTTGTTAGCTCATCTTTTTGTGTTAAGATGCTTTTAGTTTTACGGGCGCCCCCACCAGTCATGGAACCACCTGGATTAACAACATCGCCTTCAAGCGTCACAATTCTTGTACGATAACGTATCGATCTTGCTAATTCATTTGCATGTTTTAAATCATCTACAATAATAGTATTACCTAGTAAATTTTCCACGATATTTTTATATTTAGAAGATACTTTCACTGCATCTGAAGCAATGTTCACAAAGCCGTCAGAAGCTTGTGCTGTCGATTTAATATCTGCAGCTAAATACCTAGGTTGAATAACATTTAAAGGCAGGAATGTGGCACGTCCTAAACTACGTTGTTTTAAAAATTGTATTGCCTGACGGCCATCTTTTTCATCTTCTACAATGACATGTTGTAACGATGCTCCTAAAGCTGTTTCTATCGCTTGCGTTAATTGTGAAGGAACATCTATAATTTCCGCAACAGCACCGTGAATACCATTTAATTCTTTATCTTTAGCTTTAAGAATATGTTTAACACCATTAAAGAAGTAAGTGTAATCTTCTTCTTGAGTAGCAAGACTATCAATACGTGATTTTAACTTTTCGTTATATCTATACGCTTGATACAATTTATTTTCGAATTCAGTTTGTAGTTGCTTCGATTCAGTTAATTGTTTTTCGACATTTTTGATTTGTTGTTCAGTTTGATGCATATCTTTCTGTACTTGTTGATATTCTTGTTCGGTATTCGAAATACTATTTTGAATATCTTTTAATTGATTAAATGCTTCAACTAATCTGGAATCTAAACGTGATTTTTTCGCTTCGTTTTCATTGATTGTATGTTCTAAAAAGCGTATATCATTATTGACATCCGATTGTTCGGACATCAACGTGTAATATTTATTTTTGATTTCTTCTAATTTCTCATCGTGTTGTTCGTCTGAAACATATAGCTTTGATTCTAACGTTTGTATCGTCTGATTAAGTTCTTTTTGCTTTTGTTTTAATTGGTTTAATGTTTGTACTGCTTGTTCTTTTTCAGATTTAAGGTTGTCTAATTGTGACATTAAATTATCTTGTTCTTCTTCAAACCTAGCATTGGTTTCTGATTGATTCTTTTTTCTTTCTTCAAGCACATTAAGTTGACCAGAGTACTTTTCGAATTCTTCTGTAGCTTTTACTAGTTCATAATTTAATCGTTCTATACTTTGATCTAGCTCTTGCCTTTGGCCTTTATACTTTTGTAATAATTGATTGATTTGACTTTGTTCAGCTTCTTTATTCGCTTGTTTCCCTTTTAAATCATTGAGTTGTTCATCTAACTGACTATTATCCTGTGTATATTGATCAATATCATGAACAGTCACAATTACGTCACTTTTTTTCATTTCAGATGACAGTTGTTTATATTCTTTAGCAATGGCTGCTTCTTCTTTTAAAGGTTCAACTCTTCCTTCTAAATCATAAAGAATATCTTCTACACGTGATAAATTATCTTCAGTTTGATCTAATTTTTGCACAGATTCTGCTTTACGCTTTTTATATTTTAAAACGCCTGCTGATTCTTCAATAATTTGTCTACGATCAATTGGTTTTGCATTTAAAATCTCGTCCACTCTACCTTGAGATATGATTGAGAATGCTTCTTTACCTAAACCAGAATCTAAAAATAAATCAATGATATCTTTTAATCGAGCGCGATCATTATTTAAATAGTATTCACTTTCGCCACTTCTATAAAGACGTCGTGTAACCTCTACCACTTCTGCATCTATTTGTAATTTTTTTGAATGATTATCTAATTTTAATTTTACTTCTGCAAAATTTTGAGGCTTACGATGTTCAGCACCTGAAAAGATAATATCTTCCATTTTAGAACCACGAAGTGACTTCGCTGATTGCTCACCTAATACCCATTTGATTGCATCCGTAATATTACTTTTACCGCTACCATTTGGACCAACAATAGCTGTTACGCCTTTATCAAACTGCACATCAGTATGGTCTGCAAATGATTTAAATCCTACGGCGTCTATTGATTTTAAATAAACCATGTTATTCTCCTTATCCAAATCCTAGTTGATCCATATCTTTACAATCAACTTAATATATGATGCAAAGTTATTAACGTTACATCTTCCTTTAAAGTTTAACCTTAATTGATCGTAATGATTTCAATTAAGATGATTTATTAGATTTTTTAATTACTTTTTAGTCTTCATCTGTTTGTAAGCACGTTCAGCTGCCTTTTGTTCAGACTCTTTTTTAGTTTTACCTTGACCTTCTGCGATAGCTTGCTTTTCTAAAATAACTTCTGATGTAAATAAACGATGGTGTGCTGGACCTTCTTCTTTAATTAAGCGATAAGTGACATCACCTTTATTTTGTCTGTGTACAAATTCTTGGAATTGTGTTTTAAAATCGACTACACCATCTAATTCATCATCTTCTACGTATGGGAATATAATTTTGTCAGCAAAGTCCCATACTGTATCTAATCCTTGATCTAAATATAAAGCACCAACGAATGCTTCAAATGCATCAGAAATAAGTGAAGGACGTGTTCTACCACCTGTCTTCTCTTCGCCTTTTCCTAATAAAATCAGTTCATTTAATTTTATTTTATTTGCAAATATTACAAGTGAAGGTTCACATACGATAGTTGCTCTCATCTTTGTTAAATTACCCTCTGGTAAATCTGGGTGTTTATCAAATAGATAACGTGAAACCGTCAATTCTAATACCGCATCACCTAAAAATTCTAATCTTTCATTATGGTCTAAACGATCCATATTAAAATCATTAATAAAACTAGAATGTGAAAATGCCTGTTGATATAATTCTATATTATTATATTCAAAGCCTAGTTCATGCATTTTCTGTGCAAATTGCTCTCGAAAGTGATTAATCATTTCTGTCTTTTTATGATTGGTCATTAAATATACCTCCTCAATTAATGATATGTTAACTCTAATTTTACGTGAAATCACACCAAAACAAAAGAAAAAATCTGAGCCGACGCAATGACGACTCAGATATAGGTTTATTATTTTTCAAGACTATTGATATACTTAACAGCATCACCAACAGTGTTGATTTTTTCAGCTTCTTCATCTGGAATTTCAGTACCAAATTCATCTTCTAATTCCATTACTAATTCAGCGATATCAAGTGAGTCAGCGCCTAAATCATCTTTGAAAGATGCATCTTCAGTTACTTTATCAGCATCAACACCTAAACGGTCAACGATGATATCCTTTACTTTATCGAAGTTTTCCACGTCGATTCACCTCCTTTAAAAGCGTCTATCCATAGACTATTATATTTTCCCATTTTAGAATATAAAAAACAAGTAGAATTTGGTTGCAAGACAGAAATTCTATAGATTTCGTTGTCTTGCACCCGCAAGGTTGACTAGTTCAATCATGGCTTTTGACATGAGTGGACAGTCAACTACTGCGTTACATAAGCTTTAGCTTGTGTGTTCATCTTCTCTTTCATTAAAATGAATAGTGTTTCTTAGGGAGTAATTCTTAAATCTATTTGATTTTTTAGAATTACCCCCGTAAAGGTGACTAGGTTAGTCATAAAGTGGATAACCAGTCAACTACTACGTAATGAGCTTTAGCTCAGGTAATCCGTTCTTTATTAACCCCAACTTGCATTGCTTGTTGAATTTCTTTTTTTGAAATTCTCTTTGTTGGGGCCCCAACCCCAACTTGCATTGCTTGTTGAATTTCTTTTTTTTGAAATTCTTTTTGTTGGGGCCCCAACCCCAACTTGCATTGCTTGTTGAATTTCTTTTTTTTGAAATTCTTTTTGTTGGGGCCCCAACCCCAACTTGCATTGCTTGTTGAATTTCTTTTTTTGAAATTCTCTTTGTTGGGGCCCCAACCCCAACTTGCATTGCTTGTTGAATTTCTTTTTTTGAAATTCTTTTTGTTGGGGCCCCAACCCCAACTTGCATTGCTTGTTGAATTTCTTTTTTTGAATTTCTCTTTGTTGGGGCCCCATCCCCAACTTGCATTGCTTGTTGAATTTCTTTTTTTCAATTTCCATTTTTTAGGAGTTTGTATCATTATAGAACTGTATGTAGTTCATTACATGTACATACCGCCATTTACATGAATCGTTTGACCAGTAATGTATTTTGCTTTTTCAGAAGCTAAGAATGCAACTGTATTCGCAATATCAGTATCTTCACCAAAACGTGCTAAAGGAATTTGACCTAACATTTGTTCTTTCAAGTCATCACTTAAAGCATCAGTCATATCGGAAACAATAAAACCAGGTGCAACAGCATTTACAGTAATTCCACGTGAAGCTAACTCACGTGCAGCAGATTTAGTTAACCCTACTACACCAGCTTTAGTAGCTACGTAGTTTGCTTGACCTGGATTACCAACAGCGCCTACTACGCTTGATAAATTAATGATAGAGCCACTACGTTGTCTTAACATTTGTGGCGTAACCTTTTGGATACAATTGAATACACCTTTTAAGTTAGTATCAATCACATCATCCCATTCTTGCTCTTTCATACGCATTAATAAATTATCACGTGTTATGCCAGCATTGTTAACTAATACATCAATAGAACCAAATTGACTTACAACTTCTTTAATCATTGCTTTTACTTCGTCACCGTTAGCAACATTCGCTTGAATCGCAAAGCTTTCGACACCTTTTTCTTTAATTTCTGATACAACTGCCTCAGCTTTATCTTGGTTACCTGCATAATTGACTGCAACATTATAACCTTCCTCAGCTAATTGAATTGCTATACTACGACCAATACCTCGTGAAGCACCTGTTACTAAAGCATTTTTAGCCATTATTCATTCCATCCTTTCACATCTTCTAGTGTTTGAATTGATGTTAATTTTACGTCTCTGTTAATTTTTTTAATTAAACCAGATAATACTTTTCCTGGACCAATTTCAATAAAGTGATCGACACCTTGTTCAATTAACCATTCAGTTGATTTGATAAATTGAACTGGAGAGTATAGTTGTTTTACCATATGGTATTTGATAACCTCTGCATCAGTTTCACCTTCAGCATTATAATTTTGAACGACCGGGAACTTTGCATCATGCCATTCAAATTGATTAATATATGCCGCAAAATCTTCTTCTATAACATTCATCATTGAAGAATGGAAAGGACCTGACACAGCTAATGGTAATACACGTTTCGCTCCTAATGATTTACCTTTTTCAACTAATTCATCAATTAATGTTTTATGACCTGAAACTACGATTTGACCAGGTGAATTAATATTTGCCGGTTCAATTAATTGATCTTCTGTTGATAGTTCTTTACAAATTTTATCTACTTCGTCAAAATCTAAATCTAAAACAGCAGCCATACTACCTACACCATTAGGGAATGCTTGAGCCATAAGTTCACCACGTTTACGAACAATCTTCACGGCATCTTCAAATGATAAAACACCGCTTGCCACTAAACTTGAATACTCGCCTAAACTATGACCCATAGTATAATCTGCATCGATATGATTTAACGCTTCTAATAATGCAACACTGTGCGTTAATAAAGCTGGTTGTGTATTTTCAGTTTCACCTAATTTACCTTCTTCATCTGTAAACATTGTTTCTAATAAATCAAAATCTACTGATTCTTGTGCTGTGTTTAATACTGCAGTAGCTTTTTCATCTACATTATATAAATCTTGTGCCATTCCCACTTTTTGTGCACCTTGACCTGGGAAAATGATCGCTGTTTTACCCATTTGTTCCACCTACCGTTTCTCTCATTGTTTGTACAATTTGTTGTTCTCCCGCAATTTTAGCCTGACGGATAGCTGAATAAAACGCTTTAGCATTTGAACTTCCATGCGCTTTAACGACTGTACCATCTAAACCTAATAATACTGAACCACCATACTCTGAGTAATCCATTTTTTGAGAGAATTGATTTAAGTCTTTTTTAAGTACTAAGGCTGCTATTTTATTTTTAAAGCTACTTAATAATGTTTCTTTTAACATTTTGCCAATTGATTTAGCAGTGCCCTCTAAGTTCTTAAGTACCATATTTCCTGTAAAACCATCTGTAACGACGACGTCTACGTTACCATCCATTAATGTTTTCGCCTCAACATTACCAGTAAATTTGAAGTCATTTTGTGCTTCCATTAACTCATAAGTTTTCTTAGTTAACGTATTACCTTTAGCTGCTTCTGTACCAATATTCAATAATGAAACTGATGGTTGTTTGATGCCTCTAATTTTTTGTGCATAGATATTACCCAACTGAGCATATTGTAATAAATGTTCTGGTTTAGCATCTGCATTCGCACCTACGTCTAGGAATACAAATCCTTTACCGTCTATCGTAGGTAAAGTAACAACTAATGCTGGTCTTGATACACCTTTGATACGACCAACAATGAATAAACCTGCTGACATTAATGCCCCTGTATTACCAGCTGAAACACATCCATCCGCTTCGCCAGACTTAACCGCTTCAGCCATTTTAACCATTGAACTATCTTTTTTACGTTTAATGGCACGTACTGGTTCATCTTCCATTTCGATTTTTTCAGAGCAGTGTCTAAAATCGATACGTCCATGATTTAATGTATATTGCTCTTGATCACCGAATAAGATGATTTCTAAATCTTTAAAATCGTCGACTGCTTTTTTAACAGCTTCAAGTACGATTCCAGGTGCGTCATCTCCGCCCATCATATCTACTGCAATTTTAACCATTTAATTCATCCTCACTTATATAGAACATTTTAAATTTACCAATAAAAACTAATTTATCTTTCACATAAGAGTTTACTTCTATTAAATAATGTTTGTTAGTTTGATTGATTACGTTGGCTACTGCTTTCACTGTATCATTTAATTTTACTTTATCCAGAAATTTAACATCACTTTCTTGCGTTAATACCGTTGGATTATGTATAAGTGCAACACACAAAGAGTTGGCCTGTGCAAATAAAACATGACCACGTGCAATTTGTGATTTAGAGAAAACGGAATCGCTTGTAATTTCAATCATCGATGTAGCTGTATCATTAGGTTTCAATTGAACTAAATCACCTATAATTTCATTAGCCTCAATTGATTTAATTTGATCGTAATTGTGTTCAGCTACTAATTTTACTCGTTTTCTTAATTCTGGAATATTCAAATGTGTTCGATCAAGTCGAATGGTTTGAATACTCACTTGGAACATTTCACATAGTTCATTGTCTGTGATAAAGGGGTTGTTTTCAATGGCTTGCTGAATCGCCTGTCTACGTTCATTTTTCTTTAATTTCACATTCTCACCCCTCATTTTAGTACCAAGTCTTAAACATTCCTCACATATCATAACACTTTCTATTTCAATCCCTCAACAATTAACTATAATACATACATAAATTTATTTATTGGTTATTAAATTCCTCGTTTTAAATGATAGCATTTTATCAATCAAAGCTCATATCAAGTAAATTATCTTCGATAAAATGTCTAAGATGATCATAATTTTCATTGAAAAATTCACCAGATTGAATTAATTCACCTGCTTCGTCTCTTGCTACTTCTAACATACGATAATCTTCTACAATATTGGCAACTAAGAAATCAGGCAAACCACTTTGCTTCACACCGAAGAAATCACCTGGACCACGCATTTCTAGATCTCGTTCACTCAATTCAAACCCATCTGTTGTTTGTGTCATAATCGTCATTCTTTCGATTCCAGTTTCAGTTTTAGGCGAAGCAATGAGCACACAATAACTTTGATGTTCACTTCTACCTACTCTTCCACGTAATTGATGTAAAGTTGATAAACCGAAGCGGTCAGCATCATATATCATCATAAAAGTCGCATTAGGTACATTAACACCTACTTCAACCACTGTCGTTGAAACTAATATATCAATTTCATGTTCACTAAAACGGTGCATGACTTCATCTTTTTCTTCATTGCTTAGTTTACCGTGTAATAAACCTACTTTGTTTTCACCATAGTATTGTTGTAATGATTCAAATAGTTCTACCACATTCTGTACATCTTCTAAATGTTCAGAGCTTTCAATAAGTGGACAAATGACATAGGCTTGTCTTCCTTTTTTTAATTCACTTGTCATTTGAGTTAATACTTGTTCATATTGCTCATGCTTTGCCCAACTCGTCATAATCGGTTTTCTACCTTTAGGTAACTGTTTAATAGATGAAACGTCCATTTCTCCAAACACTGATATTGCTAATGTTCTAGGAATCGGTGTGGCTGTCATAAACAAGACATTGGTCATCGCACCTTTTTCTCTTAATTTTTGACGTTGATTCACTCCAAAACGATGTTGTTCATCCGTAATGACTAAACCAACATTGTCAAAGGCAACATCATCTTGAATTAAAGCATGTGTACCAATTAAGCAATCTATCGTTCCATTTTCAAGTTGTTCTAACAAAATACGACGTTTTTTCCCTTTGACTGATCCTGTTAATAAAGCGACATTCATTGTGTCACCGAATAATTGAATTAAACTTTCGGCATGTTGTTCAGCAAGTATTTCTGTAGGTACCATAAGTGCTGATTGGTATCCAGCTGTTTTTAAGGCATACATACATATAGCAGCTACGACCGTTTTACCTGATCCAACATCTCCTTGTAATAATCTATGCATACGAATAGGTGCTTTTAAATCTCTAAATATTTCATTAACACTCGTCTTTTGGGCATCTGTTAATTCGAACGGTAAACTATCAATAAATGATTTTACTTTTTGAATATCATAATCAATTTCTATGGCATCGTCTGACGCTTTTTCTAATCGATTCAACCATTGCATGCGTAATTCAAACATAAATAATTCTGTAAATGCATAAGTACGTCTTGCTCTAAGTAAGTCTTGTTTACCTTGGGGATGATGTAAATGATTAAGTGTAAATTCTAAAGTTTCTAATTTATACTTATTTCTGAGCTCATCTGATAACCACTCATGTATGACTACATCATTTAATGACTGACGTATATGATCACGCAATTGCTTTTGTTTAATACCTTCTTTAATACGATAAACGGGCTCTAATTGTGTATCATTAAGATTTTCCTGCTGATTAAAGAACATTCTATTACCATTTATTTCTTGTTTTGAGCGATTCCATTTCCCTTTAACCGTTACAGTACCATGTAATTCAATTTTCTTTTTTAAATAAGGTTGATTAAAAAAGACGCATTTGACTGCAATTTGATTCACCATAATATGTACAGTTAGCTTAGATTTATTTCTCCCAAAAAATGCTACTGTTGGAGAGGAGTAAACTTCACCTTGAACAGTTACAGTACTTTGGTCTTCTGCCTCGTTTAAATCTATAACAGTATTATCCTCATAACGCGTAGGTAAATATAGTATGAGATCTTCGACAGTGTTAATATTTAATTCTTGTAATACAGCTAAACGCTTCGGTCCTATACCCTTAATTTGATTTAATGGATAGGGACTTTCTATTAAATTGACTTTCGCCATATTCGATCACCTTGTTATGTATTAATCTTTAATCTATATTGTCACTTAAATAATACATTCATTCTACCATTTAGTTCCTTCAATGGTGGATTAAAACGCATTGATGTATTTTAGTTTACATAATATTTTTACGGACTATATACTATAGTATCTTAATGCTATTGTTATATGATGATTAACAAAAATAAAACGAGATAAAAGTAGTCAGAGTATTATTCTGAATATACTTTCAATCTCGTTTTATTCATTAAATATGTTTATTCAACAGCAAATAAATACTGATAAATAGGTTGTTGACCATTATGTTTTTCAATTTCAACATCTGGATACGTAGATTCTATCCATTCAACAAGTTGATCTGTTGTTTGTTGATTTGCATCTTCACCAACAATAATTGTTAAAATTTCACTATCTTCAGAAAGCATGGCTTCTAACAATTGTTTAGTAGCAGTATATTGATCAGCATCGCTTGTTATGATTTTATCTTCAACAAGACCCATAAATTCATCTTTTTTAATTTCAACACCATCAATTTTAGTGTCTCTCACTGCAAATGTAACCGAACCAGATTTAACGACATCTAATGCAGTAACCATATGACTCTTATTATCTTCTAATGAAGAACCTTCGTCATATTGGAATAAAGCTGCAATACCTTGAGGAACAGATTTTGTAGGAATCACTACTGCCTCTGCATCAACAATTTCTGCTGCTTGTTCACTGGCCATTAAAATATTTTTATTATTTGGTAAAATAATCGCACGCTTACATTCTGATTGCTCAATGACTTTAACTATATCTTCAGTAGATGGATTCATTGTTTGTCCACCACTGATAATATGTGTAGCTCCCATTGATTTAAATAAATCTGAGATACCATCACCCATAGAAATAGTAATAATAGCTGTTTCGACAGTTTGTGGTGTGTCATTTTTATGATTATTCGCTTCTTTTTTAATTACTTCACGGTGTTGCTCTCTCATATTTTCAACTTTAAGTTTAATTAATTCTCCATATTGTTGTCCGTAATTAAATACTTGTCCAGGATATTCTGTATGAACATGCACTTTAACAATTTCATCATCATTGATTACTAATAATGAATCGCCAAATTCGCTCATATCTTGACGGAATTCATCTTCTTTAAATTCTTTCTTATCTTTACCAAAACGAACCATCATTTCAGTACAATATCCATAAACAATATCTTCTGTATTAATCACGCCATGGAAATCATGCTCGTCATTAACTAACGTATCTGTATCTAATTTAGGTTTACTTGCTTCAATCGTTTCGCCATTTAAACCTTTTAAGAATCCTTCATATACAGATAATAATCCTTTACCACCACTATCTACAACGCCAACTTCTTTTAATACAGTTAGTAAATTAGGTGTATTGTCTAATGACTTTTCAGCAGCTTCAATCGTTGCTTCCATGATTTCAACACAATCTTTAGATGACTCAGCTTTATCAATAGCTGCTTGAGCTGCATCTTTAGCAACAGTTAAGATCGTCCCTTCAACTGGTTTCATTACAGCCTTATAAGCTGTTTCGACACCTGCTTGAAGACTTTCAGCTAACTGTTGTGCATCAATTTCAGATTCTGTCTCGATATTTTTACAGAATCCTCTAAATAATTGAGATAAAATAACGCCAGAGTTCCCTCTTGCACCCATTAATAAACCTTTAGAGAATGTTTTACCAAGTTCTCCAATATTTTGAGATAAATTATTTTCAACTTCCTCACGACCAGAAGTGATTGTTAGATTCATATTTGTCCCTGTATCTCCATCTGGAACTGGATATACATTAAGCGAATCCACTAAATCTGCATTATTAGATAAATTTTGTGCCCCTTGTATAATCATATCGGCAAATAATTTACCATTGATTTTGCTAATCATTTCACGTTGTCCTCCTAAATCTTTTTGCCCGTTTGGTTTAATCTAACACCTTGTACAAAGATATTAACTGAATTCACTTTTACATTAAGCGTAGACTCTAATGTATATTTAACAGTTGACTGAACATTGTTCGCCACTTCTGAAATTTTCACACCATAACTTACTATAATATACATGTCTATATCAACATTTCCGTCCTCTTCACGAACTTTGATGCCTCTTGCATAATTTTCATGGCCTAAAATTTCTGCGATGCCATCTCTTACTTGCTGTCTAGATGCCATACCAACAATGCCGTAACATTCAACAGCTTTTCCACCTACAACTGAGGCAATGACTTCATTCGAAATATCAATTTTACCGTAATCATTTGAAATTTCTAATGTCATATTAATATTCCTCCTGAAAATAAAAGTTATGTGTTTCTTGTCTTATATAGATAAGCAATCTCTTTGCTAGTCTGCATTAATTATTATTACTAATTCATTCGAATTTTTAATGTTTAAATTTCCTATTTCTTTAAAGTATCATACTATATTACTCCACAGCTTACAATTATATCATAATTTATCAAACGTTTCTGTATATAATTCATGATTTATATAACTATTTATTGCTAATCTTAAACAATTGTGGTATCTTAATAAAGTATATAAGTTGTGACGTGTATTTATATTTATTAAAGGAGGTACTTTCATGGGTAAACAATGTTACGTAACAGGTCGTAAAGCTTCGACTGGTAATAATCGTTCACACGCTTTAAATGCGAACAAACGCAGATGGAACGCTAACCTTCAAAAAGTTAGAATTCTTGTTGACGGAAAACCTAAAAAAGTTTGGGTTTCTGCACGTGCTTTAAAATCTGGTAAAGTTACTAGAGTTTAATAAATATAATGCACATATAAATAGTCCTTATGTGGAGGACATATTTTAAAAGAACTTAAAGGATATCCTTTAAGTTCTTTTTTTCTACAAGTCTTTACTTCTAATTTGTAACACAAGACCATTATGAATTTCTATTTTGGCATTAGGTTTTTCAACCTCATTAGAAATCGTTAATGTCGATCCCCTTACTAACTTTTCCTTTTCCAAATTATATTTAAATCCTGCCAACGTTAATACAGGTTCTCCACTCACGGGTATAAAGGAAACATATTGATATTGCGCATGTGGTGATATATTGTGCATACCAGAAGTCAATAGTATGATTTCATTTTGCTCATCTATTATTTTAAATTTGATACCTTTATTAATATATTCTGATTTCAACAAAATTTGAATGACACCCATAAAATGATCTAATCGACCACCAGTAGCACCATATATATGAATATCTTGATACCCCTCTTCAACAGCTTGAGCAACGCCTAAACCTAAATCTATATCATCTTTTTCAGCTTTAACAGGATGAATATTCAATTGTGTTGCTAAAAGTTGACGTTCTTGATTATTAACAGAATCAAAATCCCCCACTGAGAAAACAGGGTCAATTTGATTCTGAATTAAAATCAATGCTCCCCTATCAATACCAGCCCATGTTTCTTGAGCATGATGTTGAAATAGATCTTTAGGGATATATCTATCTGAACATAATAAATTGATTTTCATATTCAATCAGCCCTTTAACTTTTGTGTAACAGCTTGATAATCATCTTGTTTGAAGAAGTATGAACCTGTCACTAACATCGTAGCGCCATTTTTAACGCAAATTTCGGCTGTTTCTGCATTAATTCCACCATCAACTTCAATATCAAAAGTGAGTTGCTTTTCATTTTTTAAAGTATTTAATTCCAACACTTTATCCACACAATCCTCAATAAATGATTGGCCACCAAATCCAGGATTTACTGTCATAATTAAAACATAGTCCACTGCATTGATAATAGGTAAAATTTGGCTCACGGTTGTTCCCGGATTAATCACTACGCCTGCTTTTTTCCCTTTATTCTTAATTTGTTCGATAGCTCTATGGATATGTGCAGTCGCTTCTAAATGCACAGAAATTAAGTCTGCACCATGATCTGCAAAAAGTTCAATATACTGTTCTGGATTTTCAATCATCAAATGAACATCAATTGGTAACTTTGATTGTTGTCGCACAGCGTCTAAAATAGGTATGCCAATTGAAATATTTGGCACAAATTGTCCATCCATTACATCGAAATGTAAGCCATCTACACCTGCTTCTTCCAATTTAACTAATTCATCCTTTAAATTTAAAAAATCTACTGATAATAATGAAGGTAATACTTTTGTCATTTAATATCGTACCTTTCTTTCTGAAATTTCATTGAATAACTGTAAATAATGTTCATATCTAAATTGAGCAATATTCCCAACATCTAATTCTTCTTTGACTTTACATTTCGGTTCCTTTAAATGATTACAATTACGGAACTTACATTGTGTGCCATATTGTGCGATTTCGATGAAGTAATCTTTAAGTTCATCTTTATCAATATGATCAAAATCTAATGCGCTAAATCCAGGTGTATCTGCAATAAACCCATTAACTGTTTCGTGAAGTTCAACATGTCTTGTTGTATGTTTACCACGATTCAAAGATTTTGAAATATCGTTTGTATCAAGATTTAGTTCTGGTTTAAAACGATTTAAAAAGGTTGATTTACCAACACCAGATTGACCACTTAATACAATCAAACCCTCTCCCCATTCTTGTACCAAAGCATGTTGATCGTCATTAATACCAACAAATTGAGTTGAATAACCTATTTCTTCATATATAGCTAAATAACTATTGATTTTTTCAATTTGATTATCGTCAGCCATATCTTTTTTAGTAACTAATATTCTAGTATCTAAGCCGTAAGAATGTGCTATGACTAAGAATCTATCTAACAATTGAGTAGAAAACTGTGGTTCAACTGCACTCATGACTATAACTAATGTATCTATATTACTGACAGGTGGTCGTTTTAAAGCATTCTCTCTTTCATGAACATGTTGGATGTAACCTTCCGTTTCATTTTGAACATCAAAGTCAACAATATCGCCAACGATTGGTGAAAATTTCTTTTTTCTAAATAAGCCACGAGGCTTGGTATTATACCTTGTGCCATTCACATCAACTTGATAAACACCACTTATCAATTTTACAATTCGACCAGTCTTCAAAAGGACACCTCTCAATTTTATTTTACTGTTATTAGTATATCAAAATCATAACTATTTATATATCTTTCTATATATAAAAAGACGGTGAGTATTATTTTCAACTCACCGTCTGACCTGTTGTACTATATTGTATAGATTTAATCATCATATCCTACATCTTTATCTGCAACAACTTTATTATCTACTCTGATAGTATAACCAGCTGTTTTGCCTTTTTCGATTTTCATTGGAATATTGATAGATTTATTATCTTTGATTTCAAAGGATTGTATAGCCTCAGAACCATCATTATCTTTATCTCGAATATAAACTTCTACTTTTTGGCTTTTTCCTTTTTTACCAGAATAAGGTACTTCAACAGATTCATTGTAATTTTTTATGCCTTTTGCTGATGAATCCTCTGAATCATCTTCCTTAGATTTATCGTCATCAGAATCTGATTCTTTCCCCTTTGAAACGACTAATGAGATAGTAGAGCCTTCATCAATAGATTTACTCTTAGGTGATTGTGAAATAACATTGTTCTTTTTCATACTATCACTATACGTTTCAGAAACCTTTACTTTAAACCCTTTTGATTCAAGTTCTTTTTTAGCTGTAGAATATGATTTGTTTTCATAATTACTAACATAAACTTGTCTGACACCAAGTGATTCATAAATCTTTATATTATGATCATTTAATTTCACTTGTTTGTTAGCAGCAACATTTTGGTTAGCAATATAACCTTTTGGCGTATTCGCATTATAGGTTTGTTCAACAGCAACATCTTTAAGCCCTACTTTTTCAAGTTTATTCAAGGCTTCATTTTTTGATAATCCAACGACACTTGGCATTTTGACTGTTTCAGGTCCTTTTGATAAAACAATATCAATTTTGTCACCACGTTCTACACGTTCCCCTTTACCTGGACGTGACTTAATAACTTGGTTTTCAGGATATTTATTACTATAATCTCTCGAAATATCTCCAAGTTTTAATTGGTGATTTTTTAATATTTTCTCAGCTTGTTTTTCAGTTTTTCCTGATACATTTGGCATTTCCTCATATATACTACCGAATACAGCCATGCTGATAAAGGCAATCAAACCAATCAACAATAATGCGAAAATAAACGCAAATAAAAATTTCTTTTTCTTAGAACTTTTTTTACGAGGTGGCTCATAAATTGGACTTTCCATACTTTGAAATTGTTGATGGTTGACTTTTTGATCCATAATTGGAATTTGCATCGTCTCTTCAATGCTTTTTTCTTTTGGTGTATCATCTATTTTTTTAGAAATTTCATCCTTCGAAAACGACATTGTCTTTGTTTTCGTTTGATCTAACTCATATTTTTCTTCATTTGAACGATTTTCGTGTAGCGCACTACTTAAATCATCACGCATTTGTTGAATGGTACGATATCTATCTGCTCTATCTTTTTCCGTTGCTTTAAGTACAACGTTACTCAAAGCTTGTGGTACCTCTTCACGTTTTTCAGTAGTGATATTGGGAATCGTGTCCTGAATATGCTTAATGGCGATACTTACTGCTGTTTCACCATTAAATGGCGGTTCACCAACAAGCATTTCATAGAGTACAATACCTATTGAATAAATGTCAGTACCTTCATTAGTCGATTCACCTTTAGCTTGTTCAGGTGATAAGTATTGTACCGTCCCGAGCACATGGTTAGTTTGTGTCAATGATGTTTCACTAATCGCTTTAGCAATTCCAAAATCAAAGATTTTAAGTGTTTTATTTTTATCTATGAGTATATTTTGCGGTTTAATATCCCTATGTACAATTCTATTATCATGTGCATGTTTGATACCTTCAAGAATTTGTTGGGCAAATTGAATTGCTGTCTCTATACTTAAAGGTCCATGATTTTGAATATATTCAGACAATGTTGGACCTTCTATATATTCCATCACTAAAAAATAACAGTCGTCCTCTTCAGCTACATCATACATGCTCACAATATTTTTATGTGCTAATTGTGATGAATTATGCACTTCTCTTTCAAATCGACGTAGTGTTTCTTCCTTTTCTCTTGGAGGTATGGAAATCGCTTTGATAGCTACCTTGCGTTTAAGAATAAGATCTTCAGCAAGATACACAATGCTCATGCCACCTCCACCAAGTTTATCGATGACTTTGTAGCGTTCGTCAATCAGTTTATCGATCATACTCTATCACCTTCGATAGCAGATAAGATAAAACTGATATTATCTTTTGAATCATGAGCGAATGCTATACGCATGATACGCTCACCATGATCTTCTAAAGAGGCGTCTTGTTTTAATTCCTCTTGAATTTCCTCATTTCTAACATAATCTGTTAATCCATCAGAGCATAATAGTAAGAAGTCATAAAAATTTAAGCGCTTAATAAATAAGTCTGGTGACACGCGTTTATCAGTGCCCATAACTTTTGTAATAATATTTCTTTGTGGGTGACGGTATGCTTCTTCTTCTGTGATTTGACCTGTCATCACTAAATGATTGACAAAGGAGTGATCACTAGTAATTTGATCGATTTGCCTACTGTTTATAACATATGCACGAGAATCACCCACATTGGCAACGACAACAGTTTTATCAAATACTAATGCACAAACACAAGTCGTTCCCATACCATAATAATTTGGATTTTCTTGAGCATAATTGTACAAATCAAAATTAATATCTTTAATATTTGTACGCAACCATTCTTCAGCTTGATGTTCTTCTATTAAGTTTTCTGATTCAAAACGTTTTTGTAGCTCATAAGTAACAAACTGACTTGCAATTTCACCAGCTCTATGACCACCCATACCATCACACAAAACTAACATTTGTTGGTTGGTTTGGTTATAAAAAATACCACCTGCATCTTCATTCTTATCTCTATGTTGTCCAGTATCAGTGAAAAATTGTGCATTTAGCATTGCTCTTACCTCGTTTCTACTTGTCGTTCCTTCGCTCTTAATTGACCACATGCTGCATCAATATCTGACCCTTGTTCACGTCTTATTGTAGCATTGATGCCTAATCGTTTTAACTCTTTTTCAAATTTAAAAATGTCATCTTTAGGTGTTTTAACATAATTTCTTTCTGGAACATGGTTCACAGGTATTAAATTCACGTGACAATTTAACCCTTTAATGAGATGCGCTAAATCTCTTGCATGTTCCAATTGATCATTCACACCGCCGAATAAGCCATATTCAAATGTAATTCGTCGATTCGTCTTCTCTTGATAATATTCAATGGCTTCCATTAACTTTTCAACATTATATGCTCTGTTAATCGGCATTAATCTTGAACGCACTTCATCTTTTGCGCCATGTAAACTAACGGCAAAGTTAATTTGAATATCTTCCTCTGCGAAATCATAGATTCTAGGAATAATACCTGATGTTGATACAGTAATATGACGTGCACCTATATTTAAACTATTATCATCATTGACAATTCGCAAGAAATCCATCATTTCGTCATAATTTTCAAATGGCTCTCCGATTCCCATAATAACGATTTGAGAGACACGCTCTTCAGTTTCATCTAACGCCTTTTGTACAGTAAGCACTTGTGAAACAATTTCACCTGCTTCTAAATTACGTTTTAATCCTCCTAATGTTGAGGCACAGAATGTACAACCGATACGACAACCTACTTGCGTTGTTACACATACAGAATTCCCATATTCATGACGCATTAATACTGTCTCAATTGTATATCCATCTTGCAATTCAAATAAGAATTTAATTGTACCGTCTCTACTTTCTTGTTTAACTACAGTAGTTAATGTTGTCATAGCAAAGTTATCTTTTAAAAGTTGTCTTAAATCTTTAGATAAATTCGTCATTTCATCAATACTATCAACACGTTTTTGGTATAACCATTCAAATATTTGTTTTGCTCTGAACTTTTGTTGGCCATGTTCGATAAGCCAATTTTGCATTTCATCATATCTTAATGAATAAATAGACTGCTTCTCAAAATCAGGAAGGAATTTATTTTTCTTTTTCTTTTTATCAGTAATCATTTTAACTTTCCTTTCTTTTAATTCTAGCGATAAAGAATCCATCTGAGTGGTAGTCTTGAGGGAATACTTGTAATGTCTTCACCATTTCCCCTGTCATTGGGTGTTGGAATGGTTCGAATTCGAAATCTTTATTTTGTTTTAAAAATGTATAGACAACATTTTCGTTTTCCATTTGTTCAATCGTACATGTTGAATAAATAATTGAGCCACCTGGCTTCACGTTATGCTTAACATTCTCCACTATTTGTAATTGCAATTCAACTAATGATTGTATAGAATTTTTCGACTGCGTGTATTTTATTTCAGGTTTATGTCTTAATACACCAAAGCCACTACAAGGTGCATCTACTAGAATCTTGTCATATTGATTATTATAAGGTTTGGTTGCATCATGTTGATAAGCTTTAATATTTTTCAATCTAAGCTTTCTTATATTGAAATCTATTAATTTAATTTTATGGTCATGGATATCAGTTGCATCCACATGTCCCTCCGGAGATAAAATTTCGGCGATGTGACACGCTTTTCCTCCTGGTGCACTACATGCATCAAGGACTGAATCATCTCTGTTTAAGCCCATAATATGTGCAACAAACATAGAACTTTTATCTTGAATTGAAACTAAACCATCCTTAAATGCTCTTGAATTAACAATCGGTTTGCCTGAAATATGGAGACAAAATGGTAACACATCATCTCGTTCAACAGTATAATTCTCTTTCTCTAATGCACTAATAATGTTATCAATAGAACCTCTCGTAATATTTGCTCTAACAGTGGTTGCTACTGGCTCTAAAAATGACTGTGCAATTGCTTCTGTTTGTTCTAAACCGTAATGTGTTACCCAATGATCAACAAGCCATTTTGGTAAACTATATTGAATGGCGATACGTTTTTTATCATCTTGTATATCTTTAACATCAGGCAATTCACTTCTCATGATTGTACGTAGAATACCATTAACCACATTGCCGGTATAATAGCCGCCTTCTTCTTTTGCAATCTCAACCGCTTCATTAATAATGGCATGATTCGGTACCTTATCTAAATATACATATTGATAGATACTCATCCATAACAACTCACGTACCCAACCTTTTATCTTAGTTTTTAAGAAAGGCTTCAAATAAAAATCTAACGTGTATTTGCGTTTAACAGTCCCATATACAAGTTCAGTGAAAAGACCTTTATCTAAATCACTAATCTCATAAGTAGAGAGTACTTCATTGATTTCTAGATTGCTATATGCACCTTCATCTAATATTGCCTGTATTGTCTCAAATGCGAGACCTCTTATCGAATTTGTCATACTAATTTCTTCCCAACTAGTGATTCTTGAACACCACTTAAATAATTTGCTACTTGCATACGTTTTTTACCGGCTAATTGTATATCAGTTAGTGCAATACATTCATCTGAAGCTGTTGCAACAACAATTGCTTTTTTAGTCGTTTCTACAATCGTTCCAGGTTCTCCTTGTTTACCAGAAACGATGTGCGCACTATATATTTTTAAATTTTTATCATCCATGATGGTATAAGCTACTGGCCAAGGAGATAAGCCACGAATATGATTATGAATTACCTGTGCATCTTGGTTCCAATTAATTTTTTCATCTTCACGACTAATATTAGAAGCAAATGAAGCTTGAGCTTCATCTTGAACAATACTATCGTTTGTACCATTTAAGATAGACGGTAAAGTTTCTTTAAGTAAATCAGCACCTAAAAAACTTAGCTTATCATGCATAGAACCAACATTATCATCTTGTTCAATTGCAATTGCACGTTGTGAAATAATATTTCCTGCATCTAATTTTTTCACCATATACATGATCGTGATTCCTGTTTCTCTTTCACCATCAATAATCGCTTGGTGAATCGGTGCACCGCCACGATATTTAGGTAATAAAGATGCATGTACATTAATAGCACCTAATTTAGGTGAATCTAATAAAGATTCAGGTAAGATTTGCCCAAATGCAGCTGTAACAATTAAATCAGCATCCATGTCTAATAAAGTTTGTAATTCATCAGAATCTTTTATTTTTTCAGGTTGATATACTGGTATATCATGCTCTAATGCTACTTTTTTAACTGGTGGTGGTGTCATGACACGTTTTCTACCTACTGGTCTATCTGGTTGCGTTACTACTGCAACTACTTCTTGTTCTGCGATTAGCATTTCTAATACTTTTGTCGAAAAATCAGGTGTCCCCATAAAAATTATTTTACTCATATTCGAAATACGCCTCCATTTCTTCTTCACTTAGTATACGTTTAGCCTTTTCTGTGAAAAATATGCCATTGAGTTGATCTATCGTATGTAAAATCATTCTAGCTACATCATCATATGCTGTAAGTTCAACAGTATTCCCATTGATATCATTACTTTCTACAACAATCATTTTGCTACGTTCAACTTCACCAAACACATTTGGCAAACTGACTGACCCTTCTAAATCAGTAATGGTTTCTTCAGATTGTTTTTTTATTTTCGGGTTAATCAGTTGTAGCAATCCTTCCATTTCCATATCTACAATCGCTACTTGTTGGTTAATGCCAATTTGATTAGCACTGAGTGCAGACCCTTCCAAAGCATATAGACTATCTTCTGCATCTATTAACGTTTGCTTTAATTGATCATCAAAATGTTTAACTGGATTTGCAGGTTGATTAAAAATTGGATGTTCTGATTTTACTAATTTTTTTACTGACACATTTAACGCTCCTCATTAAAATTCATCAAACCATTATAACTTAATTAGCACAAAATTGCGACCTCTCCTAATCAGACTATAGGATGAGGTCAATGTCTTTGACTTTAATATTATATTTTATAAAATATAAATGAGTAGTATGTTTTGAAAATAGAAAAGTCTTTCAAAATCATTAATTTATTTTTTATAAAGTGAGGTGTAACCATTATGGAAGTCAATAAAGTCATTTACATTTTATTAGCAGTGTTTTTAGGAAGCTTTGGAATTCATAAATTCTATGCTGGTAAAACGATGCAAGGCATCTTACACATCTTATTCTGTTGGACAGCGATTCCTCATGTATTAGCAATTATTAGTGCTATTCTAACATTATTCAAGCCTGCAGATGAAAATGGTAATGTGACAATGTAATTTAGCATTGCACTACAACCTAACAAATAAAGCCATTGTGTGTCATCTTTATGTCACACAATGGCTTTTCTATTTACATCATCATTTGCGGATTAATGTCGATTTTTAATGCTAATTTGTCCTTAACATATTGATCATGATAGTAATCGTCTAAATATTGAAGTGCTTTATGAAGTTCAGGCTCCCGTTTGTATTTAACTAAAATTTGGAAACGATATTCGTTATTAATTCTAGATAGTGCTGCGGGTGATGGCCCTAAAACAAGCGCTTGATCTGTTAGGTGTTGTAATAAGATTTTATGAATATGCTTAGAAGCTTCCATTACTTTTTTCATTTCTTTATGTGAAATCGTGAAGTTAATTAAAAAGTAATACGGCGGATATTTTCCTAGTTTGCGATAAGTCATCTCTTGTTGATAAAACGTTAAATAATCATTTTTCTTAACATCTTCAATGGCATAATGTTCTGGATTATACGTTTGAATAATTACTTTACCTTCTTTTTCATGTCGACCTGCACGACCTGCCACTTGTGTTAATAATTGATATGTTCGTTCACTCGCTCTGAAATCAGGTAAATTGAGCATGGTATCTGCATTGAGCACCCCAACAAGAGTGATGTTTGGATAGTCTAGCCCTTTGGCAATCATCTGTGTGCCTAAAAGTATATCACCTTTACCATTTTCAAAATCATTGAGTAACTTTTCATGCGCACCTTTACGTGAAGTCGTATCAACATCCATTCGAATAATTTTGGCCTGTTCAAATTCTTGTTGTAATAACTCTTCAACTCTTTGTGTTCCCGTACCAACTTGTCTAATATGTTCACTCTCACAATTAGGACATCGATTAGGTGGTGTTTCTTGATATCCACAATAGTGACATTTCAGTAGATCTGTCGTCTTATGGTAGGTTAAAGAAATATCACAGTTCGGACATTGTGGTACATGACCACAATCACGACATAACATAAATGAAGCGTAGCCTCTTCGATTTAAGAATAATACAATTTGTTCATTGTTATTTAAACAATGTTGAATCGCATCTCTTAACGTTGATGAGAACATTGAACGGTTGCCTTCAGCGAGCTCTTCGCGCATGTCCACGATATCAATTTCTGGTAATGCTTGATTATTCACTCTATGTGGTAATGCAAGTAATTGATAGACATTTTTTTCAGCACGTGCATACGATTCTAAACTTGGTGTCGCACTGCCTAATATGACTGGACAATGGTGATAACGACTTCTCCATTGAGCAATATCTCTAGCATGATATCTAGGATAATCTTCTTGCTTATATGTAGACTCGTGCTCTTCATCGATGATGATTAATCCTAAGTTTTTAAATGGTGCGAATATACTAGAGCGTGCACCGACACTAACTTGTGCACGTCCATCACGAATTTTTTGCCATTCATCGTAACGTTCTCCATTTGATAAACCTGAATGTAATACAGCAACATCATCACCAAAACGACGTTTGACTCTTAATACCATTTGAGGTGTTAAAGCAATTTCAGGTACAAGCATCATAGCTTGTTTACCTTGATTTAGAGCGGATTCAATTGCTTGTAAATAGACCTCCGTTTTACCAGAACCTGTCACACCATGTAATAAAAAGGTTCTTTCTTCGTTGGCATCTATTTTCTCTTTGATTGCATCAAAAGCGCTTTGTTGGTCATGTGTTAATTGACGCTTATCTTCTTTCTCAAAAATTCGATTCGCAAATGGATCTCTTTCTATTTCAGCATCATATTTTTCCAAGTATCCCTTCTTAATAAGGGTATCTAAACTTGATTTAGAGAATCCCATTTCTTCAATTTCTTTTAAAAAGACATCTCTATGACGTTCATCTAATAAGTACGCATATAAATCATATTGTTTAAGCGCTTTTTCCAAATGATTAAGTATCTCATCCGGATTTCCTATTTCTGTCACTTTAACGGCACGTTGCGTTTTCTTCTTAATATTTTGCGATAAAATTGTTGTTTCTTTTATGATGTCTTGCTTTAGTAAATCATTCAACGCTTCTAAATCATCATTTTTTTGAGCATCTTTATAGAAATAATAACCTTCTTTATTAAATCGCTTTAAAAGTAATTCAGGTATATCATCACCTTTAAGAACCTCAAATGCCTTTTGATATTTAGCTTTTATTGCATTCGGTAACATCACTTCTAAAACAGATATACGTTTTGTTAAATGATAATGACTAAGCCATTCACTGAGTTCAATTAACTCAGGTGTTAGCTCTGGTTTAATATCTTGTATTTCTTTAATTTCCTTTAGCTTACTGATATCAATACCTTCATCAGGTTGACTTTGAATACTCATCACATAGCCTTGTATTGTTCTTGGTCCAAAAGGTACAATCACTCGCACACCTATTTGAACAAATGATTGCAGTCGTTCGGGAATGATATAATCAAACTTAAAGTCGACGCTTTTCGAAGGTATGTCCACAATAACCTTAGCTATCATTATTGCCACCTAGTTTCTAATTCGTCTAAAATATCGTTGGCAATTTCAACTTTTTTGCCTTTCTTAATATTGATCATATCTTGATTTTTAAAATGCATTGTTAATTCATTTTCATCTGAACTAAATCCAATTGAGTGGTCGCCTACATTATTTGAAATAATCACATCTGCATTTTTACGTTTTAATTTATCTTGTGCATACTTTTCAATATTTTGTGTTTCTGCTGCAAACCCTACTAAATATTGATGTGTTTTATGCTCACCAAGATATTTTAGTATGTCTTGTGTTCGTTTGAAATTAACAGTTACATCACCATCTTGTTTTTTCATTTTATGGTCTAGAACTTCTGATGGCGTATAATCTGAGACGGCAGCCGCTTTCACAACAATATCTTGCATATCATATCGTTTAGCGGTTTCCTGAAACATCTCTTCTGCGCTTTCAACATGAATAACTTCAATACCTTCTGGATCTGCCAATTGTGTCGGACCAGTGACCAACGTAACATGTGCACCACGTTTTTTTAACGCATTAGCAATAGCAAATCCCATTTTCCCTGAAGATCGATTAGATACAAATCTAACTGGATCAATAACTTCAATCGTTGGCCCTGCAGTAACTAATGCATGTTTATCATTAAATGAACTTTCCACTTGAATCTCTTGTTGATGGAAATATTGATTGATGACTGAAACTATTTGTAAAGGTTCTTCCATTCGTCCTTTAGCGACATATCCACACGCTAAGTAGCCGTCTCCTGGCTCTATAAATTGATAACCATCAGCTTTGAGCGTTTCTATATTATGTTGCGTGCGCTTATTTTCATACATATGTACATTCATTGCAGGTGCAATAAACGTTTGTGTTTCTGTTGCTAATAACGTTGACGTAATCATATCGTCTGCAATACCCACACTTAACTTCGCAATTGTATTGGCAGTTGCTGGTGCAACAATAATGACATCTGCCCAATCCCCCAATGCCACATGTTGAATTTCTTGCGGGTTTTCTTCTTTAAAAGTATTTGTATATACTGGATTTTTACTTATAGACTGAAAAGCCAATGGTGTTACAAATTCTTGTGCATGATTTGAAAGCATGACACGCACTTCGTAACCAGCTTGAGTAAGTTTACTTGTTAAATCAATTGCTTTATATGCTGCAATACCGCCTGTTACTGCTAATAAAATATGTTTCATTATCTACTTCTCCTTAAAACATTCTCATTTCACTGAATTCATTTCTTTAAATGAGGATATTCACACAATTTATATTCGCATCTATGTTCAAATTTATATTAATTATACACAAATTGTCGCTAATATAAAAAAAACACACCTCATCTACATGATATATCCATCACAAGATTGTAATGAAATATCTTCAAAAAGGTGTGTCATAAAATTAGTATATGATTATCCTAAAAATTCTTGCGGGATAACTGGTGATACTTTGCCATCTGCAATTTCTTCTAATGCTTTACCAACAGGCTTAGCTGAATGATATTCAGTTTCTAAAGCTGTTTCTGGTCTTTCGTCTAATTCACGAGCTCTTTTTGCGGCAGTCGTTGCGATAAGATATTTAGATGTAATCTTACCTGTTAATTGGTTTAATGGTGGATTTAACATTATTTTTTAGCCTCCAGTATCATTTTTCTATATTTAGCTTCTATACGCTCACGTTTAAGGTGCTCAGCTTCGACAATAGACTGAATTTTATGTTTAGCTAATTCTACTTCGTCGTTTACCACTACATAATCGTATAAGTTCATCATTTCTACTTCTTTACGTGCTTCGGCAACACGGCTTTGAATTTTCTCATCTGATTCAGTGCCTCTACCAACTAAACGATCCCTTAAATCATCAAGACTTGGTGGAGCAAGGAAAATAAATAATGCTTCAGGGAATTTCTTTCTTACTTGTTTTGCACCTTCGACTTCAATTTCTAAAAATACATCATGTCCTTGGTCCATAGTATCTCTAACATATTGAACAGGCGTCCCATAGTAATTACCTACATACTCGGCATATTCAATAAATTGATCATCTTTTATTAATGCTTCAAACTCTTCTTTCGTCTTGAAAAAGTAATCTACACCATCAACTTCGCCCTCGCGCATGCTACGAGTTGTCATTGATATAGAGTACTTATACGAAGTGTTTGGATCTTCAAATATTTTTTTTCTAACAGTTCCCTTACCAACACCAGAAGGACCTGAAAGAACAATTAACAATCCTTTTTCATTATCCATGCCTTACGACCTCTCTAAGCTATTCTTCTATTATTTAAATATGATATCATATTGCACTTGAAATTGTATAGAGATACTTTGAGCAGTTATCCTCATTTTTCAAATATTCAATGTTTTGAACACGATGTATGACCATTAGCACAATGCATGTTACAATAATGAGAATGAATAAAATGAAGGTGGCAGATAATTATGGCATATGATGGCCTATTTACAAAAAAGATGGTGACTTCTTTACAAGATTTAGTTACTGGACGAATCCATAAAATCAATCAACCAGAAAATGACACAATCATCATCGTTGTTCGCCAAAATCGTCAAAATCATCAATTACTTTTATCCATACATCCAAGCTTCTCTAGATTACAATTAACGAATAAAAAATATGATAATCCATTTGATCCCCCAATGTTTGCACGTGTCTTTCGTAAGCATTTAGAAGGTGGCATTATTAAATCCATTCGTCAAATTGGTAATGACCGAAGAGTTGAAATCGATGTACAAAGTAAAGATGAAATCGGTGATACGATACACCGTACAGTTATTTTAGAGATTATGGGCAAACACAGTAACTTGATCTTAGTAGATGACGAACGAAAAATTCTCGAAGGTTTTAAACATCTTACACCGAATACAAATCAATACCGTACAGTTATGCCTGGATTTAAATATGAAGCTCCACCTACACAACATAAACTTAACCCTTATGATGTATCAGGTGAAGATGTTTTAAAATATATCGATTTTAATGCAGGTAAAATTGCTAAACAGTTACTTAATACATTTGAAGGTTTTAGTCCTCTAATTACAAATGAAATTGTAAGTCGACGTCAGTTCATGACACCTGACACCTTACCAGAAGCATATGATGAAGTGATGGCTGAAACGCTTGAAGCTCCTACACCTGTATTTCATAAAAATCATCAATCAGGTAAAGAGGATTTCTACTTCATGACATTAAACCAATTTTATGATGATAAGGTTACCTATGAATCACTCAATGAATTACTTGATCGTTATTATGATGCGAGAGGTGAACGTGAACGTGTCAAACAACGTGCTAACGATTTAGTTCGGTTCGTTCAACAACAACTTCATAAATATCAAAATAAATTAAGTAAATTGTTACAAGAATACGAAGGTACTAAAGATAAAGATAACTATCAACTCTATGGCGAATTAATAACCGCTAATATTTATCGTATAAAACAAGGTGATGAATCTGTAACTGTACTTAATTATTACAATAATGAGGAAATCACTATTCCTTTAAATCCAACTAAATCTCCATCAGTGAACGCTCAATATTATTACAGACAGTATAATCGCATGAAGACTCGTGAACATGAGCTCCAGCATCAATTACAATTGACTAAAGAAAATATTGATTACTTTACAAGTATAGAACAACAACTTGAACATATTACTGTCAATGAAATTGATGATATTCGTGATGAATTAGCAGACCAAGGATTTATGAAGCAACGTAAAAATGTTAAGAAGAAGAAAAATGCTAAAATCCAATTACAATCGTATATATCATCAGATGGCGACACTATTTTAGTTGGTAAAAACAACAAACAGAATGATTACCTTACAAATAAAAAAGCACAAAAAAATCATATATGGTTCCATACCAAAGATATACCTGGTTCACACGTAGTCATACTTAACGACTCACCGTCAGAGGAAACGATTAAAGAAGCGGCGATGTTAGCCGGATATTTCTCTAAAGCTGGTAACTCTGGACAAATTCCTGTTGATTATACAGAAATTCGCCATGTGCATAAACCTTCTGGCGCTAAACCTGGATTTGTTACTTATGATAATCAAAAAACATTATATGCTACGCCTGATTACGACCATATACAAAAAATGAAATCTGACAGTTTAAATTAAATAAAGTAAAAGCACTGATTATGCATCATTAAATGCTAAAATCAGTGCTTTTTTATGTTATAGATTAATGTTTTTCTGGTAAAGCCAATTGGAAACTGACACCAAACTTATCTTGTACCCATGCAAATTCTCTATACGGAGGCATTTCTGTTTTAGGCATCAAAATGGCGCCCTCTTTTTTCAGACCGCTAAATAATCTTTCCATTTCCATAGGATCTTTAACAGTGACATAAAGTGACATCGCAGGGTTCATAGGTAATTCTTCACCATTGTTCGCATCAATAGCCATAAAAACTTGGCCATTGAGTGTAAATATTGAATGTTGGACGGTACCTGGTGTGCCTGGTCCATCTTCATCGTATTTAACCATTGTTATAATTTCACTGTCTTCAAATAAACTTGTATATAAATTGATAGCTTCTTCAGCTTGATCATTAAACATTAAAAATGTTGTTATTTTTGGTATTTCCATTTTAATCCCCCTAAAGGTATGTTTATTTTTCTTTAGTATAGTTTAACATGTGTAACGATTATTTTCTGTTATAGACCTTTTAAATCAGTGAATTCATAAAACTTTTTCAGCATATAAGTTGATAAATTTTGACTTATTATCATGAACAGTTAAAATTAAACTAAGTGAAAAGGAGGCCATAACATGACACATGTACTTATACCTTTATTAATATTAGTAATTGTTCTACTCATTGGATGGCTATTAACTAAAATATTCATTCGTTAATACAATATAGAGCGGTGTCCAATCTTTGTTTAAACACATTGACTGTACACCGCTCAACTATTATTATCACTTATTAACATGTAAATTCTCTAGAGCCTACTTACAACTCGCCTTTAACACGTAGGTTTTGCTTTGCTTTTTTAAATATATCACTTGAATGCACAAACGCATCTCGGCTCATCTCTTTCTGAAATTGAACCATCGTTGATTCATTAGTCTGAGCATCGGTGTATACATTTTCACGATAGTCCTCTTCTCTACTTAAAAATGCATTACAATGTTTTAAGGATGTATACAAATTATTATTATTGTTTTGTTTTTTCATGGTCATCCCACCTATGCTCTTATCTTATGATAAGTTATCTCTCCATTCAACTAATGTCTTAATATCATCTTCAGAAATTTCTCCTTGCTCTTTAGCAACGTCAATTAACTCATTATAATTACTTAATGTATAGAAAGGTATCTTCGCTTCATTAAATGTTTCATCAGCTTTGGCTAATCCATAAGTAAAGATAGCTACAACACCTAATACATCTGCACCACTTTCTTTTAATGCATCTACTGCAGTTATTGAAGAACCGCCAGTTGAAATTAAGTCTTCTATAACTACGACTTTCTTACCTTCACTTTTCGCACCTTCGATTTGATTTTGCTTACCATGACTTTTACTTTTTGAACGTACATAGTTCATAGGTGATTCCATTTTTTCTGAAATATATGCAGCGTGTGGAATCCCTGCTGTCGCAGTTCCTGATATCACTTCTACATCTTCGAATTTTTCGTTAATTAATTTGATTAAACCATCTCTAATCGCATTACGTACGAGTGGATAACCTAATGTAACACGATTATCACAATAGATAGGTGATTTAATTCCTGAACTCCATGTAAATAAATCATTGGGTGAAAGTGATACTGCCTTAATATCTAATAATGCCTTTGCAATTTCTTTAGCCATTTAACCTAACCAACTTTCTTTAATAATTTGATAACTTTTAACTGGATCATCACTCTGTGTTATAGGTCGTCCAACGACAATATGTGTTGAACCTAATTGTTTTGCTTGCTCGGGAGTTGTAATACGCTTTTGGTCGTTTTGAGCGGCACCTTCTGGTCTAATACCTGGTGTAACCTTCATAAAATCTTTACCTAGTTGAGCAGTTATTAACTCCGCTTCAAGTGGTGAACATACCACACCATCTAAACCAGCTTGTTGACTTAACTTAGCATAGTTTAATACAGCCTCTTCAATTGTCGTTTGAATGTTTTGTTCTTCGTGTAACTGTGTCTCTGTAGTTGATGTTAACTGAGTCACTGCAATGATTCTGGTATGTTTATTATGTTGACGTAATCCTTTAATAGCCGCTTCCATCATTGTCTTACCACCAGCTGCATGCACATTGACTAAATCCACATCTAGCTTCGCTAAACCTTCCATGGCTTTACTCACAGTGTTTGGAATATCATGTAATTTTAAATCCAAGAAAATACTATGTCCTCTATCTTTAATAGATTTAATCAGTTCAGGTCCGGTTTGATAGAATAATTCCATACCAACTTTAACAAATAATGGTTCATCGAATTGATCTAAAAATGCATTTACTTTATCAGCTGATTCAAAATCTAATGCAATAATTGGTAATTGTTTCATCGTGTAACTCCTTATATTGAAAGTTCTTCAACCATAGCTAAAAACTATGAATTGAAGAACTTATCTTAAAATAAATGTAGACTTTAGCTTATTTAATTGAACTTGTTTTACATATTTCTCATTGTAAATGTCATACTCTCTATAACATTTGTTAATGCACTTGCAGTATCAAGTGATGTAAGACATGGGATACCATTTTCTACCGTAGTACGACGAATTTGGAAGCCATCTCTTTCCACTTCTTTACCTTTTGTCATTGTGTTGATCACGATTTGTACATCACCATTTTGAATACGAGTGAGTAAATCATTTTCACCACCGATTTTGCCTACAACTTCTACTGGAATATCATTTTGATTTAATTTTTCAGCAGTACCTTTAGTGGCTAAAATCTTATAACCGACTTCATTAAGACGATGCGCAATTTTAACAATTTCTTCTTTATCTTTATCACTTACAGTCATCAATACAGTTCCATGATCTTTAACTTCAAATCCACTACCTGTTAACCCTTTGTATAGCGCTTTTTCTAATGTTTGATCTTTACCCATTACTTCACCAGTTGATTTCATCTCAGGTCCTAAAGTGATATCAACATTTTTCAATTTATTAAAGCTGAATACTGGTGCTTTAACAAATACCCCTTCTGAATACGGTTGAATACCTTCTTTATAACCAAGTGAAGATAATTTTGTACCCATAATGGCTTGCATTGCGAGTTGAGCCATTTGAATATCAGTGATTTTACTTAAGAATGGTACAGTACGACTTGAACGAGGGTTTACTTCTAAAACATAAACACCGTCATGTGCAATCACAAACTGAATGTTAATTAATCCAACGATATTCAAGCCTTTCGCTAGTCGAATCGTATAATCTTCTAATGTCTCAATTTCTTCTTGAGATAATGTTTGAGGTGGATATACTGCGATAGAATCACCACTATGGACACCTGCACGTTCAATATGTTCCATAATACCTGGAATAATTACTGTTTCACCATCTGAGATAGCATCGACTTCGATTTCTTTACCAGTTAAGTATCTATCAACTAACACTGGATGTTCTGGGCTAGCTTTAACTGCTTGTGTCATATAGTTTTCTAATTCTTTATCATTATCAACAATTTCCATTGCACGACCACCAAGTACATATGAAGGTCTTACAACAACTGGGTAACCAATATTACGTGCATTTTCTAATGCTTCTTTTGGTGAAGTCGCAGTTTTACCTTGAGGTTGTGGTACGTCAATTGTATGCAATAACGCTTCAAATTCTTTTCTATCTTCAGCTCTGTTTAAATCTTCTAAAGATGTTCCTAGAATTTGCACGCCATGTTTAGCTAATTTATCTGCTAAATTAATAGCTGTTTGTCCTCCAAATTGTACAACGACACCTTTTGGTTGTTCTAGATTAATGATACTCATCACATCTTCTTCAGTAAGAGGTTCAAAGTATAATTTATCTGAAATAGAGAAGTCAGTTGATACTGTTTCTGGGTTATTATTGACAATAATTGCTTCATATCCAGCATTTTGAATTGCCCACACAGCATGTACTGTTGCATAGTCAAATTCAACCCCTTGCCCTATACGAATAGGACCTGAACCTAAAACTAAAATTTTCTCTTTGTCTGTAACAATGGATTCATTTTCAGTTTCATAGGTACCATAATAATATGGTGTTGTTGATTCGAATTCAGCCGCACATGTATCTACCATTTTGTATACTGGCGTAATATTGTTGTTAATTCTCAATTGATAGACGTCTTCTTCTGTCATATCAAATCGATGAGCAATGACTTTGTCACTGAAACCATAATCTTTAGCATATTTAAGATATTCTAAATCGCCTTGATGTGCTTTTAATTCATGTTCAATATTAATAATATTCTGGAATTTATTTAAGAAGAAATAGTCAATTTTAGTCATATTATGAATTTCTTCTAGTGTTGTACCACGACGAATGGCTTCACCGATGAAGAATAATCTTTCGTCATCCTGATGACTAATTCTTTCTTTAATGTAATCTAAATCAAAACTTTCTCCATTTGGTAATCCTAAGTGATGCACACCATATTCTAATGAACGAATTGCTTTGAGTAATGATTCTTCGTAGGTACGGCCGATTGCCATTACTTCACCTGTTGCTTTCATTTGTGTGCCTAATTCGCGTTCACCTTTTTCAAATTTATCAAATGGGAAACGTGGAATTTTAGAGATTACATAATCCAATGTCGGTTCAAATGCTGCATATGAAGTACCTGTAATTGGATTTAACATTTCATCTAATGTTAATCCAACAGCAATCTTTGCAGCTAGTTTGGCAATTGGATAACCTGTTGCTTTAGATGCTAATGCTGATGAACGAGATACACGTGGATTGACTTCAATAATATAGTAATTAAATGAATCTGGATCTAACGCTAACTGAACATTACATCCACCTTCGATGCCTAAAGCTCGAATAACTTTTAATGAAACGTCTCTTAGCATTTGGTATTCCACGTCTGATAATGTTTGACTTGGTGCAACCACAATGGAATCACCTGTATGGATACCCACTGGGTCAATGTTTTCCATATTACATACTACAATGGCATTATCATTTTTATCACGCATAACTTCATATTCAATTTCTTTAAAACCTGCAATTGATTTTTCAATTAAACATTGTGTAGCTGGACTATAATGTAAACCATTTGTTACAACTTCTTTTAAATCATCATCGTTATAGCAAATACCGCCACCTGTACCACCCATTGTAAAGGCTGGTCGAACGATTAATGGATAACCCACTTCTTCTTTAAATTTAAAAGCTTGTTCAACTGTATTTACAATATCACTTTCTGGTACAGGAACATCTAAATCATTCATCAATGTTCTAAATAGTTCACGGTCTTCAGCTTGTTGAATTGATTCTAATTCAGTTCCCAGTAGTTTCACATTATTAGCAGCTAATACACCACTGTCATGTAACTGAATTGCCATATTTAAACCTGTTTGACCACCTAAAGTTGGTAACAAAGCATCAGGTTGTTCTTTACGAATGATACGTGCGATAAAATCATGTGTTAAAGGTTCAATATATACTTTATCTGCAATTTCTTTATCAGTCATAATTGTAGCTGGGTTAGAGTTAACCAAGATCACTCTATACCCTTCTTCTTTAAGTGCAAGACAGGCTTGAGTTCCTGCATAATCAAATTCCGCAGCTTGGCCAATAATAATTGGGCCCGATCCTACTACTAAAATTGTTTGAATATCGTTACGCTTAGGCATTTACATTACGCTCCTTTTCGATGAACTCATTCATCATAGTAATAAACTCGTCAAATAAATAATTAGAATCACTTGGACCTGGTCTTGCTTCTGGATGATACTGAACTGAAAAGGCAGGTAACGTTTTATGTCTTAAGCCTTCAACAGTACCATCATTTAATGCAATATGAGTGACTTCTAAGTCTGTATTTTCTAATGAATCTCGGTCAATTGAATAACCGTGGTTTTGACTTGTAATGTCGACTTTACCTGTTCTTAAGTTTTTAACAGGGTGGTTGGCACCTCTATGTCCAAACTTCATTTTGAATGATGTAGCACCTTGAGATAAAGCAAATAATTGGTGGCCTAGGCAAATACCAAAGAATGGAATTTTGCCAAGAATACCGTTAATCATTTTCACAGCAACATCAATTTCTTCTGGATCTCCAGGACCATTAGATAGCATTACACCGTCTGGAGACATTTTGATGATTTCTTCTGCAGATGTGTTATAAGGTACAACAGTCACATTACAACCACGCATGTTTAACTCTCGAACGATATTTTGTTTTTTACCAAAGTCGAGTAAGACAACACTTAAATCTGAACCTGTAGAAACATAAGGTGTTTTTGTAGAAACTGTCGATACTTCATCTCTAGGTAATTCAGTCGTTTTTAAATGTTGGACTAAGCTTTCAATGTCAGCTTTGTTATCTGTGAATCCGGCTCTTAATACACCGTGTTGACGAATCTTACGGGTAATACTTCTTGTATCTACCCCTGAGATACCTGGTATTTGGTATTGTACTAATACTTCGTGTAAAGTCTTTTGATTACGAAAATTACTAGGATGTGTACTTGCTTCTTTCACAACAACACCATTCAATGTTGGAGTTAAAGATTCAAAATCATCTCTATTGATACCGTAATTTCCAATTAATGGGTACGTAAATGTAATAATTTGACCCGTATATGATGGATCCGAAATCGTTTCTTGATAACCTGTCATAGCTGTATTAAATACAATTTCGCCAATTGAAAGTTCATCTGAACCTAATTGATACCCTTCATAATAAGAGCCGTCTTCAAATACTAGATAACGTTTTGAAAGCATCTATTTTTCCTCCTTAAATACTACTTCACCTTTAACCATTGTTAATACCGGATGTCCGAATACTTTTTCACCAATAAATGGTGTGTTGTCAGCTTTAGATAAGAAATCTTCACTTTTAATTTCTTTTTCATTTTCTAAATCAATAATTGTGATGTCTGCGTAACTATCTTTATGCAACTTACCATAATTAAGATTAAAGATAGTTGCTGGTTTAATTGTTAAGTAATCGATTAATTGTTTTAATGACCAATTACCATTTCTAACAAAGTGCGTATATAATAATGGGAATGCAGTTTCACTACCTACAATACCGAATGGTGCTTTTGTCATTGGTTGTTCTTTTTCTTCTTTCGCATGAGGTGCATGATCAGTTGCGATACAATCAATTGTTCCATCTAATAAACCTTCTAATAATGCATCACGATCTTCTGTACTTCTTAATGGTGGATTCATTTTGTAATTTGCATCATCACCTGGCACATCATTTTCAGTTAATAATAAGTGATGAGGTGTTACTTCTGCAGTTACATGAATGCCTGCTTTTTTAGCGTCACGAATGACACGAACACTTTCTTTAGTAGAAACGTGACATACATGGTAATGACAACCTGTCGCTTCTGCTAATAGAACGTCTCGGGCAATTTGAACTGATTCACATACATTTGGGATACCTGGAATACCTAATTCCTCACTACGTTTACCTTTGTGCATAGCACCACCGTATATTAAACTATTATCTTCACAATGTGCTACGATAGGTTTTTTCACTTTTGCAGCTTGTTTCATAGCAGCATACATCATACTTGCTTGTTGTACACCAACGCCATCATCAGTAAAGGCAAACACACCTTCATCTGCTAAAGCTTGGAAATCTACTAACTCTTTACCTGCTTGTCTAGTTGTAATAGAAGCGTATGGTAAGACACGAATTTGTGCTGAATCTTTGATTTTTTCTCTTAACGCTCTTATATTTTCCACTGAATCTGGTACTGGTCTTGTATTTGGCATTGGACAAATAGTTGTAAAACCACCTCTTGCAGCTGCTTTCGTACCAGTTTCAATTGTTTCTTTATGTTCTCCACCTGGTTCACGTAAATGTACATGAACATCTACAAATCCAGGCGCGATTAAATTTCCTTTAGCATCTATAACTTCAATATTTTCAGATGAAGAATCAATTTTACTGCTAATCGTTTTAATTCTTTTACCGTCAATAAGAATATCCGTATTTTTTAATTTTCCATTTTTTATAATTTTACCGTTCTTAATTAGTTTCATGATTTAAATACCCCTTCCTTATTTTAAAAGCTCATCAATGACTGCCATTCTTAAATACATGCCATTTTCCATTTGTTTAAAGATGCGTGATTGAGGTGCCTCTACTAGGTCACTTTCAATTTCAACACCTCTATTGACTGGAGCTGGATGCATGACAATAGCTTCTTTCTTTAATTTATCATATCTTTCCTTAGTTAACCCATATTGTTGATGATAATTTTCAGCTTCAAAGTTAGCTTTTCCTGTAATGCCGTGTCTTTCGTGCTGAACTCTAAGTAACATCACAATATCAACTTTTTCAATCACATCATCAATGTTAACGTATGATGCTTCTATTGTATCATCTACCCATTCATCAGGACTCGCGAACATGACATTTGCACCTAAAGCTTTTAAACTATGGAAATTACTTCTAGCAACACGTGAATTTTTAATATCACCACAAATTAATACGTTTAAACCTTCGAATTTTCCATATTCTTCATAAATAGTCATTAAATCAAGTAGGCTTTGAGTCGGGTGTTGTCCACTACCATCACCACCATTGGCAATAGGTATATTTAGTCCTTCCAAATCGTCATAATATGCATTTTGAGAGTGTCTGATTACTAACAAGTTTACACCAATACTTTCTAATGTCTTACAAGTATCATATAGTGATTCTCCTTTTTGTACAGACGACGTACTCGTTTCAAAATTAACTAAATTCAATCCTAGTTTTTGTTCGGCAACTTCAAAACTACATTTTGTTCTTGTTGAATTTTCAAAGAACAAATTAGCTACAAAATGATTTTTGTATTGTGGTACATTAACTTCTCCAGATTTAAACTGACTTGCTTTTTTGACTAAGCTATAAATTTCATCGTTTGATAAATCTTCCATTGATAATAAATGTTCCATTGTTTGCCTCCTCAGAATATCTAACTATTTTTTAGGTAAGATTAAATTTAAGATAATGCCTGATAAAGCTGATAATGCCATTCCTTCAAGTTGTAAGTTAACGCCGATACCTTTTAAATTGATTAATAAATTTCCTATTCCAATAACTAAGATGACTGATGCAATCACTAAGTTTCTATTGTTAGCAAAATCAACGTTGCTTTCTACAATCATTCTTAAACCACTTGCTGCGATAATGCCAAATAATAATATTGACACGCCACCCATAACCGGTGTTGGTATGGAAGAAATAAGTGCTGTAAATTTACCAATGAATGCAAGTACGATTGCGATGACTGCAGCACCACCAATGACATAGATACTGTAAATTTTCGTGATCGCTAATACACCAATGTTTTCACCATAAGTTGTACTTGGTGGTCCACCTATAATACTTGCAACCATTGTGGATACACCGTCACCTATGATTGATTTATCTAAACCTGGATCTTTAAAGAAGTTTTTACCTACAATTTTGTTGATTACCATTTGATGTCCGATGTGCTCACTGACAGTTACAAATACAACTGGAATCATGACAAGCACTAATCCTAAATGGAAGGAAGGTACATAATCTTTAAATGGTAAGTAAATATCCGGGAATGCTAACCATTTTGCTTTTGCAATCGGTGCAAATTTAACCAATCCCATAAAGATAGAGACGATATAACCCACTATGATCCCTATTAATACAGGAATTAATGATAAGAATCCTTTGAAGAATCCTTGTACAACGATTGTTACAATCAGCGTAATTAATGCAACGACTAAATAGCTTAAGTTATAACCTTTCATGTCTGCAGAATTTTCATACATTGCCATGTTAACTGCAGTTGGTGCAAGGCTTAATCCAATGACCATAATGACAGGTCCAACTACAACTGGTGGTAATAAGTGCATCAACCAACCTGTCCCACTAAAACGGATTAAGAAACCAATAATGACGTACATTAAACCACTCATGAAGAGTGCGACTAACATGTCTCCTAAACTATGTGTACTTAATCCCGTAATGATTGGTGTGATAAATGCAAAGCTAGATCCCAAATATGCTGGAATTTTAGCTTTGGTAATAAGTATGTATAACAAAGTTCCAATTCCTGATGCTAATAATGCTGCTGAAATAGGCAGTCCGGTTAAAAATGGTACAAGTACTGTCGATCCAAACATTGCAAATAAGTGTTGCAAGCTTAAAAACGCCCACTGTGCTGGCTTTGGTTTGTCTTGTACATCTAATACTGGTTGTACCGTTCTTTCAAACATTTGTTCATTTTCCATGGTGATTCATTTCCTTTCATAAAAAAATCTCTTTACATACAGTTATGCAAAGAGACTAAAGCGAATGATATGAAGTATTTAAGCTATTTAAATACAGTAGTTAACATAATAATTCTATTGTAACTACTTTGCTCATATATTCATTTCACCTTTTTCAGTCTCTCGTACTGCTTTAAAAGGGATATTATTCTATTATAACTGCATTAGTTGAATCCTTTTCAGTTAAGTATACTTTAACGGATTCATCGCGTGCAGTTGGTATATTTTTTCCTACAAAATCTGCGCGAATTGGAAGCTCTCTGTGGCCTCGATCAACTAGCGTAGCTAATCCAATTTTAATTGGTCTCTCATGTAATAAGATGGCATCTAATGACGCTCTAACCGTTCTTCCAGTGTATAAGACGTCATCAATGATAATAACAACTTTTCCTGTAATATCTACATCTATTTCAAAAGCTTTGTCGAATGATTGCTTCGAAACATGATCGATATCATCACGGAATTGTGTAATATCAATTGTGCCTGTTGGTAGAAGTTGTTGCTCTATCATATTTATTTTTTCTTGAATACGATAAGCTAAATATGCACCACGTGTTTTAATGCCTAGTAATACCAAATTCTCAGTACCTTTGTTATACTCTAATATTTCATGTGCAATTCGAGTAACTGTACGTTGAATTGCTGCTTCATCCATTATGATACGTTCAGACATTGTCTCACCTCTATCTCTTATTCATATCAAAAAAACCTCACGTCTTTAACAAAGACATGAGGTTGATATATAGATAATGCGTGATATCAATTTAGCCCTAGTGTAACTAAACAATATTCCACACATATTCTTAACTGTTTGTTATGCAATCATTCAATGATTGATCGTTAGTTATCATCTCATTAAATTAATAACAATCATGTATATCAGTATCATTTTCATGTCTTTGAAGCCTCTCTGGACTTATCTTTAAAGACTACTTTTATATTTAAACTGTTATTAGTTTAATCCTAAAGTTGCAAATAGTCAACGTCTTTTCTAAGAAAATACTTGATTGATTAACATTTTTTAAATGTTTACTATATTATGTCATTTGCATCGCTAGCGGTATTTTATTTAATCACAGACTTGGTACGTTTTTTTTATATTTTTATAATACAAAAGCATAACTAAAATATTTGCAATTGCGATACTGATAATCATTACATCTTGATAACCATTAAAAAACATACTAATGATAAATGATAAAACCAACAGTATTGCGCCGATTATAATATAATTGATGTTTTTAAGTTCTTTATGAAAATATGTCGTATTAATCCAAACACCAATATAAAATAATAAAATACTACCATGCATCATACAGATTTCAAACTTTGAACTTAACTGATGAGAATCACTAAAAATAACAGCAGCATTTAAAATACCTAATGCGATATTAATTAATAAGTGTGTATAAACGAGTTGGAAACCAATGGTCGTTTGATGTAAATTAATATGACTTTCAGTCACTAACCAATATGTTCCGAATAAACTTACAACGATTAAAAATTGAAATATATAAATATAATTGAAATGCTCAATACTAAATATAGATGTTAAACCAACTAAAACCTCACCAAATATAATAATCGTCAACAACGAGAATCTTTCAACTAAATGTGATAAATTCACAGGTGATTGATATAAATATTTTCGGTATGGAATCAAGCCTGTTGAAGCAATAAATAATCCTAAAAACCCTGGAATATAATGAATACTTTTTGGTAATACAAGAGATACTAATGAAAGGATTGCAACGATTAATGCAACAATTGCAAATGCCTGACACGTTTTATAATCAGATTTATGCTTTGTTTTATTTAAATGCAAACTATATTGAATACTTATACTCAAATATAGAATTCCAATACATAGAAAGAATGGAAAGAATGTCTTTTCGAAATCAGGATATAAACTATTTGATAAAAATACTAATACAAACAAGTTAAACATCATAAATATGACATCTTTAGTTGTCGTTTCTCCAAATCTATTTGTATAAAATGTTTGATGCGACCATAATATCCATAAAAACACACTCATAATGATATACTTTAAAAATAATTCAGATGATATGGTCCCCCCATGTACATTTAAAATGACATGTGCCATCTTCTGCATTGCATAAACAAATATTAAATCAAAAAATAATTCATGAAATCCCGCACTTTTCTCTTGTAAATGTCGAGGTTGATACGATGTTTCCATTTAGTTTGTTCCTACTTTCACTTTGTTTTCAACATATCATAGCATATTACATGTTATGTTCATATATTTTATTCTATAGAACCTATAACTCATTTTATAATTACTCTATAAATGAACTTCCTACATTATTTAACATATTTCTTTTGATTATAAAAAAGCCCCTAAATGACAATGGGACATCATTTAAGAGCTGTGATAGTATTTATTATTTTTATGCCATTTTCTAGGCATCTCTTTTTCTAATATCGGCTAATAAATCTTCAAATTCTTGAGGTAACTCTGCTGTTCTTTCAATATATTCATGAGTAACTGGATGCTCAAATCCTATTACACCTGCATGTAAGGCTTGTCCGCCAATATCTAATGTTTTTTTAGGACCATATTTAGGGTCTCCAACTAATGGGAAACCGATATATTTCATATGCACACGAATTTGGTGCGTACGGCCTGTTTCGAGTTCACATTCTATTAAAGTATAATCTTTAAAATGTTCTAAAACGTTAAAATGTGTTACTGCTTCTTTTCCATCATCTACTACTGCCATCGCTTGACGGTCTTTTTTATTACGTCCAATAGGTGCATCCACTGTTCCATAGTCATGTGGAATATTACCATGAACTAATGCAACATATTTACGCTTAACTGATTTAGCCATTAATTGTTCAACTAAACCACGGTGTGCAATGTCATTTTTAGCAACCATCAATAAACCAGATGTATCCATATCAATACGATGCACGATACCTGGACGAATTTCACCGTTAATACCAGATAAATTTTTAATTTGATACATCAACCCATTAACTAACGTACCAGTGTAATGGCCTGGTGATGGATGAACTACCATCCCTTTTGGTTTATAAACAATAGCTACATCATCATCTTCATAATATATATCAAGATTTAAATTTTCCGGTGTGATATCTGCTTCAACGACTTCTTGTTCAGTCACAACGATATTGTCATTTTGCTTCACTTTATAATTGGGTTTGACCACTTTGTCATTAACTTTCACAAGATCTTCTTTAATCCAATCTTGAATTTGGCTACGTGACCAATCACTATTTAATTCTGGTAATACTTTATCTAATCTCTGTCCAACATGATTACTATCTGTAATCGTATATTCATACGTTTCCATAATCAGACCTCCTAACCTTTATTTGTTGTATCTTTAAGTAGTGCAATAATGACTAATATCACACCAATTGTTAAACTTGAATCGGCTACATTGAAGATAGGAAAATCATATCCAAAAATATTTGTATCAATAAAATCAACAACTTCTCCATTTAATAAACGATCAATGAAATTTCCTAAAGCACCTGCAAATAATAAACTTATCGCTAACTGCATAAATAAATTATATTGCGCTTCTTTTATAAAGAACAATACGAGCACAATTAAAATAATCACTGTAATAATATAAAAGAAGAACATTTTACCGCTTAATATTCCCCAAGCAGCACCATTATTTCTATGTGACGTTATATTTAAAAAATTGGGTATCACTTCGTAAGAATCGCCTATTTTCATTGAACTAGCAATAATCCATTTTGTCACTTGGTCAATGACTATGATTAAAAAGGCTACGAGTAATGAAATACCGACATAATATTTCTTTTTCATTCATGTTCCTCCATTCAGAACCATTCATCACTTTTTACAACAACTTTCATTATATCTTAAACAAGAGTATAAAAACAGGTTAGCTTCATAATAAATATTTGCTAAAACATATAGGAGTAAGGCAGAAATAATAAAGAAACACTAATCATTTATGATGTAGTGGTTCTTACGCATTAGCCGCAGCTAATATGTACTTTAAAATAGAAATACATGAGTGAAACTCATGCATAAGAAATACTAATTTCTAAAGTAAAAGTATTTCTTTATTGTTGTCCATCCCCAACTTGCATTGTCTGTAGATTTTCTTTTCGAAATTCTCTATGTTTGGGGCCCGTCCCCACGGCAAGGTTGACTAGAAACGAAAAAGCTTGGTACATTAGACCGTCTTTGTAATTTATTACTTAGACGGTTTTATGCATGAACTTTAGTTCATGTATACCTCTAAAGCTTAATTTGAACACATGAGTCAATACTCATGTGTAAGTCACCTACAGCCTATATATGAATGTAACTTGAAATATATTAATATCCTAGCCTGCACTCATTTCATCATTAGGATATATGTTGATTTTCTTTAGGATGAATATATTGATATTGATCAACGTCATTCGCTGGTATAGTTCTATTTGATATTTCATATGGCTTTTTAAAATTCATTTCTGAAATGTATAATGATTGATCCTCGTTCACTTTTTCAATATAGGCTACATGACCATATTTCCCTTCAGTCGTCTGTAAAATCGAACCTTCTTTAGGATGTTGATTGACTTTATATTGATCTTTTTTAGCATTTTTCGCCCAATCTTTAGCGTCATGCCAAGAGTTTGCAATTTGATGATGGTCTTCTCTCACCTTATCGAAAACATAATATGTACATTGTCCTTTTTGATACGTATTATATTTCATCGGATTAAAATCGAATAAATGATTTTTAGGTTCAGTCATATCTTGATTATTCAAACCATCAAAAATTGCTGCTAGCGTTAGGCTAATCGTAATAAATAACATCCAAACAATACTTTTCTTCACTTCATCACGCTTCTTTTATAAAATTAAATCTAAAGTATATCCCATCTGGTCCTTTGATATTTAAATGTGTCGTTTCAGGATAATGAAAGTCTACAAGCGCTAAGCCATAAGAATGTGCATTATCCACCCGTTTGGTTCCAGAAATCCATTGATTTAGTGCTAAATGATGATGATAATGTTGTGAGGATAAAAAGAGCGAGTAATCATCCATATATGCAGATTCTTCCAAACCAAAATAATTGAAATAGTATGGTTTAACTTCAGAAATACGAATCGACTTCAAATGCAAGGTACCTATTTTTGTGTCATCTGGTATACCATGCCATTTTTCATCTGATACTTCATTTAATAAACGTGGTACATTAATTGGTACGATATTAAGTAACACTTTGTCATCTTCATAATGCCATTCTTCAAAATCTTGATCGACATAGAACTTCAAACCATTTCCTTCTGGATCTTCGATAAATAGAGATGTGGCTACACTTTGTTCCCCACCATTTACCGGGATTTCATAGTCGCTTAATTGTACTAACAAATCAGCTAAATCCGATAATGAAGGCAGCATAATGCCTATATTGAATAACCCAGCTTCTGACATTAGAGGTTCTCTACCATTAGCAATTTCATTTAAAGTAATAAAATGGTTTGACATGCCCACTTCATATTGAATACTTGTCATCGTTTCATTGACAATATTAAATCCTAAAATCTGTTCGTAAAATGGTTTGAGCGCATCTTTATCTCTCACATTAATCGTTATTCCGTTGACAAAATTTGCATCTTTATTATGAAACATTCCATGTACCTCTTTCAAAATAACTTATCTATATAACTATCTTTACTTATGAATTATGACTCATATTTTAAATATTATGCAAAAAAATCAAAACAAAAGCAACTTAATTGCAATGCTTATCAATACGATTTATTTATACCCATACTGTCTCAAGTCATTGCAAAATAAAAACTGTTAGCAAAATCATTCGACTTTGCTAACAGTTTGAATATTACATTAACGATTAAATTAGTGTTTTAACGACTTCTTGGCAACGTGGACATAAATGATCTAGTTCACCAACAGAACCTAATTGATCACTATAGTTCCAACATCTTTCACATTTTTCACCTTCTGCATGTTCAATACGGATGTCACCATGTTGATATGATACGCCGTTATCAACTTGATCAACAACCTCCGCTTGTGACGTAATGAATAATTGTTGTAAATCATCAAATTGTTGTAAGAACTCTGTAGCATTAAAGTCTTGATTACTACCAATCACAACTTTAGCTTCTAATGATTTACCAATTACTTTTTCATTACGTGCTGCTTCTAAAGCACGGTTCACATCATCACGTAAATTCATAAATGTATTCCATTTATCTAATAATTGTTGATCTACCTCTTCAACTTTAGGCATATCAGCTAAGTGAACACTTTCCTCTTTAACGTGAGGTGTATGTGACCAAACTTCCTCTGCTGTATGCACTAAAATTGGTGCAAGCAACTTAGTCATATCAACTAAGATTTGATAAAGTACTGTTTGCATACTACGACGTTTATGTGAAGAACGTTCTTCGATATATAGAATATCTTTACCATAATCTAAGTAGAAGTTACTTAATTCAACATTAATAAAGTTTTGAACTTCTTGATAGATATTAAGATAATCAAAGTTTTCATAATTGTTAATTGTGCTTGCAGTAAATTCACGTAAACGATGTAATAAATAACGATCTACTTCTAATAACTCCGCTTCAGCAATGCTATCAGTTTCAGGATTGAAATCACTCACATTACCTAACATAAATCTTAATGTATTTCTGATTTTACGATATACATCAGATGTTTGTTTTAAGATTTCATCTGAAATACGTACATCTGCTAAATAGTCTGTACTACTTACCCAAAGACGTGCAATATCAGCACCTTTTTGTTTAACGACTTGATCAGGAACGATGACATTACCTAATGATTTACTCATTTTCTTACCTTCTCCGTCCATAACGAAACCATGAGATAATAAGAATTTATATGGTGCTTGTCCTCTTGTAGCAACAGAAGTTGTAATAGATGAGTTAAACCAACCACGGTATTGGTCACTACCTTCAAAGTATAAGTCAGCTGGGAAACTTAATTCTGGACGTGTTTCAAGCACACCTCTATGAGATGAACCAGAATCAAACCAAACATCCATGATGTCATTTTCTTTCGTAAATTCACCATTTGGACTACCTGGATGTGTGAAGCCTTCAGGTAATAAATCTTTGGCTTCTTTTTCAAACCAAATATTAGAACCATGTTGTTCAAATAAATCTGCAACGTGATTTACAGTTTCTTTGGTCATGATGATGTCACCATTTTCTGCATAAAACACAGGAAGTGGTACGCCCCAAACACGTTGACGTGAAATTACCCATTCACCACGGTCACGAATCATATTATAAATACGTGTTTTACCCCAATCTACTTTAAATTGAGTATCTTCAATTGCATCTAAAATGTCTTGTCTCACTTTATTAATAGATGCAAACCATTGTGGTGTTGCACGGAAGATAACTGGTTTTTTCGTTCTCCAATCGTGAGGATAACTATGCGTAATAAAGTTTAATTTTAACAATGCATCTTTCTCAGTTAATAAGTCTGTTACTGCTTTATTCGCTTTATCATAGAACATACCTTCAAAAGGTCCACCTTCTTCAGTGAAGACACCTTTATCATTTAATGGACTAATCACTGGTAAATCATATTTTTGTCCAACAATGTAGTCGTCTTCCCCGTGTCCAGGTGCTGTATGAACACAACCTGTACCAGCATCAGTTGTAACATGTTCACCGTTAATAACTAATGAAGTACGATCTAAGAATGGATGTTGTGCTTCAACATATTCTAATTCTTTACCTGTAAATTCTTTTTCAAGTTGAATCGTATCTTGATCCCATTCTAAAGCTTCTGCTACTGTTTCAGCTAATGCTTGAGCAATAATATATTTTTTGCCATTTACATTGTATTGTCCGTATTTTAATTCCGGATGAACAGTAATCGCAACATTAGAAGGAATTGTCCAAGGTGTAGTTGTCCAGATAATGAATTGAGCATCTTTATCTACTACACCTTTATCATCTTTAACATCAAATGCAACGTAAATTGATGCTGAACGTTTATCATGATATTCGATTTCCGCTTCTGCTAGAGATGATTCACTAGATGGTGACCAATAGACTGGCTTTTTACCTTTATAAATAAGTCCTTTTTCTGCCATTTCACCGAATAATCGAATTTGAGCAGCTTCATATTCAGGTTTCAATGTGATATATGGATCGTTAAAGTCACCACGTACACCTAGACGTTTGAAATCTTTCTTTTGAATTTCAATTTGCTCTAGAGCGAATTCTTTACATTTTTCTCTAAATTCGGCTGTAGACATTTTTTTACGATCTACACCTTTTTTAGTCAATGCTTGTTCAATTGGAAGACCATGTGTATCCCAACCTGGTACATATGGTGCATAAAAACCTTGCATTGTTTTATAACGTACAATAAAGTCTTTAATAATTTTGTTTAATGCATGACCCATATGTAAACTACCATTCGCGTATGGTGGTCCATCGTGTAAAATATATGAGGCATTACCTTTGTTTTTCTCTAAAGCTTTTTGATATTGATTGTCTGCATCCCATTGCTCTTGGATTTTTGGTTCTTTATTTGGTAAACCGCCTCGCATTGGAAATTCTGTTTTGGGCATTAATAACGTATCTTTATAATTCATATACTTTCATTCCTCCTAATTATAAAAAAGAACTCTAAGTTCAATTAACAGGGACGGTTATACCGCGGTACCACCCTGATTAACTCAACTTAGAGTTCTCTCTTGGTTCTTTATTCATCATTATCAGTCAGTGATATAAGAAACAGTCTTATATTAGGCTCCCACCATTTCCTAATTCGCTGTAATAAGTGTAGTGTTTCTTACGTGTCTGACTTCAAATTTAATTATTATTTTAAACTCGTTGATTCGGATTGACTTGTACTTGTTGAATCGCTTTGAGACGTTGATGTAGTCTCTGAAGTTTGTGTTGATTGTGATTGACTTTGCGCATTATTTTTCATAGCTTTTTCTTCTTCTGTTAAATCGTTATCATTCAAATGATGAATATCTTCTAAAGTGACCTGTTCAGCATCTAAATCATAATTTAATAAGTAATCCCAATCTTCATTCTTTAATAAGTCTAATTGCGCTTCAACTAGCATACGGAAACGTGATCTAAATACTTTAGATTGACGTTTCATATCTTCAGTTTGGAAAGCTAAGCGACGTGCTTTCTCGATTGCATCGTTAACAATTTGGTCTGCTTGCGCTTGTGCTTTAGCAATTGTTGCCTCTGCATCCTTATTCGCTGCTAATTTTGTTTCTTCACCAGCTTTTTGAGCTTGTACTAAAGCATCGCTAACTGATTGGTGAACATCTTGATAAGACTTAATATTAGTATCTCTTTCTTCGATGACTTTTTCAAGTTGTTTTTTATCTTCTTTTAAACGTTCTATTTCAGTACTTAACTGGTCTAAATAGTTTGCAACTTCAGTAGGTTCTAAACCATTTTTCACACGAGTAAACTCTTTGCTTTTAATTTCACTTGGTGTAAAAGGCATTGTGTATCCTCCTTAATTTTACACTATTTAAATAATGTATGATAGGTTATGTGTATTTTATCTTTTTTCGTTCTTCCACCAATATCGGTTACTTGAGCTCTTCCGAATCCTTGTATGGAAAGTAAGTCATTCATTTCTAATTGAAAATCTGGTGAATCAATAATGGTATGATTCACTTTGACTCTCTTCTTCTCTATAAGTTGTTTCGCAATAGATCTTGATTTATGAATCATGTCTTTTAATACAACATCAAGTCTAAGTGCACTCACTGTTGAACTGTGAATCTTCCAATTCTCTTCTGATTGTATCATATCTTTCAACGGAATAGAATTAAGTTTAATTGTAGCACCTTTGATTCTAGTGAATTCTAACATAATAAATGATTCTAATGCTTTTGTCAAAACAAATTGAATACGTTCTCCAACAATGATATCGCCAAGTTGACTTCTATCGATTCCTAAAGACATCAACGTACCTAAAACGTGTTGATGTTGAATAGTTACAAACTTTTCAGGATAATCTATTTCAATTAATGTGAGTTCAAAGTCACTTTCATCTGGTTCATAATATGATGGTGCAATCACGGCACGTTGTCGTTCTGCTCTCGGTCCACCATTAAAATATACTTTCAAATCTTCGTAACTGCCGACTATCACTTCTAAAATATATTGCCCTCTTGGGTCTAGGAATGTGGTTAGTACAGGCGAATAGTGACGTTCAGCTTGTTCACATTTATCAATTAAAATATCAATCATGCTTTGTTCTTCTTTTCTAAAATGTTGATAAATATCGATTGCTCATCCCTCACTTAACTTTAATGTGATTTATTTAAAATATCATTTTTATAACTAAACAATAATAAAACGAGGCAACATGGAATGCTTCCAATCACCTCGTTTATGATCATCATATCTATATTGCTGTTTATTCTAACTATCTCGCTAAATAAGCTAAAATCATGTTAAAAATAGTTACTAGTCCTCTTTGGAATAAAACTAATACTATAATTGCAGCAATTGATGAAATATCAATCATTCCAATCGGAGGAATGATTTTTCTAAATGGTTCTAAAAATGGTTCATAAATTTTTCCCAGTATTTCACCAAATTTAGATTCACGTATACTTGGTACCCAAGATGTAAAGAAATATACAATCATACCAAAATAATAAATTTGGACAATCCAAATGATAAATTGGAAAATTGTATTAAGTAATCCAATGTCCATACGTTAGCTCCTTATTCGTAATGTTGCTCCATGTTTTCAATATGATCTGTAATACTACCAGCAACTTCGACGTTATCAGGCGTACATAAGAAAATATCTGTACCAACACGTTGGATATCGCCACCAATGGCATAAACAGTACCACTTAAGAAATCAATGATACGTTTTGCAGATACTTTGTCGATTCGTTGTAAGTTAACTAATGTCGCACGACGATTTTTTAATTCATCTGCGATATCTTGAGTATCTGAGAAAACACGTGGTTCAAATAAACACATTTTTGAACTTTCTTGTGCAGCGTAATTTGATTGAACGTTATTATTCATTGTTACAACATTTCTTGTATTCGATTTAGAATTATTACTCATACGATAATTCCTTTCTTCGGAAGTTGTATTATATCTTGATGTACTTTTTTGAGGTACAGATTTAATCGCACTTGTTTTAGATGCTGCTGGTTGTTGCACAGGTTCTTTTGGCGATTCTACTTCACGTTCTGGTTTACGATCACGCTCAGGTTCACGTTCCTCAGGTACTTCCACTTCTTCTTCATCTTCAACAACAAAAAATCCATTAAATAAATCTTTTAAAGCCAAGGGGCTCACTCCTATTCTCCTACAAGTTTAGTCCCAATTCTCACAAATGTTGCACCTTCTTTAATTGCAATTGGATAGTCATTACTCATACCCATCGACAATTCTTCACATGGTGCATATTCTAAATTGAGTTGTTTAATTTCATCTCTTTTTGTTCGTAATTTTCTAAATAATGACTGTATGTACCCATCGTCATCTGTATATGGTGCCATCGTCATTAAACCGACTATTTTTATATTTTCGAATTGTTTAATTTCATCAATAAAAGCATTTACTTCATCTAAACTAATCCCATGTTTGGATGATTCACCTGAAACATTCACTTGTAAGAAACAAGATATTGTATGCTCGGCACGCTTATTAATTTCTTTAGCTAAACTCATTCTATCTAAAGCATGAAAATAATCAACATCATTGATGACATCTTTAACCTTTCTAGATTGTAAAGAGCCAATAAAATGAAGTACAGCATCTTTTGGTAATGCTTCTTTTTTCTCTTTAAACCCTTCAAGTCTATTTTCTCCAAAATGTCGAACTCCAGCTTGATATGCTTCTTTAGCTCGCTCTATTGTAACATACTTTGTTACTGCAATCACGTTAGGCTGTGTTGAAATGTTACTTTTTTCTCTATGCTCATTGATTTCTGAATTGATTTGTGCGAGATTCTCTTTCACTTCATGCATTATGAATCACCTTGCTTTCTTCCTATAAATGCTAACATTCGTCCAGTTTGTCCTTTTTCAACTCTATAAGAAAAGAAATAATCTAAGTTTTCAGATGTAGCATAGTCTGTAATATAAATATTACTTTCCGGTACACCTACACTTTGTAATAATAATGAGTTGGCCTTTTTTAAATCTATACCGTGTCTATCACTATCACGTGTATCAATAAATTGAGTTGTATCAATATCTAGACTTTCAAATTTCATTTTAATATCATCATTAATCTCATATGAATTAGATGTAGCTGGACCGATAACTACATTTAAGTCAGTTAAATCAAAATCAATATGTCGAACCATTTCTTTAACGATTTCTCCGTATGTACCACGCCAACCTGCATGAGCGAGTCCAATATAATGATGCTTCTCGCTATAGAAATAAACAGGCACACAATCTGCGTAACACATCGTTAATAATATATTGGGCTCATATGTATACAATCCATCTATACCATGTAAATCATTCGTAATAGCATCAATATTTACACCTTTATCATTCGATGTTATCTTAGCAATTTTATTCTCATGTGTTTGTATCGGAAAAACCCATTCATTACGGGGGAAGCCAATCATATTAGCTAATATGGTTTGATGATGTGTAATGTTTTCTTGTCGATCATCAACATATCTAGCCATATTAAAGGCTTTTTCAGGATACATACTTAAGCCACCCTCACGTGTCGTAAAACCAAGAGTAGTATGTGTCATTTTATCGTCTTTATATGCTAAAAAATGATTTTGTTTTATAAATTTTTCAGTCAACTATTTCACAACCTTAAGTATGAATTTTCATTAATAACGATTAAAGTGTCTAAATATGTTTTATAGAACTATTATATAGCATTCTTATTCGTATTTAAATTAAAACTATTATTTCTATTCTTAAAACTAATTATTTTAAAAACAATTAAATTATGCTTCAACGACTATTTAAAAATCACTATTCAAATAAATTAAAAAGTCATCAGAAATAATTCTGATGACTTTAAATATTATGGTTAAGATACGATTAACGTCTTGTTCTTCTTGAACGTCTTTCTTCTCTATTTCTGATAAAGCTTGGAATATCATCGTCTTTAGTCGTATGACTTCCTTCAGTCGCACTATCAGATGATGAACTTGATGCAGAACTGCTCATTGATTCTTCTTTACCAACTGAAGAAGTTGATGAAGTGCTATTTACACTTGAACCAAATCCAGTACTAGACGCTTTACGACCTTGAGATGATGGTTTATCTTCAAATCCAGTAGCAATAACTGTTACTACAATTTCATCTTGTAATTCTGGATTGATTACTGTACCGAAGATCATATTTACATCTTCATCTGCAGCATCTTGTACGATATCCGCAGCTTCTTGTGCTTCGAATAATGATAGTGATTCGCCACCAGTAATATTCATAAGCACACCTTGAGCACCAACAATTGATGTTTCAAGTAATGGGGAAGAAATTGCTTTTTTAGCTGCTTCAACTGCTCTATTTTCACCAGATGAAACACCAATACCCATTAATGCTGAACCTTGGTTAGACATGATTGTCTTAACGTCAGCAAAGTCTAAGTTAACTTCACCAGATACAGCAATTAAATCAGAGATACCTTGTACACCTTGACGTAATACGTTGTCAGCTTCTTTAAATGCTTCCATCATAGGTGTTGATTTGTCTACGATATCTAATAAACGGTCGTTAGGAATAACGATTAATGTATCTACAGCAGCTTTCATTGATTCAACGCCGGCAGCAGCTTGTGTTTGACGTTTACGTCCTTCGAAACCAAATGGACGAGTAACAACACCAACTGTTAATGCTCCCATTTCTTTAGCAATCTTAGCTACTACAGGAGCAGCACCAGTACCAGTACCGCCACCCATACCTGCAGTTACGAATACCATATCTGCACCTTGGATAGCATCTTCAATTTGTTCGCGTGATTCTTCAGCAGCTTTTTTACCAATTTCTGGGTTAGCACCAGCACCTAATCCACGAGTTAATTTTTCACCAATTTGGATTTTTGATTCAGCTTTAGATAAGTTTAAAGCTTGTCCATCCGTATTAATAGCGATAAATTCTACATTATTCATTCCGTGGTCAATCATACGGTTTACAGCATTGTTACCGCCGCCACCTACACCGATGACTTTTAAAGTCGCTAAATGATTAAATCCTTGTTCAAATTCTAACATTTAAATTTCCTCCTAGTTTTAATGGCCAATAATCATTCAAATAAAGATTTCATGAGTTTTTTAAATTTACCTTCTTCTTTGTCTTTACCTTGAGCATTATGATGATCTTCTTCTAGATGAGCTTCGCGGTCGTCATATTCTTCATGAGGTGCTTCAGGCTCATCCTCATAAACATCTTTTTTGTTCGATTTGCGTTTGAACCAATCGAAACCGCTTGATTTAGAGTCAGTATCTCTTTCATCAGATTCGATAACTTCCTCTTCAAATTCCTCATTATCATGATAATTAATTGTAACATAATCTAATAACTCATCAAAAGTGATACTACTAGAAATAGTAGAAATCGCAGATGAAAATTCTGGTTTTCTAATTCCCATTTGTGAAGGTGTGTGAATTCTCACTTTTTCACTAACCATATCTTGTAATAATTCTCTTACGCCTAATAGATTAGCTGAACCACCTGTTACAACGAAACCACCGTTAACTTTAGTTAAACCTAACTCTTGTAATACATCAAATACTTCGAAGAATATATCTTCAACTCTTGCTTCAATAAAGTCGCTTAAATCTTTTTGAGTATACTGAACATGTTCTTCACTATCAATTTGATCTACTGTGAATACATCTTGGCTTGAAGCTGAATCATAAAATGCATGTCCATATTGATGTTTTATCTTTTCAGCCGTGTCATATGACGTATTTAAACCTTGTGCCACATCATCAGTAATATCACGACCAGCCATTTCTATTGAATCAGCATCTACTAATTCGCCACGTTCATAGAAGGCAATTTGTGTTAAATCTTCACCGATATCAATCACACATGCGCCAAGTTCTTTCTCAGTTGCTGATAAGATTGATCCGTAGTTATATGCATCAGAATATACATCTAATACATCTACACCACATGATTCAACACATTTAATCATATTAATTAAAATTGATTTTTGAATAGCAATAACGCCAGCATCCACTTTAAGTGAGTGTCTTGCGATTAATTCTTTTGGATCTGATACTTCATTTTCCTTATCTACAACAAATCGAATTGGGAAAACGTTAATCACTTCTGTTTCAGGAACATCATTTTTATTTCTAATACCCTCAAGTACAGATTCAATGTGAGTTCCGTTAATTTCAGTATCTTCATAAAATTCTATTTCATTTGATTCATCATACACTTCAGTTCCTATGATAGGTAATTTTAAGAATACTTCTTTGATGTCTACACCTGAAGCGATAGAAGCCTTTTTAATTGTATCCTTGACAGCTTGTCTAGCAATATCAAAGTCATCAATTAAACCATTTTTTATACCGCTTGTATAGGTTTGTCCTGTACCTATCACATTTATTCCATTGTGAAATTTTTCGCCTACTATTGTTTTAACACTTGATGAACCAATATCTATGCTTACATAGTAATGTTCCTCCATAGATAGGCACCTCCTGACAAGTTACTATTAAAATACACTATGTTTAGTTTACAATACGTTGATAAGCTTGTGAACTATAAACACATACTAATATCAAAATTTTTTAATTATTTTCTTTTGAATCTTTATTAATTTTATTTAACACACTCTGAAGTTCTTCTTTAGCATCTGTTTCTTTCTGTGATGTTTGCGATACACTTTGTTCAGATTCTGATTGTGCACCTGTACTATTTTTATATGGAATAAATGATGCACCTACTGAGAGATCAATGTATCCATCTGTTTTTAAGTCGCCAGAATCACTTCGAGATAATGATTCTGACATTTGAGGATAATACTTCATTTTATCCGCAATAGTCGTAATGTCACCAATCACTTGAATGTTATCTTTAGTGAAAATTTTAATTCTGTTTTGTTTATTCTTATCTGGCGCATAGCTTATTTCTGCAATTAAATTTCTTGCCTTAGGTGACATTTCAGATAGTGCTTGTATCATTTTTTCTTTTTTGCCTTCTTTAAATCCATCGATAATTGGTACATCATGTGAAATATCGCCTTTATAATCTTTTAATTCTTTGCCATCTTCTAACACAGGTACATAGTTATCTTTAGATTTTTCCAAGCCAACAACCTGATATTCAGTTACGTTTACATTTAATGTATTAGGTATTACTTTTGTTATTTTAACATCTTTAATTAATTCTTTTTCCTTCAAATTGTTCCGAGCTTTACTTTTACTAAATGTATACATACGTGAGCTTGGCTTTACATCTAATGCCTTATTTATCTGACTTTTACTCACATTATGATTACCTTCAATTTTCACATTAGAAATTTTACTTAATGGTGTAAACATATAAAGTAAAAATATCACGATTAATAACACCAATACTGTTATGACTGTATATTGAATTCTTTTTTGTCGTTGTCGACGTTGTGCTCTTTTTTCTTCTAATGTAGGTGAATTAAATTGTGTCACCTTACTATCGTAATCCTGTTGTTTGCGATCGGTTTTAGCTTCCTTATCAGATGACTTTGGCTTTCCTGTTAACTTTTGAAACCAATTCTCTTTAGATTTTTTATCTTTATTTTTATGTTTTTTAGTAGCTGTTTTGGTCTTAGTTGCAGTACTGTTTATATCATTTGACGATTCATTCTTCTCTATGTCACGTTCAGTTTCATGATAATCATCTGAATATGACTGTTCCAACTCTTGAGTGGTGTGCATAGATTCCGCATCAGGTTGATTTTGGCCATAATGTTCATACTGATGAGTATTATGATCTTCATATTGCCTAGAATCCATTTCATTGTTGTTCCTATTTTTTCTCTCTTTGTCATTGTCATCAAAACTCGATGAAAATGATTGCTCATCGTCAACTTTATCTTTAAACTTCTTCCTTTTTCTAGTTCTAAAGTCGTTACTTCTACGGAACATACTTAAATCATCATTTTGATTATTTTCGTGATTCGTTTGCTTGTTATGGTTGTTTTTATTTGTTTTACCGTCCATATGATTTCACGCCCTTTTAGTATGATGGCAAGTGTGCACGGAAACTTTCTATGAATTTCTCACCACGTTCTTCGAATGTGTTGTATTGATCCCAACTTGCACATGCAGGAGATAATAATACAACATCGTTAGGCTCAATGACATCTTGGATTTTATCTACAGCATCTTGTACATCTGTAGCCTTAATGACATATTTACCTTGGCTATTACCTAACTTGGCAAATTTTTCTTGTGTCTCACCAAATACAACCATCACTCTGACATTTTTCATATATGGGATTAATTCATCAAATTCATTACCTCTATCTAATCCACCACATAACCAAATAATAGGTTGATTAAATGAATTAAGTGCGAATTGAGTAGCTAACGTATTTGTAGCTTTAGAGTCATTGTAGTATTTATTTGTTCTATTAGTACCAATATACTGTAGTCTATGTTCAATACCTGAGAAGGTAGTTAAACTATCTGCAATCGCTTTGATCGGTACACCAGCTAGGATTGCAGCTAACACTGCAGCTAAAATATTTTCTAAATTGTGTTCTCCTGGTAAAACTAAATCTTCTACACTTATAATGCGTACGCCTTTATATTCTATAAAGCCATCTTTAATATAAATGCCATCAACTTCTTGTTGTGTTGAGAAATACAATGTTTTAGCTTTTAAATTTTCTGATTCGATAAGATGACGCTGATGATAATTACAAATTAAATAATCATCTTCTGTTTGATTTTTGTATATTTGCTTTTTAGCATTTTGATAATTTTCAAGTGACTCATGATAATCTAGATGCGCAGAATAAATGTTAGTGATAATTGCGATATGAGGCTTATATTGTTCTATACCGAGTAATTGGAATGAAGATAATTCAGTAATTAAATACTCTTTAGAACTTACTTCTTGTGCTACTTTCGAAGCAACATAGCCAATATTGCCTGACAATCTACCAGTAAGTCTACTGTTTTTAAACATGTCTCCTATAAGTGAAGTTACTGTTGTTTTACCGTTAGTTCCTGTAACTGCAATAATAGGTGCTTCTGAAATAAGATAACTCAATTCCACTTCAGTTAGTACTTTTAATCCTCTTTTCACTGCTTCATCAATGATAGATACAGTATATGGAATACCTGGGTTTTTAATAATAATGGGATTATTATCTAGTAATGACGTAGGATGTGAACCACTTACAACTTTTATACCCATCGCTTCTAGATCTTTAGCATGTGCATCTTGAGATAAGTCTTTACCATCATTAACTGTTACCTTCGCACCCAATTTACTCAATAATTTTGCTGCTTCATAACCGCTTTTTGCTAAGCCTACGACTAATACTTCTTTATTTTCTAATCCTGTGTAATTTAGCATCTTAGTGCACTCCAATCCATAAGCCAATTAGACCTGTAATTAAACCGACTGACCAAAATACAGTTACAACTTTCCATTCATTCCAACCACATAATTCGAAATGGTGATGAATAGGACTCATTTTGAAAATACGTTTTTTAGTTAATTTATAAGATGCAACTTGTAGCATAACTGATAGTGTTTCTACTACAAATACGAAACCAATAAATACAAGTGATAATTCTTGATTTAACATGATTGAAATGGTAGCAAAAATACCACCAAGTGCTAAACTACCAGTATCTCCCATAAATACTTTAGCTGGATTTAAGTTATATGGTAAAAATCCTAATAAAGCAAATACCATGATAATACAGAAGATACCAATAGCAGGTGCATCTAATACAAAACTCATGATAGCGTACATCGCAAAGCCAATAATTGATAGACCGGTTGCCAAACCATCAAGTCCATCTGTTAAATTTACTGCGTTTGAAAATCCAACTTGCCAAAAGATGATAAAGATGACATAGGCAAATGAAAGTGGGATGCCAGCGTCAGTAAATGGAATATGTAATGTTGTTGAGAAGTTAACTAAATTAAACACGTTACTTAGCACGAAAAATATAACTGCAATAAGTATTTGAGCTAGGAATTTTTGTTTACTTGTTAAACCTTGATTGTTCTTTTTAACAACAATGATGTAATCATCGATAAAACCAATCAATCCAAATCCTAATGTCACAAATAATAATAAAATAATTGGATTCGAGTGATCCACAAAAATAATGGCAACTACTGAAGTAATAATAATACTAATTAAGAATGTTAAGCCACCCATAGTCGGTGTGCCCGTTTTCTTCATGTGGCTTTGTGGTCCTTCTTCTCGAATACTTTGTCCAAATTTCATTCTTTTTAACGTTGGAATAAGTATGGGTACAAGTACAAAAGTTATTAGAAGCGATAACATCGCATATACAAAAATCATAATGATCTCCTTTTCTTTTATCCGTCAATTTACATATTTTATTATATGTATCTTTAATCTATAACCTTTAATATTTTATCAGTTTTGGTTCAATTTTTATATGTTAAATCACAACATATTAAGAAAGAGAGCGGGATAAAATCAATCCCAATCTCTTCCTCACATGCTTAATATCTATGTTGTCTTAACTAGAGCTTGAATCTTTCTTCTTAGATTTATCTTTCTTATCACTAGACTTATCTAATGATTGTTTACTACTTTCATCTGTTGTACCGTCAGTCGACTCAGCAGAAAGCGTCACTTCTATGTTGTCAGATTTTTTAAGCTTTTGACCTTGCGTCACTGATTGTTTTGAAACAAATCCGCTTCCAGTTGTTTTAACTTTGATGTTTGTTAACTCTTGGAAAGCTAAGATATCTTCTTTAGTCCAACCTTTCATGTCTGGCATAGTCAAATCTCCATCTGTTACTAACAATACTTTACTATTTGGTAAAGTTTTTGTATCTGCATCTACTGATTGAGATTTAACTTTTTTACCACTGCCAATGACAACTGGTTTAAGAGACTTAGCATTCAAACTATCCTTGGCTTTGTCGATGGATTGCCCTTCTACATTCGGTACTTTACTAAATTCATTTTTAGAAGCATCGTCTTTAGATTTACCGACATTTAAGTATTTCAATGTGTTTTCCATAATAGGTTTAAATGCTTTACTTACACCCATTTCATAGGCTTCTTGGTCATTTTTCTGAGCTAAACTCATCCCTGCATAAACAATGACTTTAGGGTTTTTCTTAGGTGCATCCCCGATAAAGCTAACAAAGTATGGGTTCTCACCTTTAACGTAACCGCCACCTTCTGAATCTGCTACTTGGGCAGTACCTGTTTTACCTTCGATATCATAACCATCTACACGATAGTTTTTAGCGTGACTATCTTCACTATTCACTACCTTGTCTAGTTCGGTTTCAACTTTGCTAGCAGTGTCTTTAGTGATTGGTTTACCAGCATAAGTTTTTTCGCCTTTATAGAAGTTCTTTTTCGAAATCGGGTTATCAATACTACTTACGAACCACGGTTTCAACATGTTTCCATTATTGAAAAAGGCTGATTGTGCTTGAATCATTTGCACTGGTGTCACTGTCGTTGATTGACCAAATGCAGATGTTTTTTGTTGTAATGCATTTTCCCAAGCGATGTGTCCGGTAGCTTCTCCATCAAACATACCATTGGTAGATTTACCAAAACCGAAACGTTCATACCAAGATTTCATTTTATCTGTACCTACTTCATCTTGTAGGTGCATCATTAATGTATTAGAAGAATATGTGAATCCTAGTGTTTCAGAGATTTTGCCCCATCCTGTTTTATTCCAGTCTGAGATACGTGAACCCATAATATCTCTATGTCCAGATTCATATTTTTCGTTTGGTTTAAACTTACCTTCTTGTATAGCTGCTGCTAATCCATAAGATTTGAATGTCGAACCTGGTTCGTATGTGTTTTGATACAAGTCATTAGCCCATTTTTTCCCAAAATCTTTACCAGTTTCTGGGTTAAATGTAGGTCTCTGACTAAATGCTAATATTTCACCTGTTTTCGCATCCATAACAACTGCAAAGACATCTTTAGGATTGTAATGTTCAACCATTCCGTCTAATGCTTCTTCTACAAAGACTTGAATATTTGAATCTATAGTTAAATGAACATCATCACCACGTTTAGGTTGTTTCTCCGATTTTGTATTCGGAGCAATATATCCCCAAATATCGTATATATATTTAAGTGAACCTTTAGTACCATTTAGGTAACTATTGAATATTTTTTCAACACCCATAGCTCCATTTAATTCACCAGTATCTGGGTCCTTTTGTGCCATACCTATTAAATGAGACGCAAAGTTACCATTAGGATAGAATCTTTCTGTCTCAGGATATAAGGTGATACCTGGTAAATTTTTCTTTTCTAATTTTTCTTTATCCTGATATGTTAAATCAGTACCTTTTTGTCCAAATTCAACTTGGAAGGCCTTTTTTTGATTTAATCTTTTTTCAATTTCTTCGGGCTTCATATCTATTATTTTTGATAATTCTTTGGCTGTTTTCTTTTTATCTACTACATGTCGTGGTTTCTTACTGTTTTCACTTGCCTTTTTATCGACAACAGCAACAACTTTATACCTCTCAACATCTTCGGCTAAGACTTTACCGTTTCTATCATAGATTTTACCGCGTTCTGGTTGTTCTTGGTTATTGACTAAATACTTTTGGTTAGCTTTCATAATTAAATCTTGTCCATTCGAGTGTCCAGTAATCATTATGTATGAAAACCTTAAAACCAATATAAAAAAGAGCAGTCCGAATAAACCAACTAGCAGGACTGCCCCTATTTTATTTTTTTTAATTTTAATTTTTCGTTTCGCCATTATTACGCACTACCTTTACATTATCGTTCTCGAGGCTCATACCTTGCTTCTTAGCCTTGTCGTAAATGCGTTCGTATGAAGAATTTTTCTTAATTTCAGATTTTAAGGCGCTGTTTTCGCTAGATTGTTGTTCGATTTTATGATCTAAATCTGCAATTTTTCCTCGCGTATCATACGCATCCATTTTTAAAGATAGCATATATATACTAATCATAGCAATAACAGAGACTAGTGTTATGTATAAAATCTTCTCAAATTTCGTAAGTTGAACGACAACTTTACGTTTAACGGTTTGCTTTTGTGGAGAGGTTTGCGGTTGTCTTTTTGGAACACTGGTTTGTGTTGCATTATCATATGGTTGATAAACTTTTTCTACAGCCATGTTGAATTACTCCTTATTTTAATATTTCTGCAATACGTAGTTTCGCACTTCGCGCTCGGTTATTGTCGTCTAAATCTTCGTCTGTTGCTGTGATCGGTTTTCGGTTAACGCGTTTTAATTTTGGCGTATACGCTTCTGGAATCACTGGTAACCCTCTTGGTACATCGGGTCCCTTTTCATACTCTTGAAACATCTGCTTACATAATCTATCCTCTAATGAATGGAATGTAATGACAGATATACGTCCGTTAACTTTCACTAACTCAATTGCTTGTTCAATTGAATCTTCAAATGCAGACAATTCGTCATTAACTGCAATTCGAATTGCTTGGAACACTCTTTTAGCAGGGTGTCCACCCTTTCTTCTCGCTTTAGCAGGGATACCTTCTTTAATAACTTCTACTAATTCTAATGTTGTTTCTATAGGTTGTTTTTCCCTATTCGCTTCGATTCTTCTTGCGATTTGTTTTGAGAACTTTTCTTCACCATAACGATAGAAAATTTTTACCAATGCTTCATATGGCCATTCATTTACTACTTCATAAGCGGACAATGATTGTGTTTGATCCATACGCATGTCTAATTTAGCATCGTGATGATAACTAAAGCCTCTTTCTGGTACATCTAATTGAGGGCTTGAAACACCCAAGTCATAGTAAATACCATCAACTTTTTCAATGTTTAATTCATTTAATATTTGTGTCAATTCTCTAAAATTACTGTGTATAAAAGTGACTTTATGTAAGTGTTCTTTTAGAACATCTTTAGCATTTTCTATTGCAGTTAAGTCTTGATCAATTGCAATAAGTCTACCTTCATCACTTAATTGATTTAATAAATATAAGGCATGTCCTGCTCCACCTAACGTACAGTCAACATACACACCATCTTCCTTTATATTTAGATAATCAATGGTTTCGTTTAACATTACGCTTATATGATGAAACACTGTCATACCTCCAATTTAAAAATCAAAATCTATTAAATCTTCAGCAATATCTTCGAAACTATCTTCTGATTCTTCATAGAAATCATTCCAAGTTTCTCTATCCCAAATCTCTATACGATTTGAAACACCTATTACTGTACATTCCTTATTTAAGTTAGCGTACTTCCTTAAATTCTGAGGAATATTAATACGCCCTTGCTTATCCAACTCTACTTCAACAGCACCAGAGAAGAACATACGCATAAATTTACGTGCGTCTTTTTTTGTCATAGGTAAGGTTTTCATCTTCTCTTCAATCTGTTGCCATTCTTCTAAAGTATAGCCGAATAAACACTTATCAAGGCCTCGGGTGATAATAAAACGTTCATTTAAGTCATAACGAAACTTGGACGGTATAATCATACGTCCTTTTGTATCTAATTGATGATCGTATTCTCCCATGAACATTTTTTCTCACCTCACCTTATCTATAATTTACCACATCTCCCCACTATCCTCCACTAATTATGTAAAAATAGTTCAAAATATTTGATTTTATAAAAAAATGCCCGCCTTATCTTTTAGATAAAGCGGGCTTAATCCCTGTTATATCAGTCTTTTATAATTATATGATCAAAAGTGTAAGAAAGTGGTGGATAGGTGGAGGGGTTGAACACATCTTTCCCAAAATCATTCATAATTTGAAGTGGATTCCATATTCTTTCTTGTAATACTCCCATTACATGGAGATGATTGTTAATTTCTCTAAAATGTCTCATGCTAATATCATTTTCACGTTCAATATTTAACAAGTAACGTTTTTTCAAGTAATCATATTGTCTTTGATGAATCTCATTATTTTTAGTTACTAGATTTTCGTTATCCGTGTTCCCTTTCACTTCATTAAATAAGGATTGATATAGTTGCTCCTGTTGTTGTTTCATATGTTCAATTTCATTTAAGAATGTCTCGGAGGCTTGTTCACGAATAAACTTCTGTTTATCTTCTTCAATTCCATTTGCAATAACATGCTCCAACTGAAGATGATATTGACTCAATAATTTCTGTGTTCGATGATATAAATACGTTATTCTCATTCTAGGTAATACAATGGGCATTTCTATATTTAAGAGCTGGAATACATCATGTAATTCTGCCCAATATTTAATTTCACTAGGACCACCAATAAACGCCACTGTATTGAATAACCACTCTTCCATTATTGGTCGCGTTACTACATTATTTGAAAACCTTTCAGGCTCCTGTTCTAAAATATCCAACAATTGTTGCTGACTATATGTGCGTGTCGATTTACTTAGATGAAATACACCATCTTGATATGTTAATAATTGGCGCATACCATCTTCATGCAAAAACAAATGAACATTTGTATCAGTTTGTATCATTTGTGAGAAACCATTGTCTAAAGTCTGTTGTTGATTATTTCTAAATGCTTCATCAATTTCTTGATGCTTCAAAATCATTTCTTTTAATAGTGGTTTTTCTAATTGTCTTAATGCGTGATTTTGTGCATCGATGAATAGCACACCATAGTCCTTAAAGATTTCATGTAAAAGTACTTTAAACATGTTTGTCCAATTATGATGATTTTCAATGATATTCATGCACATTTGATATATATCTTTACTATGTTCTGTCTCTTTTAACTGTTTAAAATAATCGTTTAATACTTCTATCATTTGCGATTGGTCTAGATCAAACCGTGAAACGTTACTTTCCGGTGGTGTCATTGTGTGGTATTTAACTTTGTGCAATTGTGCATCTTGTGAGTTAAATGCATAAGTGTGATTTACTTCATCAAAATCATGATCTTCTCCAGCAATCCAGAAAATAGGGACCACCGTTTGTTGATATTCTTTCGTTAATTGTTGACTCAATGTAATGAGTGAAAATATTTTATGAATCGTATATAAAGGACCACCAAATAAACCAGCTTGTTGTCCCCCAATAACAACTTTAGCTCCATTAGCTAATGATGTCATATGCGCTTCTTGTTGATCTGTCATTGTTAAATCTTTCATATATGATTGAATCACTTCAGCAAGCTTTTTTTCCCTGCCATTTGGAGATGCACCCATTTTTATTTTGTAACTATCTTTTGACATCGCATCATATTGGTAAAATGGCATGAGCTTGTCATCACTATTTATTATCTTGGAAATAAACTGATCATCATTGTTTAATTTTACTATTTTACAGTCCATTGTTTTTCTCCTTAAGTATCACTATTCCTAATATAGTATAAAGACTATACTCACTTCTGACAATTTTACGGCTTATAAAATATTTGAATAACTTAAATTCCATTCAATACCAATGTATGATATTTAACATTTCATTATTGATATAAAGTATAAATCGATGAAAAAACATATAGTTTAAGGTATAATATAAGAAAGATATAAAGGGGGACAAAATGATGAGTGACGTAAAAAGATTAGAAATTAATTACAAAACAGATGAGTTATTTGAAGACTTCAGAGAATTTGGTAATAAAGATCTTTATATGGTTGAAGAATTTAATGGGCAAATGATTGATGCAAGTTCTGACTCGCCATTTTATGGCATATTTGTAGGTGATAAATTAGCTGCAAGAATGGCCTTATTAAATAAAGGTGAAGTAGAAGAATCATACTTCCCTGATTGTGATGATTATCTATTATTATGGAAATTAGAAGTATTAGAAAAATATCAAAACAGAGGTTATTCTAAACAATTAATCGATTTTGCGAAATCATTTAATCTTCCTATTAAAGCCATTGCAAGAAATAACTCAAAATCATATTTTGAAAACCAAGGCTTCACAGACGTTAAGGCAAAGAACCCAGAAGGCCATGATGTTTTAATTTGGCAGCCGTAAAGATACAAATAAATATAAATAAATATATTGATCCTAAGCGAAAAGCACGAAGTTGATTTTAAATTGAGTAAATTCATCTTCGTGCTTTTATTATTACACTTATTTCCTGTTATTTTAACCTATTCAACAATATGAATTAATTCCTTAAGTGATTTAATTTCATAATCAGGTTGAATTGATGTTTGATTTTCTTTACCTCTCAAGTTAAACCAACATGTTGCAATTCGTGCATTATAGCCGCCTAAAATATCTGATGTTAATGAATCTCCTACTATTATTGCGCTTTCTCTCTGTTGTTCACCTATTTCTTTAAATATGTAATCAAAGAATTCTGGCATTGGCTTTTGAAAACCAGTTTGTTCTGAAATGTATATACCATTTAATGTTTCGTTAAATGTTGTTTGTGCTATACGACGTTGTTGAGTTTCTATCACACCATTCGTAACGATATATATATATTGTGATTTTCCCTTAAATAATCTATTGTTTCTAAAGTATCATCAAAGAAACTTGGTTTCGCTTTAGCTAATTCATCTCTAAATATATGATCAGCTTGTTTACCATCTACCTCTATTTGATAATCTTTAAAATAATTTACAAACCTTTGTGTTAATACTTCTTCTTTAGTTAACTTATTTTCTTGAAATGCCTCCCAGTGAGATTGGTTTACCTCTCTAAAGTGATAAAAATCATCTTTTGTTGGATTGTGATTAAAATGCTTTGCCATATTGTAAAATGCTTTCTCTTCTGCATCATAAAAATCAACTATCGTATCGTCAAAGTCTAATAATATTGTTTTGTAAGTCATTGAAATCTCCCTTGTTCCATATAGTCTCTATTTACAATAACAAACTTTACATCACATTGCTTATTTAACGTAAAAAAGACCAGAGCGCTTGCCCTGGTCAATGATAGTTAAATGAATTAAAATCCAAATAATTTACTTAATACACCTACACCGTTTTCTACGATGCTTACGATGCTTGTTCCTAATTTCGCGCCGTCATGTCCTTGTGCCGCTTGTACTGTGTTTGCGATTGCTTCCGCTAATTTTGTCATAATATATAATCTCCTTTATTGTTTATGATTTTGTAGTTTTAGATTTTCGACTTAGAATCCGAATAATTTACCTAATACACCTACACCGTTTTCTACGATGCTTACGATGCTTGTTCCTAATTTCGCGCCGTCATGTCCTTGTGCTGCTTTCACTGTGTTTGCGATTGCTTCTGCTAATTTTGTCATAGTATATAATCTCCTTTATTGTTTATGATTTTTTTAGTTTTTTAGTTTCGACTTAGAATCCGAATAATTTACCTAATACACTTACACCGTTTTCTACGATGCTTACAATGCTTGTTCCTAATTTCGCGCCGTCATGTCCTTGTGCTGCTTGTACTGTGTTTGCGATTGCTTCTGCTAATTTTGTCATAATTCAAAACTCCCTTTATTTAGATATTTTTATAATTAAAATCCGAATAATTTACTTAACACACCTACACCGTTTTCTACGATGCCTACGATGCTCGTTCCTAATTTCGCGCCGTCGTTATTAACGCCAGCTTCAACAGTATCTTTAATTGCTTTGATTAAACCTTCCACAATAAACACTCCTTAATATTTATAGTTCAAAAGTTACTTTCAAAAACTGTTGTTATTGATGTCGTGTTGTTTATCTATCGTTTTGTTATCTATACTATATAACTTGTACGCAATTATTTGAAGATTTATTCTTAATTAGACAATTAGAGCTCAAAACTGTTAAATCGCTTACAAAATCAAACAGTTAGGCACACTAAACTGAATTGTATTCAATTTAATTGGCCTTGAACCTTAACCCTAATGAAGTTTGAGTTGATTTTCTGTTTAATAACACTACTATAGTGAAAAATATAAACATTTTTTATGACATAACTATTGCTAATTAATGATTATTTAGCTATAATAATTCTTGTGTTAAAAAATGTCCTGGTAGCTCAGCTGGATAGAGCAATGGCCTTCTAAGCCATCGGTCGGGGGTTCGAATCCCTCCCAGGACGCTAATAAGAGTTGTAATCTATTACGATTACAACTCTTTTTTTATATGCAAACAAATTAACAGTTAGGCAATATTGAATGCCTAACTGTTTTCTAATTTAAATTCAATTGTATCTATCACTTTATCTTCACGATTTCTAAAATTCAAAGTACATTTTAATGTCGTATCATCAATGAGAAGTTCCGCATAGGTTTCTTCGACATTACTTCTTGATTGTGAAATACTTCCCGGATTAATAACATGCACGTTTGCAATATTTTCATATTTAGCGACATGTGTATGTCCATAAAATGCTAATTGCGCACCAACTGTCTTAGCTTTTTCAGCTAATTTCATTCTTGTTTGGTTGACCCCGTACAAATGGCCATGTGTATAAAATGCATGAACATCATGATGTGTAATAAATTGCTCCTCTGGAAATTCTGGATAAAAATCACAATTTCCTTTAACTCGATGATATAAGCTCAATTCTGTATCATCATATTGAAATTCAGAATCACCAAGATGAAGGAATACATCTGCATCTTGATGTTGATCATACACTTGGTACAGGATACCTGTTTCATTATGATTATCACTCACTATAATCCATTTACTCATTATTCTCACCTGCTAAAAATTGTTGTAACTGTTTTATAGCATGACCTCGATGGCTAATTTTAGCTTTTTCAGAATCTGATAATTGTGCCATCGTTTTATTTAAAGAAGGTACATAAAAAATGGGATCATATCCAAATCCATTATCTCCGATTGGTTCTGTAGTTATTTCGCCTGTTACTGTCCCTTTAAATTGGGTCGTCTCACCATTAGGTGCACTCATACTAATCACACACACAAATTGTGCATTTCTATCAGAGATATTTTCCATATTTTTTAATAATTTATTAATATTGTCTTGGTCATTTTTATCTAATCCTGCATATCTTGCAGAATAGACACCTGGTTCACCATTTAATGCTTGGACTTCTAAACCACTATCATCAGCAATGACTTGTTTATTTAAAGCTTTAGCCGCTGCAACAGATTTTAATTTAGCATTTTCTTCAAATGTCGTTCCTGTCTCTTCTACATCAAAATCTTTAATCAATTCACTAATACCTATGACATTATGGTTAGGAAATATAGCTTTAAAATCATTGATCTTACCTTTATTATTAGATGCTATTACAATATCTTCCATTAACAATTCCTCCATTTAACCTACTGAGATACGCTCTACTTTAGTATCCATACCTAGCCATTCTTTAATAATATTTTCAATATGTGTTGTATCTCCAGTTGCAAAGAAACGATGTGGCGGATGTTGTGTATAACTTGCATGTTCGTTACTAAATGTTAATAATGCACTGACTTCTCTAGCTGTTTCCAATCCTGAAGAAATAACTGTTTTTTTACCACCAAAATAATCATTGATAGGTTGATATAACAATGGATAGTGCGTACAACCTAAAATAACTGTATCAGCTTCGCTATTACGCCATTGTTTCAAGGTTTGATGTATGACAATACTTGTAATTGTCGGATCATTATATCTCATTTGCTCAACTAAAGGTACAAAGCCTGGACAAGCAATACCATATACCTCTACGTTAGGATTAATTCGCTTAATATGCTTTCTATAAGCTTCTGATTTTATCGTTCCTTCTGTGCCTAAAATTAAAACATTTTGATTCTTAGTCGTCATAATAGCTGTTCGAGCACCGGGTTCAATGACACCGATTACTGGTATAGGTAATATGTTCTGTAAATGTTCTAATGCTACTGCAGTAGCTGTATTACAAGCTATCACGAGCATTTTAATATCGAATTCGACAAGTTTCTGTGCTATTTCAGTTGTGAATTGTTTAACTTCTTCACCTGATCTAGGTCCATATGGACATCTTCCAATATCACCTAAATAATAAATGGTTTCATTAGGAAGTTGTCTCATTATCTCTTTAGCTACTGTTAAACCACCCACACCTGAATCTATTACTCCAATTGGTCTATTCATAGTCTTACATCCTTATTTTATAGTTAAACTTTATTTTATCATATGCATACTTAAGTGTTGATTAATTCGAACGAAATCACTAATGCTATTTTATCAATCAATACACAAAAAAGCGGCACTCCTATGTGGAGTACCGCTAACAATTCAATATTAGTCAACTTTGTGATCAGAGCCGAAGAATGATTTAAACATATGGAATGATGTTTCTCTGTTCATTGCTGCAATAGATGTAGTCAATGGAATACCTTTTGGACAAGCATTCACACAGTTTTGTGAATTACCACATTGTTGTAATCCACCTGCACCCATTAAAGCATCTAAACGTTCATCTTTAGTCATAGCACCTGTTGGATGTAAGTCGAATAAACGTACTTGAGAGATGGCTTGCGCACCAACGAAATCATTTTTTTGAGTGACGTTAGGACAAACTTCTAAACAAACACCACAAGTCATACATTTAGATAATTCATAAGCTGTTTGACGTTTTTTCTCAGGCATACGAGGACCTGGACCTAAATCATACGTACCATCAATTGGAATCCAAGCTTTCATACGTTTCAAGTTGTCAAACATTCTTGAACGATCAACTTGTAAGTCACGAATAACTGGGAACGTACTCATTGGTTCTAAACGTATAGGTTGTTCTAATTGATCAACGATAGCAGAACATGATTGTCTTGCACGGCCATTAATCACCATTGAACAAGCACCACATACTTCTTCTAAACAGTTCATATCCCAAGTTACAGGCGTTGTCTTTTCACCTTTACTATTAACTGGGTTACGTCTAATTTCCATTAAACATGCGATAACATTTAAATTTTCTTTGTAAGGAACTTCAAATGTTTCTTCATATGGTTTAGATTCGCTATCATCTTGACGTTTAATAATCAATTTAACCGTTTTTTGTTTAGGTTGATTATTTTGTTCTTCTGTTGGTTGATTACCTTGAGTTTCTGGAGTGTCTTTTACTGATTGTTCAGCCATTATTTTTTACCTCCTTTAGACTTACTAGTGTAATCACGTTTACGTGGTGGAATTAAGCTAATATCAACTGGTTCATAAGTGAATTTAGGCGCTTCAGTTCTACCTTGGTAGTGAGCCATAGTTGTTTTTAACCATTCTTCGTCATTACGTTCTGGGAATTCTGGTTTGTAGTGTGCACCACGCGATTCGTTACGGTTATAAGCTCCGATAGTGATTACACGTGCTAGTACAAGCATATTCCATAATTGACGTGTGAAGAATACGGCTTGGTTACTCCAAGTTTGTGTATCTTCCATATCAATATCTTCGTAACGCTTCATCAATTCTTGAATTTTCTTATCTGTTTCTAACAATTTATCATTTTCACGCACAACAGTTACGTTTGCTGTCATGATTTCACCTAATTCACGGTGAAGTTTATAAGCATTTTCGCTACCGCGCATGTTTAATAATTTATCGAAACGTTCTTGTTCTTCTTTAACACGTGCTTCATAGATACTATCATCTAGATCAGTGTATGAAGTTTCGATTTCATCAAGATATTTAATTGCATTTGGACCTGCAACTGTACCACCATAAATAGCAGATAATAATGAGTTAGCACCAAGTCTATTACCACCATGTTGTGAGAAGTCACATTCCCCTGCTGCAAATAAACCTTTAATATTTGTCATTTGATCATAATCTACATATAATCCACCCATTGAGTAGTGTACTGCTGGGAAGATTTTCATTGGTACTTTACGTGGATCGTCACCAGTGAATTTTTCATAAATCTCGATAATTCCACCAAGTTTAACATCTAACTCATGTGGATCTTTATGTGATAAATCAAGGTAAACCATGTTTTCACCGTTGATACCTAATTTTTGGTTAATACATACATCGAAGATTTCACGTGTCGCGATGTCACGAGGTACTAAGTTACCATAGTCAGGATATTTCTCTTCTAAGAAGTACCAAGGTTTACCATCTTTATATGTCCAAATTCGTCCACCTTCACCACGTGCTGATTCACTCATTAGACGTAGTTTATCATCACCAGGAATAGCAGTAGGATGAATTTGAATGAATTCACCATTAGCATAAATAGCACCTTGTTGATAAACGATTGATGCTGCTGAACCTGTGTTAATCATTGAGTTAGTTGTTTTACCAAAGATAATACCAGGACCACCAGTAGCCATAATTACAGCATCTGATCCAAATGATTGAATTTCAGAAGTCGTCATATTTTGTGCAACAATACCTCTAGCAGTATTGTCGTCATCTTTGACTATACCTAAGAATTCCCAACCTTCGTATTTCGTTACTAATCCATCTACTTCATAAGCACGAACTTGTTCATCCAATGCATATAGTAATTGTTGACCTGTTGTTGCTCCGGCAAATGCTGTTCTGTGATATAACGTACCACCAAAACGTCTGAAGTCAAGTAAGCCTTCATTCGTTCTACTAAACATTACACCCATACGATCTAATAAATGAATAATATTAGGCGCAGCTTCAGCCATTGCTTTTACAGGTGGTTGGTTAGCTAAGAAGTCCCCACCATAAACAGTATCATCAAAGTGAATCCAAGGTGAGTCACCTTCACCTTTAGTATTTACCGCACCATTAATACCACCTTGGGCACAAACTGAATGCGAACGTTTTACAGGTACTAATGAGAATAAATCTACATGTGCACCTTTTTCTGCTGCTTTAATTGTTGACATCAGACCGGCAAGCCCTCCACCGACAACAATAATTTTTTTCTCTGCCATAGAAATGTCACTCCCCTGAAATATTAAAACTAAGACTAGTTAATGTGTATTCTTTACATAAATGCAATGACAGCTGAAACGCCGATATAAGAAATGATTAAAAATACAATTAACGATACCCATGTGAAGACACGTTGTGATTTTTTAGATTGTAAAATACCCCATGTTACTAAGAATGACCATAATCCGTTAGAAAAGTGGAATACAACTGCAATAACACAAACAATGTAGAAAATAGCCCACAATGGATTATGTAACGTTTCGTGCATCATATTATAATCAACTGCTTTACCGAAGAATGCCTTTTGTAGACGTGTTTGCCATAAGTGCATTGCGATAAAGATAAAGGCTAAAATACCACTTATTCTTTGGAAGAAGAACATCCAGTTTCTGAATAAAGAGTAATGTCCAACATTCTCTTTTGCTGTGAATGCAATGTGTAATCCAAATAAACCATGATATAACAGCGGAATATAGATTAATACAAATTCAACTACCAATAAGAATGGTAATGATTCCATAAAACCTGATGCTTTGTTAAAAGCTTCCGCCCCTTGTGTTGCTTGATGATTGACCAATAAGTGAACAATTAAGAATGCACCGATTGGGATAATACCTAATAACGAGTGAATTCGTCTTAGATAGAATTCATTTTTTGATTGAGCCAAAAGGAGTCCCCCCTGTAAACATTTAATTAATTGACTAAAATTAAAAAGTTGTATGTAAACTGCCGTAAAAAACCATATAAAATACTAGCTTCTTTTACTTCTTTATTTGGTACTCGTCTCCATTGATTAACTTTAGATACTTTGGAAGCATCCTAATCAAAGTTAAAAAGAAAACAAGTATGGCATAAAAAAGAAAAGGGCTAGTCATGTTATAGATTTCATATAATGATGTCGTAGAATGTCTGTACTATAGCAATTCATGTAACCCTACATGATTGATAACAATTCTCAATTAGAAAACGCTTCCAAACAACTTTAAAAAAATAGCCTTTTGTTAACTATATTGTAACATTATTTAAAGCATTTTTGGACATGAGAATAATTCTCATGTCCAAAAATTGAAATTTTATTTGTTTTGAAGTGCGTGTTGTAAGTTTTTTGCAACATTTTCCGGAAGTCCAGATTTTTTTAAATCTTCTAATGATGCCTCTTTCATTTTCTTAATCGAGCCAAATGTTCTTAATAATTTCGTTTTCCGTTTCGCTCCGATACCATCGATATCATCAAGCACGGATTTAAGTCCTGTCTTCTGTCTCGTCTGCCTATGGAATGTAATGGCAAATCGATGCACTTCATCTTGAATGCGGTGAAGTAAATAGAAGGCTTGACTATTTTTCTTTAAAGGTACGATTTCTGCACTTGCACCATATAACAACTCGGACGTTTGGTGCTTATCGTTTTTTTGTAATCCAGCCACTGGTATATCTAAGCCTAGTTCATTTTCAAGTACATCCATAACGCCGTTCATATGTCCTTTACCTCCATCGACAATGATGAGATCAGGTAAAGGTGTACCTTCATTTAGTACACGAGTATATCGGCGTCGAACAACTTCTCTCATTGATTTATAGTCATCAGGACCTTCAACTGTTTTAATTTTATATTTACGATAGCCCTTTTTATCTGGTTTACCATCAACAAAAGTTACCATCGCAGATACAGGATCCACACCTTGTATATTGGAATTATCGAATGCTTCGATTCTAATAGGTGTTTGGATCCCCATTCTTTCACCAAGTTCTTCAATTGCTTTGATCGTTCTAGATTCATCTCTAGCAATCAATTCAAACTTATTATTGAGCGAAACTTCTGCATTATGATTTGCCAAATCAATCATTTCTTTTTTCGCACCACGAGAAGGTTGTACAATTTTCGTATCAACAACCGATTGAATAATGTCTTTATCTAAGTGTTTCGGCACATGTACTTCTTTCGGTAATATATGTTGGTTTAAACTATAAAATTGACCGATAAAGGTATAAAACTCTTCTTCTTCAGTTTGTTGAATTGGAATCATCGTAGTATCTCTTTTAATCATATTCCCTTGTCTAATGAAAAAGACTTGAATGCACATCCAACCTTTCGACACGCTATAACCAAAGACATCACGAATCGTATTATCTGTTGACATAATTTTTTGCTTTTTAGTGAGATTATGAATATGTTGGATTAAATCACGGTACTCTTTTGCACGTTCGAAATCGAGAGACTCACTCGCTTTTTCCATACGTTCTTGTAAATGGTTTAATATTGTTTTGTCCTCACCATGTAAGAAATCACTAATTTCTTTTGTCATTTGTGCATATTTATCTAAATCGATATCATACACACACGGGCCCATACATTGACCAATATGATAATAAAGACATAATTTATCTGGCATTTTATCACATTTTCTAAATGGATATATACGATCTAATAATTTTTTTGTTTCTTGTGCGGAATAAGCATTAGGATATGGACCAAAATATTTGCCAGTCCCTTTTTTAACGGTTCTAGTTACAATTAATCTTGGATGTTTTTCTTTAGTAATCTTGATAAAAGGATAACTTTTATCATCTTTTAATAAAATATTATAACGAGGCTGGTATTGTTTAATTAAGTTTAATTCTAAAAGTAAGGATTCTGTTTCACTTGATGTCACTATAAACTCGAAATTACGAATTTCACTTACTAAGCGAGTTGTTTTAGCATCATGCGCACCCGTAAAATAAGAACGTAATCGATTACGTAGTTTTTTAGCTTTACCAACATAAATCACTTGATCATTACGATCTTTCATCAAATAGCACCCTGGCTCTAATGGCACTACATTTAGTTTTGTTTTAATTTTTTCTTGATACGTCTCCATCTACGTCCTCCTCTCTTCGAAAATTTTTATTAGCCAAACATGCTCTTATCCATTCTTAATGGGCACGTTAATATATACATACACAAAACAAAGCTGGAGCATTTATGAAAATGCCCCAGTCTCAGGTTCTATATTCTTATAGATGTTTGTCTAATACTTCTGCTAAGTTTTCTTTAGGTTGGAAACCTACTACTTTATCAACTGGTTGTCCGTCTTTAAATACGATTAATGTTGGAATACTCATTACTTCATATTTAGCAGCAGTTGATGGGTTTTCATCTACATCTAATTTTAAGATATCTGCTTTACCTTCATAGTCCCCTGCTAATTCTTCTAAAACTGGAGCGATCATTTTACATGGTCCACACCAAGTAGCCCAGAAATCTACTAATTTAACACCAGATTCAATTTTACTATCAAAATCAGAATCAGTTACTTTTACGATTGCCATAATTGCCAATCCTCCTTAATTTTTAAATGATGAGCAAATTATAACAGAATTTATAAGGTAATGCATTGCAATCTGCTTATGCTCGTTTAAAAAATCAAATTTTTAAAGCCATTTGTAGAAGTGTCCTCAAATAGAAACATCATCATTTAAGCATATTTCTAAGACGATTATCTATTTTAGGGATGCAACGGTAACGCCAAATCCACCTTCACTTGGCATACCACCTCTAAATGTCTTCACGCTTTTATGTCTTTTTAGATGTTGTTGCACACCTTTTTGTAATGCTCCTGTACCCTTACCATGAATAATATAAACTTGTTCAAAATTACTTAAAACAGCTTGATCTAAATATTGATCTAATTCAATTAAAGCATCTTCATAGCGATATCCTCTTAAATCAAGTTCAGTTTTAACTGTCTGTCTGTTAGATCTTGTAACCATTTTAGTTGGTTTTTCTTTTTTCTTTTTCATTTTTTCTAAATCTTCAATTGGTAATTTCATTTTCAATATTCCCATTTGAACAACTGCTTCTTCTTCTCCAACTAATTCTAGCACTTCACCTTTTTGACCATATGATAATACTTTAACTTCATCACCAGCTTGGATTTTATCGTATTTTTGTTTTTGAACATTTTGTTTGATTGATTTCGCTTCATATTGATCATCAAGTTGCTTTTTCTTATCAATAAGTTCATGTTCTTTAACATCCGCGCCTTTTTGATCTCTAAGTTCTCTTAATTCTTTAAGAATAGCATCTGCCTCTTTTGTAGCAGATTTGACACGTTGATTTGCTTTTTCTTTCGCTTCATCCATCAATGATTTCTCATAATTTTGATATTGTTGATATTGTTTTGCTAACTCATCATGTGTCGCCTGTGCTTCTTTAACTAATCTATCTAATTCAATACGTTGTTCATCCACACGTTTTGAATTTTTCTCTAATGATTCAATCATATTATTAATTTCTTGTTCATCTGTACCAATCATTGTTTTAGCTTTATTAATAATATTAAGGCTCAAGCCCAATTTTTTTGAAATATCAAATGCATTAGATCGCCCTGGAACACCCATTAATAACTTATATGTTGGACTTAACGTTTCCACATCGAATTCAACACTTGCATTCATCACACCTTCACGGTTATAACTATATGCTTTTAGTTCGGGATAATGGGTAGTTGCCATCACGAGTGCACCTAGATTCCTTACATGATCTAATATACTCATAGCAAGCGCAGCACCTTCACTCGGATCTGTTCCAGCACCTAATTCATCAAATAGTATCAAGCTATTTTTATCTGCTTCTTTTAAGATTTCTACAATATTTTTCATATGAGATGAAAATGTTGATAGTGATTGCTCAATAGATTGTTCATCACCAATATCACAATATACATTCTCAAAGACACTGAGCTGGCTACCATCTAATGTTGGAATAAGCATGCCTGATTGAGCCATAACAATAATAAGGCCTAATGTTTTTAATGTGACAGTTTTACCACCTGTGTTAGGTCCTGTGATAATCACTGTTTCTATATCATCTACAAACTCAATTGTATTTGCTACAACCGTATTATGATCTAATAAAGGATGATATGCATTAGATAAATAAACTGTTCTTTCTTTATGAAATGTAGGCTTCGTACCTTTGATCGCACGGGCATATCTTGCTTTTGCAATTAAAAAGTCAAGATGTCCCATTATCGATTCAGCTAATAATAATGCATCTGATTCTACAGCGACTTGCGAAGTCAACTCAGCTAATATACGTTCACGTTCAACTGCCTCATCATTACGCAAGCGACTAATTTGATTATTCATTTCAACTACAGATGATGGTTCTATATACAATGTTTGACCTGAGGCAGATTGGTCATGAACAATACCATTAAAATCTTGTCTATATTCCGCTTTTACTGGAATGACGTTTCTATCATTTCGAACAGTTACAATCGCATCTGATAATTTCTTTTGGTTAGCCTGACTTTTAACCACTCGATCTAAATTCTGTCTAATTCGTTGATTTGTACTTGATATTTTACTTCGAATACTTTGTAACTCGTAACTAGCATGGTCGTATAAATCATGGGCGTCACATTTATCATTAATGTCCTTAAATAAATCCGTTAAAATTGGTAACTGTGCCATTTGACTATCTAAGATAGGGTATTTAACTTCTTCATCTTCTTCTAATAATTGATTATAAAATGTCTTAAACTGATTTTGAACTTGAATTAAGCGTTTAATCGCATTTAATTCGGTCACATTTAACACACCACCAATAGTTGAACGGTGAATGTACTGTGCTACTTTAGATAGGCCACTTAAACTTGGCAATCGATGTTTATTATAAATTTGTGATATTTCATCTGTTTCATTAATTTGAAATTCTACAGTTTCAAAATCTGTTGCTGGAGACATTTCTGCGACTTTTTCACGTCCTAAATCACTAATAGCTTCGTTAGCTACAAATGATTTTATTTTATCAAATTCTAAGACGTCTAATGTTTTTTGTCTCATGCAATCCCTCTATTTCTTCAATTTTTTATTGTCTTTAATAAATGATTTAAATGCTTCTCTAGACATCGTATTAATCACACGATCTTTAGTTACAAATCCTTTTTGAGCAGTAGCAACACCATATTTCATAAATTCTAAATGATCAACATGATGCGCATCCGTATTAATAGTTAACTTTACATTTGGATATTGGCGTACGGTTTGTGCATTTAGGTCTAAACGTTTAGGATTTGCATTGATTTCTAATATGGTATTTGTTTCTTCAGCTAATTGCGCTAACTTTTCTATATTAGGTTCATAACCGGGACGACGTCCAATAATGCGACCTGTTGGGTGAGCAATATGACGCACATATGGATTACGACAAGCATTTTCTAAACGTTGCATAATTTCCGCTTCTGATTGATTAAAACTTTGATGAATGGCTGCAATAACATAATCTAGTTGTGCCAATATCTCATCATCATAATCTAAAGAACCATCCGGTAATATATCCATTTCAATGCCAGAGTATATATCAATCTCATCATATTCTTTATTTAATTGCTTAATTTCTTCATTTTGGCGAAGTAAGCGTTCAACTTGTAGACCATTGGCTACTCTTAAACTTTGTGAATGATCTGTAATAACCATGAATTCATAACCTTTAGCAATATTAGCCTCAACCATATCTCTAATAGAAAATGCACCATCACTATAAGTAGTATGCATGTGAAGATCACCTTTAATATCGTCGAGTTGTATAATCTGACTTAAATCTTTATCAAATTCACTGCCATCTTCACGTATTGAAGGTTCAATCCACGATACACCGAAATGTTCATAAATCTCCGCCTCGCTATTGAATTGAAGTAATTCTCCATTGGCTTTTTCAATGCCATACTCACTCACTTTTTCTTCTTGTGCTTTTGCTAATTGTCTAATTCGAATGTTATGATCTTTTGAACCTGTGAAATGTTGTAATGTGTGATAAAAAGCTGCAGGTTCAATTAATCTAAAATCAACACCAATCGTTTCATCGTCGTACTCTAATTCTACAGATACTTTGGTTGACCCAACTGCAACATCCTTTACCTTATTAGGGATTTCCAATAATTGTTGTTGAACTTTTTCAGGGTTATTTGTACTTATAATAAAATCCAAATCTTTACTTTGTTCTTTATATCTTCTAAAGCTACCTGCCGAAGCATATTGATCTATGTCATCTAGCTGACTAATATAATCAATAATTTGATGATTAAGTCCTCTCATTTGATCAATAGGATAATTTTCTTTCTTAGCTCCTAACGCTTTGACTGCTTCTAAGATATTTTGTTCAGTTTTTTTCGCAAAACCGCTTAATTCACTGACTTTTCCTGCTTCACAAGCCTCTTGTAATGACGTTTTGTCAGTGATATTTAATTCTTTATATAATTTAGCAATTTTCTTACTACCTAAACCTTGTATTTTCAATAATGGTACCAATCCTTCTGGGACTTCTTTTTGTAAGTCTTCTAAAGCTGTAGACTGACCATTTTGTCTATATTCATTAATCACATCGCCTACACCTTTACCGATACCTTTAAGTTCTGTTACATCTTCTATTTCATCTAACGGTCTTTCGTCTACTTCTAAACTTTGTGCTGCCTTACGATATGCTGATACTTTAAAGGCATTCTCTCCTTTTAATTCCATATAGGTAGCAATCTTTTCTAGTAATTGAATCACATCTTTTTTAGTCATATACATCTCTCCATAAAAAGAAGACCAGGACATTTCTCATTTTTCAAATTGTCTGTCCTGACCTCAATATCATTTTCTTTATAAATTTAAAATCATTTGTGAAACACAAGGTGTATGCAATAAAATTTGCTTGGCAAGTAATGAATGCCCTAATTGACTTTGTAGCATTGTATTAGGATATAACGCTATGATATACGTCAATATTTGTATGATAATCACACCGATGAATAGGCTTAATACAATACCTAAAGTGCGGCTTATGATATTTAAAGGTTGATATGCCACTATATTATCAAATGTGACGATGATTAGATATAAAATCAACTTACAGCTAATAGCAATCACAATAAAAGCAATTATTGATTCAAAACGATACTGTAAATGATTAAAATGAATTGCATATTGCGTATCAAATGCGACTGTCTTTGGAAATGGTAAAAAAACAATTAATCGTTGCGCAATCTCTCGATAAAATTGTTGCGCAATCCATAACGATGCAAGCGTACATATCACATGAATGCTCGAAAGCCATAATCCCCGTCGAAATCCAACAATTGAAACATAGCATAATATAATAAGTACAACGATATCTAATAGCATCTAGTCTTCTCGTTGCTTAATTTGATCTAATTCGTGTTGTAATCGACGATTTTCTTCTTCTAAACTCACTTTGTCATGCATCACGTTCACTGCTGTTAAAATCGCTTTTCTAGTGGTATCTAAACCTGCAGATTTTCGTCCTAATTCTTTCATTTTTTCATCCACTAAATGTGCAACATGTCTTATATGTTCCGGGCTATCATCGCCGATTATTGTGAAATGTTGATCGTTGATTGTAACATTTATCCTATTCTTAAACTCACCCATATCGATATCTCCTGACTTTTAATTAAATTATTCCGTTTCTGTGTTTAATTTAACCAAAATCATGTTTCTATATTATTTTGAACATAACATAATATTAATGTTTGGTTTTATACATTTACTTATCATTAAACATTATACATGAGTCATCTTTATTTTGTAAGTAGTGAGATGATAAAGAATAACTTTATATTCATTTAGAGCTTGAGTCTTATAAACTAAAAAATATTTTCATTTTGTCATCATTCTAAGGTAATAAATGTTATGATATCATTTAATTATTATGAAAAGAATTTAACAAAGAGAGGTCTAACGATATATGGCAAATGTTGTCCATAAACTAACAACAACTGAGATTCAATCATTAATGTCTAAGATTAAATTTGATACATCCCAATTACCCCAGGGTATGAAAGCACGAGCAAAACATAATAATGCTGTGATCAATATTTACAATTCTGGAAAAGTGATGTTTCAAGGAAAAAATGCTGAAATAGTTGCACAACAATTGCTACCTGACAAAAGTAGTTCAACTTCAACTTCTTCAATATCTAAAAACGCAACTTCTTCGATTAAATATAATCAATATAACTGTATTGGTAGTGATGAAGCTGGTAGCGGTGACTATTTTGGTCCTCTCACAGTATGTGCTGCATATGTCACAAAGGATCACGTCAAAATATTGAAAGAATTGGGTGTAGATGATTCTAAAAAGTTAACCGACGCTAAAATCGTCGAACTTGCCGAACAACTTGTGACATTCATTCCACATTCGCTGCTCACACTTGATAACGTTAAATATAATGAGCGCCAACGTGCAGGTTGGTCACAGGTGAAAATGAAAGCAGTCTTACATAATCAAGCAATCGCTAATGTTGTTCAAAAAATTGATACGCATGCTTTAGATTATATTGTGATTGATCAATTTGCTGAACGTGGTGTTTATCAACGTTATGCCTTGTCCGATTTACCTTTCCCAAATAAAACAAAGTTTGAAACGAAGGGTGAATCTAAGTCATTAGCTATCGCAGCTGCGAGTATTATCTCTAGATATGCATTTGTTAAACATATGGATCAAATGTCTAAATCAATTAAAATGGATGTACCTAAAGGTGCTAGCAATAAAGTCGATTTATTCGCTGCAAAACTCATTGAAAAATTAGGTATCGAACAACTCGACGCTATTTCAAAACAACATTTTAAAAATAGAGAAAAAGCACAAACTTTAGTGAATAAAAAATATCAATAAATTTATGTATATTAAAACGGCAAGTTCTATTTGTACAAACATTAGAACTTGCCGTTTCTTTTTATATTTAATTATCTAATTGTAGCACCTTTTGCTTTTAATGCTTCGATGATTTGATCATGTACTTTCGTTACACGTTCATCTGTTAAAGTATTCTCAGTATCTAAATAATACAATCTAATAGCAACTGATTTTTTACCTTCATCTAAATGCTCACCTTCATAAACATCAAATACAAGTGTATCTTGAAGAATATCAGCACCGCGTTGATGAATCGTATTTGTTAATTCAGAAGCAGGTACATCATGTTCAACTTCTAATGCAATATCACGAGATACACCAGGATATTTAGGTATTGGTTGATAATTGATATAGCCTACTGATACATTCATCATTTCTCCATAGTTCAATTCAAAGACATATGTGCGTTTTAAATCATTATCATTAGCTACTGTAGGATGCAATTCTCCAATGAAACCAATATCTTTACCATTTAAAGATACCATCGCAGTTCTTCCAGGATGTAAACCATCGATTTCAGTAGCACGATATTCAAAATTTAAGTTGAGTTTTTGTGCTACACGGTCAATGACACCTTTAGCTAAGTAAAAGTCAACAGCTTCTTTTTTACCTTGCCACTGATTTACAACATATTCACCTGTCATAATACCACTTAAATATTCTACTTCATCAGGCAATTGACCTTCACCATTACCGAAGAATACACGACCAATTTCGTATAATTTAACATCTTGATTTTTACGTGCAACATTATACGCAGCCGCTTCGATTAAATGTGGTAATAAACTTTGTCGTAAAGTTGAATGTGCTTCGCTCATTGGCATTAATAATTCTATAGTCGGTCTATCTTGTAATGCAAAGTCTTTCGCATGTGATTTTGACACGAGTGAATACGTGATCGCTTGGTTTAAACCTGCACCTTCAATGGTTTCTTTAACTGTTCTTGTTTTATGTTGACGATCAGTTAGTGCACCATTCGTAACATCTTCAAATACTGGTAACGTTGATGGAATTTCATCGTAACCATATATACGGGCAACTTCTTCAATCAAATCTTCTTTGATAGAAATATCTTTACGTCTTGATGGTACATAAACAGTAAGCTCATCTTGTTGAGTTTCAGTTTCAAACCCTAATTGTTCAAAGATATTTTTAATTTCTTCAGTAGATAAGTTAAATCCTATTGTACGATTAATTTTATCTGTTGTAATTTGAATCGGTGTAATGAAAGCTCCTAAATCTCCTTCAGCTACACGATCTTTAAGTACACGACCTGACGCATAAGTTTCTAATAAATAACATGCGCGATCCACTGCTTCGTTGACAAATTCTGTAGCAATACCTTTTTCAAATCGACTTGATGCTTCACTACGTAAATTCAAACGTCTTGATGTATGACGAATTGATGCTGAATCAAATATAGCATCTTCTATAACTACATTTGTCGTTTTGTCGCTAACCTCTGAAAAGTCACCGCCCATCACACCACCAAGTGCAATTGGAGATTGTCCGTTTGTTATAACTATATCTGACTCAAGTAATGTTCTTTCTTGATCATCTAAAGTTGTCATCGTTTCATTTTGATGTGCTTGGCGAACTTCAATATGATTTGAACCAATTTGATCTTGGTCAAACATGTGTAACGGTTGTCCATATTCTAATAGTACGTAGTTAGAAATATCAACGACATTATTGATTGGTCGGATACCTGCTTTCATTAAACGTGCTTGCATCCATATTGGCGATGGTGCAATAGTGACATTTTTAACGATTCTAGCACTATAGTATGGAACTTTATCACTATTTTTTACTGTCACTTGCAATTCGTCCATTGCAGAGTTAGTCTCTTCATTACTATTTGTTTCTGGTTTAGTCATTTTTGTGTCGTATAGTGCTGCAACTTCATAAGCTGTACCGACCATGCTTAGAGCGTCTGCACGGTTTGGTGTTAAATCAAATTCCATAATTTGATCATTTAAATACAATGCGTCCAATGCATTTGTACCCGGTGTCATTGCTTCTGGGAATACGAAAATACCATTTTCAAACGCTTTAGGCACAACATTACTTGAAATACCAATTTCCTGTAATGAACAAATCATACCTTCAGAGCGTTCCCCACGTAATTTAGCACGTTTAATTTTAATGCCACCTGGTAATCTGCCCCCCACTTTAGCAACAATGACATATTGTCCTTCATCAACATTTGGTGCCCCACAAACAATTTGTACAGGTGCTTCCTCACCAATATCAACTTGGCAAATATTTAATTTGTCAGCATCAGGGTGAGATGCTTTAGATATAATATGGCCTACTACTAAGTTTTTAATATCTTTTGTTAAATCAACTAAATCATCTACCTCGATACCAGTACGTGTAATACGTTCAGCTAAATCTTGAACATTTTGTTCAACGTCAACATAATCTTTTAACCATTCATTTGAAATTAACATTACGCTTCACCTCTATCTTCTACAGCCTTAAATTGATCTAAGAATCGCACATCGTTTGTATAGAAGTGTCGAATATCTTCAATACCGTACTTCAACATAGCGATACGGTCAGGTCCCATACCAAACGCGAATCCAGAGTATTCATTAGCATCAAACCCTGCCATTGTTAATACATTAGGGTGCACCATTCCTGCACCTAAAATTTCAATCCAGCCTGTATGTTTACATACATTACAACCTTGCCCTTTACATTTAAAACATGATACATCAACTTCTACAGAGGGTTCAGTGAATGGGAAGTAACTTGGACGTAAACGAATTTCTCTATCTGCACCGAACAATTCTTTAGCTAATAATTCTAATGTACCTTTTAAATCACTCATCTTAATATTTTTATCTACAACTAAACCTTCAATTTGTGTAAATTGATGACTATGCGTCGCATCATCTGAGTCACGACGGTATACTTTACCTGGACAAATGATTTTCACTGGACCTTGTCCATTACGTTGTTCCATAGTACGTGCTTGTACTGGAGACGTATGCGTTCTCATTAAAGTCTCTTCCGTAATATAAAAACTATCTTGCATATCACGTGCGGGATGTGATTTAGGTAAGTTTAATGCCTCAAAATTATAATGATCTTGTTCAACTTCATAACCATCAACAATTTCGTAACCTAGACCTAGGAATAAATCTTCTATCTCTTCAATCGTACGTGTTAATGGATGTTTAGAGCCGATTTCTATTTGGCGGCTAGGTAATGTCACATCGATTGTTTCTTCAGCAAGTTGTTGATTTAACTTTTCATTGGCTAAAATCGTTTGTCTTTCATCTAATTCTTGTTGAATCGTTTGTCTTAATTCATTTACCTTTTGTCCGTATGCTGGTTTTTCTTCATTTGGTAAGTCTTTCATATTTTTCATTAAACCACTTACTGAACCTTTTTTACCTAAATATTTTACTTTGACATCTTGTAATGCTTTTTCATCATTTGCTGCATTAATATCAACTAACGCTTGTTGTTTTAATTCACTCATATGATCATTTTGAGTCATTTTAACTTCCTCCTTAGTGCCAATAGATATTTTAAACTAAGACATTTATTAATATCCCAGTCTGCTTTCTCTTATTTTATTTCATTAAATAAAAAAGACTCTCGCCCGATAACTGGGACGAAAGCCTTCCGTGGTACCACCCAAATTTATGCTTATGCATACACTTGTATACGTTGCTAACGAAGACGTACTCCGACTTAAATCTCTTTAAGTAGCCAAAAAGATGAAAAAAACTAATCAAAGTTGGAATAACTTTCAGTCACGATTATTCTCCCTTATACAACTTTATACATTAATTTAAGTCTTTTTATAGGCTAATGATTCACTTTTATATCAGTTAATATTTATTGTTATGAATTCATCATTCATTATAGACGATTTAGATATATAGGGTCAACCTACAATCGCGCCATAGCACATTATGAAAATCAGATTTATCATTTAATGTCTATAAATTACCCTTTGAGTTGATATAACAAGATACTCCCCGCAATGGCTACATTTAAGCTTTCAGCTTGTCCATATATTGGAATCGTTATATTTTGCGTAGTATGTTCTAATAGTGCAGGATCTACACCTTCACCTTCATTACCAAGAATCAATGCAAATGTCTCTTGTGCTTCTATCTCTTTAAAACTTACTGCGTTATCTAATGCAGTACCATAAACAGGACCATTAAAGGTATTAATGTACGACTGTAAAGACTCTGATATAACTGGAATATGAAATACACTTCCTTGACTGGCGCGTAACACTTTATCTTGATAAGGATCTGCTGTTCCCTTTTCCATTACAATCAGATCTATTCCTGCAGCATCTGCCGTACGAATCAAAGTCCCTAGATTCCCTGGATCTTGTATTCTATCAATTAATAATACTTGTTTGGCTGTTGTTACATCATAATCCGGTTTCTTGATGACAGCAAAAAAGCCTTGAGGCGTTACAGTTCCAGATAATGATTCAGCTACCTTTAAATTGATTTCAAATGTTTCATTGGCATATTCAATTAAGTCACTATCAGTTCTACTTGGATCAACAACGAATAATTGTACAATTACTAACCCGCTTTGATAAGCTTCTTCAATTAAATGTACACCTTCTATAAGCGCTAATCCTGTTTTATCTCGATCTTTCTTTTTCTTTAATTTATTCGCATTTTTAATTTTATTATTCTGTGCCGATGTAATTTGTTCCATATATCTAATCTCCAATATGATGATTTCTTATTCAATTTAATTGTATATGATTGAGCTACTTTTTTAAATAAAGAAAGTGAGTCCATGATTTGATTATGTTATTTACTGTAAAAGCAACTAAAGTATTTTATCCTGTTAAATATATGATAATAAATAAAAAATATCCTAATTGAAATGACTATTCCAATTAGGATATTTATTGATATCTAAAATTATTTAGATACGATTTCTTCACCATTGTAAGAACCACAGTTTTTACAAACACGGTGAGATAATTTGTATTCGCCACAACTTGGGCATTCAGTCATACCAGGTACTGAAATTTTGAAATGAGTACGACGTTTGTTTTTTCTTGTTTTAGACGTTCTTCTTTTAGGTACTGCCATGATTTATCCTCCTTAAAATTAAACACATCATTAAATGATATCAGTTTATTTAACAATATTATATCATTAATTAAACTGCTATTGGTCTTTATCGTATAATTGTTGTAATTTCTGAAGCCTTGGATCAACTTGCTTTCTGTCTGAATCATCATCTTCTTGGTCTTGAACAAGTTCCTCGAATTCATCTTCATCAATCACTTCCCAACCATTGCCTTCAGTTAACATTTGATTGCTATTGTCTGAATATGCTCTCATCGGTTTCTCGATAATGACAAAATCTTCAACAATATCTTTAATGTTAATCATACCGTCAGTCGCTGAATGATAATGCTCATCCTGCTCTTCTTCGTCGGTATAATAATCACTGCCTTCTAAATCAAACACTTCGGAAGTTTCGACATCTAGCGGTACTTCAACAGGTACTAATGTACGTGCACACGGCATCGTATAAGTACCAGTGATATGCATATCTGCAATAACTTCGTTTGATTTAACAGTTAATTGACCTTCAACATTGATTTCAGAAAGATCGATAAGATCTAATGATTCTTTTAAATGTTCAAAATTCACCGTTTGATTAAACTCAAATGGTTTACCTTGATATTTTCTTAATTGTGTTATTGACCATTTCATATGGCTTCACCTCTAACAAGCACAAAATTTATTTTAACTTTCTCAGTATAATATGTCAAGATTTTTTCTTAACATACGTACTTCTGTTACAATACTAATAATGAATTCTGAAAGGACGAATTGCAAATGAAAAGTGTTGGCATTATATCTGAATATAATCCATTCCATAACGGGCATTTATACCATGCACAACAATCCAAATTACTATCCCAAACAGATGTATCCATTGCCTTCATGAGTGGCAACTTTGTCATGCGAGGCGAACCCGCTTTATTTAATAAATTCATTCGTACTCAAATGGCCCTATCAGCTGTTGATTTAGTAGTTGAACTTCCTACCATTGCTAGCCTTTCATCGGGTGATTATTTTGGTGAAATGGCAATTAAATTGGCTGATTATTTAGATGTCAATACCATATCATTTGGAAGTGAACATGGAAATATTAATGCCTTAAAAGAAGCAGCGCAACAGGTTCTTGATTTGGAAAATAGTGATGCCTTTAAATCAAAATTAAAAGAAGGTAAAAGTTATCCTAGAATCATTAACGAATTAATCCAACATCAATCTACGAATGATATTTTACAATCACCTAATAATATTCTAAGTATTGGATATTTAAAAGGGATTCAGCAGTTCGCACCTCAAATTGAAGCCATTACGATTCGTCGTGATACAGCACAGCATCGCGAGCAAACAATTCAACATCAACAATTTGCCAGTGGATCATCCATACGCCAATCTATCATTCACCATCACTCTGACTGGGAAAATGTTGTACCAGGGGCAATTAAATCATTATATCATTCACAATTCACAACTGTGGAGCACGCCTTTCCCTATATAAAATATCAATTGTTAACACAACGTACGTCAACACTTAAAACTATATACACTATGAGTGAAGGATTGGAAAATCGATTAATCTCTATGATTAAGGATGCACACTCATTTAAAGATTTGTTAACTAAAGTCAAAACGAAACGATACACTTATACGCATATCCAGCGTATATTAATGAACATTTTACTTAACATTCAACAAACTGATATTAACCATAATATCTATGCCGCTAGAATATTAGGTATGAATGAAAATGGTCGAGCATATTTAAAATACCTGAAACATCAGTTCCCAGAACGTCATTTTATTACAAATATCAATCAATCATCTTCCGCTTACTTTCCAATTGAAATTAAAGCAACTCATATTTATAATCTTATGACCGAACAATCTGATGATGATTTCAATACACCAGTTATCAAATCTTAAAAAATGTACTGTTACATAATGTGATTCGCATTATATAACAGTACAATTTTTATTATATATGATATTTTTCTTTTAAGGCTTTTGCTACAATGGTTGGCACAAATTCTGAAATATCAGCTTTATATGCTGCTACTTCTTTAACTATACTCGAACTAATAAATGAATAATTCGTACTAGTCATCATATACATGGTTTCGATATCACTGTTTAACTTTTTATTCATAGATGTTAATCGTAGTTCATATTCAAAATCACTTACCGCTCTCAAACCTCGGATAATTGTTTTTGCACCTACTTGCTTACAAAAATCTACTAACAAACCATTATAATGGTGGACTTCCACATTAGATAAATGTGCTACTGAACCCCTAATTAAATCCATACGTTCTTCTAAATTGAAAGTGCCACCCTTGCTACTATTTTTTAAAACACAAACATGTATTTCGTCAAAACGATCTGCACTTCTTTCTATAATATCTAAATGACCATATGTAATTGGATCGAAACTCCCGGGAATGACTGCTTTCGTCTTATTCATATTATTCTCCTTTTTCTAATAACAAAGTATCTGTCAAACCATAATGATATCTTTTTATTTCTTTAAACGGTGCGCTTTGAATATGTTCATCATTACTAAACTCACAAATGATAATACCATTTTCTTTTAGTAAATTAAACTCTGTAATGCTTTTTAATGCTTCATCAATCAAACCTTTTTTATATGGTGGATCTAGAAAAATGTAATCGAATTGTATGTCTCTTTTAGCTAATGCTTTCAAAGCTCGGTCTGCATTATTTTTATAGACTTCTGATTGTGACATCAAATCGAGTTGTTTAAGATTTGATTTGATTACTTTAACTGCTTTAAAGTTTTGATCTACGAAAATGACCTTCTCCATACCCCGAGATAAGGCTTCAATACCAAGGGCACCACTACCGGCAAACAAATCTAAACCAAGACCTGATACTTCATGTAAACTATTGAAGATGCCTTCTTTGACCTTATCCATAGTTGGTCTAGTATTACGACCTTCTAAACTTTCTAACGCTTTACTTTTATGTATTCCTGCTATCACACGCATTCCATTCACACTTCCATTTCACTATGTAATTTAATATAATTTGACTTAAAAGGAGACTGATTTAACATATGAAACAATCATTTATTGTCTTGGGCGAAGGTTTAACAGATTTGTTTGAATTTACTACACTGATCGACTATAACCATTCACGCATTGATAAAATTATTTATTTTCATTCACCACAAACTGAGAAACAATTATCATCTGTCGCTATTGTCATGCAACCAACCGAAGGTAATTATTTTCAAGCAATGTACATGATGATGAATGCAGTAAAATATCCTTATCCTGATAGCAATAAAAAGTTTGAAATGATTAACAACAAGGCCGAAGCCTATGATATTCCAGTTTTAGGCATAGACGTTCAACCACCTGAAGCATTTCATGACAATGACTTATATTTTAATTATTTAATTAGTGTGCTAAGACTTCAACGATGGATTCCACCGTTACAATAAAATACGTCATCTAAAACACGAGTTATAGAACTTCGTGTTTTTCTTTTTCATAGGTTTTCTTTAAAAATCGATAAGGTGATCCATCGATATGTCTTACATACTTTAATTTCATTAATTTATTTACAACATCATCCGCTTCATTCTCATTAACATACATAATGACGTATTTACGTTGTCTATTAGAATGAACGATGTGCCCATATTTTCTAATTTGTCTCTCGTGTTTAATGTGTTTTAAGTAAACGACGAGGCTTACTCTAGGAACTAAGTTCATCTCTCTTCACTCCATTTGATATACAGTTTTTATCATATCATGAGTTTAAATTTTATGAAATAACAATCACTTTCTAATATAAACTAGAGAATGGCATTTGGAAACACATTTAATTCGCTAAATATCTTGTCATTTATTTGATTGTTAACACATTCTATTTCAATACGCACTTCATTTTCCATATGTAACTGATATCTGTTAATATTACTTTAATAACTTAAGGAGGATATTAAATGGTTAAACTAAATAAGTGGTTAGTTAATGGCTCATTAGCAGCGGCAAGTATAATAGGAAGTGTGCTTTATGTTAATCAAAATAAAAAGCCACGTGAAATTAATGCAATCCCTCCATTCTTTTCAGGTGTAGCACCATATCTGTTTGCTCATAGAGGTGGTATGGCCGTAAGACCTGAACAAACTAAATTAGCATTCGATAATGCGGTTCAATATGGTATGGATGGTTTTGAAACGGATGTACGATTAACCAAAGATAAAGCACTCATTGTTTTCCATGATGCAACGGTAGATCGTACTACGAATGGATCAGGTAAAGTATGCGAACACACACTTGCTGAATTAAGAAAACTAGATGCCGGTTATTATTTTACAGATATTAATCGTCAATACCCATATCGTGGACATTCAGACGCAAAAATTCTTACGTTTGAAGAGTTATTAGAACTTTACCCAGAAATGTACATCAATGTAGATTTGAAAGATCATCCTGATAGCTATGAAGGTGCCATAGCTCCTGGAGTACTTTATGATCAAATTTCTAAACATCAAGCAGAACATCGTGTATTAGTCACAAGTTTTCACAAAGAACAAATAGAACGCTTTGACCAATTAAGTAAAGGTACAGTTGCAATTGGTGCAAGTCAAAGTGAAGTTACTGAAGCTTTCATTAAGTTCAATACCTTTAGAGGTAACACTTATCATCCTAAAGCGAATACATTCCAAATGCCTACCGAATTTAAAGGTATCCGACTTACATCTGCAAGATTTATTAAATGGTTAACACTATTAAACATCGTACCAGGATATTATGGGATCAATAGCATTGACTTAATGACAGACCTATATCAAAAAGGTGCGCATACCCTTGTAACTGATCGTCCTGATTTAGCTCAACAATTTAAAGAAACATTAAAATAATAAATGGCAAGGTCTAAAGTTTACCTTAGACCTTGCCATTTATCTTTCTATAGTGAGCAATTACATGATCCTCCGGAGGCACATCCATGTGCAGTTGTTTGAAAAAATGGATTACCCGTCTCAATTTTCACATTATCTGATACTGCTAATGCAATTTTGCTAATTACTTCATCAATTAAATTTTGTAATTCCACTTCTTTAGATTTATAGTCCATGACCACACGCAACATTTCATACGCGCGTTTTCGTTGACGTGTTTCCATCATAATGGTTTTATAATCCGGGTGATATCTACCAAAGCGCATGACATCATCATACTTATCTTTAGACTTTAAGAACGCAGAGTATAATAAGTGTGCTTCATCATCCTGATTTAATAATTCCTTTGCTTCGATATAGTCATGATATATTTCAGAATCTACTATCATATCAGACAATGCTTCGATATCGTCTAAAATAGACAATGTTTCCTCATTTATCATTTGTCATTTTCCCCTCACTTATTTTTCTAAGAAAATTAATGAATAATAATCTTTCATCACTTCTCCACCCATCTCATCATACTTGGTATTTAACATTCTTGAGCGATGAATATCCGAATTCATCCAACTATGAATTAATGTTGGAACGTCATCAAAGTTATAACCCACATTCTGACTTGTAGAAGTATAACTAATATCTCGTTCATCTAATTGTTGTTTCAATGCATTTTCAGTGAATTCAACTGAATCATAGCCGCTCTTTGTCGCATCAAATAAATTAAAAGAGGCAATATGTGCAATATCGTTATTTACTTTTAATGGTTTTAACCCTTTTAATTTTCTCATCTCATTTGTCACTTCATACAGTGTCATTAATTGATTCGTATTTTGTTCATATGGTAAATCTTTATGTTTACTATTAGATGAAGATTGAGATTCATTTGTTTTATACGGTTGTAGAGATGCTAATGTATCTTTATCTAAAAAGCGAATCGCCATAATTTTATTAGTTTGTTGATCAGAATACACTTGAGCATACACATTACCATATTTAATTAATGTTTGTGTTTTTAAATCCTCATCAGACAACTCAAACTCATAAACCTTACCTTTAGATTTAATGGTTGGTTCTGGGTTAATACTTGTATTTTCGTAGATTTTAGAATTTTGTTCACCAATATGCAGTGGGCTTACATTTACATCCTTGCCAGTTGCATATACAGATTTAATATGATTGTCTTTAACACTTACAATGTAATATTGATCTTTCTTTTTAAAAACATAATTTTTATAACCATCTCTAAAAGGATACGTACGACTAGCTTGTCTATACTTTTTAGTAAGTTGATTGATATCTTTTCCAATCCAGGTACCTACACCTTTTTTAGGCTTTGGATTTTCAATATCTTTATTTGTATTTTTAAACTGTTCAGTTCGCTCAGTTTTATGATTTTTATTAGGATTTTCTAAAACATCAAACTTTAAACGTGGTGAGTAAAATAAATAGATTAGAAAAGAAACTAAAAAGACAACACCTAATATGCGTATTACTAATTTTTTCATCTTTCACCCACCTTAATAGAATTATTATCATTGTACATAAATATATATTTCATAATCAAGATAAGTCTATTTTCATCATGAATTTCATTATAAATACTTTCACCTAAATATGTTTGTAATATGAATTAAAGACATAAGAATATTAAAAAACTGATAAAACTTTCAATCAAGTTTTATCAGTTCACTTAAATTATAAACCTAAAGTCGCTTTAATTAACGATGTTGTTTCGCCGCCTGGATATAAGATGTATAAAAGTAAATATACTGCCACACCAGTAATAGCTGTAAAGAACCAAATAATTGAAGCAATAGGTCCAATTTTTCTATGAATATTAAATTTATCTTTGAAGGCCGTAAAAATTTGTATTAAGCCTAATACCCCACCAATTGTTGCTAGGTTAATATGGAATACTAAGAAAATCGTATAGTAAATTTTAATACTATCTGGACCACCAAATGCAGTATTTCCTATAAAGATTGTACGACTAGCATAAATAATAAAGAATGTAGCTGCGAAAATAGCTGCCCATAGCATTACTTTTTTATGCTTATCAATTTGTTTTTTCCAAATAAGTCTCCAACCAATTGCCACTAATATCGCACTAATAACAATGCATGAGGTACTTAACGTTGGTAATATAGGTACGTTCATATGTTTCATCCTTACTTAATTTTATATTTATATCATTTTAATAAGTGATACGACTACAACTAGTACAAAGAAAACGACTAAATAGTTTAACGAATAGATAAACATAGTGGTTGCCCATTTAGTTTGATTAGTATTACGTTTGAATGATGTAAAACCGAGTGCCATCCAACCTAAATTTAATAATGTAGCTAATACTATAAATGTAGTACCTAAATTAGATAACATGAATGGAATTGGTAATAATAATACTAACCAAATGAACATGCTTATACGTGTTCTATTGAATCCTTTGACAGATGGCAACATTGGAATATTTGCTAATGAATATTCATCACTACGTTTAATAGCTAAAGCATAGAAATGAATAGGTTGCCAACAAAATACTACCAAAAATAATGCTATTGCTGCAACACTGATAGAACCATCAATAGCTACCCAACCAATTAATGGTGGTACAGCACCTGGGAAACTACCTACAACAGTATTCCAAGTTGTGTGTCGTTTAGACCAAATCGAATAATAAGAAACGTATCCTACGATACCAATTAATCCTAATACGCCTGATGGAATATTGAGTAAAAATAAACATGCCTCACCTACTAACATCATACCAAAGCTTAAAATTAATAAGTGTTTATTTGAAATTCTATCATTTACAGTGGGTCTATTTTGTTTACTAGGCATGATTTGATCAATATCTTGATCATAATAGTTATTTAGTGCACATGCACCGCCCATAATCAATGTAGAACCTATAATCATTAATAAAATTTGAGGTATAGACGATAGGAAGGAATGGTTTGTCATTACAACAGCCAACCAAGCCCCGGCAAATGCAGGAATCAAATTCCCTTGAACAAGGCCCATCTTAATAATCTGTTGTAATTCTTTAAATGTCACACGGCCCGTATCTTGTGACAACGTTTGTTCTCTGTTCATAATTCCCCTCCTTGAACTTTTTCATATAATATAATGATATAGCAAATAGTTATAAAAGACTAGGTTTTAAAAAATTAAATTGTGACACTTTAACGACATTCTAAATAGTTGATTTTGTATAGCATTTAAAAATGGTATCATTAATATAATGTAGAAGAAAAATATATACGTTAATTTAAAGGAATGATCTAACATGAAATACGTGATTAGACGGAGTACTTTAATTTAATGATGGGGTGTTTATCATTGTTTAGAAAAGAAAACCTTAAATGGTTAAGTGTCTTAGCAACAATTATCATGACATTTGTACAATTAGGTGGTGCACTCGTCACTAAAACTGGTTCCGAAGATGGTTGTGGTTCCTCTTGGCCATTATGTAATGGTGCATTTCTACCACAGAATTTACCTATACAAACCATTATCGAATTGAGTCACAGAGCTGTATCAGCATTGTCACTTATCGTGGTATTGTGGCTAGTGATTACTGCATGGAAACATATCGGATATATCAAAGAGATCAAACCATTATCTATCATAAGTGTTGGCTTTTTATTACTGCAAGCTTTAGTAGGGGCTGCAGCGGTTATTTGGCAACAAAACGATTATGTTTTAGCGCTACATTTTGGTATATCTCTTGTAAGTTTCTCTTCTGTATTCTTAATAACACTTATTGTTTTCTCAATTGATCAAAAGTATGAAGCTGATGAGGTAATCATTAAAAAGCCATTACGTACATTGACTTGGTTAATGGCGATTATTGTTTATCTTACAATCTACACTGGTGCATTAGTAAGACATACTGATTCTAGTTTAGCTTATGGTGCATGGCCAGTACCTTTTGAGGATATTGTCCCACACAACGTACATGATTGGGTACAGTTCGCACATAGAGGTATGGCATTGGTTACTTTCATGTGGATTATGTTCACATTTATTCATGCCGTGAAAAATTATGCTGATAATCGTACCATCAAATATGGTTACACAGCTGCATTTATTTTAGTTATTTTACAAGTTGTCACTGGTGCATTATCAGTCATTACAAATGTTAATTTGTTTATTGCTTTACTTCATGCTTTATTTATTACTTATTTATTTGGTATGATTGCCTACTTCATTTTATTAATGTTAAGAACAACAAGAAGTTTAAAAAACAAATCATAATTCAAAGCCCAAACATTCATCTTAATGATTGAATGTTTGGGCTTTTTAATTAGTTCGCTTCTTTTTCAATTTCTATTAATAAATCACCTGTTGCAATCGCATCACCACTAGATACAGTGACACGTTTAATTACACCATCAAATGGCGCTTGAACAGTTGTTTCCATTTTCATTGCTTCAGTGATAAGTAGCGCTTGATTTGCCTTTACTTTATCCCCAACTGCTACTTTCACTTCAGTCACAGAGCCAGGCATTTGCGCCCCTATATGACTAGGATTAGTTTTATCTGCTTTTGGTTTTACATTTACATTCGCTTTAACATTTTCATCTTTGATATATATACGTCTTGCTTGACCATTCATTGAGAAATAAATGGTTCTTTGACCATTTTCATCTGGTTCACTAATCGTTTCTAACTTAATGATTAATCGTTTACCTGTATCAATTTCTATTTCAACAGTTTCTCCATTTCTCATTCCAAACAAGAATGTAGGTGTATCTAATAATGATAAGTCACCAAATTGCTCTTTCGTTGTAATAAATTGTTTGTATACTTTTGGATATAATACGTAACTAATAATGTCTTGTTCTGTCACTTCAGTGTTTTGTAATGAAACTAATTTCTGTTTTACTTCCTCAAAATCAACAGGTTCTAAATATTCTCCAGGTCTATTTTCTAACGCTGTTTGTCCTTTTAAAATCACTTTTTGAAGTTGTGCATTAAATCCATTTACAGGTTGACCAATTTCACCTTTAAAGAATGAAACGACAGATTCTGGGAAATCTAATTTATGTCCTTGATTAATGACATCCTCTTCGTTCAAATCATTTTGAACCATAAATAGTGCCATATCTCCGACTACTTTCGAAGATGGTGTTACTTTGACAATATCACCAAATAAGAAATTCACACGACGATACATATCTTTAACTTCATCGAAGCGTTCTCCTAAACCAAGGCTTTTAGCTTGTTGACTTAAATTCGAATATTGTCCGCCAGGCATTTCATGTTGGTAAATTTCTGTATTTGGAGATTTGATATCACTTTCAAAATCAACATAATAAGGGCGCACTGTTGACCAGTAATGACTTATTTCTTCTAACCCATTTATATCTGCTCTCAATTGACGTGGGAAGCCGTTTAAAGCATAGTATAATGAATTGGCACTAGGTTGACTTGTTAAACCACTCATTGATGCTACAGCCGTATCGATGATATCTACACCTGCATCAATCGCTTGCATATACGTTAATAAACCATTGCCACTTGTATCATGAGTATGAAGATGTATCGGCATATCAACTGCTGCACGTAAATGTCCAATAAGTTCATAGGCTGCTTTCGGTTTTAATAAGCCGGCCATATCTTTAATGGCTAAAATATGGAATCCTTCTTTTTCTAATTCTTTTGCTAATTTCACATAGTAGTCCAATGTATATATATTAGATCTTTCAGGATTTAAGATATCTCCTGTATAACAAATAGTACCTTCTGAAATCTTTCCTGCTTCTTGAACTGCTTCGTTCGCCACTTTCATTTGATCTACCCAGTTTAATGAGTCAAAAATTCTGAATACATCAACACCTGCTTCTGCACTTTCTTTCACAAATTTTTGTATAACATTATCTGGATAATTTTTATAACCCACGGCATTTGAAGCACGTAATAACATCTGAAATAGCACATTAGGTATTGCTTGACGCAATCTTTCAAGTCGTTCCCACGGATTTTCTTTTAAGAAGTTATATGCTACATCAAACGTTGCACCGCCCCACATTTCAAGTGAAAAATTATCTTTAAATACTTCTGCTGTTTTAGAAGCAATATTCAACATATCTTTAGTACGTACACGTGTGGCTAATAAAGATTGATGAGCATCTCTAAATGTTGTATCTGTCATTAAAACATCTTCTTGTTCGCGTACCCAATTTGCCACACCTTTAGGGCCTTGTTGATCTAATAACTGTTTCGTACCTGAAAACGTAGCTATTTTCTTTTGCGATACTTTAGGAATAGATGCAGCTTCATAAAGTGGTTTAGGTCGTTGTTCAACATTAGGGAACCCATTAATAGTTACATTACCTATGTATTCTAATGTTTTCGTACCTCTATCTAAAGTTGGTTCTATATTAAATAATTCAGGTGTCTCTTCTATAAATTTAGTTGTATAATCGCCACTTCTAAATTGTTCATTTCTCATCACATTGATTAAAAATGGTATATTCGTTTTCACACCTCGAATACGCATTTCTCTTAATGAACGTTCCATCTTTTCTTCAGCTTGTTTGAATGACATAGCATGCGTCGATAGTTTTACTAATAATGAATCATAATATGGCGAAATCTCTGCACCTTGGAAACCATCGCCAGCATCTAAACGGACTCCAAATCCACCACTAGAACGATATGCAATAATTGTGCCAGAGTCAGGCATAAAATCATTGAGTGGATCTTCAGTAGTAATACGACACTGGATCGCATAACCTAATGTTTGAATATCTTTTTGCTTTGGCATACCTATTTCTTCACTAAATAATTTTGCACCATCAGCAACTAATATTTGCGTTTTAACGATATCAATACCTGTAATCATCTCTGTGATTGTGTGTTCCACTTGTACACGTGGATTGACTTCTATAAAGAAGAATTCATTACCTGATACTAAAAATTCGACTGTTCCTGCGTTTACATATTTGATATGAGACATTAATTGAAGCGCAGCGTCACATATTTTCTTTCTTAAAGTTTCAGGTAATCCGACAGACGGTGCTACTTCGACTACCTTTTGATGACGACGTTGAACAGAACAATCTCTCTCATAAAGATGTACTAGATTACCATAGTCATCGCCTATAACTTGTACTTCAATATGTTTAGGGTTATCAATGTAACGTTCTATATATATTTCACTATTACCAAATGATTTTTCTGCTTCAGATTTAGCACGATGGAATGCATCTTCAAGCTCACTTTCTTCGTGAACGATACGCATACCTTTACCGCCACCACCACTGGTAGCTTTAATCATCAATGGATAACCTGCTTCGTTAGCGAAAGTTCGTGCAGCCTCATAGCTTTCTATAGGTCCATCTGTGCCTGGTATAACTGGTAAGTTAGCTTTAAGTGCAGTAGCTCTAGCTTTAACTTTATCTCCAAACATATCCAAATGTTCTAGATGTGGTCCAATAAATTTGATGTCCTCTTCTGCACATCTGCGCGCAAAATGTTCATTTTCACTTAAAAATCCATAACCTGGGTGGATCGCATCTACATTTGCTCTTTTAGCTACATCAATAATGCGTTCAATATTCAAGTAACTTTCAGCTGGTCCTAAATCACTACCAACTAAGTAGGACTCATCAGCTTTATATCTATGTAACGATGATTTATCTTCTTTAGAGTATATGGCTACTGTATTAATATTTAATTCTGCAGCAGCTCTAAAAATTCTGATAGCGATTTCCCCACGATTGGCTACTAATAACTTTTTAATATGTTTCAAAAGTGATCACACCCCTGTTAAATTTTCGGAATTTTCTTACTAATCTGATACTAAGATTTTATCTTATATAGATTGCTTTTTCTATAGTTATTGCATATTAGTCATAATTCTTTAATTTATATGTCACATAAGATAAATATTCTTATTGTGCAGCTAACTCTAGTTATAAAATTCATACAAACTTATCATAAACAATAACTTTATATTATCATTGCATCAATCATATTTCCAGTTAAATCTTGTATGTTTAATAAATATTTATAATAAAAAAAGCTAATCTCTATAACTTTAGAAAATTCAATATAATGAATTTTCTAAAGCGAGATTAGCTAAATACTTATTGATATCGTCGTTTAATATCGACTTTATGTTGTTTGGCCCTTTTTTCATCCATTTTGATTTGTTTAGCGGTAATGAGCAATAAGCCCATTGCTATACTTAAACTAATCATAGCAGACCCACCAAAACTTATAAATGGTAATGGTACCCCTGTTAATGGGATCGTTGCTGAAATACCACCTAAGTTAACAAATGTTTGACTTCCAATATAACTGGCGATACCAACACAAACTAATTTGTAAAAATATGAGTTTGTTTTATTCGCAAGTTGGAAAGCTCTATAAACAATGAAAAATTCAAGCAAAATGACAAACAAGCCGCCTACTAAACCTAACTCTTCACAGATTACCGCAAAAATAAAGTCAGTATGTGGTTCGGGTAAATAGCCTAATTTCATAATACTATTACCTAAACCTCGGCCAAATAGACCGCCATTACCTATTGCCATCAGTGAATTCGATATGTGATAACCTGTTCCGGATTCAGCACTAAACGGATTAGTTAATGTACTAAATCTTGCTTCTAGGTAGCTTGGTAATAAGCCTGCAATAAGAACTAATACAGAAATCAAAATCCCTGCAATTGCTACCATAACACCGTATTTCAAAACATTGTGTACACCGATTCCAGCATAAAACATGATTGAAAAGAATATAATTAATATTAATAGTGTTTGTCCTACGTCCTTTTGTAAAAAGACTAATGCGACACAACTAGCAACTAAAATAATAGGTGCTGAAATTAATTTAATTTTATTACGCACTGCCGGCATTTTCTTTTCTATCATAAATGGCAAATATAATATAATAGCAATTTTAAGTAATTCTGATGCTTGTAAGTTCATAAATCCTAAGTTGATCCAACTTTTTGAACCGTTAATATTTTTACCAATGACTAGCGTAATTAATAGTAAAACAAATATACCTATCATCATCCATTTTTGGACATTGGGTTGTTTCAAGATCTTTACATTCATGATAAATGCCATAAAAAAGACAATAGCAAAGCTCATAATGACGTATAGCAACTGTCTTGTGTAGAAATATGTTCCCGATACTTCAGCGCCACCTGTTAAAGTACCTTTTGTAGCAGCAACCATACTGGCACTATAAACCATAACTAGACCAATTAAACATAGGATGACGTATGTGACCAACAATGGATAATCGATAAATTTAGATGTTTTTCCAATATATCGCATTATATTTTTAAAATTTTTCATATACTTGTACATCCAATTCGAATTTTTTGAGAGTTGATTTTAAGAGTCCCGAAATAAATAATCACTAACTCTAAAACCTATCTTTTTTATTATAAACTTCCTATGTATCACAAAACAAATATAAACTTAACGATTATTCAAAAAAGATAAAATGACTGAGAAAATATCAATTATGATACTATCTCAGCCACCATTTATACAATGTGCAAGTTGCGATTTCACATTTTATTTCAACATGAAAGTGTTGTCATAAATGTATTAAGTGAATACTAGTAACATTAATATCACTATATCAACACATCAAATTTATATAAAAATTAAACGTTTGTAAATGCTTCGTGTAGTTTTGAAAGTTCTTTTTCAAGTCTTAACATTAGATTTTTACCGTCTTCTTTCTCAACTAGCCCGAGTTGTACAGCAAAATCTACTTCTTTTTGAAGACCGAACATTTGTGTATCTAAAACTTCTTCATATAGTGGACAAGAAGGTACTGTTAAATTGTCCATTTGAACTTTAATAAGATGTAATATTCTATCTGCATCTTTGTTCAGTTGGTCATAAGCCGCATTATTTAGTTTCGACTGATTAGCCATGACACGCACTCCCCCTATCATTTCATTAAATATCTTCAATATATAAAATTCTATCTTACTGAATGTTAAAAAGCAAGTATCTTTAAATTAAGTATAACGTATTTTATGATAAAATAATATAAGATAAAAATTTAGGGAGTGGGCAAGATGATTCAAATAAAAGGTGCGGTAAATTTCCCCATCACATTAGATAGTACAACATGGATTTTCGATGATAGAAAGGTTAGCATCGAAGACTTAGAACAAGGCGTGTTCGATGGCACTAAACCAATTCAATTCGAGGATAATCGCGAGTGGAATCGTGCTATCTTAGAAGGTCAAACGAATCCACCAACATTAAATTCTGAAATTAAATACAAAAAGCGTTCTGTACTAGAAGGTTCATTTGTAATTAATATGACACCCTTCTTTAAAACTGCAGAACCACAATCAAATGCAACTGCTATTAAATTATTTAATGATGAAGATTCTATTGAAGTGCCATTAGATTTATTACCATATTTATTCTTCCAATTTGCTAAAGATGGTAAACGTCTATATGACGATAACTCTGTGGATAGTTTTGTATATGATACTGAAAAAGGTTATAGCTATGAATTTAAGTATGTAAAATATATTGAGGTGATTTAATTGGTTCCAGTCAAATGTATCATTTGTGATACTACAGTACATATTGATGAAAACACTGTAGAAGCAAAACGACTTAGAAATAATCCTATTCGCACATTTATGTGTGATGATTGTAAAAGTCGTCTAGATACACCTAAACAGCCTCAACCATTTGTAACAAATAATCATAAAAAAGAAAATGACTAATTAACTAGCGTATGATTGTAGCGTCTTTATATAAGAAGTTGTAATCATACGTTTTTTATATGAGCACATAGTTTATTCTAATTAATTTATGATGTACTTGTTTAATATTAAAAAAAGAAAACCACTTGAGAATTGAATACAATCAATAATCAAGTGGTTTGTAAATAGTGAAATAGACGATAATTATTCTTCGTCAGACATCATTTGTTTAACACGTTTAGCTTCTTTTTCACGTACTGATTTGTTTAATAATTTCTTTCTTAAACGAATACTTTCAGGTGTTACCTCTACTAATTCATCATCATTGATAAATTGTAACGCTTCTTCAAGTGTTAGTACTCGAGGACGGTTCATAGTTTGTGTTTGGTCTTTCGTAGCAGAACGTACGTTAGTTTGGTGTTTTGTTTTAGTGATATTAACTGTTAAGTCATTTTCACGGTTATGTTCACCAACAATCATACCTTCATAAACTTCAGTACCTGGCTCCATGAAGTTAACGCCTCTGTCTTCTAAACCTAAAATCGCATACGTACTAGCAGAACCTTGATCCATTGAAATTAATGCACCATTTCTTCTGCCACCGATTTTAGCTTTAATACGAGGTCTGAATTCTTCAAATGTATGGTTGATAATACCATAACCACGTGTCATTGACATAAATTCTGTAGTATAACCAATCATTCCACGTGCTGGTACCATAAAGATAAGACGAGTAAGACCATTATCAGTCGTCATCATATCTAACATTTCACCTTTACGTGCACCTAAAGATTCAATAACAGCACCAGAATTTTCTTGAGGTACTTCACATTGAACTCTTTCAAATGGTTCACACATAACGCCATCAATTTCTCTAATGATAACTTGTGGTTTAGATACTTGAAGCTCATAACCTTCACGACGCATATTTTCAATTAAAATAGATAAATGTAATTCACCACGTCCAGCAACTACCCAAGCATCTGGTGAATCTGTTGGTGTAACTTTTAATGATACGTCTGTTTCAAGTTGTTGATCTAAACGTTCTTGAATTTGACGTGCTGTTACAAAATCACCTTCACGTCCTGCAAACGGTGAATTATTAACTCTAAATGTCATCTCAAGTGTTGGTTCATCAATACGTAATACTGGTAACGCATCTTGATGATCATGTGGTGTAACTGTTTCACCTACGTTGATATCTTCCATACCAGAAACCGCAATTAAGTCCCCTGCTTGTGCTTCTTCAATTTCTTCACGTTTTAATCCGAAGTAACCAAATATTTTTGTTACACGGAAATTTTTAACGCTACCATCTAATTTGATCAGTGATACATTATCTCCTACACGCATTTTACCTCTGAAAACACGTCCTACACCGATACGTCCAACATAGTCATTATAATCTAATAACGCTACTTGGAATTGTAATGGTTCATCACTATTATCAACTGGTGCTGGTACGTAATCGATAATAGTTTCATATAATGATTGCATGTTTTCATCTTGTTGTTCTGAATTTAAACTTGCAGTTCCATTAACAGCTGAAGCATATACAACAGGGAAATCAAGTTGTTCATCGTTAGCTTCTAATTCGATAAATAAATCTAATACTTCATCAACTACACCTTCTGGTCTTGCAGATGGTTTATCAATTTTATTTACTACTACCACTGGTTTTAAATTTTGTTCTAATGCTTTTTTAAGTACGAAACGTGTTTGAGGCATTGTACCTTCATACGCATCGACTACTAATACAACACCATCAACCATTTTCATGATACGTTCAACTTCGCCACCGAAGTCAGCGTGTCCTGGTGTATCTAAGATATTAATTCGTGTACCTTTATAGTCAACCGCAGTATTTTTCGCAAGAATTGTAATACCACGTTCTCTTTCTAAGTCATTAGAGTCCATAGCACGATCGTCAACATGTTCGTTCTCTCTAAAAATTCCTGATTGCTTTAATAATTCATCTACTAACGTCGTTTTACCATGGTCAACGTGCGCAATAATTGCTATATTACGTACATCTTCTCTTATATTCGTCATATTATAAATTTCCTTTCTTAAGTAAACTCCCACTTTTAATTACAACTTTTTTATTATATCATAGATTAGAGAAAAAATAAGTAAAAGGTGGGGTATGGGATGCAACAAAAAAAATCTAAAGGCATTTTCTGGATATTCTCAATTTTAGCTTTAATCTTTTTATTGCTATTTAGCTTTAGTATTGGTGCAGCAAATGTTCCAATGATGATTTTAACATTTATATTACTCGTTGCAACATTTGGCGTCGGTTTCACAGTGAAAAAGAAATATCGCGAAAATGACTGGTTATAGATGATATAACCCAATATCAATAAAATAAAACTTTATTTAAAATCAAGTGTTAGTTGCAATTTATTATAAGATTCATTGATTAAAATGGCTGTCTCATGGTTAGTCAAACGAATATTAATCAACATGATTAAACATTTGAGAAATATCCATTTAAAATCTTGGCATCATCGAACCATAACTACTTTCTCCTTTTGTGGGAAGTATTCTTACAAATATGTTTATTTAAATTTTAAATAAAAAGACAAAGCCTGGAACGTAATACGAAGTCCCATGCTTTGTCTTTTATTATATTAATTACCAAAACGTTTTTTATGATGTGTTCTTAAAGTACCTTCATGATCTTTTAAGTATTTCTTCATTATTTCATCGTGTAATGAATGATTGGCCATGACAATAGAATTGGGGTGAGTAATAGATAACGTTTCTCCAAGTAAATTCGTTCCTTTTCCACCGACTTCATTGAGTATCATTAAACCACCAGCATAATCCCATGGTTGTAGTCTTGGCGTCAGATAGGCATCTAATTGTCCTTTAGCTACACTCACAATTTCCAATGCTGCACTGCCATAAGCTCTTGCACTACGTGCATCATTCACTATTGGTGCAAAAATGGGCCCCATAATAGGTTTAGTTAGCCAATTGGGGTTAATGCCAATAATACTTGTTTTTAAATGCGTGTCATTTAAAGGTTCTAAAGCATGATTATTTTCAAATGCACCTTCCCCTACTTTGGTATGATATAAAATATCTCTCATCACATCGTATACAAAGCCAGCATATGGTTGACCATCGTGATAAATACCAATTGAAATAGCGAAGTTTTCTTGTTGATGAACAAAGTTTAACGTGCCATCTATCGGATCAACTACCCAAACGATTCCAGACGTATCAATCAAGTCATGACCATGACCCTCTTCGCCAATCACTTTATGCTCTGGATAATTTTGATGTATCATATCATAAATATAATCTTCAGTTGCTTTATCTACATTTGTTACTAAGTCATTAGGATTAGATTTAGTTTCAATATTTAATTCATCTTTCATCATCAAGCGTACTTTATTACCCGCTTCTAATACTAACCCTTTTGCAAAATCGTAAAGTGCCATGGTATCATCTCCTATTTATCTCTATTATACATGATTATGGTCTTGATTTTATATTTATAGGCTCCCCTATTTTTAACAATTTATGCATTCTTTTGAAACTGCAATTTAGAATTTTAATGCTTTGTTATGCTACAATAATTTTAATCATTATCCTAGGAGGCAAATCATGACTAAATACACATTTTCACCTCAAAATTTTAAAGCCTTTGATGTGGATGGCTTAGATGCTAGAATGGAAGCACTCAATGAGCATGTTAGACCGCAATTGCATCAATTAGGAGAGTATTTCACTGAATACTTTACAACTCAAACAGGTGAAACATTTTATCCTCACGTGGCAAAACATGCTAGAAGAAGTGTCAATCCACCTAAAGATACGTGGGTTGCATTTGCTCCAAATAAACGCGGCTACAAAATGTTACCTCATTTCCAAATCGGCTTATTTAGAGACCAATTATTTATAATGTTTGGTGTCATGCACGAAGCAAAAGATAAGGCTGAACGAGTTAAAATATTTGATAAACATTTTGATACGTTAAGAAACCTACCGTCAGATTATAGCATTTGTCTTGATCATATGAAGCCTGAAAAGACGCTTATCAAAGACTGTACTGATGTGCAATTACACGAAGCCATTGATCGTGTCAAAAATGTTAAAAAAGGTGAATTCTTCGTAGCTAGATCTATTACACCAGATGACCAAAGGTTAAAAACTGATAAAGCTTTTATTCAATTTGTTGAAGAAACATTTGATCAATTCTTAAAATTCTATTCTGCTTAAGTCAAAAGAGTTTCACGATATTTGAACCTGCGACATTCACTCATGTCCAGGTTTTTTTGTTTCGCAAAATATTTTTAGGTTGACCTAAAAAAACATTAGGTTAATATATCAATATATTTTAAGTTAGAGGTGAGTTTTGTTTATGAATAAGCAATCAGTCGACCAAGAACATCAAAAAAGCTTAGACGAAATTAATAATACGATTGATTTTGACTATAAAAGTAATTCAAGTCAAAAACTTTTGGCTTTCTTAGGACCTGGATTATTAGTCGCTGTGGGATATATGGATCCAGGTAACTGGATAACTTCTATGCAAGGTGGCGCACAATTTGGATATACCCTCCTATTTGTAATACTAATTTCTAGTTTAGCTGCAATGTTATTACAAAGTATGACAGTAAGATTGGGAATTGCTACGGGTAAAGATTTAGCTCAAATGACGCGACATTTTTTATCTAAACCCATCGCGATTATTTTCTGGATAATCGCAGAATTAGCTATCATTGCTACAGATATTGCCGAAGTTATTGGTAGTGCAATTTCACTTAATTTACTATTTAATATTCCATTGATAGTTGGCGCTTTAATTACAGTATGTGATGTATTTTTATTATTATTTATTATGAAATTTGGATTTAGAAAAATAGAAGCCATAGTAGGTACACTTATATTTACAGTTTTAGCCATTTTCACCTTTGAAGTTTATATTTCTTCACCTAATATATTGAATTTATTAAATGGCTTTGTACCACATACTGAAATCATTACGAATCAAGGTATCTTATATATTGCTTTAGGTATCGTAGGGGCAACTATTATGCCACACAATCTATATTTACATTCTTCTATTGTTCAATCTCGGAAATATGATAGAAATAACAATGAAGATAAAGCACAAGCCATTAAATATGCAACGATTGACTCCAACATCCAATTATCCGTTGCATTTGTAGTTAATTGCTTGCTATTAACACTGGGGGCAGCACTTTTCTTCGGTACTAACACTGATGAATTAGGTGGATTTTACGATTTATACCACGCTTTAAAAACACAACCATTATTAGGTGCAACATTAGGTGGTGTCATGAGTACCTTATTTGCAGTTGCTTTACTTGCTTCAGGACAAAACTCAACAATTACAGGGACATTAGCAGGTCAGATTGTAATGGAAGGTTTCTTGAGATTACGTATACCTAATTGGCTCCGTCGTCTCATCACACGTTCTTTAGCTGTTATTCCCGTTATTATATGCTTAATCATCTTTAATGGTAATGCCGCCAAAATTGAACAATTATTAGTATTCTCACAAGTATTTTTAAGTATAGCGTTACCTTTTAGTTTAATACCACTGCAATTAGCAACTAGTAATAAAAAGTTAATGGGACCATTTATTAATAAAACATGTGTTAATATTATTTCATGGTCACTTATCATTATTTTAAGTATCTTGAATGTCTACCTCATTATCCAGACGTTCCAAGAATTGTAAAATCAAAACTTTAATAAAAACCGGTTGAATGCCTTAGCATTTCAACCGGTTTTTGATATATCATGATACTTGTATAAATTTATTAATAGGTATATGGTTTGTCCTTTTGTTGATGTTCTTTTAATTCTTTTTCAGGATCCCACTCATCTTTCTTAGAAATATCCTCTTGATGATTATTTACAGCATGGTCAGTTTTAGGTCTCTGTTGATTAGATTTTGTTAATAGCATAATACCTGCAATGAACCATAAAATCATAGCTATGATATTCGTTGCCATAATACCAACCACTGCTGCAGCAATTAATAAACTGGCTCCCAATTTATGTCTGCCTTTTACTGTTAATGCACCCACAATACCTAAAATAGTAGAAAATGCAAGCACACCCATAGATAAGGCGATCGAAGCAGTAAGCATCTCCATCGACATTTCTTGATTTCCGCCCATCATTTGATTAACCATTTCCTTATTTTGAGATGCACCACTTCCTGATTTCATCGCAAAATAACCTATGATTACAAATAGTAAATATAAACTACTTAAACCATTCGCTATCCATGCTAATATCAATTCAGTTTTTCTTTTCATTACAGTACCTCCTTTAACTCTTACATTAATCATACTAAAAACTATCTTTACATGCTATTCAATATCATAAAAATCTATTTATAACAAAAAATACCAAAAGTGAATGTTAATTATCACTTTTGGTATTGTAATTAATTATTTTTGATTGTCATTTTCGTCAATTTTTTGATGATCTTGTTTCACTTGATCTCTCATATCTTTTTCCGTATCACCAAACATTTGACGACGTTCTTCATAGTTCATTCTTCTTTGACTAACCGCACTCGGTTGATTCTTACGTTTTTCTTTCATACGTTGATTATATGCTTTACGCTTTTCTTTCTTCTTAGCACGAATTTCAGCTTTTTCTCGTTTGCGTTGCGCTTTAAGCTCTTTAGGATCAACTTGAGGTTCTTCATTATATTGATTAGATGACTCTACATCATCTTGCTCATGATATACATCTTGATTATTTGTAGAAGCCTTATCTGAAGATGACTTTTTATTATATTTTGCTTGACGTGATAATATTGTCGGTTCTTCATCGTGCTCATTATCGTCTGAACGATATTCACTTTCTACAGCACGTTTAGGGAACTGTTCATATTTATCATCATATGATTCTTGTTCGTTTTGTATTTGATCTGTTGAACCTGTTGTTGTGTCAAATGCTTGTTCTTTACGCTCCATGCTACGACGTGATGGACGTCTACGCTGTTGTGGCTCTTCAACTGGTTCACTTTCAGTTTCATTATGATGCGCATGAGCTTCTTGTTCTGGCATTTCCTCATATGGTTGATAACCATATCCACCATTATAATAGCTCGGTACTGTTTCAACCTTATTCTTTCTAACAAACATCATAATAGCAATGATGAAGAATAAAATTGGAATAATTAATGTTACTACAAGTAATACTAAAGGTATCGTGATGATTGCAGATAACAAGAATAAGAAACCAGATAGAATTCTAATGTTCATAGAAATTAAAGCTAAAAATGAAATCAATAAACAAACGATGAAATACACTATAATAGCCCAAACACCATTTTGTAACCATATCACAAATTGTGTAGTACTTAAGCTATTATTTGCTAATACTTGTTGAATAAGATCATTATTATTTAATGTATTCTCTAAGTTAGCAATAGATGTATCATTACTAAATGACACTAAAGCTATAAACATCGTGACTATTGTCAAAATTAATAAGAATACCCAACTAAGCCACCCTAAAACCTTTTCTGTTAGTCGACTGACTGGACGTTTAATTTGAGTATATTGCTCTCCTGTCATTCGTTACAACTCCTTACTTTACTTATCAAGTTATTATATCGAATATAACAAAAAATAACTACCATTTTCATTTTACTTTAACGACATTTTAAAATTTAAAAAACTTTCGTTATAATCACTTAATGTATCTTGACCTAAATCTTGATATACTTCCAATCTTTGTTGTTCTTTTTTAGTTGGATAAAATCGATGATCGTTTCTAATATCTTTTGGTAACATCTTTCTTGCTTCTTTATTTGGTGTAGCATAACCTACCCATTCAGTATTCTGCTTATTATTTTTTTCATCTAGAAGAAAATTCATAAAGCGATATGCGCCTTCTTTATTTTGTGCCGTTTTAGGTATTACCATATTATCAAACCATAAATTTGATCCTTCTTTTGGAATAACATAATTGTATTTGTCCCCTTCTTGAACTAATGGTGCAGCGACTCCACTCCATACAACTGCAATACTTCCTTCGTTTTGTTCAAGCATCATTGTGATTTCATCACCTACAACACCTCTGACTTGTGGCGCTAAATGATGTAAATCAGATTCCGCTTTTTTGATATGTTGTGGATTTTTATCATTCAAACTATATCCTAATTTATTAAGTCCCAAACCTATTATTTCTCGAGCACCATCAACTAATAATACTTCATTTTTATATTTAGATTTATACAAATCTTGCCAACTATTAAAAGACTCATTAGGGTACTTATCTTTATTATATAATATTCCAACTGTTCCAAAGAAATATGGCAATGAATATTGATTATGTCGGTCATATGGCATATTCATATAATCTGAATCTAAATTTTTAATATTAGGTATTTTCTTATGATCTAATGGTTCTAATAAATGTGCACGTTTTAATTTTTGCACTGTATATTCGCTTGGAAAAGCGACATCATAATGTGTGCCTCCATTACGAATTTTAGCTTCCATAGCTTCATTCGAATCAAATGTTTCATAAACCACTTGGATACCTGTTTCTTTTTCAAACTTTTTAATGAGGCTTGGGTCAATATATTCTCCCCAATTATAGACATAAATTTTTTGATTAGTGTCTGTATTTTCTTTCGATTTAAACCATTGACTTATACCTAAACATAAAACACCGACAATAATTGACATCAAAATCAATTGTAAAAATCGTTTCATGTATTGACACCTCGTTTCGGATGCTTTTTACGTTGAACGAGGTGTTGAATTGCATAGTTACCAATAACACCTATCACGATTACACCGAATAAAATTGTTGAAATTGCATTAATTTCCATGCTTATACCTTTTCTAGCCATTGCATAAACTTCTACGGATAATACACTGAATCCATTACCTGTTACGAAGAAACTCACTGTAAAATCATCTAGTGAATAAGTTAATGCCATAAAGAAACCACCGATGATCGCTGGCATAATATTCGGTATAACCACACTACTTAATAATTGCGATTCTGTAGCACCTAAGTCTCTAGCAGCATTCAACATGCTATCATTCATTTCATATAATTGTGGCAATACAACAATAACAACAATTGGAATACAAAATGCGATATGAGATGCTAACACTGTCCAAAATCCAAGGCCTAATCCTGTAAAATGACCAATTGCAGTAAACATAATTAAAAATGATGCACCAATAACAACATCTGAAGATACCATAAGCACATTATTGAGCGTTAATAACGTGACTTTAAACTGTTTATGTCTCAAATGATATATTGCAATCGCACCAAATGTTCCAATCAATGTAGAAATTGCTGCTGCTATTAATGCGACGGCAACAGTATTAAATATGACTGACATTAATTTATCATTTTGGAATAAGGTTTGATAATGTTCTAGTGTGAAATGTTCAAAATTAACCATATTACCTGCTGAATTAAACGAATATACCATTAAAAATAATATAGGTATATATAATACAGCTATTAATATACCTATATATAGCTTGCCATACCATTTCACACGACTCACCCTTTCCTATGATTAGATTTTGATTTTGTCATAATTAAAATAAATGCCATAAAAATGATTAGGAATAACGCTATTGTTGAACCCATACCATAATTTTGAATAGTTAAGAATTGTTCTTCGATAGCTGTACCAATATTGATTACTTTATTACCAGCGATTAAACGCGTAATCATGAATAGTGATAATGCAGGTATAAAGGTCACTTGAACACCAGTCATAACGCCTTCCCTCGTTAGTGGCACAATCACTTTACCAAATGTTGTCAGAGGATTAGCGCCTAAATCACTTGATGCTTGTAGTAAATTATTAGGGATTGCTTTCATACTATTAAAGATTGGTAATATCATAAATGGTATATAGATATAACTTGATACTACTATGAATGCGCCTGCTGTAAATAACATATTAATTGGAGATAGATTAAAGATGTTAAATAATTGATTGATTAATCCATCATGACTTAACAAACCAATAAATGCATATGTTTTTAATAATAAGTTAATCCATGTAGGAATAATCATAATCATCAATAGTAAATTCTGATATTTAGATTGAGCGATATAATAAGCTGCTGGATAACTTATCAATAACGTGACAAGCGTAATAATCACAGCAAATAAGATAGAATCAGCAAACATTTTTAAATAACTCAATGTAAAAATATTTTCATAGTTAGTTAAGCTAAAATGACCTTGATTATCTAAAAAAGAATAATAAACAAGCAATACTACTGGAATAATTATGAATAGTACCATCCAAATCAAGTATGGAATGAGCAATAAACGATTAGTATTACGCATTTTCAACATCCTCATAACTTTCAATTCGTTTATCAAACTCTTCTTCTGTTTCACCTGGTACCATGATGTGAATTGCTTCTGGCTCAAAGTATAAGCCAACTTCACTACCTACTTCAGCTTTACGTGTTGATTGGATAACCCATTCATATCCCTTTCGATCAACCACACAAATTTCGTAATGTACACCTCTAAAGAGCATAGAATCTACTTTTACTTGGAACAAACCTTTATCTGCTTCAATCAATGAAATATCTTCAGGACGAATCACAACTTCTACTTTTTTATTTGCAGGTATCCCCATATCTACACAATCAAAATCTTGACCATAAATATTTACAACATAATCTTCTACCATTCGACCTTCTACAATATTAGATTCTCCAATAAAATCAGCTACGAAACGGTTGACTGGCTCGTCATAAATATCGTTTGGTGTTCCAAATTGTTGAATTTTACCATCTTTCATAACAAAAATATAATCACTTAAAGCTAGTGCTTCTTCTTGATCATGTGTAACAAAAATAAATGTAATTCCTAAACGTGATTGTAATTCTCTTAGTTCATATTGCATTTCAGTTCTTAATTTTAAATCTAAAGCTGAGAGAGACTCATCTAGTAATAGAATTTCTGGTTCATTAACAATGGCTCTAGCGATAGCTACACGCTGTTTTTGACCACCACTCATGCCATTAATATTACGGTCTTCATAACCTGATAGCTTAACAAGTCGAAGTGCTTCTTCTACCTTTGCTTTAATAGCGTTTTTACTCATTTTCTTTAATTTCAAACCGTAGGCGATGTTCTCGAACACATTAAGATGAGGAAACAAGGCATAATCTTGGAAAACGGTATTTACTTTACGTTTGTTTGGGGGTAATTTTCCAATTGGCTTATTTTGATAAATCACTTCTCCTTGGTCAGGATACTCAAAGCCGGCAATTAATTTTAAAATGGTTGTTTTACCACAACCTGAAGGTCCTAATAATGTATAAAAATGACCTGATTCTATGTCTATATCAATTTCATTTAATATTTGAACGTCATCATATCCTTTGCTTACGCCTTTAAACGATAATAATGGTGCCAATATTCACAACTCCTTATAAATATGATGCTGTTGCAACAATTAATATTTTCACTTCCTGCTTTCCTTCATTAAAAAGACGATGATCATCATTTGCTTTAAAGTAAAACACATCTTCTTTACTGGCATGGTAACAAACATTACCCAATTGCAACGTCACTTGTCCTTGTAAACAATAAACGAATGTATCCGATTCTGAAGGGTTAAATGTTTTATACGATGCACCAGGTTTCAATGTTAAAAGTAGTGGTTCCATCTCAAATTCATTAGATTTAGTAACTAGCCAATTTAGAATATAGCCTCTATCGTATTCATCATAGATGACTTGCTCTTCTTTTTTATAAATGACTTTTTGTTGTTCTGTTTCTTTAAAGAAGTCACTAGCCGATGTTCCTAGAACCTCTAAGATATTTAGAAATGTTTCCATACTAGGCGATGCATTTTGACTTTCAATCTGGGATATGTATCCTTTAGATAGATCTGTTCTTTCTGCCAATTCCTCTTGTGTTAAATTTTTAATTTTTCTCAGATTTTTCAATTTATATCCTATTTCCATAATGAAACCACCTAAAAAGAGCTATATTAAGTTTACTTTTATCAAACATTTTGTTTAACGCTTAATAAAAATACCAAAATATAGCTCTACAATCAATACTTTTTATTGTTTTAAGACAAACATTTTACATTCACAACATTTTGCTTTTTGTTTAGTCAGTTTTACTTAAGATTTTGCAGAAAAAACTTGTTGATCAGGGTTCTTATTTACCTCTTGGACTACCTTATAGCTATTATAACCACTACTTTTTTCAAATTCTTTAAAAAGTTGCTTCTCTTCAGCTTTACCAGGCACAATTTGTTTGAAATTTTGATAAGCTTTTTTAACTGCTTCACCTTTAACTGATGATTCATAATAGTTCTCAATTTTATTAAAGAAATGAATGACATCCATCATTTCGTCATTTGTCCAATCTAAATCTAATGGGTATTGATATTCCAAGTTGATTCACTCCTATAGTTTAATTAGATTACAGAATTAGTGTATCTGAGATGATTTAAACTGACAAATCGTTTATCAATGATAAGCCCATATAGACTAATATTCACAAGTGAGTATCATTAACTTTATTGTAATAAAACAACAAAAAAACTGGCAACAAGTACTGTTGCCAGTTTAATTTAACGTCATGTTAAATTACATAGTATGGATTGGGTAGCCAATTGCTTTTTCAGCTGCTTCCATAGACATTTCACCTAAAGTTGGGTGAGCATGTACAGTTAATGCAATATCTTCAGCATTCATACCTGATTCGATTGCTAAACCTAATTCAGAAATAATATCTGAAGCGCCAGTACCTACTACTTGAGCACCAATTAATGTGTCATCTTCTTTAAGTGTAATTAATTTAACGAAACCGTTTGTATCATCTAATGATAATGCACGGCCGTTAGCTGCATAAGGGAATTTAGAAGCTTTAATTGATAAACCTTCTTCTTTCGCTTGAGCTTCAGTATAACCTACTTGAGCTAATTCTGGTTCAGTGAAGCATACTGCAGGCATACCAATGTAATCAACTTCTGCTGCTTGTCCATCAATAGCTTCTGCAGCTACTTTTGCTTCATAGCTTGCTTTATGAGCAAGAGGTAATCCTGGAACGATATCACCAATTGCATAGATATTATTGATTGAAGTACGGCTTTGTTTATCAACTTCGATTAATCCGCGTTCACCAAATTTAAGACCTAATTCTTCTAAGCCTAATTCATCAGTATTTGGACGACGACCTACAGTTACTAATACATAATCCGCTTCGATAGTTTGCTCTTCACCTTTAGCTTCATAAGTAACTTTTACGCCATTTTCAGTTTCTTCAGCTGATTTAGCCATTGCTTCAGTAACGATTTCGATACCTTTTTCTTTCATGCCTTTTTTAACTGGTTGAGTCATTTGTTTCTCAAAGCCACCTAAGATATCTTTAGCACCTTCAAGAATAGTCACTTCAGAACCAAAGTTAGCAAATGCAGTACCAAGTTCTGAACCGATATAACCGCCACCAACTACTACTAATTTACCAGGTACTTCTTGTAAGTTTAATGCACCTGTTGAATCGATAACACGGTTACCAAATTCAAAATTAGGAATTTCAATTGGTCTAGAACCAGTTGCAATAATTGCATTTTTGAAATTGTAAGTTTGAGCACTCTTTTCGTCCATTACACGTAAGCTATTGTTATCAACAAAGTAAGCTTCGCCTTTAACGATTTCAACTTTATTACCTTTTAATAATCCTTCAACCCCACCAGTTAATTTATTAACAACTGATGATTTGAACTCTTGAACTTTTTCATAGTTTAAAGAAACACTTTCAGCAATTACCCCTAAGTTTTCTGAATGTTGTGCTTCAACAAAACGATGAGATGCGTGTAATAAAGCTTTTGAAGGAATACAACCAACGTTTAAGCAAACGCCACCTAAATTACCTTTCTCAACGATTGTTACTTTTTGTCCAAGTTGCGCTGCACGAATTGCTGCAACATAACCTCCAGGACCTGCTCCGATTACAATAGTATCTGTTTCAATTGGGAAATCTCCAACTACCATCTTTTTACCCCTCCATTAATAATAATTCTGGATTATTTAATAAACGCTTGATGTGATTCATAGCATTTTGTCCAGTTGCACCATCAATTTGTCTGTGGTCAAAGCTTAATGATAATGCAAGAACTGGAGCAGCTACAATTTCTCCATCTTTAACAATCGGTTTTTGAGCGATACGCCCAATTCCTAAGATAGCTACTTCTGGGTGATTAATAACTGGAGTGAACCATTGTCCACCAGCTGAACCGATATTACTGATTGTACATGTTGCACCTTTCATTTCATCAGATGTTAATTTACCGTCACGTGCTTTTACAGCAAGTTCGTTAATTTCATCTGAGATTTGGAAGATTGATTTACGATCTGCATGTTTAACAACAGGCACTAATAAACCTCTGTCTGTATCTGCAGCGATACCAATGTTCCAATAGTGTTTGTGTACAATCTCTCCAGCTTCTTCATTAAATGATGTATTAAGTGCTGGATATTTTTTAAGTGCAGAAACAAGTGCTTTCACTACATATGGTAAGAAAGTAAGTTTTGTACCTTGTTCAGCTGCGATTTCTTTGAATTTCTTACGGTGATCCCATAATTGTTGAACATCAATTTCATCCATTAATGTAACATGTGGTGCTGTGTGTTTAGAATTAACCATTGCTTTGGCAATTGCTTTACGCATAGCTGGGATTTTTTCAGTTGTTTCTGGGAAGTCGCCTTCTGGTACTGATTGAGTTGCTGCTGTAGTTGTAGTCTCTTCAGAAGTACTTGCTGCACTTTCATTAGATGTTGCTTGAGTAGCGCCACCGTTTAAGTGTGCGTCAATATCTTCTTTTGTGATTCGACCATTTTTACCAGAACCAGCAACTGCTTTAATATTCACGCCATTGTCACGTGCATATTTACGTACTGAAGGCATTGCTTTAATTGTTCTATTTTCATCAACTTCAGCATCTTGAGTATTTGCTGCAGGTTGACTTTCTTGTGATGAAGCACTTTCTTCTTTTGCTGCTTCTTCTTTTGGTTCTTCACTTGATGAATCATCACTGTGATTACCTTTGAATTGCATTTCTTCAGCATCTGGTGCATCAATTTTAACAATAATGTCACCAACAACTGCTACTGTACCCTCATCTACTAATACTTCTTCAACTGTACCACTTACTGGTGAAGGGATTTCTACAACAGATTTGTCATTTTGGACTTCTGCTAAGACATCGTCTTCTTCAATTGTATCTCCAGCTTTTACAAACCATTTTACAATTTCACCTTCGTGGATACCTTCCCCGATGTCGGGTAATCTAAATTCAAATGCCACGGTCTTTTTCCTCCTAAGATTTTCTTAATAAAGAAATCACTTTTTAATTTAAACTTTATTTAAAGATTAAAACTCTAAAGTTGCTTTTGCTTTTTCTACAATATCATTTTTGTTTGGTAACCAAACATTTTCAGCTTGAGTAAATGGATATACTGTATCTGCTGCTGCTACACGTGCAATAGGTGCTTCTAATGAAAGAATTGTACGTTCAGCTAATTCAGCTGCAACTTGTGCACCAACACCTGCTTGACGTTGAGCTTCTTGAACGACTACAGCTCTGTTCGTTTTTTCAACTGAAGCAACTAATGTATCGATATCAATTGGTTGAACTGTACGTAAATCAATCACTTCAACTGAATAACCTTCTTTTTCTAATTCTTCAGCTGCTTTTAATGATTCTTGTACCATTGCACCGTATGCGATTAAAGTAATGTCATTACCCTCTTTTTTCACATTAGCTTTTCCAATATCAATTGTGTATTCTTCTTCAGGAACTTCTTCTCTGAATGAACGATATAATTTCATATGCTCTAAATATACAACTGGATCATTACTTCTAATTGAAGAAATTAATAATCCTTTAGCATCATATGGGCCTGATGGGATAACCACTTTCAAACCAGGAGATTGAGCTAAAATACCTTCTAAATTATCTGCGTGCAATTCTGGTGTATGCACACCGCCACCAAATGGGCTACGAATAGTTACAGGTGCAGTTTTAGAACCACCTGAACGGAAACGAGTACGTGCAATTTGTCCAGCTACTGAGTCAAATACTTCAAATACGAATCCTAAGAATTGGATTTCCATTACAGGACGGAAACCTTCAACAGCTAAACCTAAAGCTAAGCCACCAATTCCTGATTCTGCAAGTGGTGTATCGAATACACGATCTTCACCAAATTCTTTTTGTAAACCTTCAGTAACACGGAATACACCGCCGTTAACACCAACGTCTTCACCGAAAACTAAAACGTCTTCGTCATTTTTAAGTTCAGTTTTAAGCGCATCATTAATCGCTTGAACCATTGTCATTTGTGCCATGGCTTACTTCGACTCCTTCTCTTTGTAAATTTCATATTGTTCTGCTAAATTTTGAGGCATTTCTTCATACATAATTTCCATTAGAGAAGTAACAGTTTGTTTTTCTGTTTTGTCGGCCTCTTTAATAGCTGCTTTGATGTCTGATTTAGCACGTTCAATAACTTCATTTTCTTTGTCTTCGTTCCAAAGACCTTTATTTTCTAAGAATTTTCTGAAACGAACTAATGGATCTTTTTTCTCCCATTCTGCGTCTTCATCTGAAGTTCTGTAACGTGTAGGGTCGTCACCAGCCATAGTATGTGGTCCGTAACGATATGTCATTGTTTCGATTAATGTTGGGCCTTCACCTGCAACTGCACGTTCACGAGCTTCTTTAGTAGCTTGATATACTGCTAATGCATCCATACCATCAACTTGGATACCAGGGATACCAACAGCAATTGCTTTTTGAGCTAATGAAGTTGCTGCAGTTTGTTTACTACGTGGTGTTGAAATCGCGTAGTTGTTATTTTGAATAACAAAAATTGCTGGTGCTTTATATGCTGAAGCAAAGTTAATACCTTCATAGAAGTCACCTTGAGATGAACCACCATCACCAGTATAAGTAATTGCAACTGCATTTTTGCCTCGTTTTTTAAGACCAAACGCAACACCTGCTGTTTGAACATACTGTGCACCGATAATGATTTGTGGACTCAGTGCATTCACACCCTCAGGGAATTGGTTACCTTTAAAGTGGCCTCTTGAGAATAAGAATGCTTCAGTTAAAGGTAAACCATGCCAAATAATTTGTGGCACATCACGATAACCAGGAAGAATAAAATCTTCTTTTTCTAACGCATATTGAGATGCTAATTGTGATGCTTCTTGTCCAGCTGTTGGTGCATAGAAACCTAAACGACCTTGTCTATTTAAAGAAATAGAGCGTTGATCAAGAATACGTGTCCATACCATTCTTTCCATTAATTCTACTAATTCTTCATCTGTTAAATCAGGTACTAAGTCTTCATTTACAACGTTGCCATCTACGTCTAAAATTTGAACCATTTCAAATTTCGACTGTGTGTCATTTAGTACTTTTACTGCATCGAATTGGGCTTGTAACTTAGGAGCCATTCAATTCACCATACCTTTCCCATATATAAATAGAAATTCATTTTATCCATAACAATTGTATCACAAATAAATAAGCCTGTTAAACGATTTCATAAAGTTCTGTTTCATAGAAAAAAGATACAGACACAAGAACTGTACTACTACATTCTTCATATCTGTATCAGTCAAGGAATTATTTTAATTGATCTACATCTTGCTTTTCCTTATTTACCTTATTCATCGCTTTTGAATACGCTTTAAACTTCTTGTTCATGTCTTTATATGCTTTGCCTAATTCTTTTGATTTTTCATCTACTTGGTCTTGTGTTGCACCATCTTTATTGATGAAACTAAACAGTGATTTTTCTTTTCCAAGCGCTTTTTTGTAAGCCTTTGCATAATCGCTATGTGATTTATATTTATCTTTAATTGCTTTATCTAATTCTTCAACTTCTTTTTTCTTATCTTTATTATCGATATTATCGATATGTGATTCTGCCTTTTTAAATTCTTTTTCAGAATCGTCTAACGCCTTTTCTTCTTTCTTAAATTCCTTTTCACGTTTTTCTACATTTTCAACAATGTCATCAGCTGCTTTTTCTCTTGTTTGTTGGTCTTTCTCGTTAGCCTTTTTAAATAACTTTTGTTTTTCTTCTTCTAATTTATTAATTTTTTTACTCACATTTGCAACTGGTTTCTCTTTATCAAAAGCATTTTGGACTTGTTCATCATATGCTTTAATTTCTTTTTTATCTGTTGTACATCCAGCTAATAACACTGCCGATGTTGCAACAACCGCTATTGTTTTGTTTAATTTCATTTCTGTATCCTCCTCAAAGTTGTACGCTTGTTATCATAAATAAATCTCTCTCATAAATCAATGAAATTGGATAAGCGTCTGATCTCTGTTTAATTACTAATCATTAGAGGTTGAGACATAAAGTTTTTGTGCTTCTGGGAAACCGATTAACGGCGTCCCAAAAGCAGGATTATCGGCAGAAGGGACCCAACATAGAGAAATTGGTATTCCAATTTCTGCAAATAATGCAAGTTGGGCAAACGCTCACGATTCGACAAAATTCGGAAAACAATTCAAATGAACAAACTCAACTATTGAGTTTGTAAGAACTACTAACCTATGAATAAGGAAGTAGTTCTTTATCATCGTTCGGTTCTGCTCAAATCCTAAACGCTTTTGTCCCGACCTCTTATAATTCACACATATATCACGTTGACGTATCTTTCTATTCAATTTTTAATGTCACTTTCTAAACACATAATATGTCATGTGTATTCTTATTTTAACTTTTATTTTCATTTTCTACTAATAATCTAATTTACTTCAATGTACTTCTACCTATTATATTTGGTATATTTGTAGTTAAGGAAGGTGTCAGACATGATAACAATGAAAGATATAATAAGAGATGGTCATCCTACACTTCGTGAAAAAGCTCAAGAATTAAGTTTTCCTTTATCAAATGAAGATAAAGAAACATTAAAAGCTATGCGAGAGTTTTTAATCAATAGTCAAGATGACGACATCGCTAAAAAATATGGTTTACGCTCAGGTGTAGGTTTAGCCGCACCACAAATTAATGTATCAAAAAGAATGATTGCCGTGTATTTACCAAACGACGGAAATGGAAAATCTTATGATTACATGCTAGTTAATCCAAAAGTGATGAGTTACAGTGTTCAAGAAGCCTATTTACCAACTGGTGAAGGTTGTCTAAGTGTAGACGAAAATATCCCAGGTTTAGTTCATCGTCATAATAGAGTTACAATTAAAGCTCAAGATATCGATGGTAATGACGTTAAATTACGTTTAAAAGGCTATCCTGCTATCATTTTCCAACACGAAATTGATCATTTAAATGGTATTATGTTCTATGATCATATTGATGATGCTAATCCATTAGCACCGCATCCAGATGCAGTAGAAGCATAATTTGATTTAACCTCGAAAGTAACATGACTTTCGAGGTTTTTTATTTAATAGATTTCAATCAAATAAAACAATAGCCTTTAAATAAATAAGTTTGAAGCTGTGTCTAAAGTTAAATATTGTTTTTCTCTATTCTAAATACAGATTAAAAGTTCTTACTATTATATGTGTCTGTTCGCTCACTTAATGATAAAACTGCTTTATTTCTTTTAGTACATCATGTAAAATATACATTAACTGAAATCTTAGTGAATTAATCCTATTTTTCAAAATTTGAACGACATGATTTCCCTGGAAAACATACTCGGCAGTGAAATTAAATAATTATAGTTATATATTTATTTAGATTAGCTAGTATGTCTATTATTAAATTTAAATACACATACTTTTATTGAAGAACAATATCAAAGACAAAATCTGATTTCTATCTTTAATAACCCGAGCTATCAACCACGGGACTTGAATAAATATTAAAAACAATCCTTAGGAGGAATTATATCAATGGCAGTATTTAAAGTATTCTATCAACATAATAAAGATGAAGTAATCGTGCGTGAAAATACGCAAACGATTTATGTTGAAGCACAAACTGAAGAACAAGTAAGACGTTATTTAAAAGACCGTAATTTTAATATCGAATTTATCACTAAATTAGAGGGCGCACATTTAGATTACGAAAAAGAACATTCAGATCATTTTAATGTGGAGAATGCTGAATAATGAAGCAATTACATCAAAATGAAGTAGGTGTATATGCACTTGGTGGTTTAGGTGAAGTAGGTAAAAACACATATGCTATCGAGTACAAAAATGAAATCGTGATTATTGATGCAGGGATTAAATTCCCAGATGATAATCTACTAGGAATTGATTATGTAATTCCTGATTACACTTACTTAGAACAGAACCAAGATAAAATCGTTGGTCTGTTTATCACTCATGGACACGAAGATCATATAGGTGGTGTGCCCTTCCTATTAAAGCAAATTAATGTACCTATTTACGGTGGTCCATTAGCTTTAGGTTTGATTAGAAACAAATTAGAAGAACATAATTTATTACGTACCGCTCAATTAAACGAAATTAATGAGGATAGTGTGATTAAATCCAAACACTTTGAAATATCATTCTATCTAACAACACACAGTATCCCTGAAGCCTATGGTGTTATTGTCGATACACCTGAAGGTAAAATTGTTCATACTGGTGACTTTAAATTTGATTTCACACCTGTAGGTGAACCAGCAAATATTGCAAAAATGGCTAAATTAGGTGAAGAAGGCGTACTTTGTCTGCTTTCTGATTCTACAAATGCATTAGTTCCGGACTTTACGCTTAGTGAACGAGAAGTAGGACAAAATGTTGATAAAATTTTCCGTAATTGTAAAGGTCGTATCATTTTCGCGACATTTGCTTCGAATATCTATCGTGTTCAACAAGCTGTTGAAGCAGCAGTTAAGCATAATAGGAAAATTGTTACATTTGGTCGTTCAATGGAAAATAATATTAAAATAGGTATGGAGCTCGGATACATTAAAGCCCCACCAGAAACATTTGTAGAACCTGGAAAAATCAATAATATCCCTAAACATGAATTACTTATTTTATGTACTGGTTCTCAAGGTGAACCAATGGCAGCATTATCTCGTATCGCTAATGGTACACATAAACAAATCAAGATTATCCCAGAAGATACTGTCGTATTTAGTTCATCACCTATTCCAGGTAATACTAAGAGTATAAATCGTACAATTAACGCTTTATATAAAGCTGGTGCAGATGTTATTCATAGTAAAATTTCTAACATCCATACTTCTGGACATGGATCACAAGGCGATCAACAATTGATGTTACGTTTAATCCAACCTAAATACTTCTTACCTATTCATGGTGAGTATCGTATGCTCAAAGCACATGGTGAAACTGGTGTTGATTGTGGCGTTGACGAAGATAACGTCTTTATCTTCGATATCGGAGATGTACTTGCTTTAACTCATGATTCAGCACGTAAAGCAGGTAGAATTCCATCAGGTAATGTACTTGTTGATGGTAGTGGTATTGGTGATATCGGTAATGTTGTTATTAGAGACCGTAAATTATTATCTGAAGAAGGCCTAGTTATTGTTGTTGTAAGCATTGACTTCAACACAAACACATTACTTTCTGGTCCTGATATCATTTCACGTGGCTTTGTGTACATGCGTGAATCTGGTCAACTAATTTATGATGCTCAACGTCGTATTAAAACTGATGTTATTTCTAAATTAAACCAAAATAAAGACATTCAATGGCATCAAATTAAATCATCAATTATTGAAACTTTACAACCATACTTATTTGAAAAAACAGCTCGTAGACCAATGATCTTACCTGTCATTATGAAAGTTAATGAAGATAAAAAGAAATAATATTAAAATATCCCATAAGCAACTATCATTCTAATGATATGGCTTATGGGATTTCTTTATAAAAAATGGTTTAGCCAAGATCATTGACTAAACCATTTTTTATTTAGCTATATTCTTTTCAAATCGACCTAAGTCATTATCATGACCAATCATGATTAGGATATCACCAATTTCAATATTTAAATTTGGATCTGGTGACACAATAAACTGCTTACCTCTTTTAATCGCAATAATATTAATACCATATTGCGCACGAATATCTAAATCAATAATTGTTTGGCCAGTCATTTTTTCAGTAGCTTTTAATTCAACAATAGAGTGTTCATCTGCTAATTCTAGATAATCGAGCACACTCGCACTAGCCACATTGTGTGCAATACGACGGCCCATATCACGTTCTGGATGGACAACCGTATCCGCACCTATTTTATTTAATATTTTAGCATGATAATCATTTTGTGCTTTGGCAGTTACCTTTTTAACACCTAATTCTTTTAAAATAAGTGTTGTTAATGTACTAGATTGAATATTTTCACCGATAGCAACAATAACATGGTCAAAGTTTCTTATTCCCAAACTTTTCATGACTGCTTCATCAGTAGTATCCGCTACTACAGCATGCGTCGCAATATCACTATATTCATTAACTCTGTTCTCATCACTATCAATGGCCATAACATCCATATCTAAGGCGTTAAGCTCTCTAACAATACTGCCACCAAAGCGTCCTAAACCAATTACTACGTATTCCTTTTCCATATAGTCCTCCGCTTATTACACATTTAAATAACAACGATCAAATCAACTTTTTTCAAATAAATATATAGTAAAAGCTGATGCAAAATCGAAATGATGATTTGTTCTACTATAGTTGATTATTTTTTTCCTTCTACATAATCTTTATCGAAAACAAATAGTCTCAATAATAATAGTAACGATGGAACTAATAAAAGTAAACCTAAAATAAATGCAATAACCAATGCTAGACCCATTTCATCATTTACATGAGAACTAGAAATTTTTACGAATGGATGTAATAAATATGGTAATTTACTGATACCATATCCAAAGAAAGCAAATAACATTTGCAATATCACCATTATAAATGCTAAACCATGATTTCTTTTAAAAATAGTTAGTGCGCCTGCAACTAGGAAAAAGATAAAACTTATCACGAACATCCACCAATAGTTAAAGACAGCATTATTAAAATGCTCTGAGTTTTGTACTCTTAGTGATAAAAAGACAAACAAGGAAATAATAATCATTGGTGGTCCCCAAAATATATGCCATTGTCTCATTAAATGATATGCCGGTTGGTCCTTTGCTTTATTAGCATAAAATGTAAGGAATCCAGAAGAGATATATAACACTGAGATAATTGCCAAGAAAACAACAGCCCATGCAAAAGGACTTAGTAATAGTTGAACCCAGTCTAAATCAACATGATTCCCTACCTCTTTAATATAGCCACCTTCTGAAATTGTTAATGCGGTTGCTAATGCAGCTGGAATAAGTAAACCAGTTAACCCATATAGAAAAATCCATGGTAATTTTGTATCTTGTCCATAATTCTCAAAGGCATAGAAACTGTTTCTTATTGAAATAAGAATCGTACCAATTGAACCTGGTACAAGTAAAACCGTTCCTAAATATTTAACGGAATCAGGGAAGAATCCAATAAATCCAACAAAGAAAAAGACAAAGAAGACATTCGTAACTTCCCATACTGGACTAAGATATCTTTCAATAAGATGATTGATTTTCTTTTCTTCACCAGTAAGTTTAGAATGTAATGCGAAGAATCCAGCACCAAAATCAATTGAGGCTACGATGATATAACAAAATAAAAATATCCATAAGACTGTAATACCTATATATGAATATATCATTTGTTATCACCTCTTTCTTTGAGCACTTGATTGACATCATTGATTGCAGGTTTGTTTCTAAACATTCTGAGTAACACATATGCAGATGTAACGATGAGTACAAGATATAATAAACCGAATAAAATCGTCACTAATGTAATACCACCAGCTTGAGTCGCTGCTTGAGATACTCTTAAGTATCCTCTTACAATCCATGGTTGGCGTCCCATTTCCGTTAAGAACCAACCAAATTCAATTGCTAACATAGACGCTGGACCAGTAAGTAATATGCTATATAAAACTACCTTATGTGTAGTTAAGTGTCGTAACTTCTTAATTAATAAAATCAACATAAAAATTCCTGAAATCACAAAACAGAATACGCCCATTGAAACCATTAAGTCAAAGAAATAATGAACAATTAATGGTGGCAATTCATTTTTAGGAAAATCGTTAAGTCCTTTTACTGTCGTCTTCAAACTATTATCAGCTAAGAAACTTAACATTCCTGGGATTTCTATTGCGCCTGATACTTCATTCGTCTTTTCGTTTAAAACACCAAAAAATACTAAATTAGCTTGAGATTGTGTGTCAAAATGCCATTCATATGCAGCCAATTTTTCTGGTTGTACTTTATGTAAAAACTTAGCTGACATATCTCCCGCTAACATCGATAACAATGTTGAAATAAACCCAACAATCATCGTCATTTTTAATGCTTTTAAATGATATCTTTTATCTTCTGGATGCGTCTGTTTTAGCAATTTAAATGCAGCAATTGCCGCAAGAATAAACGCCATTGTCATGCCAGCTGTTGCAACAACATGGAAGGACCTTACGATAAATGATGAGTTAAACATTGCTTCTAATGGTTGAACATTAACCATACGTCCGTTTTTCATTTCAAAACCAGCTGGTGTATTCATAAACGAGTTAACTGACGTTATGAAAAATGCTGAGAATGATCCACCTATAATTACAGGTAAGCCTATAACAAAATGAATCCATTTATTTTTAAATCTTTCCCAAGTATAAAGATAAATACTAAGAAAAATAGCTTCAAAAAAGAATGCGAATGTTTCCATAAATAGAGGTAATGCAATTACATGACCGCCCATTTTCATAAATGTTGGCCAAACAAGCGATAATTGCAAACCAATAATTGTTCCCGTCACTACACCGACAGCAACTGTAATGGTATATCCTTTCGACCATCGTTTCGCTAATGCAATATAATGTGCATCGTTGTTTCGTATACCAAGAAATTCAGCGATAACAAACATTAATGGCATACCTACACCAATCGTTGCAAATATGATATGAACGGCTAAGGTCATACCTGTAAGTAATCGACTCATTTCAACTGAATCCATATATAATCACCTTATATTTATATTTTTTAGTAATTTCACAATGCTTAAAATTATAAATCCTTATCATGATGAACTAAATGTTTTTGCTTGAATTTTTGACATAAATTTTTTATAGAGACACATAATGTTCACACCATTGATATTTTATAAAATTAAATATAAGATAGAATAATATAAATTAATATATAGAAAGGAAGACCAAAGTGTCACATATTACGATATATACACAAGATGATTGTCCACCTTGTACGTTTGTAAAAAATCATCTTCAAGCAAATCATGTAGATTATACAGAAAAAAATATAAAGAATAATCAATATCGAGTAGAAATGATGGATTATGATGCATTTGCGACGCCATTTATCTTATTGAACGATGAACCTATGTATCAAGTTGATATGGATAAAATTAATCAAGCTTTTGACATTCAATAAGTACTTAGCAATTAAAAGATACTAATGATATAAAAGAACCAACTAAAGCAATTTAAATTGCTCAAGTTGGTTCTTTTAATTATTATTTTGAAATGTTATTAACTAATTCCATAACTTCCTCTTGTGTTGCACAATGAATAGCACGGTTCGCTAATTCTGACATTTCATTTTTACTTAAACCATTAATTTGTCTTCTAGCTTTAAGAATAGATGTTGGACTCATTGAGAATTCATCTAGACCTAAACCTAATAATAATGGTACTGCAGTAGCATCTCCTGCCATTTCACCACACATACCAGTCCATTTACCTTCTTTGTGAGAAGCTTCAATGACTTGTTTTACTAAGCGTAAAATTGAAGGATTGTATGGTTGATATAGATAAGATACGCGTTCTGACATACGGTCAGCTGCTAATGTATATTGGATTAAGTCATTTGTACCAATACTAAAGAAATCTACTTCTTTAGCAAAGACATCAGCTAATGCTGCAGTAGCTGGAATTTCAACCATGATACCTAACTCAATATCTTCCGAAACGTCATAACCTTCGTTTTGAAGATTCTCTTTTTCTTCTAATAACATTGCTTTAGCATCACGGAATTCCTTGATAGTAGCTACCATTGGGAACATGATATTTAATTTACCGTAAACAGAAGCACGTAATAACGCACGTAATTGTGGTCTGAAAATATCAGGTTGCGCTAAGCAAAGGCGAATCGCTCTATAACCTAAGAATGGATTCATTTCTTCTGGTAAATCTAAGTATGGTAATTCTTTGTCGCCACCGATATCCAATGTACGAACAACAACACGTTTACCATCCATAGTCTCTAATACTTTTTTGTATGCTTCGAATTGTTCTTCTTCAGTAGGCAATTGATCTCTACCCATGTATAAGAACTCAGTACGATATAAGCCAATACCTTGCGCACCATTTTCAATTACACCAGGTAAATCATTTGGTGTACCAATATTAGCTGCTAACTCTGCGTGAACACCATCAACAGTTACTGTATCAGCATCACGTAATTTTTGTAATTCTTGTTTATCTTCAAAGAAACGTTCACGTTTATTTTGATAAGCGATAACTTCATCTTCTGTAGGATCGATAATAACATCACCAGTTAAACCATCAACGATAATCATATCGCCTTGTTTAACTTCTTTAGTGATTGATTTAGTACCAACTACAGCTGCGATTTCTAATGAACGACTCATAATCGCAGAGTGACTTGTTCTACCACCAATATTCGTTACAAACCCTTGAACGAATTCTTTATTTAACTGTGCAGTATCAGAAGGTGTTAAGTCATTACCAATAATAACAACACTTTCATCAATCATACTTGGGTTTGGTAATTCAACACCAAGAATATGTGCTAACACACGTTTAGATACATCTCTAATGTCTGCTGCACGTTCTTTCATGTATTCATTATCCATTGATTCAAATATAGTAATGAATTGAGTTGTAACCTCATTTAATGCTGTAGCAGCATTAACATGGTCGTTTTTAATTTTATCTTGAATTGGTTGAATTAATTCTGGATCATCTAAAACAAGTAAATGCGCATCAAAAATGGCAGCTTTATCAGCGCCTAATTGAACTTCTGCATTATTTCTTATTTTAGTTAATTCAATTTTAGATGCTTCGATAGCGTTATTGAATTTGCTAGTTTCACCTTCAACATCAGTGATTGTCTCACTGCTGTCGAAAGATAAATCTGGCTCAACTATTAAGTAAGCTTTAGCGATTGCTACACCATCAGATGCAGCAATACCATTAATTAATTTAGACATATTACTTAGTTAAACCTTCTTTTGATAAGACATCACTGATAGATTCGATTGCATCTGCCTCATCGCTACCGTCAGCATAAATTGTAATTTCAGCATCTTTACCTACACCTAAACTCATAACACCCATGATTGATTTTAAGTTTACTTTTTTACCGTTATATTCTAATTGAATATCTGAATCAAATTTTGAAGCTGTTTGTACCAACATTGTAGCTGGGCGAGCGTGGATTCCTGTTTCGTCGATAATTACATATGATTTTTGTTCCATAATTTATTTCTCCTTCTATAAGTTAGAATCTTCAATATACTTACAATCTAACATAAATTTTTATACCTTAACTTTACCAAAACCAATAGTTAAATTCAATTTGTTTAAAACCGGTTTCAGTATATTTCTACAATTTTTTAACAAATTATATCCCTTAAAGTAACTCTTTGATGACTTTTTCACATTTTTCAATATGATCTTGACCTAATTTTTTCATAAAGTAATAACTAATTGATGCTGAAACTGCTTGTCCTACAAATGGGAACCATTTAGTTTGTTTAGCTGCAGTTCGTTTCGCTACATCTTTAATCACTACTTTCATAAGTGCATTGGTTAATTTTTTACCAATAAATTGACTACCTTGAATGGCTGCTGCAGACATGATTCGTTCTCTAACATCATCACTCAATGAATTGACTTGTTTATGATCTAGTCCATAAATTTTATTGACATCACTAATGATATCTCTCATTAATTTTATATCGACACCAAAGTCCAATCCAGGAATTGGTACTACACTCATTCCTGATGATAATAAAGATTTCTTTTTAACGAGATTTTCTGCTTGTGCACGTCTTTGTTGTAACTCATTTTGAGTCACAGGTAAATTACTTTTTTCTTTGATTTCTTCAATATTTAATACTTTATTACCAACTGTATTTGTAACTCTATTCGTCATTTTATTTCTAATGCTCATCTAATTCACACTCCCATGAATCTTATTTCAATAAGACTCTATACCCAGAATACAACTATTTAATGCTCAATATTAACAAAAATTACTTTCAAATATTTTGAAGGTTTGTAATGTGGATGTGTTTTAAAATCTTTAGGTAATCCCATCACTTCTTTGATTTCATAATCAACTTCAGCTTCTTCTAGTGTTGTTTTAATAACATTTTTAAACGCTTTTAAAGAAAAGACACTCGAATTGGTACATAATAATAATGTCCCTTTTGGCGCTAATACTTCTAAGGCGCCATTAATTAATTTGTCGTAATCTTTTTGCACTGAAATTGTTTTCTTTTTATTTCGTGCAAAGCTTGGTGGATCAATGACAATTGTGTCATATTGATGCCCGTGTCGATTTGCATAATTATAAAAATCAAATGTATCCATGACATAAATATATTGTGATTTAGGATCAATGGCATTAAGCCCAAAATTCTCTTCGGTTAGTCCTCTTGAACGATTAGCTAAATCTACACTTGTCGTTGTTTTAGCCTTAGTTGCTGATACGACAGAAAAAGCGCCTGTATAGCTGAACACATTTAAAAGATGACGCCCCTCTGAAAATTGATCACGTAATTTCTTTCTTACTTCTTTTTGGTCTAAGAAGATACCTGTCATTAAGCCGTCATCTAAATCCACATTATAAAACGTAAAGTTCTCTTCAATTACAATTGGAAATGTTTGTTGTTCTCCCTCAACAAACCCACCTGTGTATTCAGTATCTTTAAAACGCATTTTTTCGTATATAGACTGATATTCAAAAACAATTTTGATAGCTTCTAAAATATGATACCTAAATTTATAAATACCTTTCGAATACCATTGAATTAATAAATGGCCATCATAGTTGTCGATAGTTAATCCGCCAACACCATCACCTTCAGCATTGAACAATCTAAAAGCATTCGTACCATCTATGTGATAGTAATATTCTCGTTCTGCTAAAGCTTTTTCAAATAATCGTTTAAAAAACGATGTGTTAATATCTTCGGATGGATCATAACTTAACACCCAACCTAAACCTTTATGCTGTCTACCTACATAAGCCGTTGCTATATATTGTTCTTTTCCATCGACTAATTTGAATAAATCACCTTCTTTTAGATGATCTTGGGCATAAATATCTTCTTCATCAATTAATGGATATTGATTTTGATATTTTGATTCTTTACCTCTATTTAAAGTTGCAATCTTCATTTATTACACTAACCTCTCTTTTATACATTTAATTTCTTCAACCGTCATATTGCTATGCTGATTCGTAAATGCATTTTACATTATATATAATTACTAATTGAATGATTCATTTATTATTTTAACAAAGAATGCTAGGATGTCCTATTTTCTAACAAAAAAGAGTGGTCTTACAATTCGATCGATTAAAGAAGGAATTGTAACCCACCCCATAACACGTGTGATTTGTTTAAATTAATTTGTTAAATGTTTTTTAATTACTCTTTTGGTTTATCTCTTAACTGTAATGAATAAGCAACAATCATTGCTAGTAACATAAGCAATAAAGTTGGCGTAATAAATACAGATAATAATAATCCGTGAACCATAATATTAATGAATTCAGTTAATAATTTAAAGAATAAGATACTTCCCATAAATAATTGTAAGAAGTAAAATTTACCTCTTAAGAAATAAGTAAGTGTTGTAGCAATATAAACTATGATAATAAATAAAAGTAACAATAATGTTACCCATTCTATCACATATTGCGTTTGTGATAATTCCCATTCTCCAGATAAGAACAATGCGTTTCTGTTGTTAAATTCTAAAAATGTAAAGAAGAAAATAACTACACCACAGAAAATTTCAACATACATTGGTTTTATCCATTTTGGCTTTCTCATCCAATGTGGAATATCATCTTCTTGGATATCAACAATATTTTTTACTTTTTCTTTAAATTTATCCCTTTTAACTCTAATTTTTTCTAAATCAACACTTCTTCTTGTTTTACGTGCATATTCTGTTGTCTTATCTTGTAGTTGTTTTAAGTGAACTTTAGTTTGATTCGAGACATTACCTTTACTTGTTCTTGATAATTCAGGTTCTTCTTCACCTAATTCTTGTTTCGTAAGCGGTAGCGCACGTCTTAAGAACAAGAAGTTCCAAATTGACATTTGTCCTAATAACCACATAATAATAAAGAATGTATTAACACTTAAGATGTCAATAGATTCAATTTCATTAGCATCTATACGACCATGTAATGCAATTTGCGTAATAAGGTAACTGATACCATATGATACGATAATCCACATATAATGACTCTTTCGATTATCACTATTCAATTCATCTTTATATACAATATAACCGATATGTATGATGAACGGAATAATAAATACGATACCAAAGAACCCATATACTTGCATCATAAGAACTAGAGTAATTAAGAAATACATTATCCCTATGACTAAGAAGAAAATTGAAATATCATAATCATACTTAATTGTTCTAAATAACGTATGACCTAGTAACATTACAAAGATACCAAATAATATAATAATTATGGCACTTACAATTGGGAAACCCCCGATAAATCTACTCATCACTTTAATTATTTCAGCGAAAAATGCGTTCAGGAATTCCCATATATTATACACATGTGTATTTACCTTCTTATCTCCATTTAATTGTTTAATAAGCGGTAAGTTAATTAATATAATGAGTCCTGTGAAAAGTGAAACGATACCGATGATATAACTAAATATAATCTCGGTGTGTTTCTTAAGAAAAGACATACTATTCACCTCAAAAGTTATTATATATGAAGAACTTATTCTTGTCTTTAATAAATCATTAAATACGTCTATAGACCTAGAAAAGTTTATTATTAGCATAACTGGGTAAAAGGTGTATGTAAACAATAAAACACAATTAGGGGTGGATTTATTATGAGTAACGAAGAATTTGCAAAAAAATCAGCTGAAAAAGCCAAAGAAGCAGAAGAGAAATTAAAAGAACAAAAAGAAGAAAAAACAAATGATACAGAACAAACTAAAAAAGATATTGATGACGCATTAAATTAATTACTAATTGACTATTTAACGATTAGATCATCCAATATTCTATAATAACGATGAATTTGGGACATAAATACAAAAAATAATAGCACAAAGATGATTTGAAATTTTAAATTATCTTTGTGCTATTTTATATTTAATACTACGTATTGACTGACTTAGAGCTTTCATAAGCACACATCATATAAAAATATTAATTTATTATATATTTTATTAACTTGACAATCCACATGAAAAATCATACATTAAAGACAAATTAAAATAATAAACGCACTAGGGGTGTTTTGAACTGAGATGAGGTTAACCCTCAAACCCTTTGAACCTGATCTAGCTAGATACTAGCGTAGGAAAGTGTAATTAACAAAGATGATAATCGTATGTTGAATCATATTCTTATGTTTTACGCACAACTTTCCTAGAGATGGTTGTGCGTTTTTTTAGGAGGATGTTTTTATGTCAAAAGGTTTAAAGCTTTCTGAGATATTAGTAACAGTACTTATCTCTGTCATTTTTGCCATTATTTATAACTTATGGTGGCTATTTTATAATGTTGCACAAGTCGCTGGTTTACACCTTGAACAATTAACATATGGTGTATGGTTTATGGCTGCGATTGTTTGTTATTTAATTATTCCTAAGCCAGGTATCGCCTTACTTGCTGAGTTTGCTGCAGGTGCCGGTGAAACAATTGTGATGGGTAAATTTGATATACCTACAATCATCTATGCCCTACTACAAGGTTTAGCTTGTGAGATTGTCTTTGCTATATTCAAATACCAGTCTCGTTCAGTCATGGTAGCTATGCTTGCGGGATTAGTGACTGCACTTATTTCATTCCCAGTCGACTATTTTTATGGTTATTTAAATGAAGTTGCTGGATGGAACTTAATTTTATTCATTGTTTTCCGTGCGATTAGTGGCATTATCATTGCTGGTTTATTATCTTATTTATTGGTTAAAGCATTGGATCAAACTGGTGTAACTAAAGTATTCAGACCCGCTTCTAAAGATGATTACGATACATTATAAGGGGACTTAAAAGTGTTGAAAGTTACAAATTTACGTTTGAAATATCCTAATGGATATCGAAAAATTTTTGATAATCTAAATATAGAAATTAAAGATAAAGAAAAAGTACTTTTACTAGGACCGTCCGGTTCTGGTAAAAGTACACTTTTAAATGTATTAAGTGGTATTGTACCCAATTTAATAGAATTACCTATGAAATATGACGAATTGCAAATCAATCAGCATAATGGAGTTATCTTCCAAGATCCGGATTCACAATTTTGTATGCCTAAAGTTTATGAAGAACTTGCCTTTGTTTTAGAGAACAGACAAGTGCCAAGACAAGATATGGATGAAGCCATCAGCCAAGCATTAGCATCAGTAAATTTAAATGTAAACGAAAATACACAAATCAATCAATTAAGTGGCGGTATGAAGCAAAAATTAGCTATAGTTGAAACCATATTACAACAAGCAGATACGCTATTTTTAGATGAACCCACTGCAATGTTAGATGTTAATGCGACATCAGATTTATGGCAACGTTTAATCAAGCTCTGGAAAGACCAAACAGTACTTATAGTCGAACATAAGGTCGAACATATTTGGCAACATGTGGATAGAGTTTTATTAATGAACTATGAAGGACAAATTATTGCTGATGATACGCCAAATCATATTTTAAAGCATTATGAACATTTACTTAGTGAATACGGCGTGTGGCATCCAAATGCATGGCATTACGCTCCTAAGCCAAAATATATGGCTCCCTCATCTGAAGCGCCATTATTTAAATTTGAAAATGGTGCTGTTATTCGTAATAAGAAAGATTTATTCAAAGTGGATCAATTAGCTATTCATTCAGGTGAGTGGATCACGATAACTGGTCAAAATGGTACTGGTAAAACCTCATTATTAGAATCCATATTACAATTAATCAAATATAAAGGCGTAATGACATTTCAAGGTCAGGAATTGCGTAAAATTAAAGATGCTGCAAAGCACATGTATCTTGTGTATCAGAATCCAGAACTTCAATTTATCACTAACTCTGTCTATGATGAAATATTGATTCATTTTAACCATTTAGATTCATCTATTGCAGAATCTAAAACCCTCGACTTATTAGATTTACTAGACTTAACCAATGTTAAAAATCAACATCCTTACGAATTATCAATGGGTCAAAAACGTAGGTTAAGTGTAGCAACGGCATTAAATTCAAATGCAGATATCATCCTTTTAGATGAACCAACATTTGGTTTGGATAGCCACAATACATTTCAATTAATAAAACTATTTCAAGAGAGAGTATCTAAGGGGCAAAGTATCATTATGGTTACACATGATCCAGAGATTATTAAACGCTATCCAACACGTCAATGGATAATTGAAAACCAATATTTAACAGAAATCAAAGGTGATCAACATGTTTGAACATTGGAAAATTAGACCCACCTTTATGGATGACGTCAATATTATCACTAAACTCGTTTTAGGCGTTTTACTATTTTTCTTTATTATTTTTATTCATAATTTTGACTTTATGATTTACATCGTTTGTCTCATGTTTATCTTTTTACTTATGTTTAACGGAACGCAATTTAAAATTACTGGTGCTTTTATACTAGCAACCACGTTCTTTGCTCTATTGTCATCACTATTCATGATTTTATACGGTGATGGTGACCACATTTTATTTAAATTTGTCATCATTCAAATTAGTACGGAAAGTATCGTCAGAGGTATTCACCTTTCTCTTCGTACAATTACAGTGTCGATGTTTGGTATTCTTATAGCATTAACGTCACAAGTAGTCATGATTTTTTATAGTCTAATGCAACATTTAAAAGTAAAGCCTAAAGTTGCCTATGCCTTTATGGCCGCAATTAGAATGATACCGTTAATCATCAGTTCTTTAATTCAATTACGTCGTTCTTTAAAAATGAGATATCAAATGATAAACAAATCTAATTATAGAGGGTTCAAAAGACTTAAACATTTAATTATTCCGTTATTAAGTCAAAACATACGACGTGCACATCAACTATCTGTTGCAATGGAGTCTAAAGGTTTTAAAGATGGCCCTAGAACGTATTATTATCATGCACCTTTCTCATACAAAGATATTATATTGATTATATGTTTATTAATTATTATAGGACTTTCTTATTATTTATCATCTACCTTGCCAATAACTGGTATCCATGATGTTCGAATAGGTAGATTAGAATAAAGTATTTTATCCATTCATTCCATATATAAATAAAAAATCCTGGGACAAAAATAATGTCTCAGGATTTAATCATATAATTATAGTAGTTCACTGTAGGCACATTCTTTTTCTCATAGAAATTAGAACGGCTTACACATGTATATCAACTTATATATTCAGATAAACTATAGGAATATACATGAGCTAAAGTCCATAATTACAACCGTCTAAGTAATGAATTATAAAGATGCTCTAATATAAAGTTTTTACAATTATAGTCAACCTTGTTGAAACAGGACAAGGAAATAAATTTTAGTAACATGTTATTTCTGTCCTGTTCTCTTTAATTATTCTTTTATTTCAATGCTTTATTTCCTATGTCTGTTCTATAAAACAAGTGATTGCTCTTTATCTTTTTAACACGTTTATAGGCAGCGGCTTGCGCTTCTTTTATATTTTGCCCTTCACCTATAGCTAATATGACGCGTCCACCACTGTTAACAAACTGGTCATTATCCTTCTTCAAACCACTTACAAAGTAATTTGAGTCTAGTTCAAATCCACTAACTTGATGCCCTTTTTCGTAATTACCTGGATAGCCTTTAGAAGCCAACATAACACCAACCACTGATTCATCCTTCCATTCAAAATGAATCGGCTCATCATTATCAAGTGCAACAATATGATGCATTAAATCGCTATTCATTCTTGTCAATAACACTTGTGCTTCTGGATCACCAAATCTTGCATTAAACTCTATGACTTTCGGCCCTTCTTGAGTCAAAATAGCACCGATGTATAATAGTCCAAAGAAATGGTGGCCTTCTTTAGCCATTGCATCTGCAATCGGTTGAGCAATCTCCTCATTTGTTCTAGCAATTATATCATTACTAATATGAGGTACTGGACAATATGCACCCATACCACCTGTATTTGGCCCTTTATCGTAATCATAAGCACGTTTATGATCTTGAGCAATACAATCAAATGGAACAGCTCTCTTACCATTAACAAATGTCATTAAAGAGAATTCTTCACCTTCTAAAAATTCTTCAAATACAATTGTTCCTGATTTTTCTTCAAACATTTGTTGAACTGCTTCTTTAGCTTCATCTCTTTTTGTAGCAATCACTACACCTTTACCTGCAGCTAAACCATCTTTTTTAATAACGATTGGCAAGTCACATGTTTCAACGAAAACTAATGCCTCTTCCTTATTATTAATTTCCTTATATTGTGCAGTAGGAATATCATATTTAGCCATTATTCTTTTAGCAAATGCCTTTGAGCCTTCAATTTGTGCTGCATCGCGATTAGGGCCAAATACTTTAATTTGATGGTTTCTTAATAAATCAGGTAAACCATCTATCAATGGTTGTTCAGGTCCAATTACAACCCATTCTATTTGATGATTAGTGACAAAGTCTAAGATAGCTTCGTGATCATTTTCTTTAATATTAGTATGGATTTGTGCCACATTAACCATTGCTTCATTGCCTGGTATCACATGAACTTGGTCTACTATTGATGATTGACTTAATTTATAGGCTAATACATGTTCACGTCCACCTGCACCAATAACGAGTACTTTCATGACTTTTCTCCCTTCAACATCTTATGATTAGTGTTTAAAATGTCGCATTCCTGTCATTACCATTGTAATGCCATATTTATTTGCCATATCGATAGAATCTTGATCCTTAATTGATCCACCAGGTTGAATAATTGCTTTAATACCATTTTGAGCAGCTAATTCTACAGTGTCATCCATTGGGAAAAAGCCATCTGATACTAATGCAACATTATCATTAATTTCAATTGCTCTTTCCAATGCAATTTTGGCTGAACCTACGCGATTCATTTGACCAGCACCAATACCTACTGTTTGTTTAGCGTTACTTAATATTACTGCATTACTCTTAACGGCACCTACCACTTTCCAACCTAACAACATTGCTTCCCATTGCGCTTCAGTTGGTTGTACTTCAGTAGCAACAGTCATTTCATCACGACTTACTTCAAAGTTATCTTTATCCTGTACTAAATAGCCACCAGATACTGACACAAATTCTTGTTCTCTATTATCAATTGTTGTATCTATTTCTAATAGTCGAATATTTTTCTTTTTCGTTAAAATATCTAAAGCCTCTTTCGTAAATAGAGGTGCGATAACGACTTCTAAAAAGATAGAATGTAGTGTTTCAGCTAACGTCGCTGTCACTGGTCGATTTAATGCAATAATTCCACCAAAAATGGATTGATTATCTGCATCAAAAGCATTTTGGAAAGCCTCTTCAATTGTATTTCCAATTCCTACACCACATGGATTCATATGTTTTACGGCAATCGTAGTTGGCTCTTCAAATTTTTTAACTAATGAAAGTGCTGCATCAGCATCTTTAATATTATTGAAGCTAAGTTGCTTACCATGTAATTGTTTAGCTCCAGCAATTGTATGTTTAGCATCAGTTGTTCTTACAAAGTAAGCAGATTGTTGTGGGTTCTCACCATAGCGTAAGGTTTCTTTATTCCCTTTAAAGAAATTCACAATAGCTTCATCATATTGAGTTGTATGTTCAAATACTTTAATCATAAGTGATTTGCGGTATTCTTCGTCTAATTGGTCATTTTTTATTCTACTAATCACTTCATTATAATCAGCAGGGTGTACAACGGTTGTCACATGTTTAAAATTCTTGGCAGCTGCTCTTAACATTGTCGGACCACCAATATCAATATTTTCAATCGCATCCATTTCTGTAACATCTGGATTTTCTACTGTTTTTTGGAATGGATATAAATTAACGACTACTAAATCTATTAAATCAATGTGTTGTTCTTTTAATTCATCCAAATGTTCTGATTTATCTCTATCTGCTAAAATCCCACCATGTACTGCTGGATGTAAAGTTTTAACACGTCCATCCATAATTTCAGGAAATTGTGTTAATTCAGATACAGATTTCACTTCAACTTGTGCCTCTTCTAAAATACGTTTCGTTCCACCTGTTGAATAAAGCTCATAACCTAATTCCTTTAAAGATGTCGCAAATTCTACAATACCGTTTTTATTTGAAACACTTAAAATTGCTCTTTTCATTGTTCGCTATACTCCTCTATCGAATGATTTTCGCAATAACGCTTGGATATAATTGGTACTCTAATTGTTTGACTCTCTCTTCTAACATTTCAATAGTATCGTCCGTTTTGATATCACATTTTCTTTGTTCAATAATTTCTCCCGTATCCATACCACTATCAACATAATGTACCGTTGATCCTGTTATTGAATCCCCGCTACGAAATGCTTGTCCAATTGCGTCTATCCCCTTATATTTCGGCAATAATGATGGATGAATGTTTAATATTTTATGAGGATAAGCTGTTAAAATATCCTCCCCAATTAATCTCATATAACCGGCCAATACAATCCACTGAACCCCTTCTGCAGAAAGTAAAGATAATAAATGTTGTTCATAATGAGATTTTGAATCAAAATGTTTTGGTTCATTGATATGTACTGGTATACCAAGTTGTTCTGCTCTATTAACACAATAAGCATCATGATGATCTGTATAAAGTGCAGTAATATCAATGTCCTCTAAATGTCCTTGTTGAACATGTCGTGCGATGTTTTCAAAGTTACTTCCAGAACCTGATGCAAAGATTGCTACTTTGACCACGTTTATACCCCCTGAATACGAATCGGTTTATGGCTATCTTCTACAATTCGACCGATTTCATAGGCATTCACATTCTGTTGTTTTAATATTTCTAATGTCTGAGTTTTATCATGTTCATCGACAATAACAGTAAAACCAATGCCCATGTTAAATATGTTATACATTTCATCTGTACTAATATTACCCTGTTCCTGCAACCAATCGAATATTGCTGGTGTCGGAAACGCATTTGCATCTATGTCTGCAGATAATCCGTCTGGTAAAGAACGAGGAATATTTTCATAAAATCCACCACCAGTAATATGGTTCATAGCTTTTATTGACACATGTTTTTTTAATTCTAATATTGGTTTTACATATAATTGGGTTGGTGCTAAAAATGTCTCTAAATAAGTATGTTGCTCAAATGTATCGTTAAGGTTTATACCTGACTTTTTAATGAGTTGTCTAACTAGACTGTATCCATTGGAATGAATGCCGTTAGATGCTAAACCTATAATGATTTGACCAGGTTTCACGTCTGAACCATCAATATATTCATCTTTCTCAACAGCGCCAACTGCAAAGCCGGCCAAATCATATTCACCTTCATGATACATTTCACCCATTTCGGCAGTTTCGCCACCGATTAAAGCTGTATTAGTTTCTTCACAAGCATCACTGATACCTTTAACGATTTGTTCAATGATTTCAGGAATTACTTTATGCGTTGCAATATAATCTAAAAAGTAAAGTGGCTCTGCACCTGTAGTTAAAATATCATTCACACACATGGCCACCGCATCTATACCTATTGAATCATGCTTAGCGTGGTCAATTGCTAATTTCAATTTGGTACCTACACCATCAGTACCTGAAACTAATACTGGGGCTTTCATATTGAGTTGAGATAAATCAAATGTGGCACCAAAGCCACCTAAACCACCGATAACTTCCTTACGCATCGTACGTTTAACATGACTAGACATTCTTTCTACCGCTTCATAACCTGCATGGATATCTACACCTGATTGTTCGTATGCTTTAGACATTTATATTTCCCTCACTATCAAAATAATGTTTATTTTCATTAATATATGCTTTTTGACGATCACTTAAATGCTTTTTATAATTCTCTTCGTAATCAAACAATCCAGCTGGATAATCTCCAGTGAAGCTCTCAACACACAAACCACTATATGGTGCATCATAATCTAAACCAATCGATTCAATTAATCCATCTACGCTAAGATACGCAAGCGAATCAGCACCTATATATTCACAAATTTCTTCAGGTGATTTACTCGCTGATATTAATTCAGCAGTTGTTGATACATCAATACCATAGAAACTTGGGAACATAAATTCTGGTGATGCAATTCTAACGTGGACTTCATTGGCCCCTGAATCTTTCAACATTTTCACAATTCGTTTAGATGTTGTTCCTCTAACTATAGAATCATCGACTAGGATAATATTCTGACCTTCAACAATATCTTTGACCGCTGACAATTTAACACGTACACCCTGTTCACGAAGTTGTTGTGTCGGTTGAATAAATGTTCTCGCTACGTATTGATTTTTAACAAGACCCATTTCATAAGGTAATCCTATCTCTTCGGCATAACCGCTTGCTGCTGATAACGACGAATTAGGCACACCAATAACCATGTCAGCTTCTACTGGACTTTCTTGTGCTAAACGTTTACCAGAGGCTTTACGAACTGCATGAACATTTTTTCCGGCAATCGTAGAATCTGGTCTGGCAAAATAGATATATTCCATTGCTGAAATTGCAGTATTCGTATGTCTTGTATATGATTTAACTTGGACACCATCATCGTTAATAATGACATATTCACCAGCATGAATATCTTGTACAAACTCTGCTCCCAAAACATCAATAGCGCACGTTTCACTGGCTAGAATATAAGTGTTATCTTGCATTTTACCGACTACTAAAGGTCTAATAGCATTAGGATCAACTGCACCATATAATGCATCTTTAGTTAACACTGCGAATGTGAATCCACCTTTAATTTGACGTAAACTTTCTTTTAAAGCTTCTTCAAATGTAGGTGCTTTACTTCTACGAATTAAATGCATAATCACTTCAGTATCAGATGACGAATGGAAAATCGCACCATGTTTTTCAAGATTTTGTCTTAAAGATTGCGCATTAATCAGATTTCCATTATGGCAAATCGCAACACTCATATCATAAAAGTGATATAAGAAAGGTTGAATATTTTCTATACCTTTGTTACCAGAAGTAGCGTATCTCACATGTCCAATTGCATTATGATAATCCTTTAATCTCGATAATTGATCATCTTTAATAGCCTCAGTAAGTAAACCAAGTCCTCTTTCACCTACTAATTTTTCATGATTGGCAGCTACTATTCCTGCACCTTCTTGACCTCTATGTTGTAAACTATGCAATCCCATATACGTTAATTGAGCAGCATCTGGATGATTCCAAATGCCAAAAACACCACATTTCTCATTTAGTCCTGAGTAGTTAAACATTGGCTAATAGCTCCTTCCCAAACATCTTTGATATCTGCTACATTTTTGATAATCGTTGTTTGGTTATTTGACACTTTGAACTGACTACCACTATTAAATTGACCAATTTCAATAGCATTTTCAATGTTTAGTGATTCATTTTCTTTAACAGAAATGATATATCTACCTTGAGATTCGCTAAATAACTGAGCATTAGAAACATCTATATTAGCCTCTAATCCTAAATTATAATGAGCACTCATTTTTGCTAGTGTAATTAATAAACCACCTTTTCCGACTGTTTGAACATGTGATGCAGCACCGCTTCTAATAGCTGATTTCACCGCTTCGCCTTTTGCAACTTCATCACTTAAATCAATTGATTCAAATTCATGATTCACTGTGCCATATAATAATTTTTCTAATTGGCTACCGCCGAAGTCATCTCTTGTATCACCAACGAGATATAATGTTTCTCCAGACTGTGGTTTAAAATTAGCTAAATAATTAACATCATCAATTAACCCAACCATACCAACTACCGGCGTCGGGAAGATAGATGTACCTCTTGTTTCGTTGTATAACGATACATTACCTGATACAACAGGCGTTTTTAATACATCACAAGCTTCTGCCATTCCTTTTGTAGAATCAATTAATTGTTGGTAAATTTCTTTTTTCTCTGGAGATCCATAATTCAAACAATCTGTCATTGCTAGTGGCGTCGCACCCACAGCAATCAAATTGCGATACGCTTCTGCTACTACCATTTTTCCGCCTTCATAAGGTTGATTAAATACATATCGTGCTTCACCATCAATCGTTGAAGCAATCGCTTTATTCGTGCCTTCAACTCTTACCACTGATGCCTGTAATCCTGGTTTAATAATCGTATTTGCACCAACTTGTTGATCATATTGCTCATATAAATAATGTTTTGATGCAATCGTTGGGTGTTGTAATAACTGGTCAAATACATTCTCAGTATCTATATGACTATAGTCATTTTTAGATGTATTGTACGCTTTCTCTTCACCTTCAAGAACATATACTGGTGCTTCGTCTGATAAGGGTTGTACTGGAATATCTGCAAACACTTCATCTTCGTATGTTAATACAAAGCGATTTGTATCAGTCACTTCTCCAATGACTGCACTATCTAATTCATGTTTTTCAAATAAATCTAAAAACTTTTGTTCTGTTCCCTTTTCGACAACAAGTAACATTCTTTCTTGAGTTTCAGATAGCATCATTTCATATGGTGAGATACCTGGTTCTCTTGTTGGAACTTGGTCTAATCTTAAGTGGAGACCACTGCCACCTTTAGCCGCCATTTCTGAAGAAGAAGAAGTTAATCCTGCCGCTCCCATATCTTGAATTCCGACTAATTCATCAAATGTTATAGCTTCTAATGTTGCTTCCATTAATTTCTTACCAACAAACGGGTCACCAATTTGGACAGATGGTCGTTTGCTTTCACTTTCTTCAGTTAATTCTTCAGATGCAAACGTTGCTCCGTGAATACCATCTCTACCTGTTTTTAAACCTACATAAATAACAGAATTACCTACACCTTTAGCTGTCCCTTTTTGTACCATGTCATGATCAATAATGCCGACACACATAGCATTAACAAGAGGATTACCATCATAGCGGTCATCAAACTCGATTTCACCAGCAGTTGTTGGAATACCAATACAGTTACCATAGCCACCGATACCACTAACTACGCCTTTAAGCAGTCTCTGATTTTGCTTGTTTGATAACTCACCAAAGCGTAAGCTATTTAATAAATTAATAGGACGTGCTCCAATAGAAACAATATCCCTAATGATTCCTCCTACACCTGTAGCAGCACCTTGATAAGGTTCAATAGCTGAAGGATGGTTATGTGATTCCACTTTAAAAACGACTGCTTGGTTGTCACCAATATCTACAACACCTGCACCTTCTCCAGGTCCCATTAATACATGTTCACCAGTAGTAGGAAACTGTTTTAAAAATGGCTTTGAATGTTTGTAAGAACAGTGTTCACTCCACATTACTGAAAAGATACCTGTTTCAGTAAAATTGGGTTCTCTGCCTAAGATCTCACATACTTTAGCGTATTCTTTATCGCTCAATCCCATATCTTGATATAGTTTTTCTAACTTAATTTCTTCAACACTTGGTTCGATAAATTTAGACATTTTGTTCCCTCCAACTATTCACCATAGCCTCAAATAATTTAATACCGCTATCAGTACCTAATAATGATTCCCTTGCTCTTTCAGGATGTGGCATCATACCGCAAACATTGCCTGCTTTATTAACAATACCTGCTATATCAGCGTATGACCCATTAGGATTGTCAGTGTATTTCAAAATAATTTGATTGTTAGTAATCAAATCGTTATAAATGTCTTCATTACAGTAGTAATGTCCTTCTCCGTGTGCTACTGGATAAACAACTAATTCATTTTCTTCATATAAATTAGTGAATGGCGTTTGATTATTTACAATACGTAAAGATTCATTACGACTGACAAATAAATGTGAATCATTATGAAGTAATGCACCTGGTAGTAAACCGATTTCTGTTAAAATTTGAAATCCATTACATACACCTAGCACTGGTTTACCTTCATTCGCTAATCTTTTCACTTCATTGATAACTGGTGCGACACTTGCCATAGCACCTGATCTTAAATAATCTCCAAATGAGAACCCTCCAGGAATAAGTACACCATCAAACCCTGCTAATGTTGTCGTTCTATAATCAACATATTCTGCTTCAACACCTGATTTGATTGCTGCATTATACATATCTCTATCACAATTTGAACCAGGAAATACAAGAACAGCAAATTTCATGTTATGCATTCTCCTTTTCATCAATCACTTTATAGCTATATTCTTCAATCACTGTGTTAGCAAATAGCTTTTCACTTAATGTTGTAATAATATTATCAACCGCTTCATCCGTAGCTTCATCAACAGTCATGTATAATACCTTTCCTACACGAATATCATTAACTTGTTTATATCCTAAATCATGAACTGCACGATTTAATGCTTGACCTTGTGTATCTAATACTTGGGGTTGTAAAGTGACATGTAATTCAATTGTTTTCATTATTTTAAATCCTCCAATTTATTTAAAAATGATTGATATGTTTCAATTAATGAGCCTGTATCATTTCGATAGACATCTTTATCGAAATTCGTATCTGAGTGTTTATCCCATATTCTGCATGTATCTGGTGAAATTTCATCAGCTAATAAAATATTTCCTTCATCTGTAATACCAAATTCAATTTTAAAATCTACAAGTCTTAATTCCATTTCGTCCATAAGTTGAATAAGAACTTTGTTAATATCGAGTGCCATTGATTTTAATGTTGAAATTTGATCATCATAAGCGATGTGTAATAACTTAATATGGTCTTCTGTAATCAATGGATCGTTTAACTCATCATTTTTATAGAAAAATTCAACCAATGGCGCATCAAATTGATATCCTTTTTCAAATCCAAGTCTTTGTGTAATAGAACCTGCTGCAATATTTCTAACTACCACTTCTAATGGAATAATTTTCACTGATTCTACTAATTGTTCAGTATCCGATAATTGTTTGATAAAATGGCTTTTCAAACCATTATTTTCTAGGTATTCAAAGATAATGGAAGTAATACGATTATTTAGTTTTCCTTTGCCAGACATGGCATCCTTTTTAGCACCATTGCCAGCAGTCACTTCATCTTTGTATTCAACACGTAACTCATTGGGTTTATCCGTTGTATATATTCTTTTAGCTTTACCTTCATAAAGTAATGACATTTATTGGTCTCTCCCTTCAAAACGCTTCAACATGTCCTTTTCAGTGTCATCGATTTGGTTCGTTAATATAGTCATGTGCCCCATCTTTCTATTTGGTTTACGCTCAGATTTACCGTAAATATGGACATGCCATTCAGGATGTTCTCCAAATTCATCTTCTAATAAATCTAAATCCTTACCTAATAAATTCATCATGACAGCAGGTTTTAGTATCTCTATCTTGTCAGGCAACGTTTGACCAGTGACAGCTAAAATATGAGTATCAAATTGTGAATAATCACATGACTCAATGGAATAATGTCCAGAATTATGAGGTCGTGGTGCAATTTCATTTACATACAATTGGTCTTTATCATCTATGAAAAATTCAACTGTAAAAGTTCCTACAAAATGGACAGATTTTATAATTTTTTCAACTTCTCGTTTTGCATTCTCTGTTTGATTACATCTTGCTGGGACTACTGTTTTAAATAAAATTTGATTTCTATGTTCGTTTTCTTGTAGTGGGAAGTATGTGATTTGTTGATGATTACCAATGGTCACAGTTAGTGACACTTCTTTATTTATATTTAAAAATTGTTCTGCGACACATTCTTGATTTGATACTAGTCTAACTGCTTCTTCGATATCTTCATCAGATTGAACTAATATTTGACCTTTGCCGTCATAACCACCGAAACGTGTTTTAACAATGAATGGATAACCAAGTGTGTTAATTGCCTTTGATAAATCATCTTTTTGTTTGATTGAGGTATAAGGAACAATTTGTGTCCCTGCTTGTTCTAATGTTTGTTTTTCAGTTAAACGATCTTGAAGTAATTGTATGGCTTGATAGCCTTGAGGAATATTATATTTTTCGGTTAACACCTTAAGTTGCTCTGCTGATATATTTTCAAATTCATAAGTGATGACATCCGAACTTTCACCTAATTGTTGAAGTGCACGTTCGTCATCATAATTCGCTTCTATAAATTCATGTGCCACATATCGACATGGACAATCAGAACTTGGATCTAAAACAATCACTTTATATCCCATTTTTTGTGCTGATTGTGCCATCATCTTACCTAATTGACCACCACCAATAATTCCTATGGTTGCGCCAAATGATAGTTTATTGAAGTTCATTTTGCATTTCCTCCACTTTTTGTACCAATGTTTTTTCATAATTTTCCAAATTTTTACGAACTGATGAATGACTAATACCTAATATTCTTGCAGCTAGTATACCGGCATTTTTGGCACCTGCTTTACCAATAGCTGTCGTCGCGACTGGAATTCCGCCTGGCATCTGAACAATTGACAACAGTGAATCCATCCCTTTTAAACTTTTAGATTCAATAGGTACACCAATAACAGGTAATGTAGTCATCGATGCCACCATCCCCGGTAAATGTGCTGCACCACCGGCTCCAGCTATGATTAAATCATAACCGTTGTTACATGCATGACTCGCAAAATCTACCATTAAATGAGGCGTACGATGCGCTGAAACGACTTTCTTTTCATACGGAATTTCAAATTGTTCAAGCATTGTGCAACTTTCACTCATAATTTCCCAATCGGAAGAACTACCCATAATGACTGCTACTTTCAAGATGTACACCCTTTCAAAACTTTGGATTTATTTGTCAGTAAGTTGTATATTACAGATATAGCATAACAATCATCAAATGCTTTTTCAATCAAAAATCGAACTTTAATTTGAAATTCTAATTAAATTTACGTCTTTTAGCTATTAAATTGTGTAAATTTAATGTTAAAGTTAAGTTATTGAAAAATTAGGAGGAGATATTGTGGTAGCAAAATTATTAGATGGTAAACAAATCGCTAAAGATTATCGTCAAGGTTTAAAAGATCAAGTTGAAGTACTTAAATCTAAAGGATATACACCAAAATTATCAGTCATATTAGTCGGTAACGATGGTGCTAGCCAAAGCTATGTTAGGTCTAAAAAGAAAGCTGCAGAAAAAATTGGTATGATTTCTGAAATCGTTCATTTAAGCGAAGATACTTCTGAAGAAGATGTTTTATCAGAATTAGAACGTTTAAATAATGATGATTCTGTCAGTGGTATCCTAGTTCAAGTACCTCTTCCAAAACAAGTTAGTGAACAAAAAGTATTAGAAGCTATTAATCCAGAAAAAGATGTAGACGGCTTCCATCCAAGTAATATTGGTAAATTATATATTGATGAACAAACTTTTGTACCTTGTACACCACTAGGTATCATGGAAATTTTAAAGCATGCTGATATTGATATCGAAGGTAAAAACGCTGTGGTTATTGGTAGAAGTCATATCGTAGGTCAACCTGTATCCAAACTTTTACTGCAACAAAATGCAACTGTCACAATACTACATTCAAGATCGAAAGACATGGCGAGTTTCGTTAAAGAAGCTGATATCGTTGTCAGCGCAGTCGGCAAACCTGAATTAGTTACTAAAGAAATGGTTAAAGAAGGCGCGGTTATTATTGATGTAGGTAATACACCTGATGAAAATGGTAAATTAAAAGGAGATGTCGTATTTGACGAAGTAAAAGAAGTCGCAAGTGCTATTACACCTGTACCAGGTGGCGTTGGTCCTTTAACAATTACAATGGTACTGAATAATACTTTACTAGCAGAGAAAATGCGTCGAGGTATTGAATAACCGTATAAATAAAAATAGCAGGAGGCCATGACCTCCTGCTATTTTTATATTATATTCAATTCTAATTATACCGCTACACTTAATTTAGGTATAAATGTTTCGTAATGAATTTTAGATTCATCAACATTTAATTCTTTTAAAGATTTAATCATTGATTGAATAAATGATTTTCCACCACAAACATAGATTTCCGTATCATCAATCCACTGTTTTAATTGCTCACTACCAATATAACCGTTTTTATTTTTATCATGTAAGTCATATGTTGCTTGTGTATTCTTATTAGCAATAGAAGTTAATAATGATGAGAATGGTGCATCATTCGTGTCATTTGTCACTTGTATAAATCGAGCTTCACCATTGTCATTTACTACTTCATTAAACATAGATACGAGTGGCGTTACACCTATACCAGATCCTAAGAACAATTGTTTATTACTCTTTTCAACAACATGGAATGGTCCTACAGGTGCTGTTAAATTAATGTTATCTCCTTCTTGATATTCATCGTGTAAAATTGTAGATACTTCACCTTCATGTTCTGTAGTGACATCTCTTTTCACTGCGAATGTAAGATGGTTTTGATCACCTTTTACAATTGAATAATGTCTTTTAGCTCTGTATGGCATTTTTTCACTACCCACATCAACGGTAATATATTGACCAGGTACAAACTGACTTAAATCATATTCATTTGAAGATACTGTGAAAGCCTTAATATCAGAAGATACTTGTTCTATTGTTTCAACTTTAAATGGTTGGAAACCATCCCATAACATTTCTGTGTATATATCCTTTTCAACAGAGATGAAAATATCTGCAATTTCTTGGTATGCTTTCTTCCATGTTTTGATAATTTCATGGTCATCATCTAATCCAACAACATCTTTGATTGCTGCAATTAAGTTTTCACCAACGATATCATACCCTGCTGGTGGTACTTGTAAAGCGCAATGTTTATACGCGATTTCTTTAACTACAGGTAGGATAGCTTCAAGATGATCAATATTAACCGCCGCAGCTAACACAGATTGTGCTAACGCAGTAGATTGTAATCCTCGCTGTTGATTTGTTTGATTAAACATGTTTTTTAGTTCAGGATGTTGTTTGAACATGCGTGCATAAAAATTCGAAGTGATTTCTACCCCTTTATCTTGTAATACAGGTACTGTTTCTTTAACTACGTCTTTTTCTCTTTCACTTAACATTATTTCCACTCCCAGATAACTCGTATTTAAAACCAAAACTTTTTACATTGTCATTCTATACCGTATATATATATTGAATCAAAGAAATGTTAAATTGTTCACATAACGTTCAATTTACATAATTTTAATTATTTATTTCTTATTATATGTTTTAAAAATCTAATTAATCAGGTATATTAAAACTATAGTATGATGTACTATTCTGAAAATTAACGTATGATATACATAAATCGTAGTTGACTAACATTCGGAGGTTACTTTATGAATAAACTAATTCAGTCACTATCAGCAATCGGAGTATCTGCTACTTTAGTCACACCTAATCTAAATGCCGAAGCGACAACTAATTCGGAACCTCAATTAAGAGGCGTGAATGACATCATCATCGAAAAAGGTGAAGACTATAACCTACTTCAAGGCATTAGCGCTTATGATAAAGAAGATGGTGATTTAACACATAAAATCAAAATTGATGGCGATGTTGATACTACTAAATCAGGTACATATGAGGTTAAGTACAAAGTCACAGATTCAGACGGTGCTCAAAAAACTTCAATTAGAAATATTAAAGTCAAATAATATTTTATATTTAGTTGAGATTAAATTCTCAACTTTTTTTATTTTCTGAATTTCTTCAAAATATCTATCTTGAAAATCATAATTTATTGCAATTTCACAAATTTATCCTTTTTCACAAAATGTACACACAATTTTAACAAATCTTACAATCCCCGTCATATCTCAAATTTTTTAAAATTTTTTGCTTATATCAATAATTTTTTTCTTTTAGGTACTTGTAAATATTGCGTAATAAACTAAAATTAATGGTAAGCCCTACATTTGTAGTATTAGGAGGTCAAAAAAGTGTCAAAATTTAAGTCTTTGCTTCTAATGGTCGGAACACTAATTTTACTTAGTGGTTGTTCGAACATTGAAGTTTTCAATGCAAAAGGGCCAGTAGCAAGTAGTCAGAAGTTCTTGATCATCTATTCAATTATCTTCATGCTTGTTATTGTTGTCGTTGTTCTTGCCATGTTCGCATTCTTTATTTTTAAGTATAGCTACAATAAGAATGATGAATCAGGTAAGATGCACCACAATTCTTTAATTGAAACAATTTGGTTTGTGGTACCTATCATTATCGTTATTGCTTTAGCAATTCCAACTGTTAAAACATTATACGATTATGAAAAACCACCAGAAAAAGACAAAGACCCACTTGTGGTTTACGCAGTCAGCGCTGGTTACAAATGGTTCTTTGCCTACCCAGATCAACACATCGAAACTGTTAATACTTTAACAATTCCTAAAGATCGACCAGTTGTATTCAAGTTACAATCTATGGATACAATGACAAGTTTCTGGATCCCAAAATTAGGTGGTCAGAAATATGCCATGACTGGTATGACTATGAATTGGACATTAACAGCAGATCAAACAGGTACTTTCAGAGGTAGAAACTCAAACTTCAACGGTGAAGGTTTCTCACGTCAAACATTTGATGTTCACTCTGTAAGCCAAAGTGATTTCAACAAATGGGTGAAAAAAGCTAAAAGTAAGAAAACGTTAGATCAAGATACATTTGATAAACAAATCTTACCAAGCACACCTAACAAAGAATTAACGTTTAATGGTACTCATATGGCGTTCGTTGACCCTGCAGCTGATCCTGAGTATATCTTCCACGCATACAAACGTTATAATTACGTTCAAAAAGATCCTAACTTCATCGACGAAAAAGATCTTTATAAAGATGTTAAAGATAAACCAGTGAAACCAGCACGTAAGGTTACTATTTCAAACGCTAACTACAAACGTCATGGTATGACACCAATGATTCTTGGCAACATTGAAAAATACGACAATGAATTCAAGAAGAAAGAAAAACACAATGCTAAGGAAATGGAAAAAATTTCCAAAGAAGCAAAAGACGATAGTCCGTCTAAAAAAGATGATCATGGAGGTGGACATTAATGAATTTTCCATGGGATCAATTAATCGTTAAAGGTAACTGGATGATTACAATGGCACAAATTGGTGCGCCATTCTTAGTTATCGGCCTTATAGCGGTAATTACGTATTTCAAATTATGGAAATATCTTTATAAAGAATGGTTCACATCCGTAGACCATAAAAAAATCGGTGTTATGTATTTAATCTGTGCCGTATTAATGTTCGTCCGTGGTGGTATTGACGCGTTACTTATTCGTACGCAATTAACTATTCCAGATAACAAATTCTTGGAATCAAATCACTACAATGAAATTTTCAGTACGCACGGCGTTATCATGATTATATTCATGGCTATGCCATTTATCTTTGGTTTATGGAATATTGTTGTTCCTTTACAAATTGGTGCACGTGATGTTGCCTTCCCTGTAATGAACAACGTAAGTTTCTGGCTATTCTTTGCTGGTATGATTTTATTCAACCTATCATTTATCATAGGTGGATCACCAGCTGCTGGTTGGACAAACTATGCACCACTTGCTGGTGAATTTAGTCCAGGTCCAGGTGTTAACTACTATCTAGTTGCAATTCAAATCTCCGGTTTAGGTACTTTAATGACCGGTATCAACTTCTTTGTAACAATCTTAAGATGTAAAACACCTACAATGAAGTTTATGCAAATGCCAATGTTTACTGTAACAACATTCATTACTACTTTAATCGTTATCTTAGCTTTCCCTGTATTAACAGTGGCTTTAGCTTTAATGACAGCAGATAGAGTGTTTGGAACAGCATTCTTTACAGTTGCAGATGGCGGTATGCCTATGCTATGGGCGAACTTCTTCTGGGTATGGGGGCACCCTGAAGTATATATCGTTATCTTACCTGCATTTGGTATTTACTCTGAAATTATTCCAACATTTGCGCGTAAACGCTTGTTCGGTCATCAAAGCATGGTCTGGGCAACTGCTGGTATCGCGTTCTTAAGTTTCTTAGTTTGGGTTCACCATTTCTTCACAATGGGTAATGGTGCTTTAATCAACTCATTCTTCTCAATTTCAACAATGTTAATCGGTGTACCTACCGGCGTTAAGCTATTCAACTGGCTATTAACATTGTATAAAGGTCGAATTACTTTCGAGTCACCGATGTTATTCTCATTAGCATTCATCCCTAACTTCCTATTAGGTGGGGTTACTGGTGTAATGTTAGCGATGGCATCAGCTGACTATCAATATCACAACACTTATTTCTTAGTAGCTCACTTCCACTATACATTGGTTACTGGTGTAGTATTTGCCTGCTTAGCTGGTTTAATCTTCTGGTATCCAAAAATGATGGGCTACAAATTAAACGAAACGTTAAACAAATGGTGCTTCTGGTTCTTCATGATCGGATTTAACGTTTGTTTCTTACCACAATTCATCCTTGGATTAGATGGTATGCCACGTCGTTTATACACTTATATGCCTTCTGATGGTTGGTTCTTATTGAACTTCATTTCAACTATCGGTGCTTTATTAATGGCAGTCGGTTTCTTATTCTTAGTGGTAAGTATTGTATACAGTCACATCAAAGCACCACGTGAAGCTACTGGTGATAACTGGGATGGCCTTGGTCGTACATTAGAGTGGACTACTGCTTCAGCAATTCCACCTAAATACAACTTTGCTGTCACTCCAGATTGGAATGACTATGATACATTCGTAGATATGAAGGAACATGGTCGTCATTACTTAGACAACCATAATTACAAAGATATTCATATGCCAAATGACACTCCAGTTGGTTTCTGGATGGGTATCTTCTTCACAATTGGTGGTTTCTTCTTAATCTTTGAAACAATCATTCCAGCGATCATCTGCTTAGCAGGTATCTTTGGTACAATGATTTGGAGAAGTTTCCAAATCGACCACGGTTACCATATCCCTGCTTCTGAAGTAGCTGAAACTGAGGCACGTTTAAGAGAAGCACGAATTAAAGAAAGGGAGGCTGTAAGTCATGAGTCATGATACTAATACAATCGATTCACGTACGCATGAAGGCGAATTAAATAAACTTGGCTTTTGGATTTTCCTTACAGCCGAATTCGCGTTATTCGGTACCCTATTCGCAACGTTATTAACTTTGCAACACGGTGGCGATTACGCTGGCAAGATGACTACAGAATTATTTGAATTACCATTAGTTTTAATAATGACATTTGCGTTATTATTAAGTTCATACACTTGTGGTATTGCAATTTACTATATGCGTAAAGAAAAACAAAACTTAATGATGTTTTGGATGATTCTTACTGTACTACTAGGGCTTGTTTTCGTAGGTTTCGAAATCTACGAATTCGCACACTACGCAACTGAAGGTGTTAACCCTACTATCGGTTCCTTCTGGTCTAGTTTCTTTATTCTATTAGGAACACACGGTTGTCACGTATCAGTTGGTATTGTTTGGATTATTTGCTTATTAATTCAAATTGCTACTCGTGGTTTGGATTCATATAATGCTCCAAAATTATTTATAGTAAGTTTATACTGGCACTTCTTAGATGTTGTTTGGATCTTCATCTTCACTGCCGTATATATGATAGGGATGGTGTATAGCGGATGAATACAATCGTAAAACATACAGTAGGATTTATTGCTTCTATCGTATTAACGCTTTTAGCAGTTTTCGTAACTCTATACACATCAATGACTTTCCAAGCAAAAGTAACTATTATTTTTGGATTTGCATTTATCCAAGCTGCACTTCAATTATTAATGTTCATGCATTTAACTGAAGGTAAAGATGGACGAGTTCAATTATTCAAAGTTATCTTTGCAATTATCATAACTCTAATTACTGTTATCGGAACATATTGGGTTATGCAAGGTGGTCACTCACACCACTTATAAAAAGTATAAAAATCATACTTTTAGACCTGTTAGCATTTGCTAGCAGGTCTTTTTTACGTCAAAATATAGTTATCTAATATTATTAAGGAGCAGATAGACATGACGATCCCATTAATTATAGATACCGATCCGGGCATTGATGATGCCGCAGCGATTAGCTTAGCACTCAATCATCCTCAATTAGATGTAAAAATGATTACAACTGTAAATGGTAATGTAAATATTGATAAAACTACTGGTAACGCTTTAAAATTAAAACAATTTTTCAATAGCAGTGTTCCTGTTTTTAAAGGCGCATCACGTCCATTAATTTCAAATCCTGTTGATGCAGCTGAAGTTCATGGGGAATCCGGTATGGATGGCTATGATTTTAAATCTCCTACAGATGAAACAATTTCACCTATGAACGCTATCGAAGCCATGAAAAATGTATTAAAGGAAAGCACTTCCCCCATTACTATTGTTGCTATTGGACCATTAACAAATATTGCGCTTCTACTTGCTACCTATCCAGAAATCAAATCAAAGATTAAGCAAATTGTAATTATGGGTGGTAGTAGCGGCAGAGGTAACGTTACACCTCTTGCAGAATTTAATATATATTGTGATCCTGAAGCAGCTAATATTGTTTTTAATTCTCAACTTCCATTGGTTATGGTTGGATTAGATTTAGCACGTCAAGCCATGTTTTCTCATGAATTTATAAAAAAAATAAAAACAATGAATCAGACCGGTGATATGTTATTTCAACTATTCCAACATTATCGAACTGAAAATGTTCATGAAGGTATCAAATTATATGATGTATTCACTATTTTATATTTAATCGATGCTGACCTATTTAATGTATTTGATGCTAACGTTCAAATAGAATTACAAGGTATACTTACTAAAGGGGCAACTGTTGTAGACTTTGATCCAATAGAACCCAACTGTCAGGTCGTTCATTCCCCTATTTCAAAGCATTACCAACAAGCTTTTTTACAAGCACTTGCTCACTGTAAATAAATTAATACAAAAACGCACATGTTGTCTGTCTCATAGACAACATGTGCGTTTATATTTTTATCATTCAACTTATTTCACTTGAATTCCAGGAACATTATATTGCTTTTTCTGATGAAGCATATCATAGAATACATGTTTCATTTTATTCTCATTAGTTTCATCAGCTGTTTCACCTTCTACAGTTAAGTTACTTGCTAATATCACGATATATTTGTCATTGTAATAAACTGTAAATTTCTGTCCGAAGAATACACCATTCACTCGGTTTATTGTCGGCATAACATAAAAACCGTATCGGTATTCCTTAGGATATTGTTTTGTATCAAATTCGTGAAGTAGTGGATCCGTCACATCCGCATCAAATATTTTATAGTGTTGTAAAGCAAGTATTAATTGTCCCATATCATGAGGTGCCATATATAAGTTACCAGCACCATAATACTGATCAAGAATTTTAGGATGCATTAAAGAGAATTTATTATGAATGATTTTATAACCCCTAGCCATATACTTTTGATATACTTTCTCATCAAAGAAAGCACTATGTTTTAATTTATATGGATTAGCCAACCTATTATAATAATTTTCAACATAAGGCTTATGCGTTACTTTTTCAATCACTTTTGCAAGCACTAAATAATTCCCATCATTATATTGATGCTTATGATAAAACTTATCATCAATACCTTTTTGTTGAATTGATTTAACAGCCTGGTCTAAGTTTTTAATATTTGTAGATGCTTCATATTTATGTAAACCACTCTCATGTAGCATCAAATCTTTTAATGTTATCTCCTTACTAGTTTTAAACCAAGGTAAGTATTTTGTCACAGGATCATTGATATTAACCTTATTTTCAACTTCAAGTTGTTTTAATATCAATCCAGTTGTAAATTTTTGAGAAGATCCGATTAAATACATCGTATTAGCTGAATTTTTTTCACCATTTTCAAAATTTTTAAATCCATACCCTTTATCTAATTTAACTTTCCCATTTTCGAATACTGTTGCAGTACCATTAAAATTAGTTGCTTTCAAATAATTATCAATATCTTTATAGACAGGATTTTTCTTATCCATCACATTTTTAAGTTTTTTAGGTGCCTTTTCATGTTTATCTTTTTTCAATATGTATGTTTCGTTATCATTTTTCTGAAATATGCGGCTATCCGTTTGTAAGTATTCGCTCCACTTTCTTCCAAATATAATCATTAATATAATAAGTATTACTAATACTATTATAAAAAATATAATTTTAGTCTTATTTAGTTTCATGTTATTATTTGCCTCACATGTTAATATCAATACTTTTCGTCAGTATAAAATCTTGATATTATGACAATCATTTTTTATATCCATAATACGCCTAGAAAAATATTTTAATTAATCTTTTATTATTTTTTCTTTCTCGAATACAGAAGTAACACAACACTACCTTATTTAATGTTCAATTTACTTACACCATCCTCCTTTAAACAAGTAAATCTACTTTAATATAAATACACACTTATCTAGTAAATGAAAATATGGTCGATTCACATGGTAAACCTTTTATACACTATGCATAATTATAACGTATATCCCTTTTTAAATCACTTTAAATTAAATAATACCTCTTTAAAAAAATATTTCCATTGTACTTTAGTACCATAAAGGTAAAATAAACATCAAAAATTAATTAAAGCCACAAATCAGTTTTCATAGTATTTATTTAATATACATGATTTGTCTGTTCTATTTTATTTATCTGTAAACAACTAATAACTATTGATTGAAAATAAAATCATAGCAAATTTATAAGGTATAAATATGCAACAATTTATGCATATGCAACATAATTTTTCTTGAAACTCTTAAAAGCATCACCTATATATAACATAATGATTCAAACATTGGTTATAAGTTAATCAATTTCAGTACTTTTCTATAATTTCACAATAAATATGATTCTCTATTCACATTTAATACGTGGAATCATTTATAATATGATATGTAAATTAAATTTTAAGAATGTAAATATTTTTGCATATGTATGTGTTGTAATTTTAACAATAAAGTAATACAATTTAAAGCTATAGTGTGGAAAATAATTAACACCGATACCAAGAAACAACATAACTTTTAATGAAACAAAAAAATAAGTTTATACTATTTAGGAGCAACAAATATGAATAAATTTTTTAAATTCTTTTTAATTCTACTAACCTTCGCTCTTATTGCAATCCCTGTTGTTTTTGCTAATAATCTTTTCAAATCATCGGAGAAAGCATTTGAATCTTCTCAAGATAAAAGTAATGCTGATCGACAATCTAACTTAAGAAGTTCAAAAATCGACCCTGAAAAAGATCCAATCTCTATCTTATTCTTAGGTATCGATGATAATGAAGGCCGTGAAAAAAATGGTCAGAGTTTAGAACATTCAAGATCAGATGCAATGATTCTGTCAACTTTTAATCAAGATAAACATCAAATCAGAATGTTAAGCATACCTCGTGATACGATTAGTTATATCCCTAAAGTAGGCTATTATGACAAAATAACTCATGCACACGCATATGGTGGTCCTATTGCTGCTATGGATTCAGTAGAGGCTACAATGAATGTACCAGTCGATTATTATGCACGTGTTAATATGAAGGCGTTCGTGCAAGCTGTTGATGAGCTCGGTGGTATATATTATGATGTACCTTATAATTTGAATGAACCAAATAGTGATGATACGGGAAGAATTAAAATAAAAAAAGGCTACCAAAAATTAAATGGTGATGAAGCTTTAGCTGTTGCTAGAACACGCCACCATGATTCGGATTTAAAACGTGGTCAACGTCAAATGGACTTAATTAAAATCTTATTCCAAAAAGCCCAAACGTTAGATTCATTTGATAAGTTAGACGAAGTCATTAGTATTGTCGGAAAAAATGCGAAACATAATTTAACTAAATCTGAAATTAAATCATTAGCTAAAATGTATTTATCTGATAGTGTAGAGATGAAGAAATCACAACTAGAAGGTAAAGACGATATGTTAGAAAATATTTATTATTACAATCCTAGCATTAAAAGTATTCAAAAATATTCAAATATCTTGCGCTCTGATTTAGGGTTATCTAAAATTACAGATAAAGATGACTTCTTAAATGAAAGAGTCATTGATCATTATGGTTCATTAGTTCCATTAACTAAATTAGATGATTCGTTATTAAGAAAAGCTCAAAATGATACAACAAATAAAAAGCATAAAAAAGATAACAGTAATGATGCGAATCAACAATCAGATAGTAGTAATGATCAATCCCAAAGCAACGATATGGATGCACAGCAATCAGATATGAATGCACAACAACCAAATGACACAGTTAATAATCAAAACAATCAACAACAGTCCCAACAGGGTCAAGAAATTGATACAACTGCTTATTAATCCAATTATATAATGATAGGAAAGGAGTTGCTAAGATGTCACGAAAAACATATGAAAAGATTGCCAACATCAATGGTATGTTTAATGTTTTAGAACAACAAATTATCCATAGTAAAGACATGGCTTTATTTAGAAATGAATTTTTCTATGTGAATCATGAACATAGAGAAAATTATGAAGCGCTACTTATTTATTATAAAGAAAGTAATCATAATCCTGTTGTAGATGGGGCTTGTTACATCGTAGCTCTTCCAGAGATTTTTAATAAGGTAGATATTTTCGAATCAGAACTGCCATTTTCTTGGGTATATGATGAAAATGGTATTACCGAAGAAATGAAAAGTATTAGCGTTCCTTTACAATATTTAATTGCCGCGGCACTTGAAGTAACGGATGTAACACTATTTAAACCGTCTGGGTTTACAATGGGAATGAACAATTGGAATATAGCTCAAATGAGAATATTTTGGCAATATACCGCAATTATTAGAAAAGAAGCTTTATAAAATCATAGATTACTTTAGGGAAGAAGACATCGAATTAATTGTCTCCTTCCCTATTTTATATCCAAAGGAGTTTGAATATGTTTAATAAAGTGACGAATGAACAAATGTTAGAAGATTGTTTTAAAATTAGAAAAGAAGTTTTTGTAAAAGAACAGCATGTTGCCGAAGATCATGAGATAGATGAATTTGAAGAAGTGGCAATACATATTATTGGTTATGTGGATGATTCTCAACCAATTGCAACTGCACGCATACGACTCTTAGATGAATATATAGGTAAAGTTGAACGCGTAGCAATTCTAAAAGAATATAGAGGCTTAGGGTTAGGTTTAAAACTATTAACTTTTGTTGAAACGATAGCTCGTGAACATCATCTTACCCGTTTGACAATGCATGCACAATATTATGCTACCCCTTTTTATGAAAAGTTAGGTTATATCACTTCTGGACGACCTTTTTATGAAGAAAATATTAAGCATATCGTTATGAATAAAAATATGATTACTTGATAACTTATCTTCACTATATCTTTTGTAATATTTCATTAAACTCAAATTAATAATTTCTATGAAATTACTTGCGTACCATCAATGTTTAAAGCCCTTACATCCCTACTATGGCAAATTTTTATAGGTTAAAATTCTATTACAAATCTGTTAAAAGACGTACACACTCCTTTTCTCATACTATAATTAATACAAATTCAAAAGATACAAGGAGTAATTATATAATGACGAAAAAATTCAATTACAAATTACCGTCAATGGTTGCAGTAACTTTATTGGGAACAGCATTTACGGCTCACCATGCAGATGCAGCAGAAACAGCACAAGATCAAACAAAAAATAAAAATGTACTGGATGACCAAGCAACACTAAAACAAGCTAACAATGCCAAACAAGAAGTGAGTAATCCTACACAAAATATTTCTGGTACTCAAACTTATCAAGATCCAACTAAAGTCAAACCAGTAAAAACTACTTCTACAGAAAATAATGATGCATCAATTAATCAACAGAAGACTGAAAATGCTTCTACTAATGAAAATACTAATGTAAAAGCTCAAACTACTGATGCGTCTAATCAAAATAATAATCAAATCAAAGAAAATTCAACTGTTGAGGAAACTCAGAAACAAGAAGAATCAAATCAAGCCCTTGATAACAATGAAAAACAACAATCTTCACAACAAAATTCAACTGAAGAAAGCAAACAAGAGGTTGCTCAACAAAATGCTAAACAAGAGACTCAAACAGCACAAGAAGAAACATCTGAGACTACAACTCAGAACCAAGCTCAACAACAAACTAATACAACTAATCAAAATGCTAAACAAACCGTTAAGGATAATGGTGGCTACAGATTAGATGATGATGAAGATGACGTAGACGATGAAGCTCATTCAGTTGAACCTTCACAAAAGACACAAGCAACTCAACAATCTAAAGAAAATGTTGCTACATCTTCTAATACTAAAACGCAGTCAGCAACACCTAAAGCTAACGAGTTAAAAGCTAATAACGTGGTAAATGAATCTGCTAAGGTTTCATCTACTCAGTCTAATGACAATGCTACTAAAGAAAATGCTAAACAAGTCACTACATTCAATTCAGTAGCTAAACCAAGAATGATGTATGCAACTGCTAATAGAGCAACTTCATCATTACCAAAGTATCAACCACAAGTGAAATCTTCTATTAATGATTATATTCGTAAAAAGAACTTTAAAGCACCACAAATCGAAGAAGATTATTCATCATACTTCCCTAAATATGGCTATAGAAATGGTGTAGGCCGTCCAGAAGGAATTGTGGTTCACGATACAGCAAATGAGAATTCTACAATTACTGGCGAAATCAACTACATGAAAAATAATTACAACTCAGCTTTCGTACATGCATTTGTAGATGGTAACCGAATTATTGAAACTGCACCTACTGACTATTTATCATGGGGTGCTGGTCCAAATGCGAATAACCGTTTTATCAACGTTGAAATCGTACATACACACGACTATGATTCATTTGCACGTTCAATGAACAATTACGCTGATTATGCAGCCACTCAATTACAGTACTATGGCTTAAAACCAAATAGTGCAGAAAACGACGGTAGTGGTACTGTATGGACTCACGCAGCAATTAGTAGATGGTTAGGTGGAACAGACCATGCTGATCCACACGGTTACTTACAACAACATAATTATAGTTATAACGAATTATATGATTTAATTAATGAAAAATATAAAATTAAAATGGGCCAAGTTGCACCTTGGGGTACAACAACTACTACAAAACCATCTACTGGTGGTACAACTACGAAGCCTTCTACAGGTGGTTCAACAACAAAACCATCAACAAATGATAAATTAACAGTTGCTGCTAATAGCGGTATGGCTCAAATTAAACCAACTAATAATGGTTTATATACAACTGTTTATGATAAAAAAGGTCATTCAACTAACCAAGCTCAAAAGGCATTATCTGTAACAAAAACAGCAACATTAGGTAATAATAAATTCTACCTTGTACAAGATTATAATACTGGTGAAAAATTTGGTTGGGTTAAACAAGGTGATGTTGTTTATAACACTGCTAAATCACCTGTTAAAGTAAATCAATCTTACAATGTCAAACCTGGTACTAAAGCTTATACAGTTCCTTGGGGTACTGATAAACAAGTTGCAGGTACTGTATCTGGTAAAGGTAACCAAACTTTTAAAGCTACAAAACAACAACAAATTGATAAAGCTATTTACTTATATGGTTCTGTTAATGGTGTAAATGGATGGATTAGTAAAAGTTTCTTAACAACACCATCAACATCTAATACAACTAAACCAACTACACCTTCTAAACCTGCAACTAACAGTCAATTAACGGTTGCTGCTAATAATGGTGTAGCACAGATTAAGACATCAAACAGTGGTGTTTATACAACTGTTTATGATAAAACAGGTAAATCAACTGACCAAGTTCAAAAAACATTAGCAGTTTCAAAAACAGCTACTTTAGGTAATGATAAATTCTACCTTGTACAAGATTATAATACTGGTAAAAAATACGGATGGGTTAAACAAAGTGATGTTACTTACAATACAGCTAAGTCCCCTATTTCTGTAAATAAATCTTATAATGTTAAACCTGGTACAAAAGCTTATACAGTGCCTTGGGGTACATTTAAACAAGAAGCTGGTACAGTATCTGGTAAAGGTAACCAAACTTTTAAAGCTACTAAGCAACAACAAATTGACAAAGCTACTTACTTATATGGCACTGTCAATGGTATCTCTGGTTGGATTAGCAAATATTATTTAACTGAGCCTACTGCTACAAGAACAGCACTTGCACAACCTAAAATGGCTATAAAGTCAAATGATACAACTAATAATGAAGCAGCTAAAGCTCAATCACCAACTAATGTGAATACAACACAAGCTACTAAACAAATTGGTCAAGTGAAAGCAAATAATACTGGTATCCGTAGTTCTGTATACGATAAAACTGCTAAGAGTGGTACTAAATATGCTGACCGTACCTTCACTATTTCTAAACAAAGAACCGAAGGCGATCAAACTTATGTATTATTGCAAAATACAGCTTCAAATACACCTTTAGGCTGGGTTAATATCAATGATGTTGACGTTCAGAACTTAGGTAATGAAGCAAAATTAACAGGTCAATATAAAGTTAATAATAATAACAATGGCCTTTATTCAATAGCTTGGGGTACTAAAAATCAACAATTATTACCTGCTAGCCAATTAGCAAATCAAACATTTAATGCTTCAAAAGCTGTATATGTTGGTAAAGAAAAATATTTATATGGTACTGTAAATAATCGTACTGGTTGGATTGCTGCTAAAGATTTAGAACAAGCAAACTCAAATAATCCAGCTACACCTTATAACTATACTTTCGTTATCAAAAATAACAATGGTCACTATTACGACGAACCAAGTGCTAAAAATGGCTATTCTTTAAAAACATATTTTGAGAAACCATTTGTAGTCATTAAACAAAAACAACAAAATGGTGTGACTTGGTATTATGGTAAACTTACTAATGGTAAATACGTATGGATTAAAGAAAGTGATCTAACAAAAGAATTAGTTAAATATTCAAATACAGGTCGTACATTAAATCAAATGGCGTCGATTCAAAATAACTTAAGTTATGGCCCACAGGTACAAAGAACACCTGGTGTATGGTCAAATGCGACATTTAGTGAAACTAAAAATGCCATGGATTCAAATAAACTTGCTAAAGATCCAGTTTCTAAATATCAATTTTTACGTTTAGATCAACCACAATATTTATCTGAAGCTACTTTAAATAAATTACTTAAAGGTAAGGGCGTTCTTGAAAATCAAGGTGCTGCATTTAGTCAAGCTGCTAAGCAATATGGACTAAATGAAATTTATTTAATTTCACATGCCTTATTAGAAACAGGAAATGGCCAATCTCAATTAGCTAAAGGTGCTAATATAACAAATGGTGCAGTTAATACACGTTCTGCAACTAAATATCACAATGTATTCGGTATCGCTGCCTACGACTATAATGCTTTAGGTGAAGGTGTGAAATTTGCTAAAGCATCTGGTTGGGATTCTGTTTCAAAAGCTATTATTGGTGGCGCTAAATTTATTGGCAATTCTTATGTGAAAGCAGGACAAAATACGTTATATAAAATGCGTTGGAATCCAGAAAATCCTGGTACACACCAATATGCAACAGATATTAATTGGGCAGATTCAAATGCACAAGTATTAAAAGGTTTATATGATCAAATTGGTGAAGTTGGTAAATTCTTCGATATTCCAAAATTCAAAGCTTAATTTAATACAAAATAACGGGTTAAATCCCTGATAAAAAGCCAGTAGATGAATTCATCTACTGGCTTATATATATTTAAATATTAAAAGAGATCACCCTAACCATTGTAAGATGATCTCTATTACAACAACATTGACTCCACGGTTATGATTAAATATAACTATGACGACTATTCAACTTATTTAATAGCTGGTTTAAATTCTCAATCTCACTTTCTGATAAACATTGGCAACGGGCTTCTATTAACTCACAACGCGCTGTATTGATCTGTTTAATAAGTGCACGTGCTTCATCAGTGAGTACAAGTTCTTTACATCTTAAATCTTCATGTGATTGATGACTTGTAATATAACCTTTCAATACAAGTTTCTTAATCCATCTTGAAACAATAGATTGTTCTCTACTCACTTTCATCGTTAAATCATATTGAGATAAACGATCATAATTGTACAATATACGTAGTAATTCTAATTGTTCTGATGTAATGTCTGTTCTTTGTCCAAAGCGTCGGTTAACTATATTTAAATCGTTGTTAGTAAGTGTGATAAGTTTTTCAAGTTGTTTATACATGCTGTTCTACTCCACTTTATTTAGTTGATAATATTATATGCTTTTTTTATAAGATATACAATAGAATTTTATACTACGGACAAAATCGTTGCATAATTGCCATAAAATATAATAAATTAAGTACAGTCAAACATGAAAAAAGGAGACATTTATATGCCTTCCATCAAGGAAAGGGATTATTTCTTTGATAATGCTCGAGCAATACTCATATTTTTAGTGGTGCTAGGACACCTATTGCAACCTTACACTTCTGAAGATAAATACTTATCTGCATTATATCTTGTTATTTATAGTTTCCATATGCCGACATTTTTATTTATTTCAGGATATTTTGCGAAAAATTTGGATAAACCCTATTATCTAGAACATATTGCTAAAAAATTATTATTACCTTACTTTATATTTTTCGCATTTTACTCAGTTTATTATTTCTTAACTGGTAAAAGTGATAGTCTACAATTGGACCCTTTCAATCCAGTCTTTGCATTGTGGTTCTTACTAACATTATTTTTCTTTCACGTTGTACTAGTGATCGTTAGAAGATATAATCCTATGATTGTGTTAGGAACATCTTTACTTGTTTCAATCTTTGCTGGATTCTCTGCTAATATTGATGAATATATGAGTATTTCTCGTACGATTGTATTTTTCCCTATTTTTTATTTAGGTCATTTATTTACTAAACAACAAAGTATGATAATTAGAAGTAAAAAATGGGTACCTATTTCTATTGTTGTATTTGTCCTTTATTTTATTGGGTATCTTATACATCCTATAAATGTAGATTGGTTGTTAGGCAGTTCACCCCATACGTCACTTGAACATAATGCTGAAGATGTATATAGTCCTCTTAAACGTTTATTACTCTATGCTGTAATACTAACTTCGATGTTTGCATTTTTAAATTTAACATCACAAAAGTTACGCTTTTACACTTATATAGGTAGTCGAACAATGTATGTGTATTTATTACATGGTTTAATTATCGGTATTATTCGTGGATTCGGACTATACCCATTCAAGTCTCCCGTTTCCATAATGACGTATTTGTTTTTAATAATAACATCAGGTGTTATTGTATATCTATTATCCAATCGCTTAATATGTAAATGGACTAATCCAATTATTAACTTGAAGCCCCCTTCTAAATTCAAAAGGTAAAAATCACTATAAAATTTTTGTTTTCATACCAAAATGTATTACTAAAAAATATGTTATGATAGTAATAATTTGAAAGAATTATATGACTATTCAAACAATTACAGTACTATATTTTGGTATTTTTTAGAGGAGTTAAGATAAATGAAATTACAATTGAACGAGCAATCTAAATTTTTAAGAGCGCCTAGTATTCGTCAATTTTCTAATCGTATGCAACACATTGATGATTGTATTAATCTAACCATTGGGCAACCTGATTTTTCTATGCCTGATGTTGTTAAAAAAGCTTATATCAAAGCTATCGAAGACAATAAAACTACATATTCTCATAATAAAGGTTTACCTGAAACCAGAGAGGCAATCAGACAGTACTTTAACAATAAATATGGCTTTAACTATAACGTAGATGAAATCATCGTTACCAACGGGGCTAGTGAAGCATTAGATACCGCATTAAGAAGTATCATCAATCCAGGTGATGAAATATTAATTCCTGGACCAACTTATGCTGGTTACATTCCTTTAATACAAACTTTAGGGGGTAAACCTGTATTTATTGATACATCTGCTTCTGCGTTTAAAATCACACCCGAGTTAATCAAGCAACATATTTCTGATCAAACTAAAGCGATTTTGCTTAATTATCCAACTAATCCTACAGGTGTCACCCTATCCAAGTCTGAAGTTGAAGTTATTGCAAAAACTTTATCTGATTATGAGATATTTATTATTAGTGATGAAATTTATGCTGAAAATACCTTTAATGGTCAACATACTTCATTTGCTGAATTTGACATTATTAGAGATCAATTACTACTTATAGGTGGCTTAAGTAAATCACACTCTGCTACGGGCATTCGTATAGGTTTCCTAATGGGACCAGAATATTTAATTGAAAAGTTAACATTCATGCATGCTTATAACTGTATTTGTGCTAATGTTCCTGCCCAACACGCGTGTATCGCTGCATTAACTGAAGGCTTAGAAGCACCACAACATATGAACAAAGCATATATAGAACGTCGAGATTACTTAATCACTACATTAAAATCATTAGGATTTGAATTGAATGCTAAACCCGAAGGTGCCTTTTACATTTTCCCAAGTATTAAAAATTACACAGAAGATGATTTTAACTTTTGTGTCGATGTTTTAGAAAAAGCGCACGTCGCTATGGTACCTGGTTCATCTTTCACAGATATCGGTAAAGGCCATGTTCGTATTTCTTACGCTTACGATATGGCTTTACTTAAAGAGGGCATGCAACGTTTAGAAACGTATTTAAAAACGTATTACCCTAATCAATTTGCTTAATAAATAAAAAACCACTTGTAGTTATATAGCGATGCATCCATCATCGATTTATAACAAACAAGTGGTTTTATTATGAGATTCTATGGGAATTTAGGGAATTGGTCAAAGTCTGGGTCACGTTTTTCTTTAAATGCGTCACGACCTTCTTTAGCTTCATCAGTTGTATAATAAAGTAAAGTCGCATCGCCTGCCATTTGTTGTAAACCAGCTAAACCATCTGTATCTGCATTCATTGCAGCTTTTAAGAAACGTAAAGCAGTTGGTGAATGTTTCATAATATCTTGACACCAAGCAACTGTTTCATCTTCTACTTTGTCTAATGGTACCACTGTATTAACTAAGCCCATGTCTAATGCTTCTTGTGCATTATATTGGCGACATAAGTACCATATTTCTCTTGCTTTTTTGTGTCCAACGATTCTAGCTAAATAGCCTGAACCATAACCAGCATCAAATGAACCTACTTTTGGACCTGTTTGACCAAAAATCGCATTGTCTGCTGCAATAGTTAAATCACATACAACATTTAATACGTTACCGCCACCGATAGCATAACCACGAACCATTGCTATAACTGGTTTAGGAATAACACGAATTAAACGTTGTAAATCTAAAACATTTAAACGAGGGATTTCGTCTTCGCCAACGTAACCACCATGTCCACGTTTCTTCTGATCTCCACCTGAACAGAATGCTTTATCTCCTTCTCCAGTTAAGATAATCACTGAAACATTTTGATCATCACGTGCACGTGAAAATGCATCAATCATTTCAGCCACTGTCTTAGGTGTGAATGCATTACGTACTTCAGGACGATTAATAGTTACCTTTGCAATACCTTCGAAAAATTCATATTTAATTTCATCATATTCTCTAAGTGTTTCCCACTGTCTAGTCATTTTGCTCCTCCTTTAAAAAACCTAATATCATTGTATCAAATTCCGTGCTATCTTCCACATGAATTGTATGCCCAACATTAGAAACTATTGTTTTTCTGCTATTAACAATTGAGTCTTTCAATTTTTGTGCAATTTTTACAAACTTCGCGTCTAGCTCTCCTGCCATAATATATGTTGAAATATCGATTTGTGATAGTAATGACCATAGATTAGGCATCTGTCCTGTACCATAATCTCGTAATGCTTTTGCTAAACGATGAGGATCTTGACTCATTCTATTATTCCGAATTTGCTTTTTAACTGATTTTTCTAAGTTATATTGTGATTGGAACAATGGTAATCTTTCCCAATCATTGACAAATATTTCTAAACCAGCTATTTCTAATACTTTCGCTCTTGCAGCATCTACTTGTTGTCTCTCAATTCGATCTTCTTCACTTTGAATACCCGGTGATGTGCTTTCTAATATTAAGCCTGCAAGTTCTATCGAACCATGCAACGCATAATATAAAGCTACTCTACCTCCCATTGAATAACCAAATAAACATAACTGATATTGTTGATATTCAGATAAAACTTGATTTAATGCTTGATTGATATAATCAAAGCTCCATTCTATATCCATAGAAGTTTCATCTTTTCCGTGACCTGGTAAATCAATGACTAATACGTTAGTTTGTTCTGTTAGCTTATCAATATGATTATCGAAGGTTCTGCCATCGCTAATAAATCCGTGTAACATAACTAACAATTGCTTGGAAGATGATTTTGATTGATAAAAATTATGATATAACATTAATCATTTCACTCAATTTCTTATATAAAATTTGATGTTGTTGTAAATTATCTTCTCTATCGGTGATGACTTCATAAACATTCGAACCTAATTTAGATAACGATTCAAATTTAAAATCAGTTAAATGATCAAATCGCTTAAAATTAAAATCATATAACAATGCCGCATGTTCAAAATCTAAGCCAGTTGGTGTTCCGAATAATCTCTCGAAATATTCTGCTGCTGATGCTTTTTGCGGTAAATATGAAAAGATACCACCACCATCGTTATTTAATAAAACTATGTTTAAATGTATGTCATTAATTTTAGACATAAGTAAGCCGTTCATATCATGATAAAAGGCTAAATCACCAATGAGTAACGTAACATTTTTATGTACTGCCATACCTAATGCCGTAGAAACAACACCATCAATACCATTCGCGCCACGATTAGCATAAATTTCCGCTTCATTATCAAATAGTAAATTATCGATATCTCTAATAGGCATACTATTACTTACAAACAAAGCATCTTCATTAGTTAATTTAGAAAGCAATGTGCCGACATAGGCCGCTTCATCAGTGGCATGTTGTAGAAAATCATTGATTTCAATTCGAGCTTGTTTTTCTAATGATTGCCATTGTTGTAACCATGCTTTTCTGTCTATTGTTCTTTCTTCCATTAGTGATCTGAAAAAGTCATTAGCCGATATTTCGTATGACACATCTGGCGGTACAGGGAAAACATCAATTTTATCATTATTTTGTACTAAAATTTGAAATGCTGTAGTCGTTTTTAGCCATTGATTTAACTTTTTAGAAATAACCGGTTTACCAACTCTGATTACGAAATCAACATCCCAATCCATACCTGCTCGATATAATAAATCATAGGTTGTGATGACATTAGGATGATTATGTCGTCTTAACTGGCTTAATGGGTCTGCCAACACAGGTATATCGAAAACCGTTGAATAAGTTAGAATTTGATCTACTTCTTGATGTTGCATATCTCCAACAATGATTAGACCTTTAGGCTTTTCAATTTTATCCTTAATAGGATCAACATGTACCATTTTTTGATAATGAGGTAATGTTTTTGTTTCTGATTTCAATAGATCTTTTCTATCTAAATTAGGTGTTAATGGTTCTCTAAATGGCATATTAAAATGTATCGGCCCTTTATGTGGTCCATAAAGATACTGACTTGCGATTTGCATTTGATAATGTATCGTATCTAGCATATTGGTTGTGCCATCAGCAATTGGCATATCAAATTGGAAATTGACATAATTACTGAACATATTTACTTGATTAATTGCTTGTGGTGCACCTACACTTCTTAGTTCGTGCGGTCGATCACTCGTTAATACAATGAGTGGTATTCGACTAATTTGACTTTCTGCAATTGCTGGAGTGTAATTAGCCGCTGCTGTACCAGATGTACATAAAATAGCGACGGGTCTTTGACTACCTTTGATTAAACCTAATGCAAAAAATGCTGCACTACGTTCATCCGGATGAATCCACGTTTTAATATTTGGGTGTGCTTCTAACGCAATAGCTAATGGCGTCGAACGTGACCCCGGGCTAATAACAACTTCTCTCACACCATAAGCATATAGTTCTGATGCAAATGTAAAGACTTGTGTCGTTAAAGCTTCATTTTTATTACTCATGTTTATCTACTCCTAAAGCATTCATCATTGGTGAAAATTTCACTGCTGTTTCAGCAATCTCACTATCTGGATCAGAATCTTTAACTATGCCACATCCAGCAAATAGTGTTGCTTGATCACCTTTTATCAACATAGATCGAATTGCTACGATAAACTCACAATCATCATAGACATCTATATATCCTACCGGTGAACCGTATAAACCACGTGTGCCAAATTCTTTTTGTTCTATAAATTCTAGTGCTTCATCTTTAGGATAACCACCTAACGCTGGTGTAGGATGCATTCGATCAATTAACCCAATATAAGACTGTTCTTTTAAATTACCTTCTATTTTTGTAAATAGATGATACAAATGGTCATTTTTTAAAATGTTTGGTGTTTCATTGTAGTATACATCTTCAACATAGGGTTGAATGTCATTCAATATACTCTCAACTACAATTTGATGTTCATTTAAATTCTTTTTATCGTTTAGAAAAGCTTGTATGTTTGCTTCATCTTCTTGTTCATTTTGAGAACGTTTAATCGTACCTGCTACTGCTTTGGTTGAAAGCACTTGATTTTCAACCTTTAATAATTGTTCAGGTGTTTGTGAGAAGAACACAGATTCATTAGATTCAAGTAAGAAGATATAACTGTTTTTTTCATTCTTTAATGCTCTAGTTAAAATATATGGAATGCTAATCTTTTTATCAAATTTTATTAATCTTCTACGTGCAAGTACAATTTTCTTAGAATAGTCAATATGATCAATCGCTTCTTGTACTAAATCTCGCCATTCATCTAAATAGATATCCTCCATACGTGTAACATTTCCCAGGTGATCATCTTCTGTATCAACATTGGCTTGTTCCAAATCATTTACTAATGACTTGAATGTCTCCATATCAAATGTACTTTTTTCAGTTGTATAAGTTACAAATGTTCGTTCGTTTTCTGTAGAAATCAATACCTCAGGTAACACAAAATGATTTAAACCATATGCTCGCCATTCATCATCAGACTTATGTTTTGAAAATTGGAACCCACCACACAAACGTAAATGATGTTTCTCATAATCTGGATGAATTAATTCTATATCTTTTTTTAACGTTTCCCATTCTTTAAAGATAGACTGTTTATTTTCGAAATCATTTTCAAATTTTCGAATCGCATGATAACCGAAATATGAAGACTGATTGTCATTTAATCGCAAATAAAAACGATCACCTGCTTGCGATTCAGTTATATGAAATAACTTACTTGGATCTAACTGTTTTTCTATCTCTACTTCAACGGAGACCCAATCCTTAGAACTTCCATATAGCTTGTCGACAATCTCATCTTCTCTTACGTTAACAGTCATTCATCTCACTTCTTTCTTCTATATTTACTCATTAGTATATTGTATCATTTTTCAATACCAATTTTGGTGTGAATTGCTTAATAATCACATGCAATTTTTCACGTGAATTGACCTTTATTCATAATTACTTTAAAATATCAATGTTAAAACTAAAAAAATTAAGAGGTTATAAAAAATGTCAGATCAATATCAACAATATTCAACGGTTAAAAAGTATTGGCAATTGATGAGACCTCATACCTTAACTGCCGCAGTTGTGCCAGTACTAGTTGGTACAGCGTCAGCTAAATTATTCCTACTTGGTAGTGAAGATCATCTTAAATTTAGTTTATTCTTAGCCATGTTAATTGCTTGCTTATTAATCCAAGCAGCTACAAACATGTTTAATGAATACTATGATTTTAAAAAAGGCTTAGATGATCATACTTCTGTAGGTATCGGTGGTGCAATTGTACGAAACGGTATGAGTCCTAAACTTGTGATGAATATCGCAATTGCTTTTTATATTATCGCAGCTTTACTGGGTATATTCCTAGCTTTCCATAGTTCATTTTGGATTATTCCAATAGGCGTTGTTTGTATGGCAATTGGTTATTTATATACTGGTGGACCAATGCCAATTTCATGGACGCCATTTGGCGAATTATTCTCAGGCGTATTTATGGGTATGATTATCATCTTATTAGCCTTTTTCATTCAAACAGGTAATGTTCAAGGACTAATCATTTGGTTAAGTATCCCTATCGTCATAACGATTGGCCTTATAAATATGGCTAACAACATTAGAGACCGCGTCAAAGATAAAGCTAGTGGACGTAAAACACTACCTATTTTACTTGGTAAACGCGCCTCAGTTATCTTTATGGCAATAATGTATATCGTTGCATATGCGCTTGTAGTATTTACAGCCTTATTTAAATCTGGTGGATCATTATTCTATTTATTAGTTTTATTGTCATTCCCAATGCCAATTAAAGCTGTAAGAAGATTTAACAAAAATGATACACCTGCAACAATGATGCCTGCCATGGCTGCTACAGGTAAAACAAATACTATTTTCGGTTTATTATATGCATTAGGCATTTATATTAGTGCGTTGTTAGGTGCAATTTAATGACATTTAATTACTCGGCAATGATAATCAGTCATTGTCGAGCTTTTTATTGCATAATCATATGTCTATATAAATGACCATAAAGATCTATATCACTCACAGTTTTAAACCCTAATTTTTCATATAATCCTAACGCTTTTTCATTATCATAATCACAATTTAAGCTCCATTTTTTCTCAGAGTACATCTCAAGGAGATAAGTCATTAGTTGTGTAGCTATACCTTGTCCTCGATACTCGGGAAACGTAGCGACAGTTTCAATATACATCTCATCGTCCGCTGCTTCTTTCACTGGTAAAGGCGTCCCATATTTACGGATATCTTCATCAAGCGGTAACTTTAACCAATTTTCCTCATAATCAAGTTCATGTTTACCATCATAAGCAATGACACATCCTGCAACTTTGCCATCCACTTCATAAACCCAAACATTTTTATAATAACTTCGATATTCAACATTCACAACACTTAGCTCTAGTATGTTCATCAATCGTTCTTTACTAATTTCATTAACTATATCTAATTCCATATCTTCCCAAATCATATAACATAATTCAGCGATACGCTTATTATCACTAGGATGCGCTTGTCTAATCATCATATATCCTTCCTTAAAATATGTCTTAATTTCATTATATAGAATCTACGATATAATATAAATCAAAGGACCTACCTCATATAGATTTTAAAAATTTCGGTGGTAGAATTGAATTATTAGAAGGACTATCTAAAATAGATTTATAAGTTTGTCATGTACTTAAATCTTTAAACGATACATTTTATCTTTAGGAGGCAATCATAATGAGAGTTAATAAAGTCATTTATATATTAGTAGCTATCTTTTTAGGCGGTATTGGTGTTCATAAGTTTTATGCTGACAAAGTTGGACAAGGTATTTTACATCTTGCCTTCTTTTGGACTGGTATTCCAAGTATTGTGGCTATTATTCATGCTGTTATTGTCGCTTTTACTAAAAAGGCTGACAAAGATGGCTACATTGTTTTTGAATAATAATATTTACCCTATTCTAACGATTTATCTTCCATTCACTTTTAAAACATAAAAAACTGGGTATATTATATCTATCAAGTAAAAGCAAAAGGGAGACATAACCATGATGAACATTATTAAACGTGTAGTAAGATCGCTTATAACAGGTTACATTGTTAAAATTATCCGTGATTTGATTTCAGGTAAATCAAACGGTAAAAAATAAAGAACGCTTTATCAAAATTATCGCTCGTCAATGTATTTATTACTATTGATGGGCTTTTTTATATAAATGGTCATTTAATAAAGACAAAACCTTCCATTCGTTATATAATAAGATAAATTTTATAAGTATTATAATTTTTATTAGAAATTTAAAGTCTTTTATTCTTAATTACTTATGAAATTTACTTTTTTATTTTATAACAATCTGGAGGTCAGTCTATCAATGAGATTTGGAATTTTATTAATTAGATGGATGTTAGCGACATCTTTTTTAGTACATGGTACTTTAAAATTTGTAGACCTAGAAGGTACGATACATTTTCTAGGTTCATTAGGTTTACCCCCACTACTTGCTATTTTAATGTCAATTGGTGAAGTTGTTGGAGGTATCTTCTTGATATTTGGGATTTTAACACCGTATGTTAATGTTTTCTATATTTGTGTGATGTTAGGTTCCATATTCACCTTAAAGTTAACCCGAGGATACGTTAGTGGTTATGAGTTCGAAGTAATTCATATCGTAATGAATGTAGCAGTGATGAGCAGTTATAGTTGGAAAAAGTGTATACAATTTTACTAATCATTTTATTTAATATTAACAGACTTTTGTAAGTATCTTATCACTTTAGGAATACAGCTTGAGTATTGCATTGATATTATAATAATAAACACCATGATTTTAAATCAGCCCTATGGTTAGATTCTAATTTCATGGTGTTTTTATACTATGATATTCAATTATCGCCTAGCCTCATAGTTGGCTTGCTACTATGTTCAATGTATTTCGTTTTAAAGGTCTCACGCACTAAAGAATCTTAACTCTTCGTAGTACATGTTATAAAAAGGAAGTCAACTCTTGATAAGTCAAAAATTAGTAGAAAAAATAAGCCTAGAATGGATTAAAACCATTCTAGGCTTATTTATAGTAACGAAGGGACTATCCATTCGCATTAAATAAAGTGTGTTGACCATATATTGACCAAAATATATTAAACAAACTTAAACGGATTTTTAACAAAATAAAAAAGAACGTTGATTTAACAACGTTCTAGGTAGTTTAAGTAAATCAGAATTAAACTGATTTTTACTATAAAACGGAAACGGAGGGATTCGAACCCTCGCGCCGCTCTCGCGACCTACACCCTTAGCAGGGGCGCCTCTTCAGCCAACTTGAGTACGTTTCCATGGCTCCACAGGTAGGACTCGAACCTACGACCGATCGGTTAACAGCCGATAGCTCTACCACTGAGCTACTGTGGAATAATTAAATTGCAGTGCTTTCTCTATCAAGCACAAATATTATTATATCAATTTTACGTAATTTATCAAGAGATAACTTAAAAAAATATACGGAACATTTACACTATATTAATATAACGTTCCGCATATTTTAAATTTCATCATAATTTATTTATCTACAAATAGCGAATAACGTGATAATGCTTCAAAAATGTTTAGTGAGGATTTTTCATAATCGATAGGTTTATCGGGGTCATTAGATTTCATACGGGATTGTTTATCTACCATATAATAAAAGAAGATTGCGTTCGTATACTGATGCCATAAACTGTGGAATGATACATTTAGGGTAATGGTTTCATTGTTTGCAAATATGATTTTACATTTACGATGTTTTAATTCTTTAATAGACTCAACATAATGCATGTTAATCCATAAATTTTCTTCTTGTCGATCTGAATGAGTAGGAAAAAAGTAAGTTGGGAATAAAGGAGTTAATAAAATTGGGGGTTTACTAGAGATACCTGTAATTCGATTGGTTTCAGCCTTTTTACTTAAATAATTGTTGCCATAAAATTTACATGACCTCTCAATAATCTTCTGAACTTTAAATGGACTTTGTAGGACTGTCTTATCAAACCGAATAATTTCTGAACCATTTGGTTGATTTTGATCATCATAATTAGGCCTAATCACCATGTCTCCCTTTCTAATTACGTATATATTCTGAGTTGTCATTGGGAAAACCTCGCTTTATTAAGTTTTATTATCAATTCTATTTTATAGAACCAATAATATGTTTTTTATTTTATAAGAAAAATGTCAAAAGTCAAGTTATTCTTAAAGTGTAATATGGTACATTTTTTCGCATAAAATGTCAGAATATTCATTGATTTCAAAATTTAAAAAATGTATAATATTTATATATTAAATTCAAACGAAAGGTCGAGATCCCTATGAATCATAATACAAATGTGAAACATACGACACTTGAAGAATTTGTAACTACGGTTAATGATTTAGGCGTTGAACTAGTCATTGATGAAGCACTTAGAGAAGTTAGAAAAAAAGAATTGAAATTACTAATTGATGAAGCTTTAGTAAATAAAGATGAGAAAGCATTCAATGAGTACACGACAGAATATAAAAATTTGGAGGCATTTCTCAGTGAATAATTTAGATTCGAGTCATTCAAAATAAGGTCTATTCCCTACTAAAAAGTTAGAGAATAGACCTTTTAATTTATTAGACATTAAGACATTAATCTTAATATTTCATTTTTATCTATATCACCAAAATAATAATATAAGTTATAATTTGCCAATGCTTCTTCTAAATGGTTAAAGTCATGAAGGCACCCTTCTAAGGCATGTTCTAAATCACTAATATCCCCTTCACCAAAGAAATCACCGAAGATTTTTGCATGTTCAATTATACCTTTTTTCACATCAAATTTGACTTGAATAAATCCTTTCTCGAATTTTTCTTCTCGTTCAAAATTATATTTTGGATTTTTACCATAATTCCAGTCCCAAGTACGGTATTTTTCATTACTTAATTTCTCGATATTTTTCCAATCTTCATCAGTTAATACATACTCTTCAACTTGTTGTTCACCAAATATTGATTTTAAAATGATTTGTTTAAATTGGTCAATATCTATAGACTCTGTTAAAAATTCTTCAATATTAGCCACACGTTTTCTAACAGATTTAACACCTTTTGATTTAATTTTAGCTGGATTAACTTTCAATGCATTTTGAACTTCATCAAGTTCACTGTTTAGCATTAATGTTCCGTGACTAAACATTCTATCTTTAACTTTAACCATTGCATTTCCTGAAATTTTAGCAGCACCAACTTGAATATCGTTTCGTCCTGTCATTTCTGCTTCTACGCCCAATGATTGTAAAGCTTGAACGATAGGTTCTGTAAACTTCTTAAAGTTATGGAAGCTATTACCATCATCATCTGTAATAAAACTAAAGTTTAAATTACCTGTATCATGATAAACTGCACCACCGCCAGAGATTCTACGTACAACATCTATACCTTTTTCATCAACATATGATTTATTGACCTCTTCAATCGTGTTCTGATTTTTACCAACAATAATGGAAGGTCTATTTACATAAAATAAAAAATAACTTTCTTCTGACGGCAGATTTTTTAATACATATTCTTCCATAGCTAAGTTAAGTGTTGGATCAGTTATATCATTATTACTAACAAATTTCATAACAAACGCTCCTTATAGATTCTCTATATATGCCCTTACTTTATTTATGCACAATTTACATTTAAAATTCCAATTATTTACTCAATAATGACAAAATTTTCATAATTTATGCATTAATTCTAAGCGTTTTTAGTGTTATTAGTTTATTTGTAGTGTTTTTTTTAGTACAATATAGTCTAGCTATGAATTAAGGGAGGACTCGAAATGACTGTTGCAGAAGTAGGTAATATCGTAGAATTTTATGATGGTTTAAGAGGCCGAGTTGAAAAAATAAATGATAACTCAGTTATTGTAGACTTAACAATAATGGAAAACTTTAACTCACTAGACTTACCTGAAAAAACGGTTATTAATCATAAACGTTATAAAATTGTTGAACAAGAAGGTTAGTTGTAATGAAAAAAGTTTCGAAAGCTTTATTATGGTTTATAATTAGTTTCATAGTTTTTCATGCCATTTTATTTGTTATGTGGGGTGAACATCAAGAATATTGGTATTTGTATACTGGAATTATGCTAATAGCTGGTATTAGTTATGTATTTTATCAACGTGATATACATTCTAAACGGTTATTAACATCCATAGGTATTGGGATTATTGCCAGTATTATTTTAATCATTATTCAATTGATCTTATCACTCATGACGTCTGAACTAACTTATGCTTCATTAATAAAAGAATTAGCCAAAACTGGTGTACACTGGAAATGGCAAATGTTAGTAACATTAGCATTCGTTATACCGTGTCATGAATTATATATGCGCACTGTTTTACAAAATGAGTTAAATAAGTACAATTTGCCGAATTGGTTATCTATCTTAATCACTGCAATTTGTTCAAGCTCTCTATTTATATATTTAGATAATTGGTGGATAGTACTGTTTATTTTTATAACTCAATTACTACTGTCAATTAGTTATGAATATACAAGACGTATTGCTACAACATCTATTGCACAAATTGTTGCTATTATTCTTTTATTAATTTTTCACGGATAATTTTTAGAATATTAAATGATTAGAAAATAAATATTTAAAGTATAAGTTTAGAGCTCCAAACCATGTGTCCTTACATGATTTAGAGCTCTATTTATTTTTTAAAGTAATTATTTCGACACATACGTTAATTAATATGAAGGTGAAATGATATCGAATTACTTAATCACTTTAAAATTATTTATTAATTCAATTGAATAGTGCTTATCTGATAAATTTTTGGCAATTAGTGTACTCATTGTACTTTCACTAGTTTGATGAATAATAGCATCTTTTAAATATGCTTGATAGTTTCTATAACAATAATCAGTCATATTTATTCTATATAATCCATTTAAATCAATACCATCTAAAGTTACCCGGTTAAATGGTGCTTGATTCATGTCAATGGTATAGTTAAATCCTTGCCAAAATGTACATAACGTTTCATCAATCAGTGTAGATTTTAAAGTGTCTGATTCAAATTCAAGATATGAATATGAAAATTCTAATATATCTTTAATACATTGCCCTTTAATTGTTAAATCAACAGGTTTATCTGGATATGGGTACGCATCATATAAAACTCTATTCGTTATGACGCCGTCTAGTCCTTCTTCACCATTTCGTGGTATATGTACACAACTAATTTGATAATTATAGGCTAATCTAATGCTATCATGTAATAATTGAGCAAAAGGATGTGGTTGTCCAACTAACTCTGCTAAATCTTTAACTGGTGCGTTTATTTCAGTTTCGTTTATCTCTTCGCCTGCCCAATGTTCAACTGCTTTTCGATCATAATACGTGACATTAAGTAAATCTTCATCTTCATCATAATTATTCAAATCAATGACTTCAGGTAAAATTTCCTCAACCTCATAGGTATTAGTTCTTTTTTTAAATCTAATTTTCACATGCACGAGTTCTTCTGCATTTTGTCCAGCTTGTACATAAACTGTTCCATGATCTTGACCAACTAAAGTTTGATGCTGATGTGCTGTAATGATGAGATCTATAACCCCTAATTCCTCCATCAATACTTCAGCTTCATTGACATTTACCTCGTGTTTCTTATTAGATTTGCTAATTTTGTCTAATCCACCATGATATATCACTATTAAAAAATCTGGTTCTTCGATTTCATGTATATATCTAATCCATCTTTTAGCTGATAATAATGTTTTTTCAATACTCACATCTTCTTCCATCTCTGCATATTCATTTTTCATAAGGCCATCAGCTGTTAATCCTACTATTGCAATTTTTAAATTATCAAAATGTTGAATAGAATATGGTGTTGAAAAGTATGGTTCTTTCGTTTTGATATATTCTATATTAGCCGATAACCATGGAAATCTAGATAATGCAACAGAACGCGTTAAAAATGACAATCCAAATTTAAATTCGTTAGGGCTAATACCACTAGCATCATATTGCATGGCATTCATTAACTTTATCATTGGATGGCGCTTATATGGTGCAACAATAGCATAATAAAATGCTGCTAATGACCCTGCCAAACTACCGCCACTATCTAATAAGATTACATTTTGATTATTGTCTCTTACTTGTTTAACAAAAGTTCCGGCACGATATATATTTGAGCCATAATCTCCGTTTAAAAAATGACTATGCATATCAGAAGTTGCTATGACATCTACATCGATATTCTCATTTCTCTCCATCTCAACACACCTCTCATTATGGTTAGTTTAACATGTATTTTTGTTTAAGTGATATCTCTTTGGATAGATAACTTATTTTATCAACAATAATACAAAAGACATTTTAAGTATAAACTGTCTTTGATACTTAAAATGTCTTTAATTAAATTTATCCAATTTGTATACGTTCTTTAGGGTAGCTAAATTTTTTAGGCTCTTTTCTTCCAGCTATCATTATAATAAAGGAAATTAAACCTACACGTCCTATAAACATTAATATCATTAATACAATTTTTGTAATATTGCTTACATCATCTGTTACACCTAGTGTTAAACCACATGTACCAAACGCCGACATAACTTCAAAGAAAACTTGTAAAAATGATAGTTTTCCTTGCTCTGCTACAGATATAATAATCATGCTTGTGAAGGTCAAAATGGAAGCCATGGTAAATACCATAAATGATCGTTGTATATCCATAATATGAATTTCTCTATTGAATACTTTAATTGAAATTTTATCTGCAGAATTACTAAAATTAATGACAAATAAAATTAAAATAGCGAAAGTAGTAGTACGGATACCACCACCTACTGAACTAGGAGATGAACCTATAAACATCAAAATGCTCATAATGATATTTGTTGCATCACTAAAGTGGGATACATCAATGGTTTGTAATCCTGCACTCCTAGTTGTAGCTGATTGAAACAGCGAATAAAACAACGACTGATGCCAACTCATCCCTTTGAATGCATGGTTATGTTCAAGTAAGAAAATAATGATAACACCAAAAACAAATAAGAATAAATATGTTGATGTTGTAATTTTCGTAAATAATGAAAATCTAAAATTTGTTACTCTATTTTTAATGTAGGCTTTGACTTCAAGCAACACTGGAAAGCCAATAGAACCTAAAACGATTAGGAACATTACAATCGTTTGCACAAAATAATCTTTTGCATATGGGACAAGTGAATCACCTGTGATATCGAGACCGCCATTAGTTGTGGCTGATATAGAAACAAATATCCCCTGCATAATAGCATATTTTAAATCGGGATTATCTCTATAAAAATAAAATGCAAGTAAAAGTGCACCTATAAATTCAATTACAAATATGGTTCTAACTATTTCTAAGATTAATTTTACAGTCCCACTCATTGTATCTTTATTGTTATCAAGCATAATTAGCTGGCGTTCACGAATACCTATATGTTTACCTAATACGACCCACAATAATGTTCCAATGGCCATCACACCGATACCGCCAATATTTAAAATGACTAGTATAATAATTTGACCAAACGTAGAATACGTATCAACAATACTAATTGGTGTTAATCCCGTAACGCTTATTCCAGATACTGCTACAAATAATGTATCTATTGGATTAACGTCGACTCCAGATTTGTGTACATATGGTAGATTTAACAACAAGAACGCGACAACAATTGCTGCTAAATAGTATAGAACTATCCCTTGTTGAGGACTGGATCTTTTTAATAGTTGGCCAAATATCGACATTCATTTCACCTCAACATTATTTTAGTTTTATATCTATATTAATGACTTTTCCATCTCTATACACTTTAGCTTTTAATGTACTTTTGTCTTCTCTATGATTAAATATAATTTGTCTATATCTTAAATTATCTTCAATTCTTTTCCCATCTAATTCTACTATGACATCATCTTTTTTCAACCCTGATTTATCGCCAGGGGCATTAGGCTTTACTTCACCAACTATAATACCATTTTTAACACTATCGGGTAATTTGATTGATTGGCGTTCGTCATCATCAATATCTGCTACATTTTTAATTTTGATTCCAGTATTAGGATATTCAATTTTACCTTCTTTCTCTAAATGAGCAGCTATTTTTTGAGCATCATTAATTGGTATTGCAAATCCCATACCTTCCACATTATCCATATCAATCTTCAGAGAAACAATACCTATCAGTTTACCATCTCTATCTACAACTGCACCACCTGAATTACCAGGATTCACAGGAGCATTAATTTGGAAGGCTTTCATTAGTACATCATAGCTATCGTCTTTATCAATATCTACTGGTACATGCCTATCTAAACCAGAGACTATACCATCAGATACACTTTCTTTGAAGTCAACACCTAATGGATTACCCACTACAATAATAGGTTCTCCTAAAACAAGATGATTAGAATTACCAATGGTGATGGCTTTTACAGAATCATCTGCACTTTTAGCTTTAATGACTGCTATATCAGACCATTTATCGGTACCAATCACTTTTCCTTGAACCGACTTATTATTACCAAATGTTATCTTTTGTTTATCCTTATTACCAACTACGTGAGCATTTGTCATAATAAAAAGAGAGTCGCCCACTTTTTTGTAGACGACACCTGAACCAATTTCATTATCTGCTTTAGATGTATTATTTGGAACTGAAGTATTTTTTGTCCCTTCGTTCTCTACTGTTACTACAGATTTTACTGTACTATTCGCACTTTTCATTGTGTCAGTATAATGTTTATTCGTAGGTGTTAAAGCACTGTCATTTGTATGGTCATTTTTATTAACATTAGTAAAAATAGCGTTAAGTATAATAATTAATAATATCACGCCTATAATAATCGCTATTTTAGGCCAATGTTCCTTAAAGAATGACTTGATAATATCTAGATAATCCGTTTTATTTTCTACTTTATTTTGAGTTGAAGATGCATTATCTTTCTTTGTTTCAAATTGATTTTGTTTAGCACTTTGCTTGCTATGATGCTGATGTTTCTTTTCAGTATCAAAATCACGATTTTCAACAGAAGTTGATTGTTTATTTAACTTCTTACTAGATTCTGTTTTATTGTTTTTCTTTTCACTTTCAATTTCACTACCGTTATTTAGGTGATTTTCTTGAGATGCTTTTGATGCTAATCTATCACTTTGATGCTCCCCATAAGTAGATTTTTCATGTTCTTCTTGTTTGCTATCATTTGATGATTGATTTTTACGATTTTGCGTTCGTTTAAGTTGTTGTTCCTCAGGTAATGTTAATTTCGACTTATCATTTTCTTGATCTTGTTGCGTTTTATTCGTTTTATCATTTTGATTTGATACTTGATTTTGTTGTTGGTGAATTTCTTCTTTAGTTAGCTTTTCTATTCTTGCTTTTCTTAAGTTATCTTTAACCCTTTCTTCATTAACTTTAGCTTGGTATTCTTCTTTTTTAGCTTGAATTCTTTCTTTTTGTCTTTGTTTTTCTACTCTTTCTTCTCTTTCTTCATTATGAAAAAATTCACGACGTTGACGTCGATAGCTTTTACGAGGAATTACTTGTTTTTTATTTTTTTCCACTAGATAGCCACTCCTATCATTTCAATCAATTACTTTTATTATGACATACTCAATGGGTTTAAGGTAACATTTTTCACTGTGATATGTATAACCTCAATAAATAGTATTATGTATATATAAATTTTAATATTTTATTATTAAAACTGCAATGTTTAACAAATATTAAATAAGACTTCGTATTAATATACGAAGCCTTAGATTATTATTTCTTTTTCTTTTTATTACTTACAGCTGATGTTAACCAACCGATAACAACTAGTAATATTAGGACTGCCCAGAAAATAGATTGCCATAAAACTGTATGTGGGAATTCTTCTGGTAAGATACCTACGTCTTTATGTGCTAATACTAATACGACTAATTTAATTCCGACCCAACCTACAATCGCGAAAGCTGCGCCTTCTAAACCAGGATATTTATTTAATAATTCAACAAACCATGTTGCTGCGAAACGCATTAAAATAACGCCTATCATTCCGCCTAAAAACATCACTGAGAATTGACCTAAATCCATGCCACCAAAATGTATACCTACTTTTGGTAAAGTCACAGCGATTGCTAATGCTGCTAACATGGAATCAATAGCAAATGCAATGTCTGCGAATTCTACTTTAAATACAGTACCCCAGAATGCTTTGGGACCAACTTTCTTTTCTTGACCTTCTTCGTCAAAGTGATGGTCATCTCCAACATTTTCCTGATTCTTGTCATCTTTCTTATGGAAGAATTCCCATAAATTTTTAATTGACATATAGATTAAATATACAGCTCCTGCTGCTTGAATAAACCAGAAATTAGCAATAATACTAATTAAGAATAATGCTAAAAATCTAAATATAAATGCGCCTAATAAACCATAAAATAGTGCTTTCTTTCTTTGCTCAGGTGGTAAATGCTTTACCATAACTGCCATTACTATTGCATTATCGGCAGCTAAAAGACCCTCTAAAAATACTAAGACTAGTAATACCCATGCATAGGATAACAACAAACTCGGATCCATAGTGGACAACTCCTTTAAATTTTATACAAATAAAGAGACCTATGCTAAATAATAGCAAAGGTCTCACTTAGCAAATATTATTGCCCACTTTACCGGAAGTGAATACTTCGTAATGACGATAAAGCGTAAAATCACTTAAATCATTTAAGTGACCATCAAGTTACTCCCCTCTGACATGAGTGTCATAGGTATTTATTTGTGAATATAAATATTATACAGGTTAATTGCTATAATGACAATTTATTATTTAATAACATCATCATTACATTAAAAGCGATACCCACATATATATATAGCCAAACATTTTACAATAAACTATATAATTTAATGTCTGGGAATTTTTCTTCAAACCAACGTGTCGCAAATTCATTTTCAAATAAAAATACATAATTATCATAACGATCGTGTACAAGTATCGAACGAGATGTATTCATATTATCTTTAATATCTTCCTCGTTTTCAATCCATCTTGCAATTTTACGGCCTACTGGTTCCATCACTACATCTACGTTGTATTCATTGTTCATTCGATGTTCAAAAACTTCAAATTGTAGCTGTCCAACTGCACCTAAAATAATTTGATTCGTGTGCAATGTTTTATAGTATTGAATCGCACCCTCTTGTACTAATTGCTCAATGCCTTTATGAAAATGCTTTTGTTTCATAACATTTTTCGCAGATACTTTCATAAATATTTCAGGTGTAAATTGTGGTAAATCTTGGAAACTAAAGTTTTGTTTCCCACCAACTAATGTGTCTCCAATTTGATAATTTCCTGTATCATATAAACCTATAATATCTCCTGCGACTGCATGATTAACTGTTTCTTTATCATCCGCCATAAATGATGTTGATCGTGTAATCTTTTGTTTTTTGCTCGTACGTTGTAAGGTTACATCCATACCATGTTCAAATGCACCGCTGACTACTCTCATAAATGCAATTCTATCTCTATGTTTCGGGTCCATGTTTGCTTGAATTTTAAATATAAATCCTGAAAAGTCAGTATCAAAAGGACTTACTTCAACATCTTCTTTAGTTTGACGAGCATTTGGCATTGGTGCATGATCGACATAAGCATTTAAAAAGTTTTGAACTCCGAAATTAGCTAATGCTGATCCGAAGAATACTGGTGTCAATTCACCATTTAATAATGCTTCATTATCAAAATTTTCTCCTGCTTCTTCTACTAACATTAATTCTTCAATCGCTTGTTCGAATGCACTATCATTTTTAATCGCATGATCTTCTTCTAATTCATAATCGTCATTTAGGTGTAAGATATTTTCTTCATCTCTAAACGGTTCAATAGATTTAGATTTTCTATCAATAATACCAAAGAAGTTTTGACCCATACCTACTGGCCAATTCATTGGATAAGTATCAATATTTAATGTTTCTTCAATTTCATCCAATAATTCAAATGGTTCCTTACCAACACGGTCTAACTTGTTAATAAAGGTAAAGATAGGAATACCTCGCATCTTACAAACTTTAAATAATTTGAGTGTTTGGGGCTCTATACCTTTCGCACAGTCAATTACCATCACGGCACTATCTACTGCCATTAAAGTACGATACGTATCTTCTGAAAAGTCTTCGTGACCTGGTGTATCTAAAATATTAATCTTATAATCATCATAATCAAATTGCATTACAGAACTCGTTACTGAAATACCACGTTCTTGTTCTACTTTCATCCAGTCACTTGTAGCGAACTTACCTGTTTTCTTACCTTTAACAGTACCTGCTTCACGAATAGCACCACTGAAGAATAGTAGTTTTTCAGTTAAGGTTGTTTTCCCAGCATCCGGATGGGATATAATAGCAAAAGTCTTTCTTGACTCTACTTCTTCCTTTATATTCATTAATCATTCTCCTTTAATATTGTTTCAAACCAATTGGTTACAACATTTGCTAATTTTTGAGCTTCTTCTTCATCATTAAATGTGAAAAATTGCATCAATAACGTATCGTTTATTTCTGACCTAGTTAAATCAATGGCGACTTCAACTGACCAAAATTGATCAGGTATAGCAATAAGCATTGTATCATTCAATCTTTGAAAATATACTTGAAATGCGTATGTTCCTTCTGTATATTCTCTAATCTTCAACAGGCCCACCGCCAAATTTTTTATAAGCCGCTTCTAAACCAATTAAGTCATCACGGTGTGGTACCTTTACATGCCCAGGCATAATTTGATAAGGTTCTCTACCTTTTGAAGCTAATACTACAGTATCACCAGGTTCTGCAACATCAATGGCATGTTTAATACCTTCTGCTCTATCTTCAAATTCAACATAATTTGAGTGAGTGGCACCCTTAGCTAATTCAGCTGTAAGCATTTTAGGATCATCATTGGCAGGATTATCAGGCGTGAAAATAACGTAATCAGCACGACAAGCTACGCTACCCATTTCAGGCGTTTTAGTCATGTCTCTTTCACCAGCCATACCTACTAAGAAGATAAGTTTTTGTTTCACAAATGGTTTAACTGCATCAATGAGTTTATTCATTCCATCTGCAGTATGTGCATAATCTATAATTAAATCTATTGGCAAATTAGGGTCTAATACTTCTAAACGTCCCTCTACTGGTTCAAGCGATTTGACCGCTTCAATGATGTCTTCAAATGTCGCACCTTTACTCCAAACCGCTATCATAGCTGCCATAATGTTTGAAATATTGAATTTACCTACATATGGACTTTCAACTTGATAACTACCAAATGGTGTGTCAAATTCAAATTTAACACCTTGTAAAGATTCTTCTACATTAATTGCTTTAAACTGTGCATCATGATCTATACCATATGTAAATACCTCATACGGCGTAACAGAAGCTAGATACTCTGAAAAATCGTCATCATTATTTAATACTACATATTTTTCTTTAGCGAGGTCCTCTCCTAATTGACTAAATAATAGTGATTTAGCATGTCCATATGCTTCCATTGTTCCATGAAAATCTAAATGATCTTGCGTTAAATTAGAAAAAATCGCAACATCAAATTCCACGCCTCTTAATCGACCTAATGATAAACCATGACTAGATACTTCCATTGTCATTGCTTCAGCACCTTCATCAACAGCTTCTTTGATTTTTTTAGTTAGAGATACTGTTTCTGGTGTTGTATTCGCACCTTTTGTTTTTGTTTCATTAATTTGAAAACCATTCGTTCCTAAATAAGCACTACTTTTATTTAATTTTCTATAAATTAAATGAATCATTGTTGCTATAGATGTTTTACCATTTGTTCCTGTTACACCATATGTAACTAAATGATGACTCGGAAAGTCAAATAATTCATGTGCTAATAAGCTCGCTACTCTTAAAGTGTCAGGTACAATAATTTGAGTAACTTCACCTTTTAAGTCTTGCTCTCTATTGACTACAATGATACTACATCCTTGATCTACTACATTTTGACAAAACTTATGGCTATCAACTGTATAACCTTTTGATGCGACAAAAATACTGCCTTCTTTAGCTGTTCTTGAGTCAGTAGTGATATCTACTACTTCTTTATCTAATGTTCCTATAACTTGTTTTACTCGAATTTTTTCGAACAATACACTCGCATTCAAAATGAATCGCTCCTTTTTTTACATTAAGTCTATTATACACGTTTTGATGACTATGATAAATTTATTCTTTCTATTTAACTGTATTAAATATTGGTTATTCTAAAACAACAAAAACTAACTTATTTCAAGCCAATTTCTTATATCGTCATTTTGATTTTTCTAACATATATTAAATGAGGTTATACCTCTTGTAAGCCCATGAAAGATAAACATTTAGCTCATTCAAAGCTATGAAAATGTAAATTTATACCTCATTTATTAATCTACTATTAAATAAAACTAAAATTCTTGTTATTTGATAGGTTTTAATAATACATACTTGTTAAACCATGCTAACATTATAAATAGATTATCAACCTTATTTAAAGTAATTATAAAGATAATACATCACTTGTATTAAGTTCTTTCAAATTTATTTTTAAGTTAGTTGTGGTATAATGCATAAATACAAATTTTCGGGCAGTGTCTAATTACCCTTTTAAATTGTAATTAAGACTAAATTGCTACAAATCAATGGTATTTCATGTACATGTAATCACGATATTCCTTTTATAATGTATTAAAATACGTTACACTTATTATAAATTTTAAAAATTAACGGAGGGTGGCTTTTAATGGTTACTCAAAATAAAAAGATATTGATTATTACTGGTTCTTTCGGTAACGGTCATATGCAAGTTACTCAAAGCATCGTAAACCAATTAAATGAAATGAATTTGGACCATTTAAGTGTGATTCAACACGACTTATTTATGGAAGCGCATCCTATTTTAACTTCTATATGTAAAAAATGGTATATCAATAGCTTTAGATATTTCAGAAATATGTATAAAAACTTTTATTATAGCCGCCCTGATCAACTAGATAAATGTTTTTATAAATATTACGGTCTAAATAAATTGATTAATATACTCATTAATGAGAAACCGGATTTAATTTTATTAACATTCCCTACACCAGTCATGTCTGTTTTAACAGAACAATTTAATATCAATATTCCAGTAGCTACAGTGATGACTGATTATAGAATGCATAAAAACTGGATTACACCTGAATCAGATCGCTATTATGTAGCAACTAAAGATACCAAAAATGATTTTATAGAAGTAGGCGTACCAGCCTCACAAATTAAAGTCACGGGAATCCCGATTTCAGATAAATTCGAAGAACATATTGATCAAAGAGCTTGGTTAAGTAAACATCACTTAGATCCTGATAGACCTACAATATTAATGTCTGCAGGTGCTTTTGGTGTTTCAAAAGGGTTCGACCAAATGATTAATGAAATCTTAGAGAAAAGTAAACATTCACAAGTTGTTATGATTTGTGGCCGTAGCAAAGAATTAAAACGTTCTTTACAAGCTCAATTCAAAGATCATCCTGATGTTCTCATTCTAGGTTTCACAAAACATATGAATGAATGGATGGCATCAAGTCAATTAATGGTTACAAAACCTGGTGGTATTACAATTTCAGAGGGACTTACTCGTTGTATTCCAATGATTTTCTTAAATCCAGCTCCTGGACAAGAATTAGAAAATGCTAATTATTTTGAGGATATGGAATTTGGTAAAATTGCCAATACACCAGATGAAGCTATAGATATCGTTACACATCTTACAAATAATGAATCAATATTAAATAAAATGACTTCAAACATGAAAGAATCTAAAATTGAGTATGCCACTCAAAAGTTATGCAAAGATCTATTAGAACTATTAGGCCATTCTTCGCAACCAGAAGAGATTTATGGAAAGGTGCCTTTATATGCAAGATTCTTCGTTAAATAACTATTCTAATAATAAAAATTTCATTATAATGCTAGTCATTTTATTTCTTATGGAATTTGCGAGAGGTATGTACATATTAAGTTATATAAACTACCTACCTACTGTCACTTCAATTGCAGTTGCAGTGACATCATTAGCATTTTCTATTCATTTTATTGCAGATGCAGCAACAAATTTTGTGATAGGTTTTTTATTAAAGAAGTTTGGTGCTAAGCTAGTATTAACTTCTGGGTTTTTATTAGCATTTCTAAGTTTATTCTTAGTCATTTGGTTTCCATCATCACCAATTGTCATCATTATTAGTGCTATCATGCTAGGTATAGCCGTTAGCCCTATTTGGGTTATTATGTTATCAAGCGTTCAAGAAGATAAACGTGGTAAACAAATGGGCTATGTATATTTTGCATGGTTGTTAGGTTTATTAGTTGGTTGGGTCGTAATGAACTTCTTAATTAAAATACATCCATTACATTTTGTATTTATGATGTCTTTAGTAGTATTAATCGCATGGGTATTATACTACTTCGTTAATATTCAATTGACTAATTACAATACTAAACCTGTTAAAGAACAATTATTACAGATTGTAAATGTAACTAAACGACACATTGTTTTATTCCCTGGTATATTACTCCAAGGTGCTGCGATTTCAGCATTGATACCTATTCTACCTACATACGCTACAAAAATTGTACATGTATCAACGATTGAATATACAATCGCAATCATGATTGGTGGAATTGGTTGTGCTGTTTCAATGCTATTTCTTTCAAAAATAATTGATAAAAATAGTAAAGGATTTATGTATAGTATTATATTCGGTGGGTTCATCTTATACACACTTATGATATTTGGATTATCTCTAATCACCAATATATATATTGTGTGGGGTATCGCGCTATTCATTGGTCTCATTTACGGCATCTTATTACCGGCATGGAACACATTTATGGCTGGACATATTAATCCAAAAGAACAAGAAGAAACTTGGGGTGTATTTAATAGTGTTCAAGGCTTTGGTTCTATGATTGGTCCTTTATTAGGGGGCTTAATTACACAGTTTACTAATAATTTAAATAATACATTCTATTTTTCTGCACTTATTTTCTTAGTTTTAGCATTATTCTATGGCTATTACTTTATAAATAGAAAACGAGCTAAGTAATTAAAATGGAGTGAGATAAAGATCTATGTACCATAGATTCCACTATCTCACTCCATTTTTTTATAACTATTTTTTATTTCTAATTTAATTTAAATGTATCGATAACTTTCCATTTGTCTTCTTCAGTGCTAAATTGTAGTAATGATAATTCTTCGATTGTCTCTTTATGATCTACCCCTGCTAACTCTACTTGACCATAAATATCTTCAAATTCTTGGCTTGAAAGACCTTGAGCAATTGTAAAATGAGGTACAAATTGATGTTCGGCCTTACCATAGAAATCATCTGTATTAAAACGATCGAAAATTTCTTCAAGTTCGTCATTCTTAGCAACTTTAAAGTAAATGACATTATTTACTGGTTTAAAGCTAGATGCTTTAGTTGCATGAATATCAATTGATGAAATACCTTTAATTCGAGTTTCAATTTCTTTTTTAACTGAATCTAAATCCGCATCATTAACTTCAAATTGAGATTTCACTGTAATATGTGGCATAATTTGTGCATAATGTGTATCATAACGCTTACGATATGCATTTACCTCTTCTTGAAATGACTTTGATGGGATTAAAGCTAATCCTAAAATCATTTGAATTCCTCCTTTGTTTAACCTATTTCCATTATATCAAAATTCTATGAAAACCGTTACTTTAAACTTAAAATTATTTTTTCTATTTTAAACAATATACATAATAATATTTGTACGTTATTAATTTGAATAACGATTGAACATGATGAATTATGAGTATGATTTACTCTGGTAACTCTTCATCTAAAAAGTATTTTAAAATATCCCCTAACAACGGTTTCCATGATTTCCAATTATGTCCCCCATCAAATTCTTGATAGTGATAACGAATATCAAATTGATTAATGAGTGCATTCAACTCACGATTAGGAGTTAAAAAATTAGCACGTTTGCCATTCGTTGGTAATTTAAAGTCTTCCTCTTCTAAACCAATTCCATGCCAAATAGAAAGTTGTGATTTCGTGTCACATCTCTCAACTTTTTCTTTAACCACTTCATCGTATTGTGGACTTAGCATTGCAACTTGGCTAAATATTGTTGGATACGTTAATGCTGTAAGTAATGCTATACTTCCAGCTAAACTATCACCCATTAAAAGTCGAGCGTTACCCACTTTGTATGTTGGGAAAGTTGCATCTATAAACGGTAATAGTTCTTTACCAACTGCTTGAACTGTTAAATGTGATCGACTACCTTTTGGATGAAACTCCTCACGACGTTTTTCTACATCTTCATAATGAAAACCTACAATAATCGCTCTTTGAATTTCATTATCTTTACGTAGTTTTTCATATTCTCGTTGAATTCTTCCAAACCTTAAAAAGTCTAAACCATCGAAGCATATAATCACTTGGTATTTAAATAAATCAGTATATTCTTCAGGTAAGTAAATAGAAATAGTAACATCTCTTTCTAATATGTCACTATACAATATATGTTTGTTAATTTTACCTGGTTTAAATTCAGACATGCTAAAACGCCCCCTAGTAGTATTATTTATATTGTACCAAGAGACGTTATATTTTTAAATTATGTGCGTTATGAACTTTGATTAAAACTGCAAAATGAAATCTACTGCTATGTTTATTTGTTCTATTTATTCCAATACTGATTAATAATTAATAAGTATATTCTTTCATCTTGAAAATGATAAACTCATTATTTATTTTTCAATCTTTCTGGATATGTTTTCAACCAGAATATTGCATTAGGTATTTTCTTCGCATCAGGCTTATAAACAGCATAGTAGCCAGAACCCAATTGTGCCTTTTGTTGTTCATAGTCTTTAAGTGCTTCTAACGCAGGCTTATGCAATATCCATATTGCTATAATATTCAACCATGCCATTAATCCAACACCTAAATCCCCTAATGCCCATGCGACATCAGCTGTTTTAATTGAACCATAAAAAGTTGCAAATAATAAAGCTAACCTTGCTATGATAAAGAAGATATGTGTAGTCCTCTTACTTTGATGTCTTGTTAAATAAGCTACATTGGTTTCTGCAATATAGTAATATGCCAATATCGTCGTAAAAGCAAAGAAGAATAAAGCAATGGCAATAAAGTATGAACCAATACCAGAAAAATGTGGATCAAAATGGTAGCCGCTACCATGGAAAGCTTTATCTATACCTGCTTGAGCATACATTGCAGTACCTGAATAATCTTTACTGCCATCTGCATTTTCTACAAATATTCCTCCATCTTTGATTAAATGTGGAGTGCCATTTGCATTAGTCTCGCCATCAGTTACGTTATATGTACCTGAAAGTAAAATGATGAGCGCTGTCGCTGTACATACAAATAAGGTATCTACATAAACTGAGAATGATTGAACAAGTCCTTGTTTAGTTGGATGAGAAACTTCTGCAGCTGATGCGGCGTGCGGTCCTGTACCTTGTCCTGCTTCATTAGAATACAAACCTCTTTTTACACCTATCTCAATCATGGCTCCGACAATCCCACCAAATGCTGACTGTAACCCAAACGCAGATTTGAAAATTAGTGCAAATAAAGCTGGAACATGTTGAATATTTATAATAATGATTATAATGGCCATTAATATATATATTACCGCCATAAACGGTACAACTGCTGTAGCAACATTAGCAATTGAACGTAGTCCACCAAAAATAATTAACGCTAAAATAACGACAACGATAATAGCCACTATCCAATTTGGAACATTAAAAGCATTGTGCATAGAGCTAGCAATTGCATTCGATTGAACACCAGGTAAGAGTAATCCTACTGAAATTACTGTTACAATCGCAAATATTAAACCATATATCTTTCCAAATTTTCCACCTATCCCATATTCAATATAGTATGCTGGTCCTCCGCGATATTCTCCCTTATCTTCACGTTTGAAAATTTGCCCTAAAGTAGATTCGATAAATGCACTACTAGCACCTAGAAAGGCACTAATCCACATCCAAAATACAGCGCCTGGCCCTCCAATAAATATAGCAGTCGAGACACCTACAATGTTACCTGTCCCAACACGTCCTGCTAACGACATAGCTATAGCTTGAAAGCTTGTGATACCACTTGGTGACTTTTCCCCTTGGAACATTAAACGTATCATCTCTTTAAAATGTCTCACTTGGAAAAAACGCATTCTCAAACTAAATAAAATCCCTGTTAACAATAATCCGTATACTAATGGTTTACTCCAGACGAGATCATTTAAAAATGTAACGATTTTTTCAATCATCGTATACCCCCTTAATTATTATCGATTAAAAAAATTATACAATGTACATTTACACTTTACAATATATTTTCAGAATTTTCATTAAATAATATGTATTTTTAACTTACTCAATATGTCACTTTATCGAATCATGACTCTTTTGTAGCTTTTCAATTTGAGATATACTATATAAGACTATAAAAAATGAAAATTTTCAGGAGGATCTATATATGTTAAATAAAGTTTGGTTTAGAACCGGCATAGCTTTAATTATGTTGTTCATACTCATCAAACTATTTATGCAAGTGCATGAAGTATTTACACCAGTTGTAACTATCGTCGGTTCTGTTTTTCTTCCTTTTTTAATTAGTGGGTTCTTATTCTACATATGTTTACCATTTCAAACATTATTAGAAAAATGGGGATTCCCAAGATGGGCAAGTATTTTAACTATATTTGTAGTATTAATTGCAATTATCGCTATTGTTGTAGCCTTTATTGCACCTATCATTATTTCAAATATTAATAACTTAATTAAACAAACACCTGCCCTACAAAAAGAAACTGAGCGTTTAATCAATTTCTCACTAACACAAATTGATAAATTACCAAGTGATGTCACACATCGAATAAATAACATGGTTAAATCAATGGGAGATGGCGTCACAGATGTATTATCTAACTCAATTTCATATATTACATCATTAATTTCTACCATTTTCTTATTAATAATGGTACCGTTCTTCCTTATTTACATGTTGAAAGATCATGAAAAATTTATTCCTGCTGTAGCTAAATTTTTCAAAGGTGAACGTAAAGTATTTGTCGTAGATTTATTAAAAGACTTAAACTATACGTTAAAATCTTATATTCAAGGTCAAGTAACAGTTAGTGTTATCTTAGGTATCATCTTGTATATTGGTTATACAATAATCGGCTTACCTTATACACCGTTACTTGTTTTATTCGCTGGTGTTGCTAACTTAATACCATTCTTAGGTCCATGGCTTTCTTTCACGCCAGCAGCTATTTTAGGTATTATCGATGGACCTTCAACGTTCATTTGGGTATGTGTCATTACATTGATTGCTCAACAATTGGAAGGTAATGTCATCACGCCAAATGTAATGGGTAAATCACTTAGCATGCATCCATTAACAATTATTGTGGTTATATTAGCTGCAGGTGATTTAGGTGGTTTCACACTTATTTTAATTGCTGTACCTTTATATGCAGTGTTAAAAACAGTTATTAGCAATATCTTTAAATATCGTCAACGTATTATTGATAAAGCAAATAGCAATGTCAAAGATTAATAAAATTTGTCTTATCAATATTTACAAAGCAAAAAGACCAAGTGATTCTTTCATCAATCACTTGGTCTTTTATTATGTTATAAGTAATATACTTTTGTAGTTAATAACTCAACTATTTAATTGCGTGGAATCCACCATCTACATGAATATTTTCACCTGTCACACCACTTGATAAGTCACTTAATAAGTATGCAGCAGTTTTACCTACTTCTTCTTGATCGACATTACGTCTTAATGGTGAACGTTCTTCAATTTCTTTAAGTATAGTATTGAATCCACCCACACCTTTTGCACTTAGTGTACGAATAGGTCCTGCTGAAATAGCATTCACACGGATATTGTCTTCACCTAAGTCAAGCGCTAAATATTTAACATTAGCTTCTAAACTTGCTTTTGCAACACCCATAACATTATAGTTTTGTACTGCAAATTCGCCACCTAAATAAGTAGTTGCAACTATACTACCACCTTCAGGCATTAATTTTTTAGCTTCATGTGCAACAATGGTTAAAGAATATGAACTAATATCTTGTGCTAATAAGAAACCGTCTCTAGAAGTTTCAGAGAAACGTCCTCTTAAATCTTCCATATTTGCAAATGCGATTGAGTGGTAAACACCGTCGATATTACCTACTTCTTCACCAATTTTTGCAAATCCATTGATAACACCTTCATCACTTTGAACATCAATTTGATATAAACGTGCTTCAGGTTGATTTAATTGATCTAATAATTTTTCTAATTCTTTACGGCTACGTTCTTTACGATATGTAAATACTAATTTTGCACCTAATTGGTCCAATACTTTTGCAACACCAAAACCAATACTACGTTTATTAGCAATTCCCATAATGACGTAAGTTTTATTTTCTAGATTTAACATGCAAATAACTCCTTTAATTTAGATATATAATAGTTGATTTCAAACGTTTCCTTCTTTATTCACTCATCATATTCTAACACTTTTAGTACCAGATAATAAAGCATTTTAGATTTGTCTAACTCCTATCACCCATTTAGACTTTCTTCTTCAATAGCAAAACGCCTGCAAGTATCACTTATACTTACAGACGATTTGTATAATAGCTTAATAATAAAATTCTAATTCTTGTTTTAATTCGTCAACATATTCTTTTGATCCTGTAACAATCAATCTATCTTTGTAGCGTAATTGTGTGTCACCGTGTGGAACGATAGAGTCATTATTACGGACAATTCTCACGAAGATTATATCTCCACCGAATGGGAAGTTTCGTAATTGCATATTTTCATATTGATGATTCAACATTTGAATCTCATACAATGATGTTTCTACATTACTTAATAGGTTAAGCATATTAGGTGTTTCTATTAAACCTTTAAGTAAAATCTTATTACTTAAGTAGTTACTGAAAATTTCAATACCTAATGATTTCATTTCCATATCTTCATTGGTACTTTCTAATCTACAAATAACACGTTCAACACCATGTTCTTTCGCCATTAGGGCCACTTTTCTATTTATTTCATCATCATTTGTCGCACAAACAACAATATCACGATCGAATAGACCTAATCTTTCTAGTATCTCTTGCTCATAATCCGCAATTTCAATCATTGTAATTTCATCGGATAACTTGCGACTATCACTTAAATCTTTACGATAATAAAGTGAAATATCATACAGTTGCGATGTTAAATTCTGAGCAATTGGAATAGTGAGTTGATTTTTACCAATTAAACTCACTTCGATACGACGATTCATTTCATTTGGTACAGGGAATAATTTTTTAAAGATGACTGGTACAAATACACATGTAATGACTGCACTTAATATCAGTAATCCTGATGTCTCCGGCGAAATTGTCTTAAGCTGCTCCGCTATTTTGGCAGCTGCAATCACAAGCGATAATGTTGAAGTTAATAAAAATCCAGAGGCAATCGTTGTTTTTAAATCGAACCAACGTTTGATAATGAATACTGGAATTAACTTAGATACGATAAATGCTAAGATTAATATAGGAATAATAATCAGTAGCGATGGTTCTTTAACAAGTGACGGAATATTTAAATCGACACCAACCATAATGAAGAAAATTGGAATAAAGAATCCATAACCAAATGAATCTAACTTTTCAACCATTTCTTCATCAGGATTTAATAATGATACAACAACACCTGCTAAGAATGCTCCGAGTATGTATTCTGCACCTACGCCTTCAGCCAAAGCTACAAGCAATATAATAAGGGCAAAGACAGCACGAATACCAATTTGGGTTGTACCACCCATTAACTTTTGTAAAAATGACATGCGCTTGAATAATACACCGATAACATAAAATACAATAGTGAATACAACTAATATGCCAGTAAGCCATATAGTACTACCACCATGGCCGTTCACTGCACCATATATAGTTAATAATATCATTGTAACTAAATCGGCTAATACCGCTACTAGAAGGATAAATTGTCCAATCGTAGTTCTCATAATGTTCATTTCTTTTAATGTCGGTACTACAACACCTAAAGAAATCGTTGAAATGATGATAACCATTAATAATACATCATCGATTAAACCGAACCATTTAAATGCAAAGGCTAAAATGATTGATACAATCATAATTAACCCAAAAACTAACATAGCTAGATTTAAATGACCAGGCACTTTCTTTTCTTCTTTACTTTCACCTTGTCGTGGTCGTGCATCCTTTTTAAATGCATTAAAATCAATTTCCAAACCACTTAAAAACATTAAAAAGATAAAGCCTAATGTTGATAGAATATTAAGCATAGAATCTTTGGTTACTAGATTTAAAAATGAATTACCAATGATAATTCCCATTAAGATTTCAGCGACGACTACTGGCAAAAAGTTGATATTCAACCTATTAACAATAATAGGTGTTAAAAATGCAGCAACGACTACAATCACAAGTGATAAGAACTCCATTCGTTCCTCCTTAAGTTAAATAAGACATAAATGATGTTGCTAAGCCGAAATAAATTAACATACTGACAATATCATTAATTGTTGTAATAAATGGACCACTTGCTACTGCTGGGTCAATTTTTAATTTATTCATAAGTAATGGAATCATTGATCCTACCAATGTTCCAACTGTCATAGCACAAGTCAAACTACCACCTACGATGACTGCTAATAATGGTTGTCGATAGATTGAAATAATAATAATAATTAAAATAATTGAGCACACAATTCCAGACAACAATCCGCTTCCTGCTTCTCTTAAAGCTACTTTAAACTTACTTTGTTCATCAATATCTCCAGTTGAGATATTACGCACAGAAACGGCTAATGATTGTGTACCAGAATTACCTGACATCCCGCTAATAATAGGAATGAATGCTGCTAATAAGGCAACCTTAGATAATGTATCCTCAAAACTACCTAGAATAGTCGCTGTTATCATACCTAAGAATGTTAAAATGATTAACCACGGTAAGCGTTTCGTCGCTGTTTTGATGACTGAGTCATTCGTAGAGTCAATATCAGAAACCCCGGCTAAACGAGAGTAGTCTTCACTAGCTTCTTCGTCCATTACATCTAAAATGTCATCGATTGTAATGATTCCTAGTAAGTGATTTTGATAATCTACTACTGGTACCGCAATAAAATCATAGTCTCTCATTGTTTGTGCAACGTCTTCTTGGTCTGTTGCAACATCAACGCTAATAACACGTTCGCTCATGACATCTTCAATATAAGCATCGTTTTCAGCAGTGATTAGGTCCCTTAATGATAGAACACCAACTAATTGATCATCTTCATTTACCGCAAAAATGACATATATGGTTTCTGCATTAGGCGCTTGTTCTTTAACATGCATCAATGCTTCTTTCACGGGTGTTGTTGATTTTAAAGAAAGATATTCCGTCGTCATAATACCGCCGGCAGTATCTTCTTCATAATGTAACAATGCTTTGATTTCATTTGCATCTTCGTTATTCATTAATGTGAGTAAACTAGCAACTTTCGGTTTGGATAATTCATTTAAAATATCTACCGCATTATCGTAAGACATCTCTTCTAAAATATGACTAGCATAGTTCGCATTGATATTATCGAATAGCTCCTCATATTCTTCATCATCTATATCTAAATGGTCGAAGAAATCAGCAACTTCACTAGGAGATAAGAATTCAAATATCTTTTGTCGCTTTTCTTCATCGGTATCTTCAAAGTACTCACTTTGTTCGTAATTATGCATTGATAAAAATTCTTCTCTAAATGCATCAATGTCACCATCTTGTAATAATCGATCTAATAAATCTTTATCATACACGTCTTCGTTCACATGTTCTTTCTCTTTTAATTCTGTGTCGTTAGACAAATTAAACACCTCCAAAACAATTTTTTATATTAAGTCATACCATTGATTGAGTTGTTTATGATCAATTTCGATATGTATCATTTTTTTATTAACTGGATGTTCAAAACAAAGTTTTGAACAATGTAAGCATTGCCCTTCTATTTTACCATGTTTTCCGCCGTACAATGTATCGCCTATTAAAGGATGACCTATATATTGAAAATGCACTCTAATCTGATGTGTTCGACCCGTACACAGTTGCACTTCGCAACAACTTACATTCTCTTTTTGTTTTATAGTACGATACAATGTTTTGGCATATTTACCGTTTTCTGATACTTGCCTTTCTATAATACTTGCTTCATTTCTAGCAATGGGTGCTTCAATCACGCCACTTGGTTCAGTAATACCGTGTGCCAAACACGTATAAACCTTATCCATATTAGTTTTTGAAAATAAATGGTGGATATAACCATATTTCGCGAAAAGTACAATCCCAGTAGTATTTCGATCTAAACGGGTTACGATGTGAGGATTGGTATGTTCACCTTTATGTTGTAAATAACCCAATACTTGTTCAACTAAGCTTTCATGTGGATGTTCACGTGAAGGTGCACAGTTTTGTCTATTGGGTTTAGATACAATAATGATATAGTCGTCTTCGAATAATATATCTAGTGGTTTCAAGTATGGTATTAAATTGGCACTAGGTATTTCTAACGGTAGTTGAACAACAAGCTGATCGCCTAAGTTCAATTGATACCTCACTGTGACAGGCCTCTGATTGACAAGTAAAGCGCCATTAGTTTTAATGGCGCTAATTGTTTTCTTAGAAAAGTCATGTCGTTGTAAAAATGATTTAAGCGTTTCTTGCTGTGCAATCGTATATCTAAAAATCATACTTCATCATCACTTGAAATAAATGAATCGTGTACCCTCTTCCAGAATGGGAATGGTCTAAAGCGTGCAAATCTTACCTTTTCATTTGCTACTCTATACTGGATTGCATTTACATTCTTATGCTTAATACTCACATGATCAATCGTAGTTCGTATTGTATCGTGATTGACAGGTGTTATCAAACAAGTATGATGTTTAGGAAGTACTAATGGTGAACCCACTGTTCTAAACACACGATTGTTGATTGAAGCAATCTCTGCAATTTGCATTGCTTCTAAAGATGGATGGATTAATGCACCACCTAAAGCCTTATTATAAGCTGTTGACCCAGATGGCGTAGATATACAAAGTCCATCTCCTCTAAAACGCTCAAAATGTTTACCGCGAATATTAACATCCACAACTAATGTTGATCCATTTTCAGTTTTCATAGTAGCTTCATTCAATGCTAAATACCTTGTTTCATAACCATTATTATTATATCGAACAATGATTTCTAATAATGGATATTCAATAACTTGAAATTCTGAATTATTGATTTCAATTATTAATTTTTCGACTTCATGAGGTAACCAGTCAGCATAAAACCCTAAATGTCCGGTGTGAACACCAACAAATGCCACTTTCGACAACATATGACTATATTGATGAAATGCTTGTAGTAAAGTGCCATCCCCACCGACTGAAATGACTATTTCTGGGTTTTCATTATCTTCAACCATCTGAAAATCTTTCATATAGTTAATCATTTTATGCTTTAACGCATTGGACTTAGAATCACCTTTAGTTAGGATTGTATAACGCATGTTTACACCTCATTAGTCATTTTCATGTTTTTTCGCACGTTTTTGAGTATAATACTTCTGTGCTTCTTGAATTTCATCTTTTATCTCGGACATTTCTTCGTCTAATAAGTAAGCCGCTTCTGCCGCTCTTTCTAAACGATGCTGTATCTCATCTGGATAATCTCCATCATATTTATAACGCAATGTATGTTCTATGGTTGACCAGAAATTCATAGCCAATGTTCTAATCTGAATTTCAGCTAGAATAGATTTCTGTCCATTTAATGTTTCAATAGGATATTCAATAATCACATGATATGAACGATAGCCACTTGGTTTGGTATTGCGAATATAGTCTCTTTCTTCAACAACACTAAAATCCTTACGTTGACGTAATATATTAACTACGACATCTATATCATCAACAAATTGGCACATAATTCTGAGTCCAGCTATGTCATACATTTCTTCTCTTAATCTATCAAATGGAATTTCCCTTTTGTTTGCTTTATCTATAATACTTGAAATAGGTTTAACGCGGCCTGTTACGAATTCAATGGGAGAACTGTGTTCACTAATCTCATATTGTTTACGTAATCCTTTTAATTTTACTTTTAATTCATTAACAGCCTGTTTGTAGGGTGTTAAAAATTGATCCCACTGGTTCATATTACTTCACTCCGCTTCATTCTAGTTCAAAAGTTTTTTCAACAGCAGAAACAAACTCCTTACCATAGTTATTATTGCCTTCAATATTGTCTAATATGTAATCTAATTCCTCTTGGAAATGTTTAAGTTCTAACTCATCGTTTACAATGAGTTTCTTCCCTTTGTTTTCATGTAACATCGACCATGTTTCTTCTACAAAGATTAAATACGAATAGGATTGACCATCATCTAAGATGTATGCAAATCCATAATTATCACTATCAACAAGCATTTGTCCTACTTCTTCTAATCCTTCAATCGAATCTTCTGAATAACAGTAAATTGTATCGTCTTTCACTTTGATTTCATTTATATATATACGCATGCTTGCCCCTCCTTATTCCATATTAGTTTAACATAATTTATGCTTACATCACACGTATGTAGCCGAATATTGTCACATTATTATATGTATTTGAATTTTTTTAGATATATTATTATTCTAATTTCAATTTTAAATAATGTTTGTCTTTTCAAAACATTGTCTTACTTTAAAACAAGAGCCAATTCAGTCATACTAATAGTAAATCAAACAATGATGCAGAGGAGTTACAATGAATGGCAACTAATAATGAAATTGAATTTAAACAAATACTTAGTGAATCAACATATAATAATATTAAAGATCAATATTTCAAGGATAAATCACCTTTCAAACAGATCAATTACTATATAGATACTGCCGATTTCAAACTCAAAGATCACTATTCTGCTTTAAGAATTCGAGTCAAAGACAATACTTATGAGATGACGCTCAAAGTACCTGCAGAGGTAGGTTTAACGGAATACAATTTTAATGTCCCTCTTGAACCTGAAATTGACAAAATGGTTTATCACAATCAATTGCCTGTCGAGATTAGACAAATTTTAGTGGATGACTTTGATGTTCAAGATGGTACATTAGTGATATTAGGCGCTTTAACTACATATAGAATGGAGACATCTTATCAAAATGAACTTCTTGTGTTAGACAAAAGTGAATATCTCGGCACTGAAGATTACGAGCTAGAATTCGAAGTACATGATTATGAAGAGGGTTTACAAAAGTTTTATGACTTACTGAAATCATTTCAAATGACCCACGAGAAGCCTTTAAACAAAGTCCAACGTTTCTTTAATAGAAAAGCTAATTTAGCGTAACAACAACAACGGAAGCTATAATGCAAATTACTTTCAAATGTAAAAATTCATGTTATATTAGATATATATTAATGAAATACGGTGATATTATGCCTAAAACACCATATGACATCATTGGGCAAGATGCACTATATCTAATGATTGATCATTTTTATCAATTAGTAGAAAAAGACGATAGAATTAATCATTTATTCCCTGGTGATTTTATAGAAACGAGTAGAAAACAAAAACAATTTTTAACTCAGTTTTTAGGAGGCCCTGATTTATATACACAGGAACATGGACATCCCATGTTGAAAAGACGACATATGGAATTTACGATTACTGAATATGAGCGCGATGCTTGGTTAGAAAATATGTCTATAGCAATTAATCATGCTAACTTCCCTGCTGGGGTTGGTGACTATTTATTTGAAAGATTGCGACTAACAGCTAATCATATGGTGAATTCCGAAAAATAATTGTAGGTGAAAAGACATGGCTGAAGAGTTAAGAGTAATGGAGAATAAGAGTCGTGAAGATGCAAATACTGATCTATCACCTGTATGCAAAATAGAAATTTACTCTTTTTTCGATCCTTTTAGTAAAGATTGTTTCAAAATATCGGCAATCTTATCAAAACTAAGAATTGAATATAATCAATATATACGTGTTAGACATATTCTTAATCCTTCATTAAAAGTTTTAACAAAATGCCAAGCACAAAGCACCTCTGATTTCGATAATATTGCACTCGCATACAAAGCGGCCGAATTACAAGGCCGTTTAAGAGCAGAACGATTTATACATTTAATGCAAAATGAAATTATACCTAAGCGCGATATTATCACCGAAGAAATGATATGTGATTGTGTAAAAAATGCTGGAATTGATTATGATGTGTTTAAAGAAGACTTACAGAAAAGTAAACTAACAGAAAGTTTAAAAGTTGACTTGCATATAGCACGTGAAATGGAAATAGAACAGTCTCCATCCCTCGTATTCTTCAGTGAAGACGTGCATGAAGAAGGGTTAAAAGTTGAAGGGCTTTATCCATATCACATATACACATACATCATCAATGAACTTATGGGAACGCCAATCGAAAAGAGTTTGCCACCGAAGTTAGAAACATATATACAACAGAAGCAACTTGTGACAATGGAAGAGTTACTCACAATATATGAGTGGCCTGAAAAATTATTAAATAAAGAATTGAAAAAACTCATGCTTCAACAGAAAGTGGAAAAATTAAATTATCCTGACGGCAAGTTTTGGAAATCTAAAATGCCTAAATGTTGAAATTCTATCTTGGCTCTATCAATATTTAAAAATCAGCGCAACAGATTATTTGATATCTGTTGCGCTGATTTTTTGTTTATTCATAATTTGAATAATTTATGTATATTGCCTACTACCTATTTTAAGACAAATAAAAAAACGCCGTGTCTGATTACACGACGCTAAACAAAGGGGATGGGAGAAATTTTTCACTTCAAACAAAGGGGTATGTTTGTTATGTGATTAATTTCATGTTCATAATATAACACGACGTATAGCCCATTTCAACCTTTGAGTTTGATTAAATTTAAATTGTCACAATCTGTTCATAATGTAAGCGAATTCAATCATATTAAGCTTTCATAAGTTTTTCAAAAGCATCTAATTTTTGTTCAAATACTTCACAAGCTTGCTCAATTGGTTCAGGTGATGTCATATCTACACCTGCATTTTTTAAGATTTCAATTGGATAATTTGAGCTACCTTTTTTCAAGAATTCATTAATATATCTTTCAACAGCTGGTTGTCCCTCTGTTAAGATTTGGTGACTTAAACTTTGTGCAGCACTATAACCTGTTGCGTATTGATATACATAATAATTCATATAGAAGTGAGGAATTCGTGACCATTCTTTACTAATGTCTTCATCTGTTTCAACTGCATCTCCAAAATATTGTTTATTCAGTTTGGCATACTCTTCATTCATACGAGTTGGAGTTAATGGTTCCCCTGCTTCTTCTATTTGATGAATTTTATGTTCGAATTCTGCAAACATGGTTTGACGGAATAATGTCGCTCTAAAGCGTTCGAGTTCTTGATTCAATAATAATAAACGTTTGTCGTCATCTAAATGTTTATCCATATAATCGCTTAATAAAGCTTCATTACATGTAGATGCTACTTCAGCTACAAATATTGTATAGTCACTTAGATTGGATGGTTGATTTTGACGACTGAAATAACTATGTGCTGAGTGACCAAATTCATGAACTAAAGTATATAAATCTGAAACTGTATCTGACCAATTTAATAAGATGAATGGATTTGTTAAATGTGCACCAGATGAATATCCACCAGATCGTTTACCTTTGTTTTCATAAACATCAACCCAGCGATTATCCAATCCTTCTTTAACCACATTTAAATACTCTTCACCCATTGGTTCAAGTGCTTTTAACATCCATGATTTAGCTTCTTCATAAGGCATTTCAAATTTAACGTCTTTCACTAATGGTGTATATAAATCATACATTTTTAAGTCATCGATGCCTAACAACTCTTGTCTTAAACGCGTATATCTATGAAGTAAAGGTAAATATTTGTGAACAGTTTTCACTAGGTTATCATAGACTTCTTCTGGAATATGATTATTACTCAAAGCTTTTTCACGAGCAGATTTATAGTGATGTGTACGCGCGTTAAATACATTTTTCTTCACTTCACCTGCTAATGTCGCGCCTAACGTATTGTTATGAGAACCATAAGCTTTATATACATTTCTAAATGCAGATTCTCTTAAAACACGATCATCTGATTCTAGATATTTGATAAACGTACCTTGTGTTAATGGATGTGCTTTACCATCTTTATCTATAGCATCTTCAAATTCTAAATCTGCATTACTGAACATACCGTATACATTTGAAGGCGTAGATAATGCATCTTGTGCTTCAGTCAATAATTTTTCAGTATCAGCATCTAGTATATGTGGGCGCTTTTCATTGATGAGTTGTAGATCAAATTCATATTGTTTTAATTTATCGTTTGATTGAATAAACGTTTGAATTGTCTTTTCATCAAGTTGTAAAATTTCTGGTACTAAAAAGCTCCATGCTGAACTAAATTTAATAATTAATTGATGTGCACGTGCTTCCATTCCTGTGTATTGATCATTGGCAGTATCTTGGTCTTGTTTTAAGTGGGCATAGACATATACCTTTTCTAATTTGGTGCCTATTTCATCTTCTAATGCTAATGCTTGATATAAAGTATCTGCACTATCTCCTAGGTGACCTTTAAACTGTTCTTCTTTACCGATGTCATTTTCGACATCTTTAAATGCCGCTTCAAATGCATCATCACTTGGGAATATCGTTGTTAAATCCCATGTATATTCAGGATATTTACGTTCCTGTTCTTCTCTAGATAATTGTTGACTCATCATGTAAACCTCCTCGAAATAATCAATAACTTAATTTTCTCATTTTAATAGATAATTTGCACGTCATTACAATTCGATTTTCGTGCATTTTGATACTGTTCTATTATTTTATTTAACAGAATTGATTTGCTGTAATGATGATATGCAAAATGTCGTAACTTAATCACAGTATCTATGTTCTGACACGTCAATTCGTCACGTAGTTCTAAAAGTCGAAATTGTAGTTGCCATTCAATTGGATGTGTTTTGATAAAGATTTGTAATGGGATAATGATACCAAACTGTTGAATGACATGTTTGTCATTAAGTCGCAATTGATACATAGCACTTAAAGTGGGTTCTAATACCGAATTCTTACGACGACAGTATTGTATATATCGAGTTATCAAGCTTTCATCTAACTTATAATATGCCATATTGTTATGTCTTTTTTCCGTCAGTATTGTTGCCACATCTTCAACAATGGTCCTTGTTGCACGAAATTGTCTCCCTCCAATATTTTGGATATTTGAATATCTAATTAATTGGCAACACTTTTCTTGCCATGTGTACAAAGACCTATGAATCGCATTTATAAAACTGGCTTGCTGGTTATTTAATGTTAATTTACCGTTTCTGTATTTGATATCTTCGATAATCCAAACTGGTCTAAGTCCGACACTCATTAGCCCTACGGTACGCTTTTGAATTTCAGACAAAGGAATGGAAGAAAATTGTACTTCAATCGCAAATGATGAATTAACTACGATGTCAGGGAACTGTTGTATATTTTCATAATATGGTTCAATTTCAACATTATAGTTCACCCTTTTAAACATTGCGGCAATTTTGTATTTAGTTTGATAATGTAATGCACTTTCCCCTTTTGAACGCCATAGCTTACATGGATCCATATGCGCAAAATGCGCTTTTACTTTCGCCCCATTTTTTAAAATTACTTTCGTTCTACAATGTGGACAGTAATAGTTCCTATTCTTTATTGCTTGTTTTGCTAACACATATTCATGATTTTCATTTATAGCTACTAACATCAGTTCACCTCATATATTTCAACGAAGCAAACCCTCAATTTACTTGTGTCAATTATCGTTTCCTTAAATATAAAAAAACGAGACATCAATATGTCTCGTTAAAATCACTCTATTATCATTATTCAACTGCATCAGTAAAGTAACGACGCACTTGTGAAGTAACGTTATGGCTCATAATAATCTTACCATAATCATTTAAATATACTTCTGTTTTATCAGTTGGGTATGCAAATTCTAATAATTGACTATAGCTATCGTTAATTGTCTCTTGATCGACCGTGTCATCAAAATGAATAGCATAGTAATATTGTGAGTCAACCATATAAAGTAAATCTTCAAACTCATCAGCACTTTGATTATTGTGATATGCATAATTAATGACTTGTTCTAAGTCTTCAAATTTTACAATCACTGTACGAATATTGGCTTGTTTACGTTGTCTTTGAGATTGCTCTTGTTGCGCTTTCTTTTGTTGATTACGTTGTTCAAATATATTTTCGATATTATCTTCGCTTTCAAGTGTTTGAGCTAAAAGTTCATTTACTTGGTCATCAAATTGATCAAAATTACCATCTTCGGCCATATTCATGGCGTCTTCATTTTTAGACTTAGAAATAGTCACTTCCACACCTTTTTCAAAGGCATGTACTTGAATCCATAATGGTCCTTCAACGACAAAATCTTCTTCTTCATTAATTTCATCCATCATTGACCAGAAGAATTCTTCACCGCGTTTGCGGTTAGTCCATAAATCTTCACGACTAAAACCACGTGCTTCTATGTCGCTATATGTTATAAACAATTTAACTGTTGTATCATCAACGCGTTCTATTCTCATATCATCTCACTCCTTACAGTCGATGAATAGTAACCATATTGTATTAGAACGTGACTCAAATTACAATCTATTTGTTTGATTAAATTTAACTATTCTTAAGATGGCTTCTTATATTAACATATTCCCTATTTTAATGCTAAAAAACAGCGCATTTATTCTCGATTTACTTTTTAAAGCATACACAAAAGACAACACCATTTAACAATAGTGTTGTCTTAATATCTTTTAGTAAAGTGATAAAATCACATAGTTATTAAAGTTATTAGTCAACCAAACGTTGAGCTTCTTGTAATTGGAACGTACGGACTTTTCTTGGTAAGAAACGTCTGATTTCATCCTCGTTATAACCTACTTGTAAACGTTTATCATCTAAAATGATTGGGCGACGTAATAAACCTGGGTTATCTTGAATAATTGAATATAAATCTTGTAATGGTAAAGAATCAATATCAACATTCAATTTTTGGTATGTTTTAGAACGAGTTGAAATAATTTCATCAGTTCCGTCTTCAGTCATTTTTAATATTAATTTAATTTCATCGATTGTTAAATGTTCAGAAAAAATGTTACGCTCCGTATATGGAATGTCATGTTCTTGTAACCATGCTTTCGCTTTACGGCAAGATGTGCAACTTGGTGAAGTAAATAATGTTACCATACATCTCACTCTCCTATAAATGGATTCATTCATTAATTTTAAATTAGTTATAGATTAAAGAAATGATTATTATTTGCTTTCTTAACCTTACAATATATATTATAACCATCTAACATTAAAATTAAATGAGAAAATCCTAATTTTTCTGAGAAATCTTGAAATTATTCAAAATTATCTCACAAACTATTTAATACTTAGATATACATTCATTTTAACACAACTTACAATTTAAAGAAATACTGTTATAATGAGAGATAAATAATATTTGAGAAAGTAGGCATCTAATATGGAAACATTATTTTCAGGCATTCAACCAAGCGGTATACCAACAATTGGTAACTATATAGGTGCATTAAAACAATTTGAAGAAATACAAAATGATTATGATTGTTTCTTCTGTATTGTTGATCAACATGCAATCACTGTACCTCAAGACCGTTTGAAATTACGCAAACAAATTAGACAACTCGCAGCAATATATCTAGCTTCAGGTATTGATCCTGACAAATCTACCCTATTCATTCAATCTGAAGTACCTGCACATGTTCAAGCAGGATGGATGCTCACTACAATAGCTTCAATTGGTGAATTAGAACGTATGACACAATTTAAAGATAAAGCTCAAAAACGAACTGATGGCGTCCCAGCTGGATTACTTACTTATCCACCTTTAATGGCAGCTGATATAGTGATTTATAATACTAATATTGTTCCTGTTGGTGAAGATCAAAAACAACATATGGAATTAACACGTAATTTGGTAGATAGATTTAATAGTCGTTATAATGACGTATTAATTAAACCAGAAATCCGTATGCCAAAAGTGGGGGGTCGTGTGATGAGTTTACAAGACCCTACTAAAAAAATGAGTAAAAGTGATGATAATCAAAAGAACTTCATTTCATTATTAGACGAACCAAATGTAGCAGCTAAAAAAATTAAAAGTGCTGTTACTGATTCAGATGGTATTATTAAGTTTGACCGTGATAATAAACCAGGGGTTTCTAATTTACTTTCAATCTATTCTGGTTTAACTAACGAACCTATTAAAGAAATTGAAGCGAAATATGATGGTGAAGGTTACGGAAAATTCAAGGGTGATTTAGCAGAAATAGTTAAATCATTCCTAGTTGATTTCCAAGAAAAATACGACGCATTTTATAACTCTGATGAACTTGATGATATCCTAGATAAAGGTAGAGATAAGGCACATCAAGCCTCATTTAAAACATTGAAAAAAATGGAAAAAGCAATGGGTCTTGGTCGTAAAAGATAATTAATTCACTGCGCGAAAAAGCACTGAGGTTGTCATTCCTCAGTGCTTTTTAATTATATTATTTTTTCTTTTTACCAGTTTCTCTATCAATCGATTTATCGATATACACATCTTTTAATGTAGTATCAGGACCTACCTTATGGTACACCAATCCTTTTACTTGAGGATTGGTTAAATGAGCCTCACCTTTTTGGTAAATTGGTGCAACAGGTGCATCATTTAGCAAAATTCCTTCTGCTTTTTGAAGTGTTGCATTTCTTTCATCTTCATTCTGAAGCAATTTACCATTGGCATCTTTTATTAGCTTATCGTATTCTTTGTTACTCCAGTCAGTGTTGTTTTGTGGATTACCTGTTGTCATTGTTTGTAAAAATGCGGTTGGATCTGGATAATCTGGTACCCAGCCTGCATAAGAAGCTTCATAGTTATTTGCAAGTTCTAAATTGGTCTTTTGTTTAAATGGCAACTGTTTTACCTTCATTTGTACTCCTGGTAAATTTTTTTCTATCTGAGACTTAATATATTCCGCAGAAATTTTTTGAACAGGTGTATCTTGTACATTTAATGTAAACGTCACCTTCTTCTTACCTAGTTCTTTTTTTGCTTTTTTCCAATTTTCTTTAGCCTCTTTTTCGTTATATTTCAATGGAGAATTTATAGTGCTGGCGAAATCCTTACCTTCGGGTGTTTTAGAAGTTCCAAAAGCTGTAAAATTATTTGATGCTAAAGACCCATCATTAAATACAGATTTAACATATTGCTTTTTATTAATTGCTTTTGAAATCGCTAATCTTAAATGTTTATTTTTAAATTCAGGAACCTGCTTTTCATTCAATTTAATGAAGAACGTACCAGCTGTCAATCTTTTATTTAGTGCAACTGAGTTTTTATATTTATCCACTTGTTCAGCAGCTATTATTGCATCATCAACAGAATTGGTATCATACAAGGCAGCTCCAGCTTGGTTATCCTTAAGTACTTTATAATTTACACGACTAAGTTTAACATTATTTTTATCCCAATAGTCTTTATTCTTTACTAATTGGATTTTATCTTCAACTTGCCAATTCACTACTTTGAATGGTCCATTGTAAACTGCTTTATCAGCAGTAGTACCATATGCTTTGCCATATTTTTTAGCCACTTTTTCATTTTGAGGATTAAAAGTATTTAAGGCTAACAACTCATTGATGTATGGCACCGGTCTTTCCAATTTAACTTGTAGTTTATATTTATTTAGCGCTTTGATACCTAAATCCTTAACTGGCTTTTTACCGGCATTAACTTGATCCGCATTTTTTATATCACTCATAATATACGCAAATTCTGAACCAGTTTTAGGATCAACTACTTTTCTCCAGGCGAAAACAAAGTCGTTTGCAGTAACTGGGTCCCCATTACTCCATTTCGCGTCTTTTCTTAAATTAATAGTCAGTGTTTTACCATCCTTACTTTTCTTAGGAAATTTTGTTGCAACAGCTGGCTCTGCTTGATCACGTTTATCCATTGTATATAGCCCTTCAAATACTTGTCCCGCAACATCACTTGACACTGACTCAGTCATCAAGGTTGTATCTAATGTAGTCATATCTTGTGGTATAACTTTTCTAAATACTTGACCCTCATCTGAATATAAACTTTTACTGTTACTGCACCCTGATAAGGTGCTTAATGAAATGATAAAAATCGCAATCAGTGTTATCCATTTTCTCATACGTATCCCCCTCCCTTTAATTATCCTTCTGTATTAACATGCTGTTTTAATTTTTCTGCTTCCGCTTCAGTTGCAAAGACAAAGTGTTCTGGTCGAATCTCGTGCAATTGTCTATTTTGATCATCTGCATTGCTTGCTTCATATGTAATCCGTTTTCTTTGTCTTTCAACGTCTGGATCAGGTTGAGGAATCGCTGATAATAATGACTTCGTATAGTCATGTAAAGGATGATTATATATATCATCTGCAGGTCCGAGTTCAACAATTTTTCCAAAATGCATCACAGCTATTCTGTCAGAAATATATTTAACCATTGATAAATCATGGGCAATAAATAAGAACGTAATCCCTTTTTCTCTTTGTAGTCGTAACATTATATTGACGACTTGTGCTTGTATGGAAACGTCTAATGCTGAAATCGGCTCATCAGCAATGATAAATTCTGGTTCTACCGCTAATGCTCTTGCTATACCAATACGTTGACGTTGTCCACCTGAAAATTCATGAGGATAACGGTTCGCATGTTCTTTACTTAAGCCTACTGTTTCTAATGCATCATATACACGCTTTTTACGATTTCGTTTATCAGTAGCTAAATGATGAATATCTATACCTTCTCCAACAATGTCCATGACTTTTAGACGTGGGTTTAAAGACGCATAGGGATCTTGAAAGATCATTTGAATCTTCTTGTTGAATTTCAACATATCTTGGCGTTTACGAATATTATGTATATCCGTACCATCATAAATAATTTCTCCACTAGTAATATCATTTAATTTAATGATAGCTTTACCTGTAGTTGATTTACCACAACCTGATTCTCCAACTAAACCTAAAGTTTCACCTTTATAAATATCAAACGAAATATCTTCAATTGCTCTAACTTCGTTCTTTTTACCTTGGTTAAAATATTGCTTTAAATGTTTTACTTCTAATAATTTCGTTTTTTGTTTAATCATTAAACGCCACCCTCTCTACTTTGATGGGTTGTGCATAACGGTTAGGTAAAGTTTTTGAGCGTTTTTGAACCGCTAATGGTGGTTCAACTTTAGGCGCTCTTTCATCTAACAACCACGACTTAACAAAATGTGTAGGTGATACTTTAAACCATGGTGCTTCTTCTTTAAAATCAATATCTAATGCATACTGACTTCGTCTAGCAAATGCATCTCCAACTGGTGGATGTAATAAATCTGGTGGTGTCCCTGGAATCGCAATTAAATCTGTATCATTACTTGTTGTTAAATCCGGCATTGATGATAATAATCCCCAAGTATAAGGGTGTTTAGGACCATAGAAGATTTCATCAACATTACCTGTTTCAATCATTTGTCCGCCATACATAACAGCTACTCTATCAGCAATATTTGCTACAACACCTAGATCATGTGTAATAAAAATAATTGAAGTATTAATTTTCTGTTGAAGTTCCTTCATCAAATCTAATATTTGCGCTTGCATTGTTACATCAAGTGCTGTCGTCGGTTCGTCAGCGATTAATACTTTGGGTTCACATGCCAGTGCTGTTGCGATAACAATTCTTTGTCTTTGACCACCTGAAAATTGATGTGGGTATGCTTTAAAACGCTTTTCAGCATTTGGCAATCCAACTAGATTTAAAATTTCTAATGCGCGTTGTTTAGCTTCAGATTTACTCATATTTTTATGTTTAATTAATGGTTCCATAACTTGTTTGCCAATTTGCATCGTTGGGTTTAAAGAGGTCATTGGATCTTGGAATATCATTGAGATATCTCTACCGCGCAATTTGATTAATTCTTTTTCACTTTTATTTGCCAAATTTTCCCCTAAAAAGTTAATTTCTCCCTGTTTAATTCGAGCAGCATCCCCTTGGAATAGCTTCGTGATTGCTTTAGTCGTAACGGATTTGCCAGAACCTGATTCTCCAACAATTGCCAATGTTTCCCCTTTATTCAGGTAAAAGTCTACACCTCGGACAGCTTGAACTTCACCTGCAGAAATATCAAACGAAACATGCAAGTCATTGACCTCTAAAATTCTCTCTGCCATATACATGCCCCTCCTTTATTTACGCATCTTCGGATCGAATGCATCACGTAATCCATCACTAAATAGATAGAAGAATAAAATTAATAAACTTAAAATGATTGCTGGTATAAATAATTCGTGCGGGTGAATTAATAACATTGCACGTCCATCATTGACGAGTGATCCTAATGATGTTTGTGGTGCTGGTACACCAATACCAATAAAGCTTAAAAACGCTTCGAAGAAAATAGCACTTGGTACAGTAAACATAGATGTAACAACAATTGCACCTAATGTATTAGGCAAAATATGTTTGAATATAAGTTTGAATTTAGATGCACCTAAAGTTTGAGAAGCAAGTACAAACTCTTGGTTCTTTAATTTTAAGAATTCACCTCTAACAACACGACTCATACCTAACCAACCTGTGATGGACATCGCTAAAATAATAGTCCAAATCGAAGGTTCAAAGATCAATACAAAGAGAATAACGACGATTAGATTAGGAATCGACGCAATAACTTCTAGGATTCTTTGCATGACATTATCAATTCGACCACCAAAGAAGCCTGATATAGCACCATAAGTCACACCAATAAAGATATCTAATATTGCTGCAACAATACCAATGAATAATGAAATCTGTGTTCCTTTCCATGTTCTTGTCCACAAATCACGACCTAATTGATCTGTCCCAAACCAATAATTTTCATTAGCATGTGCTTCTTTATAGGCATCTTTGCCATCTGTTCCCTTACCATCAAATGGTAAAAATGACACTTTATCTAATACTGGTATTTTCGCTGGTAAATTTCGATGTTCAACATTTTGTTCTGCATAATCTCTGTTATTCATTAGAGGTCCAATAAAGGCGAATAACACAATTAAAATCAGTCCAATCATACCAACAACAGCTAGTTTATTACTTTTTAATTGCGCCCACGCATCTTGCCAGAAGTTTTTACTTTCACGTTGTAACTCTGGCTCTTGATTTAAATCTAATTCTCTTAATACAAAATCCGTAGAAACTGCCCCTTCAGAGGTATGTGACATTGCTGCATTTGAGTAATCTTTATCCATTCTTTTATCTGTCATTACTTTTTACCTCCTTGAACACGAATTCTAGGATCGATAATGCCGTATAAGATATCTACGATAAAAATAGATACGATAAATAATGTACTAAATAAAATCGTTGTCGCCATGATGACAGAGAAATCATTTGTAGTAATCGAACGTACGAATTGATCCCCTAATCCAGGTACTCCGAAGATATTCTCAATGGTAAGTGTCCCAGTTAAAATACCTGCTAACATTGGAACTAATATCGTAATGATGGGTATCAAAGCGTTTCTTAACGCATGACCGAACAACACTCTCATCGTTGAATTACCTTTTGCTCGTGCTAATAAAATATAATCTGAACTTAATACTTCAATCATCTCAGCTCGTATGTATCGGGCAACTGTTGCTAATACTACTGCAGATAAAGCGAGTGAAGGTAACACTGCTGTAGAAAATCCTTCCCAACCTGCAACTGGGAACCATCTTAAACGTACTGCAAACACATATTGTAATAATACAGCTAATACGAAAGATGGTACTGACACTGCAACAACTGAAATCACAGTCGTCGTGTAATCCACCCATGTATTTTGTTTTGTAGCTGCAGCAATTCCTAAAATGAGTCCAACGATAATACCAATAATCATTGCCGTTAATCCCATTTCAAATGATGGTATTAATCTTGGCTTAATCAATTCCCAAACCGGTTGATTATGATATTGGAATGAATAACCAAAATCGCCTGTCACAACATTTTTTAGATAGTGTACGTACTGCACTGCGACGGGGTCATTCAACCCATATTTCTCATTTAATATCGCTTTTTGATCAGCATTTAATTTTGCATCATTAAATGGTGATCCTGGCATCATTTTCATCAAGAAAAATGTGATTGTAATAATGATGAATAATGATAAAAACATATAACCTAATCTTTTAAGGATGTATTTTCTCATCTAATCCCCCCATTTATTTTTCACAATTGACAATCCCTTCAAAATATTCAGAATACTTTATTAGTATTATATCTGTAACTTACATGTAAAATCAATATAGTTTTGCGTTAATGCAATAAAGCAAGCAATTTATAAAATAGAATTTTTTTGTTTTCAGAATAAGTTGATTCATGTAAACTAAAACCAATACGATACGGAGTGATGTTATTGAAATTAATTAAATCTTATCTCTATCCATTACTAATAACTCTATTCATTTCTTTTATTTTTTGGCTATGGACCAAACATACATGGGTCGAGTACATCAATGTCTTATTTTATGTTTCATTAGTGTTTTTCATCATATTGTTTATTATTTTATTAGTTCAAGAAGGTATCTTCGATGTAACAAGCTATGGATTTAGACGTTTAAAATATCAACTTTCCTCTACTTCAAGAAAACGTAGCATGGAAGATGATAGCTTTTTAAATCCTCAACACGTCAAAAAAGAACACTACATGATTTCCTCATGGGTGTTCCCTAACCTGCTTATACATTTCGTTTTAGTTTTAATCACAATAATTATTTCATTCAATATGTAAAAAAGCGCAAGTGCGATGTAATTCACACTTGCGCTTTATATTTATTAATCTTCAAATTTTTTGAATATCAATACTGCATTATGTCCGCCGAATCCTAAACTATTACTCATTGCATGTGTAATGTCTAAGTCTTGCGCTTCATTCGGAACATAATCTATATCACATTCTGGGTCTGGTGTTTCAGCGTGAATCGTTGGTGCAATTTTAGAATCTCTAATTGAAAGTGCAGAGAAGATTGCCTCAATACCACCAGTAGCACCTAATAAATGACCAGTCATTGATTTAGTAGAACTTACTTTTAAATTATTGACTGCATCGCCAAATGTATTCTTAATGGCTTGTACTTCATATAAATCACCTACTGGTGTACTTGTACCGTGCGCATTTAAATATTGAATATCTTTTGCTTCAATACCTGCATCATCTAATGCAGCTTGCATTGCTCTAGAACCACCTTCACCTTCTGGTGCTGGTGCAGTAATATGATAAGCATCGCCTGTTGTACCGTAACCAACAATTTCAGCATAAATTTTGGCACCACGTGCTTTTGCAGATTCTAGTGATTCTACTACCACAATACCTGCACCTTCACCCATAACAAATCCATCTCTACCTTCTTGGAATGGACGACATGCCGTTTCTTTGTCATTATTTGTAGATAATGCACGACTTGCACTAAATCCTGCAATAGCCATATGAGAAATTGGTGCTTCAGTACCACCAGTAATCATTGCATCTGCATCACCACGTTGGATAATCTTAAATGCTTCACCAATTGAGTTAGTACCTGTTGCACATGCTGTAACAGTTGAACCACTTGGTCCTTTAGCACCTAAATCAATAGATACTTGGCCTGTAGCCATATCAGGAATTAACATTGGTACAAAGAATGGGCTGACACGTCTTGGTCCACGTTCTACCAATTGTGTATGCGCCGTTTCAAATGTTTCCATACCACCAATACCAGAACCAATCCACACACCAATACGGTTAGCATTAGCTTTGATATCTAATTGAGAATCTTTGACCGCTTCTCTAGCCGCTACAACAGCATATTGAGTAAATCTATCCATACGGCGTGCTTCTTTTTTATCGATGTGGTCTTCGATATTAAAATCTTTTAATTCACCAGCAAGATGCACATTATAATTTTCAGTATCAATTCGTGTGATAGTATCGATACCATTAACTCCTTTTAATGCATTCTGCCATGTTGTTTCAGCATCGTTACCGATTGGAGATAAGGCTCCGATACCTGTAATAACAACTCTATTATTTTCACTCATTAGTTATCCTCCTATTTTCCCCATTTGATAACGATTGCGCCCCAAGTCAGGCCTCCGCCGAAACCTACTAAGACAAGAGTATCGTCATCTTTAATTTTACCGTTTTCTAGCTCTTGATTGATACTTAATGGTATTGATGCAGCAGATGTATTGCCGTATTTATTTACAGATACGCTCATTTTTTCTGGTTCAATACCTAAGCGTAAACGAGCTGATTCCATAATTCTTATATTAGCTTGATGAGGAACAAATAAATCGATATCATCAGAAGTTAAACCTGCTTTTTCAACAACGCGTGTTGACGCATCGCCCATAATTCTAACTGCAAATTTAAATACTTCTCGTCCATTCATTTTTAATTTACCAGTTTCTTTATCTAAATATAAGTATTTGCCACCGCTTCCATCCGATCCCATTTCGTAACTAATAATACCACGACCTTCTGATACTTCGCCAATGACAACTGCGCCAGCACCGTCACCGAATAAAACGGCCGTAGATCGATCTGTTAAGTCAGTGATCTTAGATAATTTATCAGCACCGACAACTAAAATATTATGATAATCTCCAGATTGAATATATTGTTTAGCTGTAATCATTGAATACATAAATCCAGAACATGCTGCAAGTTGATCCATTGTAGGCACTTTACCAGTACCTAAACGTTCTTGTAATATATTCGCTACACTTGGAAAAGGCATATCTCCAGTAGCTGTCGCCACAATAATCATATCTATATCTTCTGGTTGAATACCAGCATCTTTAATTGCTTTAACACTTGCTTCATAAGCTAAATCTGAAGTATCTTGATCTTCATTTGCCCAATGTCTTTCTTTGATTCCTGTCATTTTAGAAATCCATTCATCTGACGTTTCTAAAAATTGTTCAAAATAGGCATTGTCTACTATATTTTCTGGAGCATAAGCTCCGAAACCTTTAATACCCACATCCATGGTTGTACACCTTCTTAATAAATTTTTAATACCAGGTATTAATTTAACATATTACTGTTTTTAAACTCAAGCATATCACTTTTATTTATCATTTAAATGATAAATAAAATAAAGTACTGATTCTATTATGATAACCTATATTTGCATTTGTTTAATACAAATCAAATCATATCTCTGAAATTAATGATTATTTTAATAATGATATCATATATCGTTAATGTGATTATATATCTTACTACATTCTGATTCGCTCTATACAAACATGTATTTTTCTATTAAAATAAAGGTATATATTATATTGGAGGTCACATACAATGAAATACCTCATGACATTTATTTGGGCATTAGTCTTATTACAAATGGTCAATTTCGTATTGAATAGTTTAAATGGTGGCGGTGCGGTAAAAGTCGTATCTCCAATCATCATGGCTGTTATCTTTACTGTAGCAGTTGCTATCTTAGCTGCTACAATAAGTCCAAAAAGTACGTCAGAACAATACGAATAATAAAAATTAAACAAATGGTCATCTCTAGTAACAGATAGGACATTTGTTATTAATTACAAAAAGCTGGTAGCGAACTTTAATATAGTCGCTACCAGCTTTCATTTGTTTATACTTTAATACAAACAACAGGCTAGAATTGCTCTTCTAGCCTGTTGTTCTTTATGAATTAACACGATTATTCTGGTTTAGTCACGTCAACTGTTAATTCGTTATCATTATTAAGATCTACATTTATTTTAGTACCTTCTGGTAAGTTTTCTTTAATCATCATACGAGCTAATGGTGTCTCAATTTGTCTTTGTACAAATCGTTTTAATGGACGTGCACCAAATTGAGGTTCATAAGCTTCTTCACCTAACCATTTTTTCGCTTCGTCAGTTACTTCAATGGAAATTCTTTGATCAACTAATCTCATATTCAATTGACCTAATATTTTATCGACAATCATACTCATATCGTTTACTGATAATGGTTTGAATAACACAATATCATCCATACGGTTTAAAATTTCAGGTTTGAAGTAAGCATGTAAACTATCCATGACTGCTTTTTCAGTTGATTCACTAATATCTCCTGTTTCTGAAACTTGTTCTAATAGTACTTGTGAACCGATATTACTAGTCATGATAATAATTGTATTTTTAAAGTCCACGCTTCTACCTTTAGAATCAGTCAATCGACCTTCATCTAATATTTGAAGTAATACGTTGAACACATCGCTATGTGCTTTCTCTACTTCATCAAGTAAGATAACTGAATAAGGATTACGTCTTACTGCTTCAGTTAATTGACCACCTTCATCATGGCCTACATAGCCTGGAGGGGCACCAATTAATCTAGACACTGCATGTTTCTCCATGTACTCACTCATGTCAATGCGTATCATATGTTTTTCAGAGTCGAATAGTGATGCTGCTAATGATTTAGCTAATTCTGTTTTACCTACACCTGTAGGTCCTAAGAATAGGAAACTACCGATAGGTCTATTCGGATCTTTAATACCTGCTCTTGCACGTACAACTGCGTCTGATACTAAGTCTACAGCTTTATCTTGTCCAACCACACGTTTATGAAGAATGTCACCTAAGTGAAGTAATTTTTCTCTTTCTGTTTCAACTAATTTAGAAACTGGTATACCAGTCCATTGACTAACGATATCACCAATTTCTTCATCAGATACAATTTCACGAATCATTCTATCATTATCTTCGCCTTGTTCATCTTGGAAAACATCTTCTAATTCTTTTAATTCTTTTTCTAATTGAGGTATTTTACCATATTGTAATTCTGCTGCTTTTTCAAGATTATTATTAGTTTGTGCATCTTCTAATGCTTTTCTACTTTCATCTAATTCTGCTCGTTTTTCTTGTAGTTTCGCAATTTTTTCTTTTTCTTGTTCTACACGTGATTGTAATGACGCTTGTTTTTCTTTTTCATTTGAAAGTTCTTCTTGAAGTTCTTCTAAACGTTGTTTACTAGCATTGTCAGATTCATTTTTCAATGCACTTTCTTCAATTTCTAATTGCATTACACGTCGGTTCACTTGGTCTAATTCAGTCGGATTTGATCCCATTTCCGTACGAATCGTTGCACATGCTTGGTCAACCAAGTCAATAGCCTTATCTGGTAAGAATCTATCAGTAATATATCTGTCGGAAAGTTCTGCTGCTGCAACTAATGCACGGTCTTGAATACGTACACCATGATACACTTCATAGCGTTCTTTTAAACCACGTAGAATGGATATTGTGTCTTCTACATCTGGTTCACTGACACCCACTTTTTGGAAACGACGTTCTAAAGCTGAATCTTTTTCAATATATTCTCTATATTCATTTAATGTTGTAGCACCAATACAATGTAATTCACCACGTGCTAACATTGGTTTTAACATATTTCCTGCATCCATTGCACCATCCGTTTTACCAGCGCCTACTAACATATGAATTTCATCTATAAATAATATAATTCTACCATCAGATTCCTTAACTTCTTTAAGTACTGCTTTTAAGCGCTCTTCGAATTCACCTCTAAATTTAGCACCTGCAACTAATGCACTTAAATCAAGTTCGAAAATGGTTTTATCTAATAATGATTCAGGTACGTCCTTTTTAACAATACGTTGTGCTAATCCTTCAACAATCGCCGTTTTACCAACACCTGGTTCACCAATCAATACAGGATTATTTTTTGTTTTACGACTTAATATACGTATTGTATTACGAATTTCTTCATCACGGCCAATGACCGGATCCATTTTACCTTGACGTACTTCTTCTACTAAGTCACGTCCATATTTTTCTAATGCTTCATAATTTACTTCTGGGTTCTGACTAGTCACATGATTTCCCCCTCTTATTTTATTTATTATTTCTTTAACCACTTCAGTTTTATTACCTATAAAG